>NZ_JAEBDZ010000011.1:0-289547 GCF_046548675.1 Amycolatopsis sp. cmx-8-4
CCACGAGCACGTAGAGTGCTGTCAGGAGGGTGTCTAGTTCTTTGCTCACACATTGATCTTGGACACCCTCCTCTCACGTCCTGAACCGGGTCAGCTCACATGATCTTCACGGAATCAATCATCTAGGAGAGGTCGCCGCGTTGCCGGCAGTGGTGGACCTCATGACGGCGGCGCGGGCGTTGGGGATCCGCCGTACCACGGCGTACGCCCTGGCTCGTGGTGGCTCTTTTCCTTGCCCTGTCTTCCGGGCGGGCGGGTCGTATCGGGTGCCGACGTCGGGGTTGTTGCGGTTGCTGGGTCTTGCCACCTGATCAGGTGATCTTTCCCGGGCTCGGGCTTCCCCGAATGGTGGCCGCAGCGCGAGCATTCGGGCTGGGAAAGCCCTTGGTGGGTGCTTGACGAACGAGAGGTGAGGTGTCGTCGGTGGCCAATGGCTCGGTGTTCCGCGGTGTTCGTGCCGGGACGAGAACAGGAAGTCGCTCGGCGACGGGTGTCCGAAGCTGTCGAACAAGCGGCACGGTCAGTGGTACTTCCGTATTGAACTGCCCAAAGACGACCAAGGCAATCGGCGGCCGCGGCGGCGTGGTGGGTATGAGTCGGCGACAAAGGCGCAGAAGGGTCTCGACCGAGTCAACGACCTGCTCGGGATCGCCGAGGCGGACGACGACGAGACCTCGCGGAAGATCGGAGACCTGCTGGCGAGACTGATCTCGAACCAGGGGCCACTGCCCGAGATCGAGGCGGTACGCCGTCTCGTCAAGGCCGGCACTCCGGTGCTGGAGCATCCATGGATGGACGACGTGTTCGACGCGTTCCTGGCGTTGAAGAAGCGCACCGTGAGCCGGAACATGTATCGCTCGTACGAGTCCCACGTTCGTCTCTACTCGCGGCCGCATCTGGGCCGGGTTCGGCGTGATCGGTTGCGGGTGGGGCATCTGGATGCGATGTTCGAGGCGATCGTGGAGCGTAACGAGGTGATCGCCGAGTATCGGGCCAGTGGCGACCCGCGCAAGATCGCGGCGGTGAAGTGGCAGCGTCCGGTCGGGCCGGCGTCGCTGAATCGGATCAAAGAGACGCTGCGGGCGATCTTGCGGCCGGCGGTGGATGAGGGCTTGCTGACCCACAACGTCGCGAAGCTGGTCAAGCTGCCTGCGGCGGAGCGGCCGAAGCCGAAGTTGTGGACGCCGGAGCGGGTGGTCCTGTGGCAGCGGACCGGCGTCGTGCCGTATCCGGTGATGGTGTGGACGAAGGAGCAGACCGGAGCGTTCCTCGACTTCGCCGTCAGCCACCCGCTCTACCCGCTGTTCCATCTGATCGCCCACACCGGCCTGCGGCGGGGCGAGGGCTGTGGCCAGCGGCGCTCGGATACTCATCTGGATGCGGGTGCGATCGAGGTGACAAACCAGATCGTGCAGTACGGGTGGGAGACCGGTCAGAGCAAGCCGAAGACACCGTCGTCGGAGGGCATGGTCGCCATCGACCCGAACACGGTCTTGGTGTTGCGGGTGCAGCTGGCTCGCCAGGACGAGGCCAAGGCGCGCATGGGCGAGGACTGGATCGAGAACGACCTGGTGTTCACGCGGCCGGACGGTAGTCCGCTGCACCCCGCCGACGTCGCGGACGAGTTCGCGCAGCTGATCAAGCTTGCAGGCTTGCCCCCGATCACGTTGCACGGCCTTCGCCACGGGGCAGCGACCCTGGCGTTGGAGGCCGGGGTGGACATCAAGGTGATCCAGCACATGCTCCGGCACTCGTCGATCAAGGTGACGATGGACCTCTACACGAACGTCGGCAAGGAAGTGGCTGACGATGCGGCTCGGAAGCTGGCTGGGGTGATCCCGCGGAGGGCGTTGCACCCGGCTTGCGCTCTCGGGCTCCCCTCGGGCTCCCGACCGACCACAGTGGACAGTTCAGAAGTGGACGAGAAGTTTCCGGAAATCGCAAATCCCCAGGCCGAAGAGATCTTCGACCTGGGGAGTGAGGGTGCGCCATCAGGGACTCGAACCCCGAACCCGCTGGTTAAGAGCCAGCTGCTCTGCCAATTGAGCTAATGGCGCCGGTGTCTGCCGGAGGTTTCCCTCGGCGACGTGGAAAAGATTAGCACCAGCCGCCGAGCCTGTTTCAGGGGGGTCCCCTTGTGCGGGTTCGGGCGTTCCCGCCCCGGTGTCCGGGCTGGTCGGGCACACTGGAGCCGGACATGGACGACTAAACAGGCGGGTGGCATGAGGCGTTCGAGCGGCAGGTGGGCGCGGTTGCTGGTGGCCGCGGGGGTGATCGGCCTCACGGTGGCCGGGTGCAGCGGCAGTCCTTCGGATGAGCCGCCGCAGGTGACGACGTCCGCGCCCGTGCCGAAACCGGTGCTGAAGGCCGCCGCGCTCACGCTCACCCCGGCCAAGGACGCCAAGGACGTCGCGCCCGGTGAGCCCGTGAGCGTCGCCGTCGCCGATGGGAAGGTCGGGGACGTGAAGCTGACCGGGGCCGACGGGAAGGCCGTCGGCGGGAAGCCGCGGGCGGACGGCGCCGGGTGGGACTCCGCCGAGCCGCTCGGGTACGGCAAGACCTACAAGCTGACCGCGACGGCGACCGGGACCGACGGGAAGCCGGTCACGGCGGAGTCGAACTTCACGACCGTCAAGCCCGCCCGCCAGCTCGGTGTCTCGGTGAACCTCGCCGAGGGCGAGACCGTCGGCGTCGGGCTGCCGCTGATCTTCACCTTCACCGGCAACGTCGCCGACAAGGCCGCGGCCGAGAAGGCGCTCAAGATCACCGCCGAGCCGGCCACCGAGGGCGCGTTCCGCTGGTCCGGCGACAAGCAGGTGACCTGGCGGCCGAAGGACTACTGGAAGAGCGGCACCAGGATCAAGGTCGACGCCGCCGTCTACGGCAAGCCGCTCGGCAACGGCAGCTACGGCCGCGAGGACAAGACGATCACCGGCGCCGTCGGCGACAAGCTCGTCGCGGTCGCCGACGGCGGTACCCACCAGATGACGGTCACCGTCAACGACAAGGAGGTCAAGACCATGCCGACCTCCATGGGCAAGCCGGGCCACACCACGCCGGCCGGGACCTACACCGTGATGAGCGAGCACACCGGCTACACCATGGATTCCGGCACCTACGGCGTCCCTGAGGACACCCCCGGCGGCTATCGCACCTTCGTCCAGTACGCCGTCCGCCTGTCCTACAGCGGCATCTTCTACCACTCCGCGCCGTGGTCGGTCCGGCAGCAGGGGCACAGCAACGTCAGCCACGGCTGCCTGAACCTGTCCACCGAGAACACGAAGTGGCTGATGGACACGTCCAAGAAGGGCGACGTCGTCACCGTGCAGAACAGCGGCGGCCCGAAGCTCGAGCCGACTGACGGCTGGAGCGTCTGGCAGCTGTCCTGGGACGAGTGGCGGACCGCCGCGAACTAGCGGTTGTCGTACTCCTCGCGGGCCGCGTCGATGTGCGGCAGGTGCTCGATGCTCCACGCCAGCAGCGGCGCGGTGGCCTCGCGCAGGGTCCGGCCCATCGGCGTCAGTTCGTAGCTGACGTGCGGGGGCATGACGGCGACGACCGTGCGGGTCAGGATGCCGTCGCGCTCGAGGTCGCGCAGGGTCACGGTGAGCATCCGCTGGCTGATGCCCTCGACGGACCGCTTGAGCTCGGTGAAGCGCCGCGGCCCGTCCTTGAGCATGCGCACGACCAGCAGTGCCCACTTGTCCCCGACGATGCCGAGGACTTGCCGGGCCTTGCACGGGTCCTCCATGGTTACCTCCTGAGAACCGGGGCACCATTTAGTGCCGTATTGCCCGGTGCGCGTCGAGTGGATCACGATGGTCTCGGTTACCGAATGGTACCGAGGCACGAGGAGGAACCACTCGACCATGACGACTTTTCTGCTGGTACACGGCGCTTGGCACAGCGGACGCAGCTGGGACCGCGTGGTCCCGCTGCTGGAGGCCGCCGGGCACCGGGCGTTCGCGCCGTCCCTGACCGGTTACGGCGACAAGGCGCACCTGCTGGCTCCCGACGTCGGGCTCGGCACCCACGTCGACGACATCGCCGGCCTGATCGAGGACGAGCGTCTCGACGACGTCGTGCTCGTCGGCCACAGCTACGCCGGCATGGTCGTCTCGGGGGTGGCCAACCGCGTCCCGGAGCGGATCGCGCACCTGGTCTACCTCGACGCGATGGTGCCGGAAGACGGCGAAACCGCGATCGACGTGATGCCGATCAGCAAGCAGCTCGTCGACGCGGCCGTCGACGGCTGGCGTGTGCCGCCGCTGCCGGAACTGCCGCCGCCGCTCGGCCTGTTCGGGGTCACCGATCCTGACGACGTCGCCTGGCTGCGTTCGATGCTCTCGGACCAGCCGGTGCGGTGCCTGACGGAGCCGGTGCGGCTGGACGACCCGGCCGTGCGGGCGATCCCGCGCACGCACATCCACTGCGTCGCCGGCCGGCCGGAAGGCATCACCCGGCGTCCCGTCCCGGCGGGCGAGCGGGTGCGGGAACTGCAGACCGGCCACGACTGCATGATCACCATGCCCGCCGAGCTGGCCGGCCTGCTGCTCGAAGCGAGCTAGCCCGACTCCCGGACGAGCTTCCGCGCCTCGGCTTCGGTGTCGACCGCGGGGCCCGAGCCCCACAGCGGCTTGTTCGCCGTCTCGCGGCTGAAGTACACCGCGACGGCGCCGATCGCACCGGCCGCCATCATGTACCAGGCCGGCCAGAAGTCGTGGCCGGTGGACGAGATCAGCGCCTGCATGACCAGCGGCGTCGTGCCGCCGAAGAGCGACACGGAGATGTTGAACGCGATGGACAGCGCGCCGTAGCGGATCGCGGTCGGGAACAGCGCGGGCAGTGTCGCGGGCATCGAGACCTCGAAGCAGAGCAGCAGCAGGCCGAGCCCCATCAGGCCGAGGAAGGTGACGACGAGACCACCGTCGTGCACCAGCAGCATCAGCGGCCAGGAGAGCACGAGGAAGCCGAGGCAGCCGGCCATCATCACGGGCTTGCGGCCGATCTTGTCGGTGATCCGGCCGCCGACCAGGATGATCAGCATCATCACGACCATCACGACGATGATCAGCAGCAGGCCGTGCGTCGCGTCGAGGTGCAGCTGCTCGGAGAGGTACGTCGGCATGTACGACAGGAGCATGTAGTCGGTGACGTTGAACACGAGCACCAGGCCGATGCAGATCAGCAGCGAGGGCCAGTAGTCGGTGAACATCTTCCAGAACGGCTCGCCGGAGCGGCCGCGCTTCTCGGACTCCGCGGCGTGCTTCTGGAACGCCGGGGTCTCTTCGAGCTTGAGGCGCATGTAGAGGCCGATGATGCCGAGCGGGCCGGCGACCAGGAACGGGATTCGCCAGCCCCAGTCGAGCAGCGTCTCGTGCGGGACCCAGGTCTTCATGCCGGTGACGACGGTCGCGCCGAGCACGTAGCCGGAGAGCGTGCCGAACTCGAGCCAGGAGCCCATGAAGCCGCGGCGTTTGTCGGGGGAGTACTCGGCGATGAACGTCGTCGCGCCGCCGTATTCGCCGCCGGTGGAGAAGCCCTGGACCATCCGGGCGAGCACCAGCAGGATCGGCGACCAGACGCCGATGGAGGTGTACGACGGGATCAGCCCGATGCAGAGGGTGCCGATCGCCATCATGATCATGGTGACGGCGAGGACCTTCTGCCGCCCGATCCGGTCGCCGAGGGGCCCGAACACGAGCCCGCCGAGCGGCCGCATCAGGAACGCGGCGGTGAAGGCCCCGAACGTCCCGATCAGCCGCACCCCGGGCGCCACGCTCGCCGGGAAGAACACCTCGGAGATGGTGTCGGCGATGTAGGCGTAGACACCGAAGTCGAACCACTCCATCGCGTTGCCCAGCGCGGCGGCCGCAACGGCCCGCTTGAGCAGCGATTGGTCGACCACGGTGATGTCCTCGTACCGCAGTTTCTTCTTGCGCAGCGTCACCCGTGAACGTTCCACGAGATCACGGTGCACCCCGGTCGAGACTCCCGCACGTTGAGCCATCCGGTCGTGAGGGTTACCACTGGCAGGCGAAGGCCATCCGGGTGAACCCGGATCGCTACACTGGCCGCGCGCCTCTCGCCGCAGGGCGTTTTGCCAGGTTTTCGAGGGGTGTGCTGCTGCTCGTGGTGCCCCGAGGGGGTTACCCGATGTCGACGGTCGTCGTTCCGGATGCAGCGGTCGAGCGCAGGTTGCCGGCGCCGCTCTGGTGGTCCGTGCTCTCCGGCCTGTTGCTGCTGGTGGTGTTCGCGGGCTACACGGTGTGGGCCGGGATCTGGACGTCGACCGGCATCTACCTGGAGGACTTCAAGTCCTATGTGGCCACCGGCCAGGCGGTGCGGGCGGGTGTGCCGCTGTACGAGCCGGGCGTGTCCCACCTGCCGACGATCGGCGGCACGTTCAAGTACACGCCGTTCGCGGCCGGGGTGTTCGTCGCCCTGACGCTGGTGCCGAAGCTGCTCCTGCCGATGCTGGCCCTGCTGGTGAACCTGTTCTCGCTGCTGGCGGTCGTCTGGATCTCGCTGGGGCAGCAGGGTTACGCCCGCGACCACGGCCGGGTCGCGGCGACGGCGGCGTTGACGGCGTTGGCGCTGCCCCTGCAGCCGGTGCTGATGAACTTCACGGCGGGCCAGGTGAACCTGGTCCTGCTGGTGCTGGTGCTGGCGGACCTGACGGGCCGCAACCGCTGGTGGACAGGCGTCGGCGTAGGAGTCGCGGCGGGCATCAAACTGATCCCAGGCATCTTCGTCATCTACCTACTGGCCACCCGCCGCTTCCGCGCGGCGGCAGTAGCAGTAGGCGCATTCGCCGTAACGGCCCTAGCAGGCTTCGTAGCCCTACCAGGCGACTCAAAAGCATTCTGGGCAGCCAACCTGGCCGACCCGTCAAGGATCACCGGCGACAGCGACGCAATGTCCCCGGAAAACCAGTCGATCCGAGGCGCACTAGCACGCCTGCTGGGCATAGCGGACGTCCCAGGCCCCATCTGGATCCCAGTAGCAGGAGTAGTCGCCCTGGCGGCCCTCTGGATAGCAGTCCGAGCCCACCGCGAAGGCCGAGAGCTGCTGGCAGTGAGCGTCATAGGCGCAACAATGGTCCTGGTAACCCCCTGGACCTGGACGCACTACTGGGTCTGGTTCATCCCGTTCTTCGCCATGGCCGCCTGCGGCGCCCTCCGCTCCCGCACCTGGTGGCCAGCAGCAATCCTCACAGCAACATACCTGCTGACATTCGCCTGGAAGGTAGGAGCAGGACGCTCAAACGTCCCGTTGGTAGGCCTGGTAATCCTCCCAGACAACTACCCGACAGCAGCCCAGGCGCTAGCCCACACCCTCTACGTCCTCCTGGCCCTAGCCCTACTGGCCTTGGCGGCAGCACGCCCAGCCTGGCTGAACCCGTCAAAGGAAGACTTCCTAGCCACGAGCTGACCCCCAGACCGACCACACGGGATGGGGGTCCGGGGGCATCCCCCGGCGGGGGTGTGGGGGTTCGACCCCCACAAGAAAAGGCAAAACCCCGGCTCGGGGAGGTCCCGCAAGGGACCGACCAAACCGGGGCGATGGGGTGAGCGACGGGTTTCGAACCCGCGACCTCCTGGACCACAACCAGGTGCTCTACCAGCTGAGCTACGCCCACCATCTGAGGCAACCGCGTGCGATCACCTCGATGCTGTAATCGTAGCGGGTGCCCGCGCGTGGTTTTCCGGGGGGTTACCCCTGGTGCTGTTCGCGCACTTCAGCGGCGGCGGCTTTGGCTTCGTCGCTGCTGGGGCCGGGTTGGGCGACGAAGGCGACGCGCCGGTAGTAGTCGAGTTCGCCGATGGATTCCTTGATGTCGGCGAGGGCGCGGTGGGCGAGGCCCTTTTCCGGCTTGGCGTAGTAGATGCGCGGGTACCAGCGGCGGACGAGTTCCTTGATGGAGGAGACGTCGACGAGGCGGTAGTGGAGGTGCGCGTCGAGGGCCGGCATGTCGCGGGTGATGTAGCCGCGGTCGGTGGCGATGGAGTTGCCGGCGAGCGGTGCGGTGCCGGGTTCGGGGATGTACTCGCGGATGTACTCGAGGACGCGGCGCTCGGCTTCTTCGAGGGTCACCGTGGAGCGGCGCACTTCTTCGGTGAGGCCGGAGTGGGCGTGCATCTCGCGGACGATCTCGGGCATGCCGGCGAGTTTTTCCTCGTCGGCGTGGATGACGATGTCCACTCCCTCGCCGAGCACGTTGAGCTCCGCGTCGGTCACGAGGGCGGCGATTTCGATCAACGCGTCCTTGCCGAGGTCGAGCCCCGTCATCTCGCAGTCGATCCAGACTAGGCGGTCGGTCACCTGGTGACCCTAACCCGACACGGGGACAAGAGGTGCGTTACCTGCACGTACGGCGCGTTTACGCTCGCGGGGCCGCCACCGGTGTGGTGCAGGACACAGATCGGGGAGTCGCGAGTGACGGAGCAGGGGACGCCGGCGGGCGAGATCGCCGCCGGTTATGCGAGTGAGGGTGCCGCGCTGGAGCTGGGTGCGGTGGTGATCGACGGGCAGGTGGACGCGGGTGCCGCCGTGCGCCTGCCGTTGGCGACGCTGAACCGGCACGGGCTGGTCGCGGGGGCGACCGGGACGGGCAAGACGAAGACGTTGCAGCTGGTGGCGGAGCAGTTGTCGGCGGCCGGGGTGCCGGTGGTGCTCGCGGACGTGAAGGGTGACCTGTCGGGTCTCGCGGCGGCCGGCGAGGCGAACGACAAGGTGTCGAAGCGCTCGCAGGAGCTGGGTGACGACTGGGCGGGGACGGCGTTCCCGGTGCAGTTCCTGTCGCTGGGGACGGGCGGGAAGGGCGCGCCGATCCGGGCGACGATCACGAGTTTCGGGCCGGTGCTGCTGTCGAAGGTGCTGGGGCTGAACGAGACGCAGGAGTCGACGCTCGGCCTGATCTTCCACTGGGCCGACCAGCGTGGGCTGGCGTTGCTGGACACGAAGGACCTCCGGTCGGTGATCACGCACCTGACCAGCGACGAGGGCAAGGCGGACCTCAAGGGCATCGGCGGGGTGTCGGCCGCGACGGCCGGGGTGATCCTGCGGGCGCTGTCCAACCTGGAGGCCCAAGGCGGGGAGGACTTCTTCGGCGAGCCGGAGCTGGACGTCCACGACCTGATGCGCGCACGCGACGGCAAGGGCGTCGTCACGCTGCTGGAGCTGGACAACCTGCAGGCGAAGCCGGCGTTGTTCTCGACGTTCCTGATGTGGCTGCTGGCCGAGTTGTTCGAGGAGCTGCCGGAGGAGGGCGATCTGGACCAGCCGAAGCTGGTGTTCTTCTTCGACGAGGCGCACCTGCTGTTCAACGACGCGTCGAAGGCGTTCCTGGAGCGCATCGAGCAGACCGTGAAGCTGATCCGGTCGAAGGGCGTCGGCGTGTTCTTCTGCACGCAGCTGCCCACGGACATCCCGAACAACGTCCTCTCCCAGCTGGGCGCGCGGATCCAGCACGCGCTGCGGGCGTTCACGCCGGACGACCAGGCAGCGCTGGCCAAGACGGTCAAGACCTACCCGAAGACGAAGTTCTACGAGCTCGACACGGCGTTGACGTCGCTGGGCATCGGCGAGGCGATCGTCACGGTGCTGTCGGAGCGGGGCGCGCCGACGCCGGTGGCGTGGACGCGGCTGCGGGCGCCGCGGTCGAAGATGGGCTCGATCGGCGCGGAGGCCGTCGCCGCTTCGGTCGCTTCGTCGGATCTGCACGCGAAGTACGCGGAGACGATCGACCGGGAGTCGGCCTACGAGAAGCTGGCCGCGAAGGTGGCCGCGCCTGCGCCCGCTCCCGATGCCCCCGCGCCTGCGCCCGCTCCCAAGAAGGAGAAGGAAGAGCCGGGAATGATCGAGTCGGCGATGAAGAACCCGGCCGTGAAGTCGTTCATGCGGTCCGCCGCCAGTGCGCTGGGCCGGGAGATCACCCGCGGGCTGTTCGGCAACCGGAAGCGCTGAGAAAAACCTGACGCGACCTGTCAGGTATCGCTGCCAAGCTGGCGCCCATCACCGACGAACAGGGGAAACCAGCCATGACCAGCACCGCCACCGCGTCGTTCGTCCTAGACAAGTGGGAGCCGCAGGCGACCGACGAGGCCGCGGGCACGGAGTTCGCCCGGGTGGCGATCGCCAAGACGTTCACCGGCGCGGTCGAGGGGACCAGCACGGTCGAGATGCTGACGGCGTCCAACGCGACTTCGCGCGCGTACGTCGCCTTCGAGCGTCTCGCCGTCTCGGTCGACGGCCGCAAGGGTGCGTTCGTCCTGCACCACACGGCCGACGACACCGGCCTGACGCTGACGATCCTCACCGGCTCCGGCTCGGGTGAGCTGGCCGGGATCTCCGGCACGGCGAGCATCGAGATCGACGAGGAGAAGAACCACACCTTCACGCTCACCTACGAGCTGTAGACAGCGCGAAGGCCGTTTCGAGAGCCCCCGATTGACTCTCGAAACGGCCTTCGCCGTGTTCCCCGCTCCCCGAAGCGGGAGGGACGGGCCGCCCCGAATACGGCCCGTCCACGTCTTTCAGTTGTTCACGATCTGGTCGACGATCTTCTTGGCGTCGTTGATCGGGATGGCGAAGCCGATCCCGACGCTGCCCGCGGAGCCGTTCGCCGACGCCGTCGGGCTGTAGAGCGCCGAGTTGATCCCGATCACGTTGCCGCTCGCGTCGACCAGCGCGCCGCCGGAGTTGCCCTGGTTGATCGAGGCGTCCGTCTGGATCGCGGTGTAGCTGGGCGAGTCGCTGGTCTGGTTCGAGGTGCGGTTGAACGGCGACTGCTGCTGCTGTTGTTCGCCCTGGCCGATGTCGGACAGGTTCCGGTTCAGCGCGCTGACGATGCCGGTCGTGACGGTGTTCTGCAGCCCGCCCGGCGAGCCGATCGCGATGACCTCCTGGCCGACGGCGAGCTTGCTCGAGTCCCCGAGGCCGGCCGCGGTCAGGCCACTGGCGTTCTTCGCCTGGACCACCGCGATGTCCGCCTTGGTGTCCGCGCCGACCACGCCGGCCTGGTACTTCGTGCCGTCGGACGTCGTGATGACGACGCTCTGGGCACCGTCGACGACGTGCGCGTTGGTCAGGATCCGGCCGTCTGCGGTGAGGATGACGCCGGAGCCGATCGCCTCGCCCTGGTCGGTGGTGACGTTGATCTGGACGACGCTCGGCGTCACCTTCGCCGCGACGCCGCTGACGTCGCCGGAAGTGCTGTTGGCGACCGTCTGCCCCGTCGCCGCCGGTGCGCTCACCGACGTCGTGCCGTCCGCCGAGGTCGCGGTCAGCCCGACGATCGCGGCGCCGCCGACGCCCCCGACCAGCGCGGCGCCGAGCGCGGTCGCGCCGACCAGCATCGCGACCCGGCCGCCCCGGCGCGGCTTCTTGAGGGACTGCGGTGCCGGCGGCGGCTGCGGGGTGAAGAGCGGATTCGGCGCGGCCTGCTGGGGGTAGGCGTACTGCGCGTACGGCCCGTACTGCTGGGTGTGCTGGTGCGGCTGGTGCCCACCGGGTGAGGCGGGGCCGGGCCGACTCTCGTTCTCGGTCATGAACCAAGATTCGCGCCTGTGCTTGTGAACAACCTGTGGAAATCCCTCAGGCTTTGCTGAGAAGAATCAGCTGAGAAAACTCAGGCGGTTCTCAGGCTTTCCGCGCGCCTCAGTCGAAGAACGCCGGAACGTCCAGTGCGCCTCCCGCCGCTTCGAACTCGTCGTGGACGGCTTTCCGCAGCTCGGCGTCGCCGAGGTAGTCCGCGGCGGTCAGGGCCAGCCCGAGCGCGCCGTCGCGGACGCCCGCGTCACCCGTCTCCGAACCGGCGGCGATCGCGAACTCCTTGGTGTGCAACGCGACCGTCGACCCCGCGATCCCGAGCATCGGGTGCAGCGCCGGCATCCGGTAGGAGAGGTTGCCGAGGTCGGTGGACCCGGTGAGCGACTCCGGGACGATGCCGGGCGGCAGCGGCTTGCGGCCGGTGCCGGCCTGGTTGACCGACCAGCGCCCGGCGAGCGTGGTGTTGAACCGGATCGGCAGGTATGCGGCCTGGGCGTCCCAGATCAGCTCGACGCCGCAGCCGGTCATCGCCGCCGCGCCCTCCGCGATCGACGTCATGCGGGTGGCCAGGTCCCGCAGGGTCTCGGGGTTCTGGGAGCGCAGGTAGAACAGCAGTGCGGCGCGGGCCGGGATGACGTTCGGCCGCGCACCGCCGTCGCTGAACACGCCGTGCACGCGGTCGCTCTGCGGAAGCTGCTGCCGCAGCGCCGAGACGCCCTGGTAGGCCGCGACCGCCGCGTCCAGCGCGTTGCGGCCCATGAACGGCTGGGCCGAGGCGTGCGCACCGACGCCGTGGAAGACCATCTCCAGCTGACGGCGGCCCAGGAACGGGTGCAGCGCGACGTCGTGGCTGAACGGGTGCAGCATGATCACCGCGTCGACGTCGTCGAAGACACCCGTGCGCGCCAGGATCTCCTTGCCGCCACCGCCTTCCTCGGCCGGCGTGCCGATGAGGCTGACGCGCCCGCCGAGCCGCTCGGCGACCGTCGCGGCGCCGAGGAAGCCGCCCGCGGCGGTGGTGCAGATGACGTTGTGGCCGCACGCGTGGCCGAGACCGGGCAGCGCGTCGTACTCGGCGAGGACGGCGATGTGCGGGCCGTCCCGCTCGGGCGTGCTCACGCGCAGCGCGGTGTCGAGGCCGCCCACGCCGACGGTCGCGTCGTGGCCATGGCGCGCCAGGAGGTCCGCCAGCGCGCCGACCGAGCGGTGTTCCCCGAACCCTTCTTCGGGGTGGGCGTGCAGATCTTGGCTCAACGCCACCAGATCGGGTGAACTGCGCTCGACCGCTGAGGTCACCTCGGCCCGGGTCGCCTCGTCCGCGCCGGTGTGTGGCGAGAACAGCGGCTCGGCCGCCGCCACCGCGCCGGCCGTGGCTTCGACCAGGGAACGGAGGTAGCTGTCGTCGGGCGGGACAGGTTCGGCGTGGGTCATGGGGCGATGCTAACCGCCACCCCCGACAGTCCGCGGCGCTCAGCCCAGCCGGGCCGCCACGATCTGCGTGACCCCGGCGTACCGCTCGGTGACCTCCGTGAAGCCGCGGGCGCGCAGGCTCGCCGCGATTTCGCCGCGGTCGAACATCTTCTGCCCGCTGACGATCCCGCCGACGGACTCCAGCAGCCGCGCGGGTTGCCGGCCGCGGCGCGCGCTGGTGAGCAGCACGATCCGGCCGCCGGGCTTGAGCACGCGCGTGAAGGAGTCCAACGCGGTCTCCGGCTCGGCGAACATGTGGAGCGCGGCGAAGCAGCAGACGGCGTCCACAGTGGACTCTCGCAGGGGGACGCGCACCGCGTCCGCGCGCAGGTAGGCGACGCTGTCCGGGCCGCCTTCGGCCACGGCCTTGGTGAGCATCGTGCGCGCGCCGTCGAGGCCGATCGCGAGCCCGTCCGGGCCGACGGCGTCGCCGAAGGCGCGGGTGAACCGGCCGGTGCCGCAGGCGACGTCCAGTGCGGTCAGGCCCGGCTTCAGGTCGAGGAGCTTCGCGGCGAGCCGGACCTCGCCCGCCATGCTGGGCCCGGCCGGGCCCTTGAGCGCACGGCCGAGCGCGGGGCGCCAGTACCGCTCGTAGACCCGCGGGAGCAGGGTGGTGCGCATCAGGCGCTGCGTGATGCCGGTGGACGGGCCGGCCTGGTCCGCCGTGCCCAGCAGGTCGAGGAAGCCCGCGCGGGTTTCCGCCGGGGTTTCCAGCAGCTTCTCGAGCCGGTCGAGGGCGGTGGTCGGCACAAGCGCTCCCGTCGTTTCGGATACCGGCAGTATGCCCAAGTCGAGGTCACTCGACCGAGTGAACAACTCCGGGCTCAGGCGTTCGAGGCCCGGAAATTGTCGGTGCCCCTTCCTAACGTCGTCGGCGAGGTAACGATCCACCGATCACCGACTCCGAGGAGGAGCCATGGCGGTTTCCAAGATTTCCGCGCTGAGCGGGGAGATCCCGGTCCGCGGCCCGTTCGACCTGGCCGCGGCGGCGAAGTTCCTGACCGGGTTCGCACCCGCCGGGCGGCCGGAAGCGGACACGGAGCCCGGAGCGCTCCGTGTGGCGTTCCCGGTCGACGGCGCGTGGACGCCGGTGGGAGCGGTACTGAGACAGAGATCGCCGGGCGTCGTCGAAGTGGAGGTCCACGCCCCCGAGGAGCACACGGAAGCCGTCCTGGCGCAGGTCACGCGGATGTGTTCGCTGGACGTCGACGCCACGGGGTTCCCGGAAGCCGGCGACCGCGATCCGGTCGTCTCGATGCTGCAGGGCCTGCACCCGGGGCTGCGGCCGGTCCTGTTCGCCTCGCCGTACGAGGCCGCGTGCTGGGCGGTGCTGAGCCACCGGATCTGGATGTCGCAGGCGGTGCGCCTGCGCCGTGGCCTCACCGAGCGCCACGGCGTCCAAGTCGAGGTCGGCGGGGCGAAGCTCTGGTCGTTCCCCGCGCCCGGAGAACTGGCGAAGCTGGAGTACCTGCCGGGCGCACCGGGGCAGAAGCTGCACCGCCTGCGAGCGATCGCCGGTGCCGCCTCCGAAGGCATGCTCGACGCGGCGACGTTGCGGGCGATGCCGGCCGACGAGGCCCTCAAACACCTGCAGCTGCTGCCGGGAGTGGGCCGGTTCAGCGCCGAGCTGATCCTGATCCGCGGCGCCGGGCACCCGGACGTCTTCCCGCGTGGGGAGAGCCGCCTGCACGAGATCATGCGCGAGGCGTACCACCTCCCGGACGCGGGAGTGGCGGAGCTGGCGGAGATCGCCGAGGGCTGGGCGCCGTTCCGCAGCTGGGCGTCGTTCCTGTTCCGGGTGGAAGGCGAGGCCCGGATGCGGGAGTCGCGCTGAGCCGAGCCGCGGCCGCCGGGCGCTCCGCCCGGCCGCGGCACCCTTCCTGCCCAAGCCGAGGAAAAGGAGGTACCCCAACGAGCCGAACTCCCATACCGGAAGCCGTGGACCCCGGTCCGGTGGGGACTCACCGTAGCCAGATGTCGCCTGTGGTGAGGTGTTCGGGTGAGCTCGCCCGTACAACTCGCGCTCGACAGCACGGCCCGTGACGTCCCGGCAGCCCTCCAGGCCGCCGCCGACCCGGCCGCGACCCTGCTGGAACAGGCCCAGACGCCCGCCGTGATCACCCTGGTCGCCGGGGGTGTGGCGCTGCTGGTGGTGCTCGTCGGCGGCACGCCGTGGCGGCGGGCGCGCAACGTCGTCACCATCGTGCACGAGGCCGGCCACGGGCTGGCCGCCGTGCTGGTCGGCCGGCGCCTGCAGGGCATCAAGCTGCACTCGGACACCTCGGGCGTCACCGTCTCGCGCGGCAAGCCCGAGGGGCCGGGGATGGCGTTCACCGCGATGGCCGGGTACCTGGCGCCGTCGGTGCTGGGGCTGCTGTTCGCCAGCCTGCTGGGCAACGACCTGGTCGGCACGGTCCTCGTGCTGATCGCGCTGCTGCTGCTCGGCGTGCTGGTGATGGTGCGCAACGCCTACGGGGTGTTCACGGTCGTGGCCAGCGCGGTGGTGCTGGCGCTGGTCGCCTTCGTCGCGCCGGTCGAGGTCCAGGCCCCGTTCGGCTACCTGCTGACGTGGTTCCTGCTCTTCGGCGGCGTGCGGCCGGTGATCGAGCTGCAGACCAAGCGCCGCCGGGGCCAGGCTCGCGACTCCGACGCCGACCAGCTCGGCCGCCTCACGGCGGTCCCGCCGATCCTCTGGGTCCTGGTGTTCGCGGTGGCCACGGTCAGCTGCCTCATCGCCGGCGGTCTGTGGCTGCTGGAGCCCGTGGCCAAGTAACCACGGCCCGGCACGGTGCGGCGGTACGGCTGTGGCCGGTTCTGCCGTGCTCCGGCACCGCGCGAGCCGTGGTGCACTCGACCCGTGGCGCCCCCTGGCCGCCGGGCCTGGCCCATGCGGCAAACTGGACTCTCGCTGGTCAGCCGGAGGGAGCCGAACGATGGACGAGGTCGCCAAGGCCGTGGAGGAATGCGCACGGGCTGCGAAGCTGGCCGCGCCGTCGCTTGCCGCCGCCAGTGCGGAGGCCGTCGACGCCGCCCTCGCCGGGATGGCCGAACGCCTGCTCACGCACCGCGACGAGATCCTCGAGGCGAACCGGGCCGACGTCGAGCGCTCGAAGGCCGAGGGGATGAGCGCCGGTCTGCTCGACCGGCTCACCATCACCCCGGAGCGGCTGACCGGCATGGCGGAGCAGCTGCGGCTGCTCGCCGGCGCGCCGCACCAGGAACGCTCGGTCGAGGTGTCCACGCTGGACGGCGGGCTGCGGCTGGTCGAACGGCGCCGTCCGGTGGGCGTGATCGGCGCGAACTACGAAGCGCGCCCGAACGTCACCGTCGACGTGGCGTCGCAGCTGGTCAAGTCGCGCAACGCCGGTGTGCTGCGCACGGGTTCGGCCGCGCTCGGCTCGGCGCAGCGGCTGCGTGAGGTGGTCATCGCGCCGGCGTTGACGGAGGCCGGCATCGACGCCGACTGCGTCCAGCTGGTGCCGCGCGTGGAGCGCGAAGCCGCGTCCGCGCTGGTGCGGCTGCCGAACCTGGTGCCGCTGGTCATCCTGCGCGGCAGCGGGGACAGCACCCGTGCCCTCGCCACCGAGGCCGCGGTCCACGGCGTGCGCACGCTCGCCCACGCCGACGGCGGCGGCGTCCTGTACGTCGACCGCGGCGCGGACGTCACCAAGGCGCGCGACCTGGTCTTCGCCAGCCTCGACCGGCTGGGCGTCTGCAACCGGCTCAACCTGCTGCTGATCCACGAGAACATCCACGACGACGTCTGGCCGGGCATCGCCGACGCGCTGGCCGAGCGCGGAGTGACGCCTTCGCTGGCCCCGCACGAGCACGCGATCGGCTACGAGTGGGCCCTGGACTCCGACCGCGAGGCGACGGTCACGGTCGCCACGGTCGGCGCTCTCGCCGACGCCGTCGAGATCGCGAACGAGCAGACGTCGGGCCTGGCCGCGGGCATCGCGACCGAGGACGAGGCCGCCGCCGACGCGTTCTTCGACGGCTACACCGGCACGGGCGTGTTCTGGAACGCGCCGACCCGCCTCCTGGACGGCTTCAAGCTCCTCGCGGTCCCGGAAACGGGCATCAACCTGGACAAGGTCCCCGGCCCCCGGGGCCCGGTGACGTACACGGACCTCTACGTCCGCCAGTACGCCGTGCTGCCCGCCTGACCACGACCCGCGGCGAAGGACCTGCTCGGCCGCCATGGACGGCCGAGCAGGATCTCGTCCGAATCTCGCCGGGGGACGGCACGCGGAGCGGAACTGGCAGGTCTCTGGGACCGCAGGCTGATCGCCGTGCCCTTGACCGCAGCCAAGATTTCGCGGCCGTCGCGCAGCGCGTCGGGCTGTCCGCGCCGAGGCAGCTCCCGGAGCCGGAATCCTTCGGCGCCGAAGCCCGCGGGGATGATTCCGCGCGGCTGGGCACCCGCGTGCCGACACCTGCGGCGCGGCTCGCGCATCGACCCCCGCGGTGCGGAACCTGTCGCGCTAGCGGCGGCGGCGCAGCTGCCGCACCGGGGCTATGCCGGTCAGCGTGTGCAGGTCGTCCGCTGTGTCGGCCGCGTTGGCCACCAGCTCCGGGCGGTCTTCCAGGTCGTGCAGGTGGCGGAAGATCGCCGTGGGGCCGTCGCCGACCGCGATGACCGCCACCAGGCGGCCCTCCGGGTCGCGGGTGAGGCCGGTCGTCACCGCTATCTCGCGGCCGACCGTGTCGAGCGTGGTGAGCGTCCGCTCTTTCTGCCAGCCTCGCGTGGTCATGTTCCCCTGCTCCGAGTTCGGGTGGTGACACGTCGTAGACGTCCCGATCGCCCGCGGTGTTACGGCCCGGCATACTGGATCGGGTGATCGACCGGCCGCACGTCCTGCTTTCCGCCGCGCAGTCCCTCGACGGCTTCCTCGACGACACCTCGCCCGAACGGCTCGTGCTGTCCACTGAGGACGACCTCGCCGTCGTCGACCGGTTGCGAGCCGAGGCCGACGCCATCCTCGTGGGGGCCGGGACCGTGCGGGCCGACAACCCGCGGCTGCTCGTCCGGTCGCCCGACCTGCGGCGGCGACGGCTGGAGCAGGGGAAGCCCGAACAGCCGGTCAAGGTCACCCTGACCACCCGCGGCCTCGATCCCGGCGCGCAGTTCTTCACCGTCGGGGACACCGAGAAGATCGTCTACGCGCCGCCCGGTGCCGCGGACCGGCTCAAGCACGTCGCCACCGTCGTCGACGCCGGCGATCCGCCCGACTTCGGCCGCGTCCTCGACGACCTCGGCGCGCGCGGCATCAAGAACCTGCTGGTCGAGGGCGGTGGCGGGATCCACACGCGGTTCCTCGCCGAAGGGCTCGCCGACGAGCTGCGGCTGGCGATCGCGCCGTTCTTCGTCGGGCAGCCGGACGCTCCCCCGTTCGTCGGGCCCGGGCTCTACCCCCGGCCGCTGCGTCTCACCGCCGCCCGCGAGCTGACCGGCATGGCGATCCTCGAGTACCGCGCGGCCGACGAGCCGACCGGCCGGGACGTCCAGCGGCTCCGGGAGGCCATCGCGCTCGCCGCCGAATGCCCGCCGAGCCACACCTTCCGGGTCGGGGCCGTCGTCACCGACGCCGACGGGGAGGTCATCGCGACCGGGCACTCCGGGGAGGGCGATCCGCTCAACCACGCCGAGGAAGCGGCCCTCGCCAAGTGCGAAGGCGACCCACGGCTGGCCGGCGCGACCGTGTACAGCTCGCTCGAACCCTGCAGCAACCGCAGCTCGCACCCGCGCAGCTGCACCCAGCTGATCCTCGACGCCGGGATCCCGCGGGTCGTGTTCGCCTGGCGCGAGCCGCCGGTCTTCGTCGACGCCCAGGGCACCGAGCTGCTGCGGCAGGCCGGGCGGCACGTCGTCGAGGTGCCCGCGCTGACCCCGGAGGTCCAGCGCGAGAACACCCACCTGGCCTTCTGACGAGCGAAGGCCGCCCCGGGCGAACCCGGGACGGCCTTCGGCGGAACAGATCAGCAGGCGCCGTTGTCGGTCCAGACGCCCCATTCGCCGGTCGTGCCCGGCTCTTCGCCCTGCGTCCACCACTTCGCGGTGAACTTGTGGCTGTTGTGCGAGACGGTGTCGTCCTTGACGTAGACCTTCGCCTTGTCCCACGCCGCCGCGGTGCAGGAGCCGCCGCCCGGGGTGGTCGGGGTGGTGGTCGTCGGCGGGGTCGGCGTCGTCTGGGGCGGGGTCGCGCCGGCGAAGCGGACGCTGAACTTCGTGAAGTCCCAGTCGTTCTGCGGCACGTTGCTGCAGACGCCGTTGTCGGTCGTGCCGACGCAGGCGCGGTCGCGGTTGACCGACCAGAACGTGAAGCGGCCCAGGCCGTGGCTGGTCGCGTAGTCGTACACGGTCTGGAAGTCCGCGGTGTAGAACATCTCCGCCGCGTCCGACTTGCCGTTCATGCCGGAGAAGCCTTCGTGCGAGTACGCCGTCGCGCTGTCCCAGCCCATGTGCGACATCAGCAGGCCGTGCAGGGCCTCGAGCGCGGACACCTGCGACGAGCCGCCGTTGAAGCCGCCGTCGAACGGCATGATCGAGAAGTTGTTGGGGGAGAAGCCGATCGACTTCGCCTGGTCGAGCAGCTGCGTGCCGAACCAGCCGGTGCCGGCCGCGGTGCCCGGCATGGTCACCGACACGAACAGGCCGGGGTTGTTGGCCTGCAACGTCTTCGCCGCGCCGAGCTCGTTCGCGATGGCCGCGGTGTTCTCGTACTCCGGCTCTTCGAGGTCGAAGTCGATCGCCTTGAGCGAGTACTTCGAGATGACCTGCTGGTACGCGGCGGCGGTGGCGGCCACGGTCCCGCAGGTCTGGCCGAGCTTCGTGCCGCCGTAACCGCCGACGGACACCGAGACGTCACCGCCCGCGCCGCGGATCCGGGAGATCACGCCGGCGACGTTCGTGTCCGAGGAGACCGCGGCCGTGCCGTCCCAGGTCGGGCTGCAGCCGCCGCCGTTGGGCGCCAGGATGAACGCCAGCTGGAACGCCTTGAGCCCGGTCGCGTTCATCACGGTGACCGGGTCGGGAGGATTGTTGCTCACGGGCATCAGATACGGCGCCGCGGCGTACCAGTTGTTGCCCAGCGCCGCTGTCGCGGAGGGCGCGCCGATCACGAGACTCACTGCTGTACCGATGAAGGTGGCGGCGGCGAGCCCGACGGCGGCCAGTCTGCTTCTGCGCATGATCTGTCCTCCCGGTGGGGTTCGAGGGTGGTCAGATCATTGGACTAGACCATTTCAAAGTCAAGACGAAGGCGGGGTTACGGGCGAAACCCGAGAAATGTCGCATTCCGAAGACGACGAAAGGCGGTTGCGCCGCCGACGCAACCGCCTCCGGCCAAAGTCGCTCAGCGCCGGGCGCCAGAAGGCGGGCTTCCACGGCCGGGTTCCGGCAAAGTCTTTGTGGTTTAGGTGGGTCTTCCGAGCAGGGTGAGGGCTCGGGTGGCGTTGCGGGCGGTGTGGCGCAGTGCCTTGGCGATGTGGAGGGTACCGGCGGTGACCACCCGCCCCGGCCAAGTCGATCGTGTCCGGCAACGGTGGGAACCAGGTGATTTCGTCTCTCCCAGGTGGGAACCAGCGTGGCCAAGCACCGTTTGTCCTCTCAGGTGCACTCCGGCGCCTCCGGAGCTGGTAAAGGTGCCGCGCAGGGATTGCCGTCTACCGCGATCGCTGCCGGCGCGGTCTCGGTTCGGTCGGTGTTGCCGGTGTCGTGTTCGGTGAGCCGGCTGGTGATCACGTCGTCGAGGATGTCGCCGTCGACCTGGGCGGCCTCACGCCGCGCGGTCGCCTCATCGGGTGCCGCATACCGGGCTTGGCGGGGATCGAATCGGGTGCCCAGCGCGGCCGGCCCCGACTGTGGCGCGTCGAAGGCCCATTCGCCGATCGAGGTGAACGACTGGGCTCCTGCGACTACGGCTGCGGCGGCGAGCGCCAAGATCGACTCGACCGGATGTCGTATACCTCGTCGGTTTCGCGGGTCAGGTATGTCGGCGAGATGTTTGCGCAGGTCAGTGGCCCAGCCTGGGACCTGGACAATCCATGCTCGAAGAGGGTCGTGCCCGCCTTGCAACCAGGCCAAAGGTTTTGCCGGGACCACGCCCATCCCTGGGGCGTGCCCTGCTCCAGTCTATCGACGGTGGTCGACGGGAAGCCGTGATCCAGGCGGGAACACGAGGGTTGTCCACACCCTGATCGGGTGGGGACAACTGCGTCACTCCGACTCGAGGTCGCCCTCCAAGGACAGGTAGACCTCGCGCATTTGGGCCAGCAGCTCGGGGTCCGGCTCCTCCCACAGGCCGCGGTCCGCCGCTTCGTTCAAGCGCTCCACGATTCCGCGCAGCGCCCACGGGTTCGCCTTGCGCAGGAACTCCTGGTTCGTTTCGTCCAGGACGTACGTCTCGGTCAGCTTCTCGTACATCCAGTCGCCGACCACGCCCGCCGTCGCGTCGAAGCCGAAGAGGTAGTCGACCGTGGCCGCCAGCTCGAATGCGCCCTTGTAGCCATGACGCCTCATCGCCGTGAGCCAGCGGGGGTTCACCACGCGGGCGCGGAACACGCGCGCGGTCTCCTCGCCCAGGGTGCGGGTGCGGACCGCGTCCGGCGTGGTGCTGTCGCCCACGTACGACGCCGGGGCGGTGCCCGTCAGCGCCCGGACCGTGGCGATCATGCCGCCGTGGTACTGGAAGTAGTCGTCCGAGTCGGCGATGTCGTGCTCGCGGGTGTCGGTGTTCTTGGCCGCCACCACGATCCGCTTGTACGAGCTCTCCATGTCCTCGCGTGCCGGCCGGCCGTCCAGGTCGCGGCCGTACGCGAAGCCGCCCCACACCGCGTACACCTCGGCCAGGTCCTTGTCGTCGCGCCAGTTGCCGGACTCCATCAGCGGCAGCAGCCCGGCGCCGTACGCGCCCGGCTTCGAGCCGAAGATCCGGGTCGTCGCGCGCCGCGTATCGCCGTGCGTAGCCACGTCGGCGTCGACGTGCGCCCGCACGAAGTTCTCGGACGACGGTTCGTCCAGGCCGGCCACTAGCCGTACCGCGTCGTCCATCATCGTGATGACGTGCGGGAACGCGTCGCGGAAGAAGCCGCTGATGCGGATCGTGACGTCGATGCGCGGGCGGCCCAGCTCGGCCAGCGGAATCGCCTCGATGCCGGTGACGCGCCGTGACGCCTCGTCCCACACCGGCTGGACGCCCAGCAGCGCCAGGACCTCCGCGGCGTCGTCGCCGGACGTCCGCATCGCCGACGTGCCCCACACCGACAGCCCGACCGAACGCGGCCAGTCGCCGGTGTCCTCGCGGTAGCGGCGCAGCAGCGAGTCGGCCAGCGCCTGGCCGGTCTCCCAGGCCAGCCGGCTCGGGATGGCCTTCGGGTCGACCGTGTAGAAGTTCCGGCCGGTCGGCAGCACGTTGACCAGCCCGCGCAACGGCGATCCGCTCGGCCCGGCCGGGATGTAGCCGCCGTCCAGCGCGTGCAGGATCGCGTCCAGCTCGCCCGCGGTCGCGGCCAGCCGCGGGACGATCTCGTTCGCCGCGAACTCCAGGATCAGCTGGACCTGCTCGTCCGGGCCGCCCAGCTTGTCGTCGATGATGCCGCGCACCGCCGTGACGTCCCAGGAGCGCCATTCCATCGCCTCGATCAGCGAGCGCGCCGTCTTCTCGATCTTGTCCACTTCGGACGTCGGCGCGTCGGAGTTCTCCTTGAGCCCCAACGCCGACCGCAGCCCGGGGATCGCGCCCTGCTTGCCGCCCCAGATCTGCTGGGCACGCAGCATCGCCAGCACCAGGTTGACGCGCGCCTCACCGATGGGCGCCGCGCCGAGGATGTGCAGGCCGTCGCGGATCTGGGCGTCCTTCACCTCGCACAGCCAGCCGTCGATGTGCAGCAGGAAGTCGTCGAACTCCGCGTCGTGCGGGCGCTGCTCGACGCCGAGGTCGTGGTCCAGCTTCGCGGCCTGGATGAGCGTCCAGATCTGCGCGCGCACGGCGGGCAGCTTGGCCGGGTCCATCGCCGCGATGTTCGCGTGCTCGTCGAGCAGCTGCTCCAGCCGCGCCATGTCGCCGTACGACTCGGCGCGCGCCATCGGCGGGATCAGGTGGTCGACGATCGTCGCGTGCGCCCGCCGTTTCGCCTGCGCGCCCTCGCCCGGGTCGTTGATCAGGAACGGGTAGATCAGCGGCAGGTTCCCGAGCACGGCGTCGGGCGCGCACGACGCCGAAAGCCCGGCCGTCTTGCCCGGCAGCCATTCGAGGGACCCGTGCTTGCCCAGGTGGACGACGGCGTGCGCGCCGAACTCCTCCTCCAGCCAGCGGTAGGCGGCCAGGTAGTGGTGGCTCGGCGGCAGGTCCGGGTTGTGGTAGATCGCGACGGGGTTCTCACCGAACCCGCGCGGCGGCTGGATCATGATGATGACGTTGCCGCTCTGCAGCGACGCCAGCACGATGTCGCCGTTGTCGACGTACAGCTCGCCCGGCGCCGGACCCCAGTGCCCTTCGACACCTTTGCGCAGCTCCGCGGGCAGCGCGTCGAACCACTCCTGGTAGCGCGCGGCGGGCACCCGGATCGGGTTGCCGGCCAGCTGCTCCTCGGTGAGCCACTCCGGGTCCTGGCCGCCGGCGGCGATCAGCGCGTGGATCAGGACGTCACCGTCGGGCTGGTCGGTGCCGGTCGGCTCGACGCCGGGGAACGCGTCCGCACCCAGGTCGTAGCCCAGATCCCGCATCCGCCGCAGCAGCTCGATCACCGACGCGGGCGTGTCCAGCCCGACCGCGTTGCCGACGCGGGAGTGCTTCGTCGGGTACGCGGACAGCATCAGCGCGACGCGCCGCTCCGAAGCGGGTGTGTGCCGGAGACGCGCGTGCGCCAGGGCGATCTTCGCGACGCGGGACGCGCGCTCGGCGTCCGGGATGTACCGCGGCAGCCCGTCTTGGTCGAGCTCCTTGAACGAGAACGGCACGGTGATGAGCCGCCCGTCGAACTCCGGGACGGCCATCTGGTTGCCCGCGTCCAGCGGGGAGAGGCCTTCGTCGCTCGCCGCCCACGTCTCGCGGTCGCTGGTCAGGCACAGCGCCTGCAGGATCGGGACGTCCAGCGCGGCCATCTCGGCGACGTCCCACGCCTCGTCGTCGCCCCCTGCGCCCACCTCGGACGGCTTCGTGCCGCCCGCCGCGAGCACCGTGACCAGCAGCGCGTCGACCTTGCCCAGCTCGGCCATCATCTCCGGCTCGCGCGTCCGCAGCGACGCCGTGTAGACCGGCAGCGCGCGCCCGCCCGCGGCCTCGATCCGGTCGGCGAGGGTGTGCACGAACGCCGTGTTCCCGGACAGGTGGTGCGCGCGGTAGTAGAGGATCCCGATGACCGGGCCGTCCGTGTGCGAAGGAGGCCGCTCGAGGATGCCCCAGCCGGGCTGCACGGCGGGCGGCTCGAAGCCGTCGCCGGTCAGCAGGAGCGTGTCGGAGAGGAACCGGTGCAGCTGCGTGAGGTTCGCCGGGCCGCCCTGCGCGAGGTAGGCGTGGGCCTCGGCGGCGATGCCCGCCGGGACGGTCGAGAGCTTCATCAGCTCGGCGTCCGGCGTCTGCTCGCCGCCCAGGACGACGACGTGCGCGCCCGACGCGAGCAGCGTGTCGAGGCCCTCCTGCCAGCTCCGCGGGGTGCCGAGGATGCGGACGACCACGATGCGCACGCCGTCGAGCAGGCCCGGCAGCTCGGCGACGTCGAGCCGTGAGGGGTTCGCCAGCCGGAACTCGCCGTCGCACGAACGCGCGCTGAGCAGGTCGGTGTCCGAAGTGGACAGAAGCAGGATCACGAGGTTCCTCCTCGGGGTCCGCGCCCCGGGTAGACGGGCGCGCCGGCCGGAGTTCCTGGCTTCCCGGAGAGCGGGCTCTCCGGTGACAGTGGCGGGACCGCCCCGGACTCTCACCGGGTTCCTCCACCTGCCGACGCGTGGGTATCGGACTCACTCTCCGGTGCGCCCGGGCGTGGCGTCAAGGTGACGTGCACGGCTTCCGGGTCGGTAGCCTGGTGGCCGGGCTACAGGATCGGGGTAGGGCCAGGGTGGATTCCTTCCTCCACGACTTCACCGACGCGCAGTCGAGCCGCCACCCGTACCGCGTGCCGACCGCGGCGGAACTCCGGACCGCCGAAACGGGGTTCGCCGCGTTTCTCGATCGGCGGCCGCACAACCTCGCCGAGCTGGGGTTTTCCGTCGAGGACGACACCCTGGTCGTGCAGGAGCCCGGCACCGAACGCGCCTGGGGGCTCTACGTCGTCGACCGTTCCGCGCCGCCCTCGCTGGTCGTCGAGGTGCCGCACGCCTCCTCCGACCTGCGGACCGAACGGCTCGGCCTGGCCCTCTTCCGCGAGACGCCCGGGGCCGTCCTCGTGGTCGGGGGCGCGCACCGCCGGCGGGAGGACCCCGCACACGAGACCCGCAGCGTCTTCCACGTCGTGACGACGTTGCTCGCCCGGCGCGGCCTGCCGCAGGTGCAGCTCCACGGCTTCGGCGACGCCACCCTGACCTCGGCCGACGTCGTGCTCTCGGCCGGCGCGGCCGAGGCCGGAGACGCGGCCCGCCGGGCGGCGGACCGGCTCACCGCCGACGGCTTCCGTGTCTGCCGGGCCTGGGCCGAGCCCTGCCGGGGCCTGGCCGGCACCACGAACGTGCAGAGCCAGGCCGCCGCGGGCACGCCGTTCCTGCACGTCGAGCTCAGCCGCACGGTCCGCGAGACCCGCCGCGCCGACGTCGTCCGCGCGCTGGTGGACGCCGACCTCCGCAAGCCGTAGGCCCTGCCGGAGCAGTCACGCGGTCGAGCAGACTCACGCCGGCAGCGCTTAGGCCGACCGCTCTCCCAGCCGCGGGAACGGCTTCGTCGAGAACAGGACCTCCACCGTGACCTCGAAGAAGTCCGCGATCCGCAGGGCCAGGTAGAGGCTTGGGCTGTACTCGCCGCGCTCGAGGTAGCCGATCGTCTGGTAGTGCACGCCCAGTGCGTCCGCGAGCTGGCGGCGCGAGATCGACCGCTCCGCGCGCAGCATGGCGATCCGGTTGTAGACGACCTCGCTCATGACTCACCCCACACGCTGCATGGCCTTCTCCCGCCGTTCGGCCACCGACGAACCCGACTCGCGCCGCGCCATGCGGCGGAGCAGGACCGGGGCCAGGGCCAATCCGATCACGGACCACGCGACGAGCACGGCGAGGGTCGGCAGCGGCCGCCACGAATGGCCGATCTCGGCGACGACCGCGCTGTCCGGCAGCAACGCCGAGCGCATACCGAGGCCCAGCCAGTACATCGGGAACACCTGCGCGATGCCCTGTACCCACGCCGGCAGCGCGATCACCGGGTAGAAGATCCCGGAGATCGCACCCAGCCCCATGACCGGCAGCACGATCAGCCCCGTCGACCGCGGGCTGCTGATCAGCGAACCCAGCGCGGCCCCGATCGGCAAGGTCGCGAACAGCCCGAGCACCAGCACGCCCAGCAGGTGCAGGTAGGACCAGAGGCCGTCGGGCGCGAGCGAGGGGTACAGGAACAGACACGGGATCAGGACCACCAGCAGTGACGCCACCTGCCCGAGCGACAGCGTCGTGGTCTTCCCGATGAGGTAGCCGAGCATGCCGTTCGGCGTCGCCTTCGCCCGCAGCAGCGTGCCGTCCTCGCGGTCGATGACCAGGTAGCTCGCCGCGCCGGTGAGCCCGGTGAACACGATCCCGGCGCCGAGCACGCCGGGCACGGTCGCCGCGCCGAGGGAGAACCCGGTGCCGGGCACCGTCGCGTCGCGCATGAAGAACACCACGCCGAGGAAGAGCGCGGCGAAGACGATCTGGCCGACCAGGTCCTCGCGGTTGGTCCAGGTCTGCTTGAACTCGATGAGGCCGCGCGCGAGCCCGGAGCGCAGCGCGGCGGTCTTGGCGGTCATCGCGCACCCGCTTCCTGGAGGCCGAGTTCCGTCTCGCCGTCGGTTTCGGCGCGGTGGACGAGTGTCATGTAGGTGTCCTCCAGCGACGCGCGGCGGACTTCGAGGTCCGCCACCGCCTCGCCGTGCTGCTTGAACAGGTCGTGGACGTACTTCGTGGCCTCGGTCGTCGAGTGGACGAAGTGCCGGCCGTCGATCGTCCAGCGGACCTCGGCCTCGCCGGCGATCTGCCGGCTCAGCGCGTCGGCCGAGCCGTCGGCGATGATCCGGCCGCCGTTGAGGATGAGAATCCGGTCGGCCAGCTTCTCGGCTTCGTCGAGGTCGTGCGTGGTCAGCAGGATCGTGGTGTCGAGCTCGTCGGACAGGCGGTGCACCAGGTCGTGGAACTCGCGCCGGGCCTCCGGGTCGAAGCCCGCGGTGGGCTCGTCGAGGAACAGCAGCTCCGGACGGCCGACGATGCCGATCGCGACGTCGAGCCGCCGCCGCTGGCCACCGGAGAGGCTCTTGATCTTCTTGTGCGCGTGGTCGGTGAGCCCGACCGCCGCGATCAGCTCGTCGGCGTCCCACGGCCGCGTGCTCGCCGGTGTCGAGTACGGCGCGTAGTACCGGCCGAGGTGGGCGAGCAGTTCGCGGACGCGCCACTTCCCGTGGTCGCGCCAGGATTGGAGCACGACCCCCAGGCGTGCCCGCCAGTCCTCGCCGCCGTGGGCCGGGTCGACGCCCAGCACGCTCACCTCGCCGGCCGACCGCATCCGGAAGCCCTCGAGGATCTCGATCGTCGTGGTCTTGCCCGCGCCGTTCGGCCCGAGCAGGCACACGACCTCGCCCCGGTACGCCTCGAACCCGACGCCGTGCAGGACGTCGTTCGCGCCGTAACGCATCCGCAGCCCGCTCACGCGGACCACGGGATCCGCTGGATCTCTCATGACCTGACCCCCATCCGACTGATGCGATCGAATGTAGCACACCTGCTACATTCGATCGGACTTGTGGTGCACCCGGAACTTGACCGGCGGTCATCCGGTTCGCGGTGCATGGGAACTTGGCTGGGGCTGGCCCTTCCGGGCGGCGTGGTGATCCTGCTGGTCATGGCCGCGATCGAGCTGCGGCCGCGCAAGAACGGCTCGCGGTTCAAGGCGCGGCTGTCCGCGACCTACGTCGAAGAGACCACCGCGTTCCTCTACGGCACCAAGCGGCGTGAGCTGGAACACCGGGAAACGATGTCCATGCTCGTCGAGCAGGACGCCGACGGCGCGCCTCCCCGGCGTGACGTGGACCTGGACGCCGGAACGGCCGTGCTGCGCCCGCGTCCGGCCGCGAAGGAGCCCGGGAACCGCGAGTTACAGTGACCCCATGCCGACCCCCGCGCGTGTGCGAGCCGACGCGTGCCCCGGTGTTTTCGCCACCCGCGACGCCGCGGACGGCCCGTTGGCGCGGGTCCGGCTGCCCGGGGGTGCGGTTTCCGCCGTGCAGCTGCGGGCGCTGGCCGACTGTGCCGAAGCGTGCGGCGACGGCGACCTCCACCTCACCTCGCGCGGCAATGTCCAGCTGCGCGGGGTGACCCGGCCCGGCCTCGCGGGCCGGCTGGCCGGCGCGGGCCTGCTGCCGTCGCCGTCGCACGAGCGGGTCCGGAACGTCCTGGCCTCGCCGCTGAGCGGCCTGACCGGCGGGCTCGCCGACGTCCGCGGGCTGGCGGCCGCGCTCGACGCCGTCCTGTGCGCGACGCCGGAGCTGGCGTCGCTGCCCGGGCGGTTCCTCTTCGCTTTCGACGACGGACGTGGTGACGTCGCCGGCGAAGGCGCCGACGTCTGCTGGCGCGCGACCGGCCCCGCCGAAGGAACCCTGCTGCTCGCGGGCGGCGACACCGGCCGTCGGGTGGCTCTGGGCGACGCCGTCTCGGCGCTGATCGACGTCGCGCTGGAGTTCCTCCGGGTGCGCGGATCCGCCTGGCGGGTCGCCGAGCTCGACGACCCGGCGTGGCGCGGGACGCCGGTGCCGCGGGTCGACGTCCCGGTGCCGGCCGGGCTGATCTCCGGGTCCGCCGCGGGGGTGGTCCCGCGGTTCGGGCAGCTCTCGGCCGCGCAGGCCCGCGTGCTGGCCTCCTGCGGGCCGGCACTGGTCACGCCGTGGAAGTCGGTGGTGCTGCCGGACGCGCCCGCCGACGTCTTCGAACGGCTCGGCTTCGGCGGCGAGCCGCTCGGCACCAGCGCGTGCATCGGCCGTCCGGGCTGCGCGAAGTCGCGCGCCGACGTCCGCGCCGACGCCGTGTTCCGGCCCGGGCTGCGCGCGCACTTCTCGGGCTGTGAGCGGCGGTGCGGGAAGCCGTCGCAGTCCACTGTGGACGTTGTCGCCGAAGCGGGTGGCTACCGGGTCGACGGCCGGTGGGTGCCGTTCGAAGAGCTGAAAGGAACGCTGTGATCGACTACCTGCGGGACGGTGCCGAGATCTACCGGCACTCGTTCGCCACGATCCGCGAGGAAGCGGACCTGGCGATCCTGCCCGACGACGTGGCCGGCCTGGCGGTCCGGATGATCCACGCCTGCGGCATGGTCGATCTGGTCGACGACGTGCGGTACACCCTCGACGTCGTCGAGTCCGGCCGCGCCGCGCTGGAGGCGGGCGCGCCGATCCTGTGCGACGCGCAGATGATCGCCAGCGGCGTCACCCGGCGTCGCCTGCCCGCGGGCAACGAAGTCGTCTGCACGCTGTCGGACCCCAGCGTGCCCGGCCTCGCCGAGCGGATGGGCACGACGCGTTCGGCCGCGGCGCTGGAACTGTGGCGCGACAAGCTGCCCGGCTCGGTCGTGGCGATCGGCAACGCGCCGACCGCGCTGTTCCGCCTGCTGGAGATCCTCGACGAAGGCGTCGGTGCGCCGGCGGCGATCATCGGCGTGCCGGTCGGGTTCGTCGGCGCGGCGGAGTCCAAAGTGGAGCTGGCGAAGCGGGCACCCGCGCCGTACCTGGTGGTGCACGGACGTCGTGGCGGCAGCGCGATGGCCGTCGCCGCGATCAACGCGTTGGCGAGCACCGAAGAATGACCGGCACGCTGTACGGCGTCGGGCTCGGTCCCGGCGACCCGGAACTGATGACGGTCAAGGCCGCGCGGCTGATCTCGGAAGCGCCGGTCATCGCTTACCACAGCGCGCGGCACGGCCGGAGCATCGCGCGGTCGGTGGCCGAGCCGTACCTGCGTGCGGGGCAGATCGAGGAGAAGCTCGTCTACCCGGTCACGACCGAGACGACGGACCACCCCGGCGGTTACGAAGGCGCGATCGCGGACTTCTACGAGCTGAGCGCGAAGCGGCTGGCCGAGCACCTGGACGCGGGCCGCGACGTCGTGGTGCTGTGCGAAGGCGATCCGTTCTTCTACGGCTCGTACATGTACATGCACGAACGGCTTTCCGGCCGGTTCGCCGCCGTGGTCGTGCCGGGGGTGACGTCGGTGAGCGCGGCGTCGGCGGTGCTCGGCCGCCCGCTGGTCCAGCGCGACGAGGTCCTGACGATCCTGCCGGGCACGCTACCCGCGCCGGAACTGGCGCGGCGTCTCGCGGACACCGATGCGGCGGCGGTGGTGAAGCTGGGACGCACGTTCGGTTCGGTGCGGGAGGCGCTGGCGGAGGCCGGGAAGCTCGACGACGCGTTCTACATCGAGCGCGCGACGTGGGGGGAGCAGCGGATTTCGCCGTTGGCGGACGTTGATCCTTCGACGGTGCCGTACTTCTCGCTGGCGTTGCTGCCTTCGCCGGCTTACGCGTCTCGGCAGTCACCTGCGGTTTCGCCGGTCCCTTCGACGGCCACCGGTGAAGTCGTCGTGGTCGGTCTGGGGCCCGCCGGTCCGGAGTGGCTGACGCCGGAAGCCTTGGCGGAGTTGGAAGCTGCGGAGCACATCGTCGGGTACGGCCCGTACGTCGCGCGGGTGCCGCAGAAGGCCGGGCAGCAGCGTCACGCTTCCGGCAATCGGGTCGAGGCGGACCGGGCGGTCGAGGCGTTGTCGCTGGCCGCTTCCGGCGCGCGCGTGGCCGTGGTTTCCTCGGGCGATCCGGGGGTGTTCGCGATGGCGTCGGCGGTGCTGGAGCAGGTGTCGGCGGGCCACGGCGCGGGCGTCCGGGTCCGGATCGTCCCGGGTGTGACGGCGGCCCAGGCGGCGGCGTCCCGGGTCGGCGCACCGCTGGGGCACGACTACTGCGTCCTCTCGCTGTCCGACCGGCTCAAGCCGTGGGAGATCATCGAACGCCGTCTCGACGCGGCCGGCGCGGCGGACTTGGTGCTGGCGCTGTACAACCCGGCTTCGCGCACCCGCACGACTCAGCTCGCGGACGCCCGCTCTGTCTTGCTGCGGCACCGCTCGCCGTCGACTCCGGTCGTGGTGGCGCGAGACGTCGGCGGCCCGGAGGAGGACGTCCGGATCACGACGCTGGGCGACCTGGACCCGTCCACTGTGGACATGCGCTGCCTGCTGATCGTCGGCTCCTCCCGCACCCGCGCGGAGAACGGCATCGTCTGGACGCCCCGCAGCTACTGAAAGCCGTGAAGGCCTCCTTCCCGGCCATAAGAGCCGGTAAGGAGGCCTTCACGGACAACGTCAGCGGGTGGGGTCCTTGCCGTTCGGCTGGCTCGGGCCCGGGCCTGGTGACCACCAGCCTGGGACCGTCTTCTCGCCGTGGATCACGGTCGGGGCGATGCCTTCGGTGAACGGCTCGATCTGCAGCAGCTGGCCCCACGACTGGCTCGGCTGGCCGATCAGGTAGCTCGGGACCTCCGGCTCCTCGGCCAGCTCCTCGAGCCAGCCGATCGGGCCGCCGTTGGTCGAGGACGCCCACTCCGCCTCGTCCGCCAGGCCGCCCGCGGTGATGCGGTACTCCGGGACCTGCGAGATCCCGTCGTGGGACATCACCGGCTGGGCGCACGGGTACACGAACGACGCCGGCCAGTCGATGTACACCGGCTTCGAGCCGATCTTGTCCGTCAACGTCGTGAACGTCGGCACGCGCGGGGCCGACGCCGCGATCCAGCCGTCCTCCGTGAGGTCGTTGTCGACGATGTTGATGCGCAGCGCGTTCGTCTCCGGGGGGAGGTCGCGCAGGTTGATGCGGGTGTCGTTCCAGCCACCCGTGCCCCCGCCCGGCGGGAGCACGAACTGGCTGCGCAGGATCTTCACGCCCTCGGGGGTGTCGACGCCGTAGTCGAGGCTGACCGACGTCGGCCGGCGGGACGCGCCCGCCGTCGCCACCACGACCTGGCCGTCCGCGGGCTTCTCCGTCAGCGCGTACCAGTCGCTGCGCAGGCGGCCCGCGCGCGTCTCGGGGTCGAGGTAGCTCGACCACATCGGCACGTTCTCCGGCGTGAACCCGTGCGGCGGTTCCGCTAGGGGGTCCTTGTCGTCGACCGAGCGGGTGTGGAAGCCGGTCTGGACGCGGCCGTTGTCGCGGTCGGGGTTGGGCAGCGGCGAGTTCTCCGGCGGCTTGGTCTCGTCGGGGACCGTCCGCTGCTCGGACTGCGGGTGCAGGATGCTCGTCGCCGCGTCGCGCTCCACCATGACGTGGTCGGAGAGGTTGCAGCTCTTGCCGAACAGGTGCCCGACGTTCGCCGCGCCCAGGCTGTAGCTGCCGGCCTGGTTGTGGATCGCCCACGCCATCGTGATGAACTCGCCGCCCGCCACCAGGCCGCAGACCACGACCAGCGACAGCGAGCCGAGCCGCAGCGCGCGCAGCCGGCCTTCCTGCACCGGAGGCGCGGCGGTGGGCCGGTGCGCGCGGACGTTCTCGACGAACGCGTACACCCCCGCGATCGCGGCCGCCACCAGCAGGATCGTGGACAGCGGGATGCCGCCGATCGACGGCGCCACGTTCGTCCACTGGACGCCGAGGCGTGAGACGAACCAGTACGTGTTCGGCCCGGTCGCGGCCAGCGCGCCCACGACCAGCAGGCCGGCCAGGAACGCGGCGCGGTTGCGTTTGGACCGCAGCACCGTCGAACTGGTCGCGAGGGCCGTCAACGCCGCCATCGACGCCCCGACCGCCGCGAACGCGCCGAAGTGGTGGGTCCACTTCGTCGGCGTCAGGGCCAGGAGCAGGAAGAACAGCGCCGTCGTGCCGATCAGGCGGCGCGCGGGGCCGAGCGACGCGCCCTGGATGCGGCCGCGGCGCAGCAGCATCACCAGGCAGGTGGCGGTGCACAGCACGATCAGCAGCACCGGGAACCGGCGTGGCGCCGAGCCGTCCGGCAGGTCGGCGAACAGCAATTGGTAGCGCGCGAGCTCCTGGAACCACGACAGGTTCGGGCCGACCTGGGTGCGGATCCGGGTCGCCTCCTGGACCGTCGCGAACGTCTGGTCGGCGAACACCACGACCAGCACCAGCAGCCCGGCCGCGGCGACCGGCGCGAGCACCGGCAGCCAGCCGTTCTCGTTGGCGCGCTGGCGGATCAGCTTGAACAGCGGCCGCGCCGCGACCAGGTACGGCGCCACCGCGATCAGCCCGGTCGGCGTCGCGGCCAGGGTGAACCCGGCCGCGGTCAGGCCGAGGCACAGCGGCAGCAGCCGCCGCGTCACCAGGGTGCGTTCGACGGCGCAGATCGCCAGCAGCGAGCCGAGCGCGGCGACCGGTTCGGGCCGGACGCCGTTGTTGTAGGGCATCCACCAGACCAGGAACACCGTCGCCGCGGCCCAGCTGGCCGGGCGGCTGGTGCGGACCTGGGCACCCAGGCGCGGCATGACCTCGCGGCTGATCAGCAGCCAGCACAGGACGCCGAGCAGGAACGACGGCAGCCGGATCCACGGCGGCACCACGCTGACGTGCGCCATCAGCTCGAACACGTGGTAGAACCAGCCGAACGGCGCCTCGGCGACGCCGAACCAGCGGTGGTAGTTCGTCAGGAACCCGGTCTGCTCGGTGACCCGGGCCATGGTCAGGATGTAGCCGTCGTCCGAGGTCACCGGCCCGATGAAGACCCACGCGCCGAGCGCGGCGATCACCGTGGCGTCCCGCATCGTCAGCCGCCACCAGCCGACCGGCGCCCAGCGCGGGGCGCGGCGGGCGAAGCCGGAGTCGCGGCGCCAGACCGCGATCATGCAGCCGATCAGCGACAGCACGGCCAGCACGCCGACGGTGATCTTCAGCGCGGTCGGCGACGTCTGGTACCGGGTGTCCGGCACGACCGAGACGTGCAGCCCGGCGATCGGGTCCTTGCTCGAGTTGATCGAGGAGTAGATGCCCACCACGCGCGGGCGGACGTCGCCGTCGGCGTGGAACACCGGCGTCCCGGCCACGGCCAGGGTCATCTGCTTCGCGTCGACGTCCAGCTCGACGTCGCACTTCTCGGCCGGCAGCGGCTGCTGGGCGATCTGCTGGCCCTGGCTGGAGGCGATCAGCACGCCGTTGTCGACGCGCAGCTGCATCCCGACGCCCTTGCCGGACTTCGGGTCGGTGCGGCCGTCGGGCACGGTGGCGAACAGGAGGCCGGGGCCGTTCGTGCGGGCGTCGACCGAACGGACGGCCGCGCACGGCAGTTCGGCGCGCAGGTCCTGGGCCCAGTACCCGGTCAAGGGCGCGTTGACGGAGCGGGTGTCGCTGCCGGTCGGCCAGACGACCTCCGCCGTGTCCTGCACCACCGGCAGGAAGGGGAAAGCCAGCGCGCACAGGGCCGAGAGCAACCCCAGCGCTACGGCAATCAGACGCATCGGCGCAACGCTAACGGGTCAGACCGAGGCGGTTCACCCAGACCCCGGGTCACGCGGCGTGAACCGCCCGTGGTGTACCGCCCCGGCCAGGGGACGGCGGCTGCGCCACCCGTGGCGTTCCAGGTCGGGCACGGTTTCGAGCCGGCTGACCGGGCCGATGCACAGCCACGCGACGGGCCGCACGCCGTCCGGGATGCCGAGCAGTTCGCGCAGGAACGGCTCACGGTAGAAGCTCACCCAGCCGACGCCGAGGCCTTCGGCGGTCGCGGCCAGCCAGAGGTTCTGAGGATGCCCTCGATCTTGATGTTCGCGAAGGTGCCGGCTCGCTCTTCGCTGAGCTGTCCGGCGAAGACGTCCCGCTCCTCGTGGACGTGCTTCGCGAACCGCTCGCGGGTCGCGTGGTCGTCGACCAGCACGAAGTCCCACGGCTGGCTGAGCCCGACGCTCGGCGCGGCGTGCGCGGCTTCGAGGATCCTCGTCAGCGTCGCCTCGGGGATCGGCTCGCCGGTGAACTCGCCGCGGACGTCGCGGCGCTTGCGCAGGACTTCGTAGAACTCTTCGATCATCGGTTCAGCACCCATTCGACGGCCTCGGGCGCGGTCTCGGCGGTCTCGGTCACCGGCCTCGGCGGTCGCCGGACCAGCAGCACGGGCACGCCCAGCTCGCGGGCGGCTGTGAGTTTGGCACTGGTCAGGTCGCCACCGGAATCCTTCGTGACGAGGACGTCAACCCGGGCGAGCAGTTCGCGCTCGCTGTCCACTTCGTACGGTCCGCGCGCGAGGAGCAGTTCGTGGTGCCGGGGCAGCGGCGGTTCGGGCGGGTCGACGCAACGGATCAGGAACCAGAGGTCGTCGAGGTGCGCGAAGGCGGGCAGCCCTTGGCGGCCGCTGGTGAGGAAGACGCGTTTCCCCAGGCCGGGGAGTTTCCTGGCGGCGTCGGGGAGGTCGTCCGCCCAGTGCCAGACGTCGCTTTCACCGGCTTCCCAGCCGGGCCGGGCGAGCCGCAGCAGCGGGATCTTCGTGAGTTCGGCCGCCTTCGCCGCGTTGGCGCCGATGCGCTCGGCGAAAGGGTGCGTCGCGTCCACGACAGCGTGTACGTCGTTCTCGCGCAGCCAGGCCGCGAGGCCGTCCGCGCCGCCGAAGCCGCCTACGCGCACTTCGCCGACCGGGAGCCGTGGCCGCGCGACGCGTCCCGCCAGGGAAGACACGACGCGCACTCCGCGGTCTGTCAGGTCCGAAGCGAGCTTCCGCGCTTCGCCCGTCCCGCCGAGGATGAGGATCACGAAGGACGTCCGTAGCCGACGGCTTCCCGCCAGCGGTCGAGCGTCCGCATGTTGGCCAGCGTCTCCGCCCAGGTCAGCTCGGGCGCCTGCCGGTCGCCGACGTGCGCGGCGACGTGATCCGCTTCGCGCGCGAAGAGTCCCTGGCTCGCTTCGATCTCGATGACCTCGGCCTGCCCGTCGAGCGGCGTGAGGACGATCTGCGACGTCACGGGCTTGCGCAGCGCGTGGATCCACGCCGGCCGCGGCACGTGCAGCTGTCCTCGGCTGCCGTAGACGTGGATGCCGTCCTCCTGCGCGAGCCGGAACCCGCACGAGAGCCGCGCGAGGATGTCGCCGGGCAGCCGCAGCAGGCCGGTCGCGTACTCGTCGACGCCGGAGGCGGACAGCTTCGCCATCCCCGTCACCGCTTCCGGTTCCACGACGTCGACGCCGAGCGCCGCTTGCGCGACCAGCCGCGCCAGCGACGTGCAGTAACAGCCGACGTCGAGGATCCCGCCGCCGCCGAGCGCGAGGTCGCCGAGCCGGGCTGCTTCGCCGTCTTCACTGGCATAGCTGAAGGTGACGTCGACCGCGCGCACCTCGCCGATCGCGCCGGACGAGATCAGCTCGGCCAGCCGCCGCGTCTGCGGGTGCAGCCGGTACATGAACGCCTCCATCAGGAAGACGTCCTGCCTGCGGGCCGCGGCGATGACCTCCTCGGCGTCGGCGGCGGTGACGGTCAGCGGCTTCTCGCACAGCACGTGCTTGCCCGCTTCGGCCGCCGCGATCGCCCATTCCTGGTGCATCGGATGTGGCGTCGAGACGTACACCGCGTCGACCTCCGGGTCGGCGAGGAGGTCTTGGTAGCTGCCGTAGGCCTTCGGGATCTCGAAGCGGGTCGCGAACTCGCGCGCCCGGTCGGCGGACCGCGCGGCGACGGCGGTCAGCACGCCGTGCTTGCTCTCGTCGACGCCCGCGGCGAACTCGGCGGCGATGGTCCCGGCGGCCAGCAGGCCCCAGCGCAGGTGCGTCACAACGACTCCGGTTGGTTCGCCCGGTCGCGGGCACTGGAATAGAGGAAGCTGTCCGGAAACCCGGCCGCGGCGAGCACCCGGCCGACGAAGATGGTCGCCGCCCGCGTCATCCCGGCCTCGCGGACCAGCTGCGGGAGTTCGCCGAGTACCCCGCGCACGACGGTTTCGCCGGGCTGGCTCGCGAGCGCCACGACGGCGACCGGGCAGTCCGCGCCGTAATGCGGGGCGAGTTCGCCGGCCACCCGTTCGACGTGGTTGATCGCCAGGTGCAGCGCGAGGGTCGCTCCGGTGGCGGCGAACGCGGCCAGCGTCTCGCCCGGCGGCATCGCGGTCGAGCGGGCCTGCACGCGCGTGATGATCAGGCTTTGCCCGACCTCCGGCACGGTCAGCTCCCGCCCGAGCACCGCGGCCGAAGCCGCGAAGGCGGGTACGCCGGGCACGACCTCGTACGGCACGCCGGCGGCGTCGAGGCGCCGTGCTTGCTCGGCGACGGCGCTGTAGAGCGACGGGTCGCCAGAGCACAACCGGACGACATCGTGCCCGGCCCGGTGCCCTTGGACCAGCTTCTCGACGATCTCCGCCAGGCTGAGGTTCGCCGTGTCCACCAGCTCCGCGGACGGCGGGCAGTACGCGAGCAGGTCGGTGGGCGTCATGCTGCCGGGGTAGAGGCAGCCGCCGCAGCGAGCCAGCAGGTCACGCCCGCGCACGGTGATCAGGTCCGCGGCCCCGGGGCCGGCACCGACGAAGTACACGGTCATCGGCTGCTCCCCAGGGTGCGGGCCGCGGTGGGGCGGCCGGACGTTGGCCGTGCGCCATGGGAACGGACCGCGGTGGCGTGGCCGGTCATCGGCTGCTCCACTGCGTCACGGTCCGCGCCGGCGTCCAGCCGGTGAACCCGCCCAGCGGGGCGGCCCGCTCGACCGCGATCCGCAGCAGCTCACCACCGTGCTGCTCGTACGCCCGGGCCAGGACCTGCTCGGCTTCCAGGGTGACTCCGTGCGCCACCACTCGCGCGCCCGTGGCCAGGCACGCGTCCAGTACACCCGGCACCGTGACGCCGCCTCCGATGAAGACGGCGTCCGGCGCGGGCAGCGCGCTCAGCGCGTCGGGTGCTTCTCCGGTCACCACCTCCAGTTCCGGTACTCCCAGGTCGACCGCGTTGCGGCCGATCCGCTCGGCGCGTTCGGGATCACGCTCGATCGCGATCGAGCGGTTCATCGCGTGCATCCGCGACCATTCGATGCCGACGCTGCCCGCGCCCGCCCCGACGTCCCACAGCAGGTCGCCGGGGCTCGGGGCGAGGCGGGCCAGCGCCGAGACCCGCAGGTCGCGCTTCGTCAGCTGGCCGTCGTGGGCGTACACGTCGTCCGGGATGCCGATCAGGGGCAGCGCCGGGCCGGTGCACTCCAGCGCGAACACCGTCAGCGGACCGGGATCGCCGGTCCAGCCGTCGGAGATGCGCTCTTCGGGCCCGCCCAGGTTCTCCAGCGCGAACAGCTCGCTCTCGCCATAACCCCGCACGGTGAGCAGGGAGCGCAGAGCCGCCGCGTCGGCACCCAGGACGAGCACCCGCCGGCGCGGCGCGAGCACCCGGGCCGCGCGCGCCGACGATCGGCCGACGAGGGTCACCACCTCGGTCTCCTCGGCGGACCAGCCCAGCCGGGCCCGGGCCAGTGTCACCGACGAGAGCGCGGGCAGCGCCTCGACCTCGTATCCATGAGCCACCAGAGTAGAACCCACCCCCGACAAAAACGGATCTCCGCTGGCCAGGACGCACACGCGGTGGCCTTCGTGCTCGGCGAGCAGCGCGTCCAGACCGGGCAGCAACGGCGAAGGCCACGGCACCGCGGGCACGCCGGTGGGCAGGTACCCCAGCTGCCGCGGCGCGCCGATGACGACGTCGGAGCCGAGGACGAGGGCCTGGGCTTGTTCCGAGAGCCCGGGCCAGCCGTCGGCACCGATCCCGACCACCGTCAGGCGTCGTGGGCTCCGCGGCGGGACATCGTCGGAATCCCCGGGTCCCGTTGCAGGTCGACGTGATTTTTCGCGCACGATTTCCCACCCTAAGCGAGGCGGGCGCTGTGCGATGATCGGCCGGTCGCCGACCTCCGCCGCTGAAGGAGTGCTGTTGAAGCCGTACCCGTTCACCGCCGTCGTCGGGATGCCGGACCTGCGCCTGGCGCTGATCCTGTCCTCGATCTCGCCCGCCGTGGGCGGGGTGCTGGTGCGGGGTGAGAAGGGCACCGCGAAGTCGACCATGGTCCGCGCGCTGGCGGGCCTGCTGCCCGGCGTGGACGTCGTCGACGGCTGCCGCTTTTCGTGCGATCCGGCGGCTCCCGACCCGGTTTGCCCGGACGGCCCCCACACCGGCGCGAGCGGCCACCGGCGGCCCGCGCGGCTGGTCGAGCTGCCCGTCGGCGCGGCCGAGGACCGCGTCGTCGGCTCGCTGAACCTGGAACGTGCGCTCGCCGAGGGCGTCACGGACTACCAGCCCGGCCTGCTCGCCGCCGCGCACCGCGGGCTGCTGTACGTCGACGAGGTCAACCTGCTGCACGACCACCTCGTCGACACCCTGCTCGACGCCGCCGCGATGGGCCGCGCGACCGTCGAGCGCGAGGGCGTCTCCGTGTCGCACGCGGCGCGGTTCGTGCTGATCGGCACCATGAACCCCGAGGAAGGCGAGCTGCGCCCGCAGCTGCTGGACCGGTTCGGCCTGACCGTCGAGGTCGCCTCCAGCCGCGATCCCGAGCAGCGCGTCGAGGTCGTCCGCCGTCGCCTGGCCTACGAAGCCGATCCCGACGCCTTCGCCGCCGGGTATGCCGACGAAGACACCCGCCTCGCCGAGGAGATCGAGTCGGCGCAACGGCTTCTGCCCGCGGTCAAGCTGCCCGACGACGCGCTGCGGCAGATCGCCGAGATCTGCGCGTCCTTCGAGGTCGACGGCATGCGCGCGGACATCGTCACCGCGCGCGCCGCGGTCGCGCACGCGGCCTGGGCCGGGCGCGACGAGGTGACCACCGAGGACGTCCGCGTCGCCGCGCGGCTCGCGTTGCCGCACCGGCGCCGCCGCAACCCGTTCGATGCACCGGGGATCTCGGAAGAGCAGCTGGAGCAGGCCCTTCAGGACGCCCAGCCGCCGGAGCCGGGCCCCGAGGACGACGGCCCGGGCAGCGGTGCGACGCCGGAGGACGCGCCGCAAGACGTTCCGCCGGAAGTCCCGCGGGGAGACGCGCCGCAGGGCCAGTCCCAGCAGCAGGGCGGGCAGCAGAAGACCGTCGGCGCCGGCGAGACGTTCAAGGCCCGCGTGTTCCGCGTCAAGGGGATGGGTGAGGGCGAGCGGGGCCGCCGGTCACGTGCGATCACCGACAGCGGACGAACCATCGGCGTCCAGCCCCCGAGCGTCCGGGACGGGCGGCCGCACCTGGTCGCGACCGTCAAAGCCGCGGCGCCGCACCAGAAAGCCCGCGGCCGCGAGGGCGCCGGGCTGAAGATGCGGCGCCAGGACCTGCGGTTCGCGCTGCGCGAAGGCCGTGAGGGCAATCTCGTGCTGTTCTGCGTCGACGCGTCGGGCTCGATGGGCGCGAAGGCCCGCATGCGCGAGGTCAAGTCCGCGGTGCTGTCGCTGCTGCTCGACGCCTACCAGCGCCGCGACAAGGTCGGGCTCGTCACTTTTCGCGGTGACAGCGCGGAACTCGCGCTGCCGCCGACGATCAGCGTCGACGCGGCCGCGTCCCGCCTCGAAGGCCTGCCGACCGGTGGCCGGACGCCGCTGGCCGAAGGCCTCCTGGAAGCCGCGCGAGTCCTGCGCGTCGAAGAGATCCGCGATCCGCGACGTCGTCCGCTGCTGGTCGTCGTCACCGACGGCCGCGCCACCAGCGGCGCGAACGCCGTCGCGCGCGCCCAGGCCGCGGCCGGGCTGCTCACCGGCGTCACGACCGTGGTGATGGACTGCGAGAGCGGCCGGATGCGGCTCGGTCTCGCCGCGGATCTGGCCGGACGCCTCGGCGGCGAGCACGTGCCGCTGTCCGACGTCGCCGCGGAGTCGCTCGCCGACGCCGTCCGCGCGCGCACCGCGGGAAGGGCCGCCTGATGCCGCAGGGGAAACCGGAAGTCGTCCCGAAGGACGGGCTGACCACGCGCCAGCGCCGCAACCGGCCGCTGCTCGCCGTGCACACCGGCGAGATGAAGGGCAAGTCGACCGCGGCCTTCGGGATGGCGCTGCGCGCCTGGAACCAGGGCTGGTCGATCGGGGTGTTCCAGTTCGTCAAGTCGGCGAAGTGGCGCGTCGGCGAGGAAGCCGCGTTCCGCGCGCTGGGCAAGCTGCACGACGACACCGGCGAGGGCGGGCCCGTCGAGTGGCACAAGATGGGCGAAGGCTGGAGCTGGGCGCGCAAGTCCGGCACCGATGAGGACCACGCGTCGAACGCCCGTGAGGGCTGGGCGGAGATCAAGCGACGGCTCGCCGCCGAGACGCACGACTTCTACGTCCTCGACGAGTTCTCCTACCTGCTCAAGTGGGGCTGGCTCGAAGTCGACAACGTCGTGTCCGCTTTGGTCGACCGGCCGGGACACCAGCACGTCGTCATCACCGGCCGGTACGCGCCGCCGGAACTGCTCGAAGCCGCCGACCTCGTCGCCGAGATGACCAAGGTCAAGCACCCGATGGACGCCGGCCAGAAGGGCCAGCGGGGGATCGAGTGGTAGCGCGCGTGGTCATCGCCGCGCCCGGCTCCGGGCACGGCAAGACGACCATCGCCGCCGGGCTGATGGCGGCCCTGCGCACGGCCGGGCACCGGGTGTCGGGGCACAAGATCGGCCCGGACTTCATCGACCCGAGTTACCACGCGCTGGCGACCGGCCGGCCGGCCCGCAACCTCGACCCGTTCCTGCAGGGTGAGGACACGCTGATCCCGTTGCTGCGCCACGGTTCTCGCGATGCGGACATCGCCGTGATCGAGGGCGTGATGGGCCTGTTCGACGGCGCGTTGGGCACCGAGGGTTACGCCTCGACCGCGCACGTCGCCCGGCTGCTGGACGCGCCGGTGGTCCTGGTGGTCGACGCGTCGGCGGCCTCGCGCAGCGTCGCGGCGACGGTGCTCGGGTTCGCTTCCTACGACACGCGGGTGCGGCTCGCCGGCGTCATCCTGAACAAGCTGGGCTCACAACGGCACCTCGACGAGATCGCGTCCGCGCTGGAAGCGACCGGCGTTCCGCTGCTGGGTGCGTTGTACCGCAACGAAGAGATCCACGCGCCGAGCCGGCACCTCGGCCTGGTGCCCGCCGCGGAGCGGTCCGCGGAAGCCGAGCGCGTGCTGCCTTCGCTCGCCGCGTGGGTCACCGACGGCGTCGACCTGGAGGCGATCGTCCGGATCGCTTCGGGGGCGTCCCGGCTTTCGGCTCCGATGTGGACACCGTCCGGTGTGGACGGTCCACGTGCGACGATCGCGGCGGCGGGCGGCCCGGCGTTCACCTTCCGCTACACCGAGAACATCGAGCTGCTCGCGGCGTGCGGGATCGACGTCGTGGACGTCGATCCGTTGCGGGACAAGACGTTGCCCGACGGGTGCGCCGGGTTGTACTTCGGCGGCGGGTTCCCCGAGGTGCACGCGGCCGAGCTGTCGGCGAACACGGCGTTGCGCGCCGAAGTGGCGAAGGCGGTCGACCGCGGGATGCCGGTCAGCGCGGAATGCGCCGGGCTGCTGTACCTGTGCCAGTCGCTGGACGGCGTGCCGATGGTCGGCGCGGTGCCGGCGGACGCCAAGATGACCGCGCGGGGCAAGCTCGGCTACCGGCGCGCGGTCGCCGTCGAGGACAACGTGCTGGCCGCGGCCGGTCAGCGCGTCACCGGGCACGAGTTCCACCGCACGGAGGTCACGCCCTCGTACGGCGCGTCGGCGGCCTGGGGCTGGGACCGGCAGCTGGACGGCTTCGCGTCGCCGACGCTGCACGCGTCCTACCTGCACGTCCACTGGGCCGGGTATCCCGAGCTGGCGCAGCGGTTCGCCGGCCGCATCCGGGCCTTCGCCCATGGGTGAGTACGACCTGCACCACCACGGCGACCGCGAAGTCGGGCCGGGGCTGATGGACCTCGCGGTGAACGTCCGGTTGCCGCGACCACCGGCGTGGCTGCGGGCCGAGCTGGTGTCCGCTTTGGACACTCTCGCGGCTTATCCTTCCGCCGTTGAGGCAACTGCTGCCGTCGCGGCGCGGCACGGCCGTTCTCCTGCGGAAGTGCTGGTCACGGCCGGCGCCGCGGAGGCGTTCACGCTCCTGGCGTCGGCCCTGCGGCCGCGGCGTGCGGTGGTCGTGCACCCGCAGTTCACCGAGCCGGAGGCCGCGCTGCGAGCGGCGGGTCACGGGGTTTCGCGCGTGATCCTGTCCGAAGTGGACGGATTCGTGCTCGATCCGGCCGCGGTGCCCGGCGACGCGGATCTGGTGTTCGTCGGCAACCCGACGAATCCGACGTCGGTCCTGCACCCGGCCGCGTCTCTGCGTGCGTTGGCCCGGCCCGGGCGGCTGCTGGTCGTCGACGAGGCCTTCCTGGACGCGGTTCCGGGGGAGGCCGAGAGCTTGGCCGAGGGTGTTCCGGGCGTGGTGGTGCTGCGCAGCCTGACGAAGACGTGGGGTCTGGCCGGGTTGCGGGCCGGGTACGTGCTCGCCGAGCCGGACGTGATCGAGCGGCTGCGTGCGGTCCAGGTGCCGTGGTCGGTGTCCACTTTGGCCGGTGTGGCGACGGTGGCGTGCTGCCGTCCGTCCGCTGTGGAGGAAGCCGAAAAGCTTGCGGTGGCGGCAGAATCGGACCGCGAGTACCTGGTGTCGGGCCTGACCGCGGCGGGCGTTCGCGTGCTCGGCGAGCCGCGTGGCCCGTTCGTGCTGATCCGCGTCCCCGGCGGCGCCGACGTCCGCCTGCGGCTGCGCGAAGCGGGCTACGCGGTCCGCCGCGGTGACACGTTCCCCGGGCTGGGGCCGGATCATCTGCGCCTGGCGGTGCGGGATCGTGGCACGACGGACGCGTTCCTGACGGCTGTTCGCCGATGTGCTTGAACGCCGCCGCGCCGGACCAGGAACCGCACCTCGTGGCCCTGGTCGTCGCGGAAGATCGTGTCCCCGGAGCGCGAAGTTCGGCAGGTAGCCGCCGGCGCCGGCGGGGTCGTCGAGCCCGCGGTTCGCCGAGCAGCAGCACGGCGAACCGGACGAGGCCGGGGCGGTGGGCATGGAAGAGGTCCGCCAGGTCCACGGCGGTGTCGGTGCTCAGGGCGTCCGCCTTGGCGTTCACCTGGTACACACCGGGCGGAGGCCTCAGGTTGACAGCGCGAGCAACGCGGCCGCGACCCCGGCTTCGACACCCGCGCCGAGGACGTCGCCGGTGACGCCGCCGAGCCGGGTGGTGCAGCGCCGGAGCAGTGCCGCGGCGACGGCGTAGGCCAGCAGGACGGCCAGCGGTCCGCGCCACCACGGCAAGCCGGGAAGGAACGCGGTGCCGGCGGCCGCTGCTGCGGCCAAGGCTGCCGCCGCCGACCGCGGCACCGAGCCCGCGACCGTCGCGCCCAAGCCCTCCGGTCGCGCCGGCGGGACGCCTTTCGCGCAGGACATCGACAGCGTGCAACGGCCGATCACGATCGCGGCGCAGGCGGCGATGCCGTGGTTCGCCGCGATCGCCCCGGCCAGCGCGCCGACCTGGACCAGCAGGACGAAGACCAGCGTCGCGACCCCGGTCGGCCCCGAGTCGCCTCGGCGCATGACGTCGAGGGCCTTGGCGCGGTCGTAGGAGGCGCCGAGGCCGTCGGCGGTGTCGGCGAGCCCGTCCAGGTGCAGGCCACGGCTGCCGAGCGCGACCGCCCCGAGCGCGAGAGCCGCGACGGCGACCGCGGGGAGCGCGTGCCCGGCCCACACGATCAGCCCGGCGGCGGCGGCCAGCGGGACGGCGGCCAGCGGCGCGAGCACCATGGCGCCCCCGGCCACGCGCCGGTCGATGACGCGCGGCGCCGGGACGGGCACGGTGGTCAGCGTCCCGACGGCCATCCGCGCGGCATCACCCCAGCGGCTCACGTCGGCTCGCCCGCGGTTCGGCCGCGGCCCGTGGAGTTGTCCACAGCCGCGTCGGCGCCGGTGGAGTTGTCCACAGATCGCCGAGCGGGGCTTCCGACCGGCCACCCGCCGATAGACTGGACAGGGGACGCCCCCCAGGGAGTGGTGGGGGCTGCGTTCACGCCAAGTCCGCCAGCAGGCCCATGTCCGCGATGATCGCGCGGGCCGCGCGCAGCGTCGGGATCGCCTGCACCGCGCCGCTGCCTTCGCCCAGGCGTAGCCCGAAGTCCAGGATCGGCTCCAAGCCCAGCGCCTTCAGCGCGAAGGCCTGCGACGGTTCCGTCGAGCGGTGCCCGGCCAGCCACCACTGCTCCGCCCCCGGCGCGATGTCCCGCGCCACCAGGGCCGCCGCGCCCGAGAACACGCCGTCCAAGACCACCGGGATGCCGCGGACCGCCGCCTGGACCAGGAAGCCCGCCGTCGCCGCGACGCAGGCGCTGCCCAGGGCCGTCAGCCGCTCGAACGGGTCATCCACCCGGCCCGCGGTCCGCGTCAACGCCGCCGAGACCGCCGCCGTCTTGCGCTCCAGGCCGGCCGCGTCGACGCCGGTTCCGGTGCCGACGACTTCGGACGCCGGCAACCCCAGCGACGCCGCGACCAGCGCCGCGCACATCGCCGTGTTGCCGATGCCCATGTCGCCCGGGATGAGCACGTCCGCTTCGCGCTCTTCGTCCGCGATCGCGCGGCCCGCCTCGAAAGCCGCTCGCGCTTCGCCCGGCTCCAGGGCGTCCTCGACGTCGATCGAGCCCGAGCCGCGGCGGATCTTGTGGGCCGTCACGTCCGCCGGGACGTTCGCACCGTCCCAGTCGACGCCGAGGTCGGCGACCCGGACCCGCGCGCCGACCTGCGCGGCCAGCACGTTCACGCCGCTCTTGCCGGCCAGGAACACCCGCACCATCGCCGCGGTCACCTCGCGCGGGTACGCCGACAGCGCGGACACGCCGTGGTCGCCCGCGAAGACGACGACGCGGACGTCGTCCAGGGGGCGCGGCGGCACGCTGCCGTGCGCCGCGGCCAGCCAGGCGGCGATCTCCTCGAGCCTGCCGAGCGAGCCGAGCGGCTTGACCAGGCCGTCGAGCCGCTCCTGCGCGGCGGCGCGGGCAGTGGCATCAGGCACGGGTACGTCGAACACGAGCGCCTCCGGGGTACGGGTCCTACAGGTCGAGCACCCGCCCCGCGACGACCAGCTGGACCCGGTCGGCGTCGGCGGACACCCGGTTGTTGAGTGCACCCAGCACATCACGGAACAGCCGTCCGGACGACGTTGCGGGCACCACACCGCTGCCGACCTCGTTGCTGACCGCGACCACCGGCACCCGCGCCGCGGCCCACGCGGCCAGGAAGTCCTCGAGCCGGTCGTCGAGCCGGTGCTCCCAGCCTCGCTCCTGCTCCCACGCGCCGACCTCGTCGAGCACCCGCGAGAGCCAGGTGCCGAGGCAGTCGATGAGGAGCGGCTCGGTCGCCTTCCTGAGCGTGCCCGCGAGGTCCGTGGTCTCGACGGTCTTCCAGTTCGACGGCCGCCGCGCCTGGTGCGCGGCCACCCGCGCGGCCCATTCGGGGTCGTCGTCGCTCGGGAGCAGGCCGGGCGCGACGTAGACGAGGTGCGGGTGGCGGGCGACGAGCCGCTCGGCGTGCCGCGACTTCCCCGAGCGGACCCCGCCGAGGACGAGCACCTTTCCTTCGTCGCGTCCGTACCGGCGGAGGGCGCGGGCCAGGTTTTCGAGATACCCGGCTAGCCGGTGCGTCAGCTTGGTCATACCGGGCATTGTGGTGCACGCGCTAACGTGCGCCACGTGCCACTCCGTCTAGGGACAACCGCGGCCGGACTCGTTACCGGATATGTCGCCGACACCCTGTTCGGCGACCCCCGTCGGGGGCATCCGGTAGCGATCTTCGGTACCGCCGCGGCGGCTCTCGAACGCCGCGTGTGGGCCGACTCGAAGCGGCGCGGAGCCGCGTACGCGGGGTTGTGCGCCTTCGTGGCTGTCGGCCTCGGTGCCGCGCTTCAGACTGCAACGCGGCGAAGTCCCTTCGCGCGCTTCGCGGCGACTGCCGTCTGTACGTGGGTGGTGCTCGGCGGACGTGGTCTCGCCGCCGAAGGTACGGAGATGGCGAAGCTGCTCGAAGTGGGCGAAGTCCCTTCGGCGCGTGTTCGGCTTTCGCACCTCTGCGCGCGCGACGCGACGACGCTCGACTCCGCCGAACTGACCCGCGCGGCCACCGAGTCGATCGCCGAGAACACGTCGGACGCCGTGGTCGCGCCGCTGTTCTGGGGCGCTGTCGCCGGGCTGCCGGGCCTGCTCGGCTACCGCGCGCTCAACACACTCGACGCGATGGTCGGCTACCGGTCACCGCGCTACCAGGAGTTCGGCTGGGCCGCGGCCCGCGCCGACGACCTGGTGAACCTGGCCCCGTCCCGCCTCGGAGCCGCGCTGACGGTTGCGTGCGCGCCCCTCGCCGGCGGCCGGGCGCGCGCGGCCTGGCGGATCTGGCGCCGCGACGGCGGGCACCACCCGAGCCCCAACGCGGGCCAGGTGGAGGCGGCGTTCGCGGGCGCGCTGGGCATCCGGCTGGGCGGCACGAACAGCTACGGCGGCGAGGTCGAGAGCCGGGCTCGGCTGGGAGAAGGCCGCGACCCGGAGCCGGTCGATCTGCGGCGGGCGGTGCGGTTGTCCCGGCTGGTGGGTGTGGCCGCGCTGACCGTGGCTGTGGTGGCCGGCGCCGGGATCGGCCGTGGCCGCGCTGGTCGCCGCGCGGCGGCTGTCACGCCCGGGATCGGCGCCGGGATCGGCACCGGGCTCGCGATGGCAGCCCCCACCACTCCCTGGGGGGCGGCCCCTGTCCAGTCTATCGGCCGGCGGTGGGGGCGAAGGCCCGTTCGGCGATCTGTGGACAACTCGGTGGGTGCCGCGCGATCTGTGGACAACTCCGCGGGTGTCACGCGATCCATTGGCAACTCTGCGGATACTGGGCGATAAGTGGACGACTCCGCGACTAGTGCGCGAGCTGCGGACAAAACCGTGGCTACCGCGCGATCTGTGGAAAGGAGCAACTATGAGCGGCCTGCTCGTCGCCGGGACGACGTCCGATGCCGGGAAGAGCCTGGTCACCGCCGGGATCTGCCGGTGGCTCGCCCGGCGCGGGGTGCGCGTCGCACCCTTCAAGGCCCAGAACATGTCCAACAACTCGATGGTCTGCGCCGACGGCGCCGAGATCGGGCGCGCCCAGTGGCTGCAGGCGCGGGCGGCGCGCGCCGAGCCCGAAGCCGCGATGAATCCCGTGCTGCTCAAGCCCGGGAGTGACCGGCGCAGTCACGTCGTCGCGCTCGGGAAGCCGTTCGGGACCCTCGAAGCGGGGGAGTACGCGACCGGCCGCGCCGGGCTCGCCGAGATCGCTTTCGCCGCCTATGAAGACCTCAGCGCGCGCTATGACGTCGTCGTCTGCGAAGGCGCGGGCAGCCCCGCCGAGATCAACCTGCGCGGCGGCGACTACGTCAACCTGGGGCTGGCGCGGCGGTTCGGGCTGCCGGTGCTCGTCGTCGGCGACATCGACCGCGGTGGCGTGCTCGCCGCGATGTTCGGCACCCTCGCGCTGCTCTCGGCCGAGGACCAGGCGCTGGTCGCGGGCTGGGTCGTCAACAAGTTCCGCGGTGACGTCGGGCTGCTGCGCCCGGGCCTGGACAGCATCGAGAAGGTCACCGGCCGGCCGGTGCTGGGCGTGCTGCCCTGGCTCCACCGGGTGTGGATCGACTCGGAGGACGCCCTGGCCGCGGCCGGCTGGCGCCGGGAGGCCCACCGCGGCGGCTTGAGTGTCGCGGTGGTCCGGTTCCCGCGCGCGTCCAACGCCACCGACGTCGACGCCCTCGCCGCCGAACCCGGCGTCACGGTGTCGCTGACCGCCGACCCGGACACGGTCGCGGCGGCGGACGTCGTCGTGCTGCCCGGTTCCCGCGCCACGGTCGACGACCTGGCCTGGCTGCGCGCCCGTGGTCTCGACACGGCGCTGGCGGCCCGCGCCGCGGCCGGGAAGCCGGTCCTCGGCATCTGCGGCGGCTACCAGATGCTCGCGGACTCCATTGTGGACGACGTCGAGTCCGGCGCCGGCGAGGTGCCCGGCCTGGGCCTGCTGCCGGCACGCGTGACGTTCGCCGAGGCGAAGGTGCTCGCCCGCCCGTCGGGCGCGTGGCGCGGCACCCGCGTGGACGCCTACGAGATCCACCACGGCTCGGTGACGGCGTCCGCGCCCCTGGAGTCCTTTCTGGACGGTCACCGCGCCGGCGCGGTCTGGGGCACGCTGTGGCACGGCGCCTTCGAGAACGACGCCTTCCGCCGGGCCTGGCTCACCGAGGCGGCGGCGCAGGCGGGCGTTTCGTGGACGCCGTCCCCGGACGCGCCGGGCTTCGCCGACCTGCGCGAAGACATGCTGGACCGGCTGGCCGACGCCATCGACGAGCACCTGGACACGGCGGCACTGCTGACGCTGCTGGAGCTGGGCGCGCCGGCGGGCCTGCCGTTCGTGCCGCCGGGTGCGCCCTAGCGCTCAGGGCTGCACGAACGCCGTCAGCTTCCCGCCGATCTGCCCGAAGGTGCAGGTGGCGGTGCGGATCCCGCCGACCCAGGACCCTTGGGACGGGAAGTGCACGAGGAACTGGAGGCTGGGCGGCGGGGTGCCCTCGACGAAGTACGCGACCGCCTCGCCTCGGCACGACTCCAGCGCCGAGTCGCGCAGCGCCGCGGCACCCGGGTAGGCGTCCGAGCCCAAGCCCACGTCGACCCGGTCGAAGATCTGCTCGTCGTGTGGCGCATCGCACGAGATGCGGGTGACGTGCTCGCCGTCCGCACCCGCGTCGAAGCAGTCACCGGGCGCCATCACGTGGATGTAGTCCCGGCCGGACGCGGAGTGTGTGAGGAGCTTCGACCCGGCCGTCGCCAGGCCGATGCCCAAGCCCAGCCAGATCACGCTGAGCGTCAGCCCGGCGATCGCGAGCCCACGCCCGGGCCGGCCACTGCGGCCGGTTCGGATGAGCGCGCGGATGCCGAGCCCGACACCGAGCGGAACCAGGCCGAGCAGCCCGCAGACGAGCGACGCGATCGCGAACCCGTCGGTCCCGGAGGGATCGACGAGCCCGCGGACGGTCGTCTGGTCGTGGCTGGACAGCGTGGAGCGTGTTTCGTCGAACAAGGGTCCCCCTCCGGAATCCCCCGACCCGGCGGAGGAAATCCTAGAGGAGCGACGCCTTGTTCTTGATCACGAAATGGCGGCGGCCGGGGCCTTCTTGGTCAGCGACTTCTCCACGAGGGCCCCGAAAGACAGGCCCAGGGCGAGCCAGAGCGTGGCCTGGGTGCCGATCGACGCCGTCCGGAAACGCCAGAGCGTCGACGCCGGGAACGCCGCGGGGATCTCGTCGACCACCGGCATCAGCCACGCCACCAGGGCGACCACCACCAGGTAGCCCGCCGCGGCGAGGAGGAAGCCGTTCAGCGCGCCGAAACGGTCCGCGAGCTTGCGGCCGAACACCGTCGCGAGGATGCCCGCGAGCAGGGAGACGGCGACGAACCCGAAGTACAGCTCGGTGCGCGAGCCGATCGTGCCCGGCTGGCCCACCGCGGGCGGGTTGGCCGGGTACTTGAGGAACGGGATCAGGAACACCACGGCGAACGCGCCACCGGTGAGCAGCAACGCCGTCACCCGCGGTCGGAGGCTGCCGAGGCGGCCCTGGGCGAACGCGAAGGCGAGCGAAAGCAGCCCGCCGATCGCGACGGCGTAGACCAGCACGCCGGCCAGCAGCCCGACGGTGCTCTGGATGTCGCGCGGGACGAGCTCCTCTTCGGGCGCTTCGGCGGCCTGGCCTGCGCCGGCGTCCGCGTCCGTTCCGTGGGCATGGTCGTGGGAAAGGGTCTCTTCGAGCCCGATGGACGTGTCGACCGGCGGCTCACCGAAGGCGTAGGCGAAACCGAACGCGAGCACACCGGCGATCAGGCCCGCGAGCATGCCGCGGACCAGCAGGGACTTCATCATGGGAGTACGTGCCGCCGATCAGTGGCAGGGGAAGGCCAGCAGGTGCCGGCCGTCGTGCACGAACTCGTGGACGTACATGTTCGCGAAGATCGAGGTGGCGCCCTGCTCGGCGCTGACGAAGTACACCGCGATCAGGGCGAGGAGCACCACGAACACCGCCCACGGGACGATCTCACGGATCGGGATCCGGACCGGGAGCGGGACGGCGGGAACTGCCGCTTGCGACATGGTGGGGGCCTCCTCGGGCTTTCGCGGCCTCATCGGGGTTCATACGACGGTCCGGGTCTGGCTTCCCCCTGGCGGGGGTCACAGTGGCGCGACCGCGCGGACTTGCACCGCGTTCCGGATTCCGTCGTCTTGCCGGTTGAGCGTAGGTCCGCACTTCCGGGCCCGTCAATGTGACAATGCGCCGGTGACTCGAATGGTGGCGGCCCTCGACGTGGGCGGTACGACGATCAAGGCGGCGCTGCTCGACGAGCAGCTGCAGCCGAAGGCGACGCTGCGGGCCGAGACGGCGCGCAGCGCGGACGGCACGGCGCTGGCCGAGCAGGTGGCGGAGATCGTCGACATGCTGGCCGGGCAGGCCGGCACAGTGACACCGGCCGCAGTCGGCGTGGTGGTGCCGGGGATCGTCGACGAGGAGACCCGGATCTGCCACTTCTCCGCCAACCTCGACTGGCGCGAGGTCCACTTCGGCGAGCTGCTGGAGGACCGGCTGGGGCTGCCGGTGGCGTTCGGCCACGACGTCACCGCGGGCGGCGTCGCCGAGTTCCGCGTCGGCGCCGGCCAGGGCGCGCGGAACGCGGCGTTCATCCCGGTCGGCACCGGGATCGCGGCCGCGCTGCTGCTCGACGGCCGCATCCACCGCGCGGGCGGACAGGCGGGCGAGGTCGGCCACATCGACGTCGGCCACTCGCTGAAGTGCGGCTGCGGCGCGACCGGCTGTCTGGAGGCGATCTCCTCGGCGGCGGCGATCGCCCGCCGCTACACCGAACGCACCGGCCGCCCCGCCGACGGCGCGCGGGAGGTCGTCGACCTGGCCCGCCACGGCGACGAGGTCGCGGTGGCGGTGGTCCAGGACGCGTTGGACGGCCTCGGCCACGGCATCCGGACGCTGCTGACGTTGCTGGGCCCGGAGGTGATCGTCCTGGGCGGCGGGCTCTTCACGGCGGCGGACTACGTGCTCGAGCCGGTGCGCGACTGGCTGGCGTCGCACCTGACTTTCCAGCGGATGCCGGAGCTGCGGATCGCGAAACTGGGCGACGAGGCCGGGCGGCTGGGGGCGGGGTTGCTGGCCTTGGACCGGCTGGCGGCGCACTGACGGATCTGCTGTGCCTCTTTCGGATCCGCCCCGGCTGTGTCTCTGACGGATCTGCCCGGCTGTGTCAAGTCGCTTGTCCACAGCCGGGCAGTTGTCCACAGATTTGCCGGAACCCGTTTTTGCAGGTCAGGGGCGGTAGACTGGACGTGGGACGCCCCCCAGGGAGTGGTGGGGGCTGGTCTGGTGGTCTGGGGGTGTCCGCACCGGCTGGAAATGGGTGCGACGCCGAACGGAGCGTTGGCCCACCGGCTGGCACCGAGTCACCCCGGACACCTCTTCGCGAGCCCGCTCAAACAGCCGGTCAGGCCGTGACGACCTCGACTCCCGCCGCTACGAAGGCCGCTATCTGTTCCGGGTCCGCTCCCGAGTCCGTGATCAGCTGGTGGACCGCCGTGGTGTCGCAGATGCGGGCGAATGCGTGGCCGCCCAGTTTGCCGCTGTCCGCTATCACCACCACCTGACGCGCTCGGGAGGCCAGCAGGCGGTTGATGCTCGCCTCGCCTTCGTGGTGCGCGTACGCGCCGCGCTCGGGGTCGAACGCGTCCACGCCCAGGAACACCAGGTCCAGGGTGATCTGGTCGAGGAACAGGCTGGCCAGCGGGCCCGTCAGCTCGAACGAGTGCTGGCGGGCCACGCCGCCCGTCACGACGATCTTGATGTTGGGGCGGACCGCCAGCTCGTGGGCGATGTTGAGCGCGTTCGTCACCACCGTCAGCGCCGGCGAGCCGTCGCGCTCGGCCAGCTCCGGGCGCAGCGCCAGCGCGCGGGCGACCTCCGTGCTCGTCGTGCCGCCGTTGAGGCCGAGCACCATGCCGCGCTCGACCAGCCGTGCGGCGGCCGCGCTGATGCGCTGCTTCTCCGGCGCATTGCGCGCGGCCTTGTGCCGCAACGGCAGGTCGTACGCGACGTTGCTCGCCACCGCGCCGCCCCGCGTGCGGGTCAGCAGCTGGCGACCGGCCAGGTGGTCCAGATCCCGCCGGATCGTGGCGGGGGAGACGTCGAGCTCCTCCGCGGAGGCCTCGACGTCGATCTTGTCCCGCTGCCCCACCATGTCCAGCAGTGCGCTGAGCCGTTCGTGCCGGTCCAAGCCCGTCCCTTTCGCCGCTTCGCCAGGAGCGGTAAAGGTACCGGGTAATCAGAGTGAACGTAGGAAGGCGAGCGACGGCATGAAGAAGTATTCGCCGCCCTTGAGCGTCACCGACTGCGGCACCGGCTCCGCCGCGCGCTGCGCCGAGCCGCCCCAGCCGACCGTGTAGTCCGACGGCCCGCGCGCGCCCTGGCCGATCACCGGGTCCAGGCCCGGCGTGACGCCGTCGACGATCGGGAAGCCCGGGTTGTCCGCCCAGATCGCCTGGGTGAACTCGAACTGGTTGCCCAGCACGGAGTTGAAGGCCATGAACAGCAGCCCGACCCCGCCGCTCGGGCGAGCCCCCGGCGGCAGGTCCGCGTTCGGGTCGTCCGGGCGTTCGCCGTAGGTGACGCCGCGGCGGGCCATCAGGTGCAGCCGCTCGCCCGCGGGGTCTTCCGCGCCGCCGGAACCGCGCGGGTTCGTCTTGCGGATGTGCGCCTGGAACGGGCACTTGAGCGCGTCGCGGTCGCTGTCGAAGGTGAAGTTGTTCGACACCGGGCTCTCGGCGCCGTCCTCCCGCTGGGTGGTCAGCGGCGTGCCGTCCTCGAACCGGCCGATGATCATCGCGCCGGCGCGCTCGCGGTCGTTGCCGGTGAGGCCCAGCGTGTCGGCCAGGTCCGCTTCCGCCTGCTTGAACCGGCGCACGTTCTGCTCCAGTTTGCGGAAAACGAAGTAACTGCCGAAATGCACGCCGGGATCCGGCGCCGCGGTGTCGGGCACCAATACCTGGGAAAGCGGCGCTGCCGGATTCCAGACGTTGATGCCGTCGGTGTTGTTCTTTTCCGCGTCGACGTCTTCGGTGAGGAACAACGGCTGGCTGCGGCCGTCGACGTAGCCGAAGTGCTCGATGCCTTCGCCGCGCGCGTTGACCCGGCCGAGCCCGGTTTCCTCCGCCACGACGGCGACGGAGTCCGGCAGCAGGTCGAGGATCTCGTTGCGCCGCGCGGTCATCGCCTTGTCGGTGGCGTCCCCGACGAGCACGACGGCGTGGATTTCCCCGTGGTAGCCCGGATCGAACGTCGAGCGCGGCGGATCGCTCAGCTTCCGCCGCGTGTCCGGCGCCGCCATCCCCCGCAGGAACGCCTCGTCCCGCGGGAAGTTCTCGACGCCGAGCGCGCGGTAGCCCGCCGCGGTGAGCCCGGCGCCGACGTACGGCGTCCCGGGGGCGCCGCCGCCCTTGAACCCGCCGAGCTCGGTGAGGTGTTCCTTGGCGGACTTCATCTTCCCGGTGACCGAGACGAGGAACGCCCGCGCCGCCGCCGGCTCGCCGAACGTCAGGAACAGCGCGGAAAGGTGGTCGCGCACGTGCGCTTTGAGGATGTTCGGCTGCAACTCGCCGAGCATCGTGGCGGCGTCACCGCTCGCCGTGGTCCAGGACAGTGTGGTGGACAGATCGACAGACATCAGGGTCCCCTCCCCAAGTAAACCGCCTAGCGGCGGTACCCGGCCGGCTCCTCCCCTGCGGCCGGCCGGGTCCCCTGAACACAGAATGCAACGAACGGGCGGCTTCGCGCCACCCGCTCGGCGGTTTCACACGAAAGATTAAGTTGAACGCGTAATCGCCGCGGAAACGGAAACGCGGGCCCCGGCCGGGACCCGCGTTTCCGTCAGACGGCTAACCGGTCAACTGGTCAGGACCACCACTGGGACGTGCCGCCCGAGATGAAGTCCCACAGCTGCAGGCGCGTGCCGTTCGTCCCGGCCGACCCCTCGGCGGTCAGGTAGCGCGTGCTCGCGCCGCTCTGCAGCCGCAGGTAGCCCTCCGGGTTGACGGTGCCCGCCCACCACTGGTTCTTGCCACCGGCGATGAAGTCCCAGAGCTGGACCTTGGTGCCGTTCTTGCCGATCGAGTTCAGGTCGGCGTCGAGGTACCGGTTGCTCTGGTAGTTCTGGAAGCGGTAGAAGCCTTCCGGGTTCTGGGTCAGCCAGAACGCCTGGTTCGGCGCCGTGTCGTTGCAGTCCCAGAGCTGCACCTTCGTGCCGTTCGCGCCGATCGTGTTCAGATCCGCGTCCCAGCAACGACCGGACTGAGCGGAGACGATCAGCCACGGCCCCGGGTCGACGTCGGCCGCCGCGCGGTTGGTGGACCGCTGCTGCTTCGCCGCGTCGGCCACCTTCGAGTGCCGGAGCGTGACCCCGGCCAGCGAAGAGACCTTCACATCCCCCTTGCCGTCGGCCGGCGCCGCGCCGGCCTGCGGTACGGCGACCAGGCCCAGCAGGCCCGCCGCCGCGGCGACCGTCACCATCAGTCGCTTGATCTTCGTCATCGTTCCCCTTTTCGGCATCTGGATGGCACCTGATGACGGGGAGAAGGCAGGCGCCACCCAGCCCCGGGCCACAACGGACCCGGCGCACAGCAAAACCGGCGAATCCCCCTCGTCGAGACCCTCAAACCCCCGAAAGCGGGCCTCTGAAAGCCATCATTCAGGGGAGTTCCTGCCTCGTCGAGTAGATTTCCCGGAGCGGCAAAGACGCTGGTCAGCGGTGTAACGGAACGGTACGGCGGCCGATAGAGGGTGACAGACACCCGGGGGGCCATCGGTGCGCATCGAGCTGACGTTGCAGGACCTGATCCGTGTCGGGCTCGCCGCCGCGGCCGACCCGATGGCGGAGCTCGCCGCGAGCCTGCAGGTCCTGCAACGGCGTGACGGCGGGCGCAACGCTGCGTCGTCGGCGTTCAACCGCTGGCGGCACCGGGTGTGGCAGGGCCTGCCGGACTCGGCGGCCGTGCTGATGTGGCTCTGCCGCCCGGACGCGCCGCTCCCGGAGTTCCTGCTGCCGGCCGCGGGCCGCTACGACCTGGAGTCGGGGCTCGCGGCGGTGCTGAAGACGGACCCGACGGCGCTGAAGATCGGGCTGCGTACCGCGCCGGCCGACCACGAGCTCCCGGGCTGGGCGACGGCGCTCGCCGACGGCGACACCGCGGGCCTGCCGCGATTGGTCCAGGCCATGCAGGACTACCACGAACTGGCCCTCGCGCCGAGCTGGGACTTCGTCGGCGCCCAGGTGGACGCGGACCTCGGGATGCGCACGCAGGTGCTGCTCCACGGCGGCGTCGACGCGTTGCTGACGGGGCTGCGCCCGATGGTCCGCTGGGCGCCCCCGGTGCTGGAGACCGACGACCGCACCGCCGGCGGCCCCGTTTCGGAGGGCACCGGGCTGCTGCTGGTGCCGACGTACTTCGCGGTCTGTCCGGCGCTCGTCACGCCCGCCCCGGGCGGGATCCCGCGGCTGCTCTACCCGTGCGTCCGCCAGGCCTTCTACGGGTCGGGGCCCGACCGCGCGGCCCGGCCCGTGCGCGGCAACGCGCTGGCGGACCTGCTCGGCCCGACCCGCGCGGCGGCGCTGACGGTGCTGGCGGTCGGCTGCAGCACGTCCGAACTGGCGGCGCGGCTGGGCGTCACCCCGTCGGCGGTCAGCAAGCACGCGACGGTCCTGCGCCGCGCGGGGCTGATCATCACGCACCGGGAGCGCAACACGGTGCTGCACTCGCTGACCCCGCTGGGCAGCGCGCTGCTCGACAGCTGATAACGGCTCCGCCCGGCACCAGGAATCTCGATACCGGTCATTTCCCCGACAGTCTCCCGGATTCCGTAGCGGATTCCGTGCGCCCGCCGACCTCTGTCCGTGAACTGCGAACGCGGGAGGCGAAGATGAAACGAGCCGTTGCTCAGGCCGCCGTCGTGGCGATCGCGCTGGCCGGGCTTTCGGGCTGTGCCAGCGGTCCCGTCGACCGGCGGGCGCTGTGCACCGGGTTCGACGAGCTGGGCCGGACCCTGATGACCGCGGTCGGCGGAATCTTCGACAACGCCGTTTTCTCCAGCGCCGACGACCTTTCCGATCTGGCCGATCGGTATTCCGGCACCGATTTGAGCGCCGACGCCGCCGCGTTGGGAAAGATCGCCGATTCCGACGAAACGTCGGGGATGGAACTGCAGGGCGCCACGAGGCAGACCGCGACGGTCTGCGGCCACCCGCTCGGCCTGGGGACGACGAGCTACGCGGACACCGGCAGCGGCTACGGCGGTTCCGGGAGTTACGGCGGTGGCTACCCGGCGCCCACGACTTCGGTGACGCCGTACACCCAGCCGTACACCCAGCCGTACACCTCGGCCGAGCCCACCTCCGCGGCCGACAACGCGCCGTCCGACGAAGCGGCCGCGCAGACCACGCTTCAGCAGCAGGTCGCCACCGACCGGACGTCGGCCGAAGCCCTGGCGGACCGGTGGGTCCCGCAGCTGTCGTCGAAGAACGACGGCCTCGTCGCGGACGGCACCACGTACGACCAGCGGGCGATCTGGGCCGACTTCACCACGACCCGCCAGACCTACCCCTCGGCGCTGCTGCTCTGGTCCGGCGACTACACCAGCTTCACCAAGGGCGACTTCTGGATCACCGTGGTGAACACGCCGTTCACCACCGGTGCCGCGGCGAACGCCTGGTGCGCCGCGGAAAACCTCGACGCCGACCACTGCTTCGCCAAGCTCGTCTCCCACACCCACGGCCCGAAGGGCAGCACCCTGCCCCGCTGACTTCGGAACGCGCAAGGGGGAGCCGAAGGGTGGGACAGCGCCGGCGGGGTGACGACTCTGGCACCCCGCCGGCGCCGGGTCTTACGTCAGCGGGCGGTCCGTCGGGGCGATCGGGGCCGGCAGGATTCCGCGGCCCGTCAGGAACGCGTCGACGCCCGCCGCCGCGGATCGGCCTTCCGCGATCGCCCAGACGATCAGCGACTGGCCTCGGCCCATGTCGCCCGCTACGAACACGTTGTCCAGGCTCGTCTTGAACGTCTTGTCGCGTGCGACGTTGCCGCGCGCGTCCAGCTCGACGCCCAGGTCCTCGATCAGGCCCTTCTTCTGCGGCCCGAGGAAGCCCATCGCGAGCAGCACCAGCTGCGCCGGCAGTTCGCGTTCGGAACCGGGGACCGGGACGAACCTGCCGCCCTCGTTGCGCACCTCGACCAGCTTCAGCGCGCGCACCCGGCCGTCGGCGTCGGCCGCGAACTCCTGCGTGTTCACCGAGTACAGCCGCTCGCCGCCCTCTTCGTGCGCCGAGGACACCCGGTAGATCATCGGGTAGGTCGGCCACGGGTGGGCGTCCGAGCGGGCCTCCGGCGGCCGCGGCATGATCTCCAGCTGCGTCACCGAACGCGCGCCCTGGCGGTGGGACGTCCCGACGCAGTCCGCGCCCGTGTCGCCGCCGCCGATGACGACGACGTCGAGGCCCGAAGCGTCGAAGGGCGACGACTCGAGATCACCCGACGCCACCCGGTTGGCCGGCGGGAGGAACTCCATCGCCTGGTGGATGCCGTCGAGCTCGCGGCCGGGGATCGGCAGGTCACGCCAGTCGGTGGCGCCGCCGGCCAGCACCACCGCGTCGTACGACGACTGCAGCTCGGCGACGGACAGGTCCACGCCGACGTTCACCGACGTCCGGAACTCCGTGCCCTCGGCTTCCATCTGCGCGAGCCGGCGGTCCAGGCGGTGCTTCTCCATCTTGAACTCGGGAATGCCGTAGCGCAGCAGCCCGCCGATCTTGTCGGCCCGCTCGAGGACCACGACGCTGTGGCCCGCGCGCGTGAGCTGCTGCGCCGCGGCAAGACCCGACGGGCCGGACCCGACCACCGCGACCTTCTTGCCGGTGCGCGCGGCCGGCACCTCCGGCGTCACCCAGCCTTCGGCGAAGGCGCGGTCGATGATCGAGATCTCGACGCGCTTGATGGTCACCGGATCGTCGTTGATCCCCAGCACGCACGCGGTTTCGCAGGGCGCCGGGCACAGTGTGCCGGTGAACTCCGGGAAGTTGTTGGTCGCGTGCAGCCGGTCGGCCGCCTGCTGCCAGTCCTCCCGCCACACCAGCGTGTTCCACTCCGGGATGAGGTTCCCGAGCGGGCAGCCCTGGTGGCAGAACGGGATGCCGCAGTCCATGCAGCGGCCGGCCTGCTTCTCCAGCTTCGTGGACGCGAAGTCCTCGTACACCTCGCGCCAGTCCATCAGCCGCAGGTCGACCGGACGGCGCGTCGGCTCTTCGCGCGTGGTGGTCAGAAAGCCCTTGGGGTCAGCCATGTGCGGCCTCCGTTTCTTGCGGGACACCCGCACCCGGTCGGCACTCATGGCTGGCTGCGCGATTTTCAGCCATGAGCTGCCTCCATGATCGCCTCGTTCACGTCGCGCCCGTCCCGCTCCGCCTGCACCTGGGCGGCGAGCACGCGCTTGTAGTCCTTCGGCATGACCTTGCCGAACCGGTCGACGCCGGCGTCCCAGTCGGCGAGCAGGGCGCGCGCGACCGCGGACTCCGTTTCGTCGTAGTGCTTTTCGAGGGCCTCGCGCAGGAAGTCCGCGTCGTCGGAGTCGAGCGGGTCGAGGTCGACCATCTCCGGGTTGACGCGGTGCGCGGGCAGGTCCAGCACGTACGCGACGCCGCCGGACATGCCGGCCGCGAAGTTGCGGCCGATCGGCCCGAGCACGACCACCCGGCCGCCGGTCATGTACTCCGCGCCGTGGTCGCCGACGCCTTCGACGACGGCCAGCGCGCCCGAGTTGCGCACGCAGAACCGCTCGCCGACCTTGCCGCGGATGAAGATCTCGCCGCTGGTCGCGCCGTAGCCGATCACGTTGCCGGCGATGATGTGCTCTTCCGCGGCGTAGCGCGCCTCCTTGGACGGGCGCACGATCAGCCGGCCGCCGGAGAGGCCCTTGCCGACGTAGTCGTTGCCGTCGCCGTAGAGCCGCAGCGTGATGCCCTTCGGCACGAACGCGCCGAACGACTGGCCCGCGGTCCCGGTGAAGGTGACGTCGATGGTGTCGTCCGGCAGCCCCTCACCGCCCCACCGCTTGGTCAGCTCCGAGCCGAGCATGGTGCCGACGGTCCGGTTCACGTTGCGCACCGGCAGTTCCAGCCGCACCTTGTCACCCGAGTTCAGGGCGCCTTCGGCGAGCTGGATCAGCGTGTTGTCGAGCGCCTTCTCCAGCCCGTGGTCCTGCTGCGTCTGCTGCAGCCGCAGGCCGGCCGGGGCCATGTCCGGCACGTGGAAGATCGGCGACAGGTCCAGCCCGGCCGCCTTCCAGTGGTCGACCGCCTTGCGCTTGTCGAGGAACTCCGCGTGCCCGACGGCCTCGGCGATCGTCCGGAAGCCCAGCTCCGCCAGGTACTCCCGCACCTCCTGGGCGATGAACTCGAAGAAGTTGACGACGTACTCGGCCTTGCCGCTGAACTTCTCGCGCAGCTTCGGGTTCTGCGTCGCGACGCCCACCGGGCAGGTGTCGAGGTGGCAGACGCGCATCATGATGCAGCCCGACACCACCAGCGGCGCGGTCGCGAAGCCGAACTCCTCGGCGCCGAGCAGCGCCGCGATGACGACGTCACGGCCGGTCTTGAGCTGGCCGTCGGTCTGCACGACGATCCGGTCGCGCAGCCGGTTGGCCAGCAGCGTCTGCTGCGTCTCGGCCAGCCCCAGCTCCCACGGGCCGCCGGCGTGCTTGATCGACGACAGCGGTGACGCGCCGGTCCCGCCGTCGTGGCCCGAGATGAGCACGACGTCGGCGTGCGCCTTCGAGACGCCCGCCGCGACCGTGCCGACGCCGACCTCGGACACGAGCTTCACGTGGATGCGCGCGGCCGGGTTGGCGTTCTTGAGGTCGTGGATCAGCTGGGCGAGGTCCTCGATCGAGTAGATGTCGTGGTGCGGCGGCGGCGAAATGAGCCCGACACCCGGCGTCGAGTACCGCGTCTTCGCGATCCACGGGTACACCTTCGCGCCGGGCAGCTGCCCGCCTTCACCGGGCTTCGCGCCCTGCGCCATCTTGATCTGGATGTCGTCGGCGTTGACGAGGTACTCGCTCGTGACGCCGAACCGGCCGCTGGCGACCTGCTTCACGGCGCTTCGCCGCTCCGGGTCGTACAGCCGCTCCGCGTCTTCGCCGCCTTCGCCGGTGTTGGACTTCCCGCCGAGGCGGTTCATCGCGATGGCGAGGGTCTGGTGCATCTCCATGGAGATCGAGCCGTAGGAGATCGCGCCGGTGGCGAACCGCTTGACGATCGAGGAGACCGGTTCGACCTCGTCGATCGGGACCGGCGGCCGCTCGCCGTACTTGAAGCCGAACAGCCCGCGCAGCGTCAGCAGCTTCTCGGCCTGGTCGTCGACGGCCTTCGTGTACTCCTTGAAGACGTCGTACTTGCCGGACCGGGTGGAGTGCTGGAGCTTGAACACGGTCTGCGGGTTGAACAGGTGCGGTTCGCCCTCGCGGCGCCACTGGTAGTCCGCGCCGGTTTCCAGCTGGCGGTGGGCGGCGCGGACGCCGTCGGCCGGGAACGCGTACTGGTGCCGCTTCGCGACCTCTTCGGCCAGGGTGTCGAAGCCGACGCCGCCGAGGCGCGAGGTCGTGCCGGTGAAGCAGTTCTCGATGACCTCTTCGCCGAGCCCGATCGCCTCGAAGATCTGCGCGCCGGTGTAGGACGCGACGGTCGAGACGCCCATCTTGGACATCGTCTTGCGGACGCCCTTGCCCAGCGCCTTGATCAGGTTCCGGGTCGCCTCCTTCGGCGTCACGCCCGGGATCAGGCCCTGGTGGGCCATCTCCTCGACGGTCGCCATCGCGAGGTACGGGTTGACCGCGGCGACGCCGTAGCCGACGAGCAGCGCGATGTGGTGCACCTCGCGCGCGTCCCCGGCCTCGACGACGAGGCCGACCTGCGTGCGCGTCTTCTCGCGGACGAGGTGGTGGTGCACCGCGCCGGTCAGCAGCAGCGACGGGATCGGCGCGTGGTCCTCGTCGGTCCCGCGGTCGGACAGCACGATCACCCGCGCGCCGTCCTCGATCGCCTCCGACACCTCGGTGCGGATCTCGTCGAGCCGCTTGACCAGGGCCTCGCCACCGCCGTGCACGTTGTACCGGCCGAGCACCGTGACGGCCTGGAACTCGGGCAGGTCACCGTCGTCGTTGACGTGCACCAGCTTGGCGAGCTGGTCGTTGTCGAGCACCGGGAACGGCAGCGCGATCCGGCGGCACGACGCCGAGTTGCCGACGAGCAGGTTCGGCTCGGCGCCGATCTGCGCGCCCAGCGCCGTCACCAGCTCTTCGCGGATCGCGTCCAGCGGCGGGTTCGTGACCTGGGCGAACAGCTGGATGAAGTAGTCGAAGATGAGCCGCGACCGGCTGGAGAGTGACGCCAGCGGCGAGTCGTTGCCCATCGACCCGATCGGCTCCGCGGCGGTGCGGGCCATCGGTTCGAGGATGGTTTCGAGGTCTTCCTCGGTGTAGCCGAACGCCTGCTGCCGGCGCACGAGCGTGGCGTGCAGCGGGACCTCGCGGTCGCGCTCGGGCAGCTCGTCGAGGTGCAGCAGCCCAGCCTCGACCCACTCGTCGTACGGGTGCGCGGTGGCCAGCTCGCCCTTGATCTCCTCGTCCTCGACGATCCGGCCGGCCTCGGTGTCCACCAGGAACATCCGGCCGGGCTCGAGCCGTCCCTTGCGGACGATCGTCGCCGGGTCGATGTCGAGCACGCCGACCTCGGAGGCGAGCACGACGAGGCCGTCGTCGGTCACCCAGTAGCGGCCGGGGCGCAGGCCGTTGCGGTCGAGCACCGCGCCGATCTGGCTGCCGTCGGTGAAGGCGACCAGCGCCGGGCCGTCCCACGGCTCCATCAGCGTCGAGTGGAACTCGTAGAAGGCGCGGCGCGCCGGGTCCATCTCCTGGTGGTTCTCCCAGGCCTCGGGGATCATCATCAGCACCGCGTGCGGGAGCGACCGGCCGCCGAGGTGGAGCAGCTCCAGGACCTCGTCGAAGCTCGCCGAGTCGCTGGCGCCGCGGGTGATCACCGGGTAGATGCGCTTGAGGTCGCCCGGGATCAGGTCGGTCTCGAGCAGCGCCTCGCGGGCGTCCATCCAGTTGCGGTTGCCGCGCAGGGTGTTGATCTCGCCGTTGTGCGCGACGTACCGGTACGGGTGCGCCAGCGGCCACGACGGGAACGTGTTGGTGGAGAAGCGGGAGTGCACCAGGCCGATGGCGCTGGTGACGCGCTCGTCGGTCAGGTCGGCGAAGAACCGCTCGACCTGGGGCTCGGTGAGCATTCCTTTGTAGACGATCGTGCGCGAGGACAGGCTGGGGAAGTAGACGTCTTCCGCGGCCAGCTCGTGCTCCACGCGCTTGCGGACGCAGAATGCGCTGCGCTCGATCGACAGCGGGTCGGCGTGCTCCGGCTTCGGGCGGCGCGCGGCCAGGAACAGCTGCGTGAAGTGCGGCATCGTCTCGGCCGCGGTCGGCCCGCAGTGCTCGGGGTTGACCGGCAGCTCGCGCCAGCCGAGCACGCGCATGTCCTCTTCGGCCGCGATGCGCTCGATGGTCGTCATGGCCCGGCCGCGGCGTTTTTCGTCCTGGGGCAGGAAAGCGGTGCCCACGGCGTAGGTGCCCGGTTCGGGCAGGGCGAAGCCGGCGACTTCGCGGTAGAACTCGTCCGGGATCTGGATCAGGAGCCCGGCGCCGTCCCCGGTATCCGGTTCGGCGCCCCGCGCCCCGCGGTGTTCCAGGTTGCGCAACGCGACCAGGGCCTTCGCGACGATGGCATGATCCCGGCGTCCGGTGAGATCGGCGACGAACGCGACACCGCAGGCGTCGTGTTCGTATTCGCTCCGGTAGAGGCCATGGGCCTCGGCGTTGCTGAACTGCTCCCCCGACGGGGGGAGGGCACTGGCACGGTGGGTCACGGCTGGCCGCCTCCCAAGGCGTTGGCGTGACCGGTACTCACCTCATCGAGTGGTTCGAACTGAACCGGTTAACGAAGTGGTCCGGTACCGCGATGGTCAGTCGAGAACAGTTGCTGTTGTCGAGGTGCAAGATGCCGCGAGGTATCGGCCGGGCTGGTCGGCGTCACCGAAGGAGCCCGGAAACCGGACGCGGGTCATCTGGGAGGCCGCACAACACTGGGCAGCCGAACGTGTCGGTACTGCGTGCGCGCAGAGGCAGACCACTGTGGTGGGGGTCAGTCGGAGCGCGCGGTGTTACTCCCGGGTTCGCCGGGTCTTATGACGATAGTGTGAATTCGCTGTTATCGACATACGTCGTCGCCCCCGGGTGGGAAATGCCACGCTTGCGTTGACGGGCACGGGGGTCGTCCCATATGCCAGGCCGCATCATCCGCTGTTGGCCGAGATATCGCCTTGACCTGCGGAAACGTCTGTCTCAAGTGGTCCGATGCGAGTGCCGGTGCCCGGCTCCGGGGTGAGAAGCTGGGTACATGGTGAACCCGGCCGATGACTGATCGTTATCTCTCCGTGGCTCGGGAGGGCAGCCACGAGGTCGAGATCAAGCGCTCCCGCTTCCTCTGCGCGCTCGCTCCGGTGGTGTCGGAGGAGGCCGCGCGCGCGTTCATCGCGGGCCGGCGGCGAGCCGAACCGGGCGCCCGGCACCACTGTCACGCCTTCGTTCTCGGCCCGGATGGACGGACCCGGCGTTTCAGTGACGACGGGGAACCGTCGGGCACCGCGGGCACGCCGATGCTGGAAGTGCTGCGCCGCCGGGAGTTGACGGACACGGTCGCGGTCGTGACGCGCTACTTCGGCGGGGTACTGCTCGGCGCGGGCGGGCTCATCCGCGCGTACGGACAGGCTGTGGCACAAGCGATCGACGTAGTAGGCGTACTAGAACACCGTCGACTCCAAGTGGTTGAGGTCGCCGTGAGCTACGACCGCGCGGGCCGGCTGGAGAACGACCTGCGCGCGTCGCGGTACGTCCTGCGCGCGACGCGCTTCGACGAGCTGGCCCACTTCGAGATCGGCCTGGCGCCCGGCGAGTCCGAAGTGTTCGCGGGCTGGCTGGCCGACCTCACCGGTGGCGAGGCGACCGCGACGGAAGCGGGCGAACAGTGGGTCACCGGGGGCGCGTGAGTGCGGACCACCACCGGGTAGTGGGCTGACAACACGCGCATTCGGTTGGCGCACAAGGGGGATTCGGACTTTCGGTGCTACCGCGGAGGTATTCGCCCGTGGCACCATGTCCTTCCCCCGACCACCGGATCACCCGGCCCGCCCCGAACCGGGCCGCGCACCACCCTCGATCACCACATCAGCCTCACGAGCCTCAAAAAGCTGCACTTTCCTAGGGAAAGTGCAGCTTTCGGGCCGATTGACAACGTTGTCAGCCACTGCGTGCCGAGGAAAGGAAGGTTCCATGTCCGGACCACTGTCAAGGTTCAGGAGACGGCTCCGGGGAGCGGCGCTCGCCGCGGTCCTCGTGGGCGCGGGGCTCGCCGCGCTGCCCGCTCCGGCCGCCGGCGCCGCGACGCTCGCCCTTACGCAGTACGTGAATCCCTTCATCGGCACGGACAACAGCAACTCGCCCAACCCGGTGCCCGGCGGCGCCGGCGGCAGCACGTACCCGGGCGCCGTCGTGCCGTTCGGGATGACGCAGTTCAGCCCGGACACCCCGACCGGGTCGCCGTCCGGCTACCGCTACAGCGACACGAGCATCGAAGAGTTCAGCCTCACCCACTTCAACGGCGCCGGCTGCCCCAACAACGAGGACCTCGGCCTGCTGCCGATCACCGGCGCGATCGGGACGTCGCCGGGCACCGGCTGGACCGGGTACGCCGGGCGCTACACGAAGGCGAACGAGTCGGCCGCGCCCGGCTACTACAAGAACAAGCTCGACAACTACAACACCACCGTCGAGCTGTCCGCCACCCAGCGGTCCGGCTCCATGAAGCTGACCTACCCGAACACGACGACCGCGCGGCTGCTCGTCAACACCGGCCGCAGCGCGACCGGCAACCGCACCGGGTCGATCGCCATCAGCGGCAGCCAGCTCACCGGCTCGGTGACCGGCGGCGGCTTCTGCGGGTCGTCGAAGACCTACCAGATCTTCTACGTGGTCCAGTTCGACCGCGCGCCCAGCGGCTTCGGCACCTGGCTCGGTGGCACGGTGAGCGCCGGGTCCGCGAGCACCAGCGGCACGAACTCCGGCGGCTACGTCACCTTCGACACCTCGAGCAACACGACCGTGCAGGCGAAGGTCGGCATCTCGTTCGTCAGCCTGGCCAACGCGCAGGCGAACCTCGCGGCCGAGAACCCCGGGTTCGACTTCGCCGGGGTTCGCGCCGCGGCCGACACGAGCTGGAACACCGTCCTCAACCGCGTCCAGGTGACCGGGGGCGCGGCCGCGGACCTGCAGAAGTTCTACACGGCGCTGTACCACGTGTTCCAGAACCCGAACATCGCCAGCGACACCAACGGCCAGTACCGCGGGTTCGACCAGGCGATCCACACCGCGACGCACACCGTGTACCAGAACTACTCGGGCTGGGACATCTACCGGTCGTGGGCGGCGTTGATCGGGCTGGTCGCGCCCAACGAAGCCAGCGACATCGCGAAGTCGATGGTGCTGGACGGCCAGCAGGGCGGGCTGCTGCCCAAGTGGTCGCACAACAACAACGAGCACTTCGTGATGACCGGTGACCCCGGGCCGATCGTCGTCGGCAGCATGTACGCCTTCGGCGTCCGCGGTTTCGACACGGCGGCGGCGCTGACGCTGATGGACAAGAGCTCCAACGGCGGCACCGCGCAGGGGCAGGCGATCCGCGGGCGCCAGTCCGGGTACGTCAGCCGGCACTACGTCACCGAGGACCCGTCGGACTCGCTCGAGTACTCGGCGTCGGACTTCGCGGTGGCGCAGTTCGCGAAAGCCGTCGGTGACACCACGAAGTACGCCACCTACATGCAGCGCGCCCAGTGGTGGCAGAACGTGTACGGCACCGACTCCGGCTACATCCAGCCGCGGGGCAGCACCGGCACGTTCGCCTGGCCGGTCGTGCCGTCGAGCAACAGCGGCTACACCGAAGGCAACCCGTCGCAGTACACCTGGATGGTGCCCTACAACTACCAGGGCCTGATCAACCTGATGGGCGGCGCGAAGACCGCCGTCCAGCGGCTGGACCACCACTTCACGCAGCTCAACGGCGGCCTGACCCAGCCGTACTTCTACATCGGCAACGAGCCCGAGCACGGCGTGCCGTGGGCGTACAACTACGCCGCTCACCCGCAGGGCACCAGCTCGGCGGTGCGGCGCGTGATGAACGAGTCGTTCACCACCGGCGCCGGCGGCGAGCCCGGCAACGACGACCTCGGCGCGACCTCGGCGTGGTACGTCTTCGCCGCGCTGGGGATGTACCCGGCGACGCCGGGCGCGGACGTCCTGGCCCTGCACGGCCCGCTGTTCCCGGCGGTCTCGATCATCCGCCCGAGCGGGACGATCCAGATCAACGGCAGTGGCGCCGGCCAGGGCTCGCAGTACGTGCAGAGCCTGAGCGTCAACGGGACCGCGACGACGAAGTCGTGGATCCGCTACGGCGACATCGCGGGCGCGTCGACGCTGAACTACACGATGGGCTCGTCGCCGAGCGCGTGGGGCACGAACGCGGCGGACGTCCCGCCGTCGTACAACGACGGCTTCACGCCGCCGGCCGCCGCGCCGAACCTCGGCGCGAACCTGGCGCAGGGCAAGGCCGCCACGGGCTCGGCGGCGTGCAACTCGGCCGAGGGCGCGGGCAACGCCGTCGACGGCAGCCTGATGAACAACAGCAAGTTCTGCACCACGGCCGCCACGAAGTTCCTCCAGGTGGACCTGGGGTCGGCGCAGAACGTGTCGTCGTTCGTGGTCGAGCACGCCGGCCTCGGCGGTGAGACCACGGCCTGGAACACCGGGGCGTTCACGATCCAGACGTCGACCGACGGCGCGAACTGGACGACGGTCGCGTCCGTGACCGGCTCCCGGGCCAGCCGCACGTACCACCCGATCACCGCCAGGTCGGCCCGGTACGTGAAGCTGAACATCACCACCGCGGCCAACGACGGCAACGGCGCGGCGCGGATCTACGAGTTCGAGGTCCACGGCTGAGCCTTCTGCCGCAGCTCGTCGTGAGTGTTCAGGGCGGTTCTAACCGCCCTGAACACTCACGACGGGGTCAGCGGGGGCGGTGCGGTTTCTTCGGCAGCAGGTCGTAGAGGCCCTTGCGGACGCCGTTGTCGTTGGCGTTGCGCGCCACCGAGACCTCGGAGATGAAGTCCTCGAAGACGAACTCCTCGTCGGCCGGGATCACCGCGGGCGCCGAGTTCTGCTCCAGGTAGGTGTCGAGCGTGCCCGCGATCTCGCGGAACGACAGCGCCTGCAGCGTTTCCGGGGCGTACGTCGTCACCGGGACGCCGTGGGCGGCGGCCTCGTTCATCACCACGCCCAGCGGCAGGTGCGACAGCATCGGGATGCCGAACTCGTACATCTCCTGCAGCGCCGCGGCCGCGTAGTGCGAGATCGGCCGCCGGTAGAGGCTCGGCACCAGCCCGAACCACGACAGCGGCTGCCGGCCGACGGTCTGCTCGACGTAGCGCACCTGATCCGCCAGCAGCCGCAGGGCGCGGATGCTCGTCTTGTCCGGCTGCACCGGGACCAGTATCCCGTGCGACGCCGCCAGCGCGTTGTTCGTCAGCACGTCGAGCGCCGGCGGGCAGTCGATGATGCAGTGGTCGTAGTTGGCGAACTGGATGACCCGGGCCAGCTGCCAGCCGGGCACGCGGAACGAGTCGAGCCGCCGGATCAGGTCGAACATCCCCGGCGACGTCGGGATGACGTCGAGCGCGCCGCCGCGGCCGAGGTTGCTGCGCGGATGCGGCACGACGAGGTCTTCGATCGGCCCCTTCCACTTCTTGGCCAGGGCTTTCGCCAGGGTCGGCGCGTCCCCGCGGACCTCGGCCAGGCCGAGCATCTCGGTCGTCGCGTGGCCCTGCGGGTCGAGGTCGACCAGCAGCACCCGCCGGCCGCGCTCGGCCAAGGCCGCCGCGGTGCCGACGCTCAGCGAGGTCTTGCCGACCCCGCCCTTCTGGTTGACCACCGAGGTGATCTGCATGCCGGAGCGCTCCTCATGTCGGTCGTTCCGCGAAGGTTATTGGATGCGGGCCCGTTGTGGTTGGCTATCCGCCTCCGGCCTGTCGCGGACGCACCATCAGCGCCTGCGCGCCGGTGGCCACCGGACCGTCACCGTCGTGCAGGATGCTCGTCGCCGTGCCGACGCCGTGCTTGCCGACCAGCGTGACGGCGTCGAGGCCGATCCACTCGCCCGCAGGCGGCCGGCGCAGGTGCACGGTGAGCTCGGAGTTGATGAACCACCACTGCCGCGGGTCGAGGTAGTTGGACACGCCGTTGCCGGAGTCGGCGACCGCGAACAGCCGCTGCAGCCCGCTCGGCTCCTCGCCGTCGACCAGCGGGACGCGCTGGCGGGCCCACACCGCGGCCGAGCCGGGCACGTCCATGCCGCCGCGGACCGCGCGCCACTCCAGCGCGTCGAGGTAGCCGCCGTTCCAGCCTTCCGGCCAGGCCGACTCCGTCACGGTGTCCGGCGCCGGCAGCAGCGGGCCGCCGTCGGTGCTCACCGCCGCGGTGTCGGACGTCGCGATGCGCCACGCCGACGCGCGCGCGACGACCCGCTCGCTCGTCGCCAGCTCCGCCTGCAGCAGTTCCACCGACCGGCCGGGCCGCTCCACCCGGGCGCGCACCAGCAGCTCGGTCACCGGTGCCGGCCCGAGGATCTCGACGGTCACCCGCGCGAGCTCCGCCGGGTGGTGCGGTTCGACGTTTTCGAGCGCCCGGACCAGCAGCGCCGACGGCGGCCCGAAGTGCTGCGAGTCCGGGGTCCACGGCCCGGCTGTGTGCGCGGTCGCGGTGAACCGGCCCTCGCCGTGGGGGACGTAGAACGCGTCGGCCATCAGTCGGCCCGGTCCAGCGGCGTCTCTTCGCCCGCGTCAGGTTCCGGCCAGCCGGGGTACGCCGGTGGCGTGCCGCCGTACTCGGGGCAGTGCGCCTGGTGGTCGCACCAGTTGCACAGCTTGCTCTTGTTCGGCCGGAAGTCGCCGGTCTTGCCCGCCTTGAGGATGGCCTGCCAGATGGCTTCCAGGGTCCGCTCGAAGCGGATCAGCTCGGCCTCGTCCGGGGTGTAGGCCAGCGACTGGCCGTCGGTCAGGTACATCAGCTTCAGCTGGCGCGGCACGATCCCGCGCAACCGCCACAGCACCACGGCGTAGAACTTCATCTGGAACATCGCCTTGGCTTCGCCGATTTCCCGCGGCGCGGCCCCGGTCTTGTAGTCGACGACCCGGATCTCGCCGGTGGGCGCGACGTCGACGCGGTCGATGTAGCCGCGCAGCAGCACACCCGAGCCGAGCTCGATCTCGACGTGCAGCTCGCAGGCCTCGGGTTCGAGCCGCCGCGGGTCTTCGAGGCCGAAGTAGGCGTCCAGGAGCTTCTCGGCCGACCGCAGCCAGTCGGCGTGGTCGTCCGGCTTCCCGGCGTCGAACAGCTCGGTCCACTCCGGACGGTCTTCGGACAGCTCGGTCCACGCCGGGCCCAGCAGTTCGCGGGCCTTCGGCGGCACCCGTTCGCCGGCGGGCAGCGCGAAGAGCCGTTCCAGTACCGAGTGGACGAGCGTGCCGCGCAGCTGGGCCTTCGTCGGGACCTCCGGCAGGCGGTCGACCGCGCGGAACCGGTAGAGCAACGGGCACTGCTTGAAGTCACTGGCCCGGGACGGCGACAACGCGGGCCGCCGCCGCACCCGCGTGGCGACGGCGGAGTCCGCGGCGTCCATGGGGGTGAGCGGGTCCGTGGTGACAGTGTCGGCGTCGGGCATGGGCAGAGCGTAACGCCGGGGTCCGACAGTTCCGGCGACCGCAACGCCCGGTACCGGTACCCGTACGGCGAACTCGCGTACCCGGACGGTCGGTTCGCGTACCTGGAGGGTCGGGTCGCCGGTTACACGACCCGGTCGCGGGCGGGGCCGGATCACCCGCTCCTGACACCGGGGGCTCTAGGCTCTGCGGCATGGCCGCGACCAGTGAGCAGGGCACCGGGGGCTCCCGGCAGGCCGTCCTCGGGGACGGCGGCGGCCTCGTGCTGTTCCGCGTCGCCGGTGTCCCGGTGCTGCTGGCGCCGTCCTGGTGGATCGGCTCGCTGATCGTGGTCGTCCTGTACGCGCCGCTGGTGGGGCGGCTGCTCCCGGACGTCTCGACGCTGATGTCGTGGCTGCTGGCCGCGGCGTTCGCGCTGCTGCTGGGGTTGTCGGTGCTCGCCCACGAGCTCGGCCACTGCCTGGTCGCGCTGCGGCTGGGCATCCCGGTCCGCCGCCTGCGATTGTTCCTCCTCGGCGGCCTGTCCGAGGTCGCCCGCACGCCGAAACGGCCGAGCGACGAAGGCCTGGTGGCCGCGGCCGGCCCGGCGGTGTCGCTGGTGCTGGGCGGGTTCTGCGGGCTGCTGATGTTCGCCGTGCCGCCCGGCGGCGCGGTCTGGCTGCTGGTCGCCGAATGCTCCGTGGCGAACCTCGCCGTCGGCGTCTTCAACCTCCTGCCCGGCCTCCCGCTCGACGGCGGGCGGCTGGTCCGCGCCGGCGTCTGGGCGGCCACCGGCATCCGCGCCAAGGGCACCCGCGCCGCGGTGGGCGGCGGCGCGGTCGTGGCGGCGGGACTGCTCGTGTGGGCCCTGTGGGGCCTCGCGACGGCCAGCCCCGACCGCTGGCTGCGGCTCGGTGTCTGCGTCGTCACGGCGTGGTTCGTCATCCTCGGCGCGCGGTCCGAGCTGGCCGCCGAACGGCGGCGCGGCTGGCCCGAGGGCCTGGTGCTGGGCGAGCTGGTCCGGCCCGTGCTGCAGCTGCCGGCGGAGAGCCCGGTGTCGGACGCGCTGGCCGCGTCGGCGGGCCGGGGTGTGGTGCTGGTCCGCGCGGACGGCGTCGCGGCCGGGCTGCTGGACGAGGGCGCGGCGGAGCGGCTGGCGAGCACGTCGCCGCACGCGCCGGCCGAGCTGGCGGCCGAGCCGATCCGCGCCGAGACCGTCCTGCTGGCCTCCGAGCCGGGGGAGGAGATCGTCGAGCGGGTCCGCGAGACCCCGGCGTGGCAGTTCCTCGTGGTCGACGACGAAGGCCGGCCGGCGGGTGTGTTGCGCCGGGACGACCTGCGCGCCGCGCTGAACCGCCGTACCCGCTGACCCCGCGGCCCGGGCGGCCTGCGAAGATCTGTCGTCGGTCAAACGGCAAGAGGCCATTCGGGGTACTGGAGGAAGTGTTGTCGGTCAGCGGACCGTTTCGTGCGGGTGATCGGGTGCAGTTGACCGACTCGAAGGGGCGGCACTACACCCTGACCCTGGCCGACGGCGGTGAGTACCACACCCACCGTGGCGGCCTCGCCCACGACGACCTCATCGGCCGTCCCGAAGGCTCGGTCGTGACTTCGGTGGGCGGCTCGACGTACCTGGCGCTGCGCCCGCTGCTGCCGGACTACGTGCTCTCGATGCCCCGCGGCGCGCAGGTGATCTACCCGAAGGACGCCGCCCAGATCGTCATGTGGGGCGACATCTTCCCGGGCGCGCGGGTGCTCGAGGCGGGCGCCGGTTCCGGCGCGCTGACGTGCTCGCTGCTGCGCGCGGTCGGTCCGGCCGGGCAGGTGAGCTCGTACGAGATCCGCGACGACCACGCGGTGCACGCCGAGCACAACGTCGTGAAGTTCTTCGGCGAGAAGCCGGCGAACTGGACGCTGACGGTCGCGGACCTGGCCACGCACGAGGGCGAGGTCGACCGGGTCGTGCTGGACATGCTGGCCCCGTGGGACCAGCTCCCGAACGTCGCCGCGCACCTCGTCCCCGGCGGCGTGCTGACGGTCTACGTCGCGACGGTCACGCAGCTTTCGCGCGTCACGGAGTCGTTGCGCGAGCAGCAGTGCTGGACCGAGCCGGAGTCGTGGGAGACGCTGATGCGCCCGTGGCACGTGGTCGGCCTGGCGGTCCGCCCCGACCACCGCATGGTGGCGCACACGGCGTTCCTGCTGACGGCACGCCGGCTGGCGGACGGCACGGTCTCCCCGCGCGTGTCGCGGCGACCGGCCAAGGGCAAGGGCTGAGCTAGCCCGGCACGCACCACTTCCCGCTCTCCTTGTGCAGCGGGAACGGGGTGTCCTTCGTGCCGCCCGCGGCCTCGACGTGCACCACCGCCGTCGCCGACTCGCCGCGCAGTTCCGGGGGCTTCGGCAGGCTCGCCTTCACCTCGCCCGCCGCGTCCCACGTCCGCTGCAGCCCGGCCAGGGCCGCGCTGGTCTGCGGGCGGCAGGTGAGCTCGCCGAACGCCGCCGAGTCGTGCCGGGAGATCGCGGCGACGATCGCGTCGGCCAGCACCTTCACCGCCGCCGCGTCGACGGCGTCCGGGGGCGCGGCCGCGGATGTGCGGGCCGGCGGGGGCGGCGTGACCGACGGCGGGGGCGTGCTGCCGGACGGCGCCACGAGCAGCAGTCCCAGCACGACGCCTACGACCGCCACGCCGGCCAGGACGAGCCCGGCGGTGAGCGCGCGGTTCACCGCCGGCGCGGCCTCACGAGCCGTCCGCCTTGACGTTGGACAGGCACCAGAGACCGGACTCCTTGGCCGCCGACATCGTGCCGACCTTGGTCGCCGCGCCGTCGGTGGCCGAGTAGCGGACCGTGGACTTGTCGCCGACGTCCTTCGGGTCTTCGGTGAGCTTCACCGTCACCTTGGGGATCTGGCCGGTCGTGCCTTCGTAGACGCTGCGGCAGATGACGTCGCCGAGCGCCTTCTCGTCACCCGCGTTGTACGCGTCGATCGTCGAGGCGAACAGCTCCTGCGAGCTGGGCTTGCCGCCGGGGGCGGGGCCGCCGACCGGCTTCGTGGTCTTCGTCGACGGGCTGCTCGGCGTGGTGCTCTTCTTCGGGGTGGTCTTCGGCGCCGACGTCGGCGCCGGGGAGCTGCTGCTCGCCGGCGGCGCGGCCGTGGTGCTGTCGTCCCCGTTGAGGGCCAGCACCAGCGCGGTCACGCCACCGCCGACGACGATGACCGCGCCCACGGCGATGCCGATGATGAGCCCGGTTTTCTTCTTCTTGGGCGGCGGCGCGTCACCGAAGCCGCCACCACCGCCGCCGTACGGGTCGTAGCCGCCGTAGTTCTGCTGGTTCGGGTCGTACCCGCCCGGCTGCTGCTGGCCCCACTGGTCCTGCTGCCCGCCGTACGGGGGCTGAGCGCCCGGCTGGGGCGGGTAACCGCCCTGCTGCGGCTGCTGGCCGTAGGGATCCGGCTGGCCGAACTGCTGCGTGCCGCCGTAGCCCGGCTGGGACTGGGGTCCGCTCTGGGGGTAGCCGCCCGGCTGCTGACCGTAGGGCCCGGGCTGCTGCCCGTAGCCGCCGGGCTGCTGGCCGTAGCCGCCCGGTTGCTGCGGCGGGTAGGTCATGTGTGATGCCCCCTAGCGTTCCCACGACGAGATTCGGCCATCCGGTGGCCGCGTCGGCCCGATGCTAGTCACCGCGCGTGCTCGCCGCGCGGTTAGGGCGCAACTGGCCGGAAATGCCCGGCTTCGGCACGATTGGGCCTCCCGTGGACGGGGTACTCCCTGCGTGCTTGGTTCGTCCAGCTCCGGAAAACCTCGTTCCGACCCCGTGTCACGGCACACAAATGGCCCCTTGTGCTGCAGGAATGTCCGTGCTGGACCAGGTGAAGAAACCGCGACGCGCCGATCTTGTGATGCGGAAAGGCCTTTTCTTGTCGGTGATCGCCGGTACCGTGGAATGAAAAGCACTCCGAGGAGGTGCCCGATGCATCATGACCTTCCCGGAGGTCGGCGCGAGGAGGCCGACCCTTCAGCAACATCCGGAGCTGGGACGACGGCGGACGAGCAGGCAAGGCAGATCCGCTTTCTCGAAGAGGAAGTGGCGCTGCTGCGCCGCAAGCTGACCGACTCGCCGAGGCAGAACCGCGTTCTCGAACAGCGGCTCGCCGAGGCGTCGGAAAGGGTGAGCCAGCTCACCGAGCGGAACACCAAACTGGTCGAAACCCTGCGCGAAGCGCGAGGACAGCTCCTCGCTCTCCGTGAAGAGGTCGACCGGCTGGCCCAGCCACCGTCCGGGTACGGCGTGTTCGTCACGGCGTACGAGGACAACACGGTGGACGTGTTCACGGCCGGCCGGAAGATGCGGGTGTCGGTTTCGCCCGCGGTGGAGATTTCGTCGTTGCGACGCGGCCAGGCGCTGCGCCTCAACGAAGCCCTGACCGTGGTCGAGGGCGGCGACTTCGAGCGCACCGGCGAGGTGTGCGCGTTGCGCGAGGTGCTCGCACCGGACGTCGAGGGCGCCAGCCCTCGTGCGCTCGTGGTCGGGCACGCGGACGAGGAGCGGGTTGTCCTGCTCTCCGATCTGCTGGCGGAGCAGCCGCTGAAGCCCGGCGACTCGCTTCTGGTCGACTCCAAGGCCGGTTACGCGTACGAGCGCGTGCCGAAGGCGGAGGTCGAAGACCTGGTGCTGGAGGAGGTGCCCGACGTCCGCTACGAGGACATCGGTGGCCTCACCCGGCAGATCGAGCAGATCAGGGACGCGGTCGAACTGCCGTTCCTGCACGCCGACCTCTACCAGGAGTACCAGCTGCGCCCGCCGAAGGGCGTCCTGCTCTACGGCCCGCCGGGCTGCGGCAAGACGCTCATCGCCAAGGCGGTCGCGAACTCGCTGGCCAAGAAGGTGGCGGCGGCGCGGGGCGACAACGAGGACGGGAAGTCCTACTTCCTGAACATCAAGGGTCCCGAGCTGCTCAACAAGTTCGTCGGGGAGACCGAGCGGCACATCCGCTTGATCTTCCAGCGGGCGCGGGAGAAGGCCTCCGAGGGCACCCCGGTGATCGTGTTCTTCGACGAGATGGACTCGATCTTCCGGACCCGTGGATCGGGCGTTTCGTCCGATGTGGAGACCACGATCGTCCCGCAGCTGCTCTCCGAGATCGACGGTGTCGAAGGCTTGGAAAACGTCATCGTCATCGGTGCCTCGAACCGTGAGGACATGATCGACCCGGCGATCCTGCGGCCGGGCCGGCTCGACGTCAAGATCAAGATCGAGCGTCCGGACGCCGAAGGCGCGAAGGACATCTTCTCCAAGTACCTGGCCGAAGGCCTGCCGATCCACGCGGACGACCTCGCCGAATTCGGCGGCGACGCCAAGGCGACGTTCGACGCGATGATCCAGCACACCGTCGAGCGGATGTACGAGGAGAGCGACGAGAACCGGTTCCTCGAGGTGACCTACGCCAACGGGGACAAGGAAGTCCTGTACTTCCGCGACTTCAACTCGGGCGCGATGATCCAGAACATCGTGGACCGGGCGAAGAAGTCGGCGATCAAGTCCGTGCTGGAGACCAACCAGCCCGGCCTGCGCGTGCAGCACCTGCTGGACGCGATCGTCGACGAGTTCGCGGAGAACGAGGACCTGCCGAACACCACCAACCCGGACGACTGGGCCCGGATCTCCGGCAAGAAGGGCGAGCGGATCGTGTACATCCGCACGCTCGTCACCGGAAAGAACACGGACTCGGGGCGGGCGATCGACACCGCCACGAACACCGGTCAGTACCTGTAAGAAACGAAGTCGGTTGCGGCGGGTGGGGTCTGCTTGCGGAAAGCGCAAGCAGACCCCACCCGACGTGTTTTTTGGGGGTGCAACCCCCAAACCCCGCCCGGGGGCGAGCCCCCGGACTTCCGCTGCGCTCACCTTGTGCGGGCGATCTCCGGCGTCGCTGCTCGGCGCAACCGACCGTGCGCGGCGAGAATGCCCAGCACCACCAGGATCGCGCCGGCGGGCTGGTTCCAGCTCACCGGTTCGTCCAGCACCGCCACGCCCAGCAGCACGCCGACGACCGGTGTGAGGTAGGTCACCGCCGACGCGTTCGCCGCGCCCCAGGCCGCGATGATCCGGACGTTCCAGACATAAGCCAGGCCCGTGCCGAAGACGCCGAGCGCCACCATGCTGAGCACGACCGGCAACGTCGGATGGATCGGCGTCACCGCGATCGCCGGCGCCAGCAGTCCGAGGATGACCGTCGCCGACGCCGTCTGCCCGAACGCGACGACGACCGGGTCCGCCCCGCGCGGCGAGACGAACCGGCGCACGTAGACGAAGCACGCGCCGTAACACGTGGTGGCGCCGAGACAGGCGAGCTGCGCGGTCAGCTGGTGCGACACGTCGACGCCGTGCCACACCCCGACGATCGTCAGCACGCCCAGGAACCCGAGCAGCAGCCCGAGCACCCGCGGCGGCGTGAACCGCTCCTCGGGCAGGGCGGCCGCGGCCAGCAGCATCGTGATCAACGGCGTCGTCGCGTTGAAGATGCTGGCCAAACCGGACGAAATGTACTGTTCCGCCCATGAGAACAGCAGGAACGGCACCACGCACAGCAGCACCGACACGACGACGAGGTGACCCCACAGCGCGAGATCGCGGGGGAGTGCCCGGCGGCGGACCAGCAGCACCGCGGCGAGCGCCAGGGCGCCCAGTGAAACCCGGGCCAGCGCGACCTGCGCGGGGGAGAGGCCGTCGAGGCCCACCTTGATGAACAGGAAGCTCGCACCCCACACGGCCGCGAGCAAGCCGAACCGCACCGTGACACCGAAACCCATGACGCGCAGTCAAGCCGGGAGACTACCGCCGGAGCCAGCGGTTTTCGGACTCGTCGTGCGTATAACGACCTATACCGCCGGGTTAAAATCGGGCGTATGGGGGCCGGAAACGACGAAGAAACGCCGTGGAAGCGGGCGATCGCGCACGTCGCCGGCCTGGTGTCGGGGCCGCCGCTGGCCGCGGACCTGGACGTCACCGTGCACTTCCACCCGGACCGGCTGGTGGGGGACGTGCCGTTGCTACGGCACCTGGCCGCCGACGGCGTCTACCGCTCGCAGTTCGAGACCGGCACGAGCAACGGCGGCTTGACCGCCCATCCGGGCGGTGACCGCTGGCGCTGGGAGCACCGGATCTTCGGCGGCGCCTACGATGACGGGCCGCCGTCGGGGCGACCCAAGTACGGCGCGTTGAACCACCGCCGCCGCCCGGCCGGTGGCTCGGTCCGGTTCGGCTCGGCCCACTTGCGGCTGAAGCGCGACGTGCTGCGGCGGACGACTTTCTGTTACCCGGACAGCTTCAGCGAGCCCGCCGACTTCGGCACGGCCGCCCACATGTCACTGGTGGCCCTCGCCGACGCGGCGCCGGCGGACGTCCTCGACGACTATGTCGAGGCCCACGTGCACGGCCCGCTCCGGCTGGACACCGACGTCGAAGCCTTGGTGCTGGACCCGGCGTTCCGGGGGAGCGACGTCGAGGCGGCCGCCGCCGCGCTGCCGTTCCCGACGTCGTGGCACCACGGCTTCCGGCTCCCCGTGGCGGTGCTCGCCGAGCACGCGGACTTCCGCGGCGAGGACGTCGTGCGGGCCGGCAAGGAAATCGCCGAGGACGGGTGGCTCGACGCCCGCGTCATCGGCGACGCCGTCCGTGCCGGCACGCACGATCCGCAGACCCTCAAGCGCGTCTGGCACTGCACCGCGCGGTTCGGGCTACGCGACGACGCCGACGGGTAGCAGCGCCTCGGCCAGCCGCCGCCAGTGCGGCAACGCGGACTGCCCGGGCTCGATCCCGACGACCTGGACGCCGACGTGGTCGGCGCCCGCGTCGAGGTGTTCCTCGAGCCGGGCGGCGATCGTGTCGAGGTCGCCCCAGAACACCAGGTCGTCGACGATCCGGTCACTGCCGCGGCCGCCGTCGATGTCGGCTTCGGTGTACCCGAGCCGCAGGAACTTGGCCACGTTGTACCGCTGCGTCAGGTACGGGTGCAGGTGCTCCCGGGCGATCTCGCGCGCCCGGGCCGGATCGGTCTCGAAGAGGACGGCGTGCTCGACGCCGAGGAACGGGCGCTCGCCCAGGATCTCGCGCGCCTGCGCCGTGTGCCGCGGCGTCACGTGGTAGGTGTGCGCGCCGGCCGAGCGGTCGCGGGCCAGTTCGAGCATCTTCGGGCCGTACGCGGCCAGGACGCGCCGCATCGGCGCGGCGGGCGCGGGATTGGCGTTCGTGGCCGCGTCCAGGGCGTCGAGGTAGTCGTTCATCGCCCGCAGCGGGCTGGTCGTGCCGGGGCGCCCGGCGCCGAAGCCGAGGCCGAGCAGGTGGCGGTCCGGGTAGGCGTCGGCCAGCAGCAGGGCCGCGCCGCGCGTCCACCGCGGTTCACGGGACCAGATCTGGGCGATCCCGTTGACGACGGCCAGGCGCCGGGTCGAGGCGAGCAGGAAACCGGCGTGGGTGAGGGCTTCCCGGCCGTCGCGCTCGGGGATCCAGACCGCCCGCCAGCCGAGGTCCTCCAGCTCCTGCGCGGTGTCGCGGGCCAGGCTCGCCGGCTGGTCCTCGAAGTCGAACGTCCAGATCCCGTAGCGGCCCAAGGGCATGTTGTCGATCGCGCTCATGCATCGAAGTATCGCAGAACTTCGATATGAGTCAACCGCCGGGAACTCACCGGGGGAGGGGAGCGGTCAGAGCGAGTGGCCGAGGATCTCGACGATCCGGGCGATCCGCTCTTCGTCACGCCGGTAGTGCGTCCACTTCCCGAGCCGTGTCGCGCGGACGAGACCGGCGCGCTGCAGCGACGCCATGTAGGCCGAGACGGTCGACTGGGCCAGGCCGGCCTTCTCCTGGATGTGCGTCACGCACACCCCTTCTTCGACCACCATCGCCCCGCGCTGCTCGAGGAAGTTCTTCTCCGGATCCCGCAGCCACCCGAGGATCCGCAGCCGCACCGGGTTCGCGAGCGCCTTGAACACGTCGAGCAGCTGCTCGACCTCCGGCGGGGCCTCGGCGCGCGTCGTCACCTCTCCGATGGTAGATCACATCGCGACACTCCGATGCGACTCCGGCGCGTGGTCCCCGGACGTTGGCGTATAACGACCTATACTTCACGGCTGTGAGCGAAGAAACCGGGCGGCCGCGCGCGCCCATCACCGAAGCCGACGTCATGGCCTGGCTGGAGACGACCGCCGCCACCGTCGAAGCGGGGGAGGTGGGCCCCCAGGAGCTCATCGACATCCTCGGCGAGCTGCGACGCGCCTCCGCGGCCTGCGCCGACGCCTCCGACTGGGCCCTGCTCGCCGCCCGCGAAGGCGGCGCCAGCCTGCGTCAGATCGCGCCGGTCTTCGGCAAGGGCTACGTCCGGGCCCCGGCCGCCCGCCTCGAGAAGCTCCACCGCCAGGCCCAGACCGCCGGCCAGTGGCTTGCCATCCTCCGGCACAAGCAGAACGGATGAGTACGCCCATGGATCGCGTGGATCGCATCGCGCTCGGCCTGGCGGCGCTGGGCCGGCCCGCGTACATCAACCTGGGGCGCGATGGGGCGCTGCCGGCCGTGCGGGACGTCGCGTCGATGCGGACCGCGACGTTCACGGTGCTCGACGACGCCTACGCCGCGGGGATCCGCAACGTCGACGTCGCCCGGTCCTACGGGCGCTCGGAGGAGTTCCTCACCGGCTGGCTCGACGAGCGCGGGCACCTCGACGTCGTCGTCTCCAGCAAGTGGGGCTACGCCTACGTCGGCGGCTGGCGGCTCGACGCCGAGGTGCACGAGGTGAAGGAGCACTCGGCGACGCGGTTCGCCGCGCAGTGGGCGGAAACCCGGGCGCTGCTGGGAGACCGGGTCGGCCTCTACCAGGTCCATTCGCTCACTGTGGACAGTCCGCTGTTCACCGACGAGCCGCTGATCGAGGCACTGGCGGAGCTGGCGGCGAACGACGTCGCGGTCGGGTTCTCGACGTCGGGGCCGGCGCAGGCGGCCGCGATCGAGCGGGCGTTCGCGCTGGAAGTGGCCGGGCGGCCGGTGTTCTCCGCGGTGCAGTCGACGTGGAACCTCCTGGAGCCGTCGGCGGGGCCCGCGCTGGCCGCGGCGCACGCGGCCGGGAAGCGGGTGCTGGTCAAGGAAACCCTGGCCAACGGCCGGCTGGCGGTCGAGGCGCCGCGGGTGCTGCTCGACATCGCCGCGGCGCACGGGACCGGCCCGGACGCGGTCGCCGTGGCGGCGGTGCTGGCGAACGACTGGGCCGGCGCGGCGGTCATCGGCCCGGCGAGCGCGCCGCAGCTCGAGGCGAACCTGCGCGCCACCATGCTTTCCCTGAGCACCCACGAGGAAGCCGCGCTGGCCGGGCTGGCGGAGGATGCAGGGGACTACTGGCGACACCGGTCCTCTTTGGGCTGGGACTGACCGGCTGCACTACTCTGCGCAAGCACAGACGGACTACGGGAGGGCCGGAGCAGGTGCGTCATCGCCAGGTGGTTGCGTTGGCCGCGGTCGCGTTGGTCGGCCTCACGGGCTGCGACGGCCCCGACCCGAACAACCTCGAGACGTACTACGACGATCCGGTCCCGTCGGCCACGCTGACGGCGCCCACGCCGGAAGCCCGGGTACCGGCCCCGAAGGCGGCTCCGGTCCCCCAGGCGGCGCCGGACCCCGGACTGCTCGCGGAGCGGGCGCTGCTGTCCGATCAGGACGTCGCCGAAGAGGGTGTGCAGCCCGGCTCGGGTGCGGCTTCCGGATGCCTGACGGACGAGGCGTCGGCGACCAGCCGGACCGCGAGCTGGCGGTACCCGAGCGGTTCGGTGCTGCGGCACCGGGTGGCCGCCTACCCGGACGGCTCGGCCGGCGACATCGTGGCGAACGCGCAGTGCACCGGTCACACCGTGGACGTCCCGGCCCAGGCGGGCGTCGAGCGTCAGCGGGCCTGGTGCGACGGCAAGACGTGCACCGTGCTGCTGGCTCGGGGCACGCTCGTGTCCGGGCTGACCGTCTCGGCGAGCACGGAGTCGCGGGCGATCGACGCGGCGAAGCGGCTGCTGCCCGCGATGGCGGCGAAGCTGACGGCGCCGGCGGCTCAGCCGTAGCGGCGGAACCACTCCTGGACGCCTTCGCGGCCGTCGGGGATGAACGGGAGTGCCGGTGCCGGGTCGTCGACCCAGGCGCGCAGCTCGTCGAGGGGGAGCCAGCGGCCTACGACGATCTCTTCGGCCTGGTGGTGGATCGGGCCGTCCCAGCGGACCTCGAAGGCGAAGTTGTGGCAGCGGTTGCGGCCGTCGTCGTACACCTTCGTGAACAGCGGAACGGGTTCCACCCCTTGGATGCCGAGCTCTTCGGCCAGTTCACGGCGGGCGCACTCGGCCGGTGACTCGCCGGCGGCGACGACGCCGCCGGCCCAGCAGTCCCAGGTGGACGGGAACACGTCCTTCGTGGGGGTGCGGAGGTGCACGTAGACCGCCTCTCCGTCACTCGAACGGACCAGCACGACGCCGGCGGCGTGCCACAGGCCCTCGCTCCGGAGGCGGCTCCGGAGCGTCGAGCCGACGACGGAGCCGGCCTGGTCATAGAGCGCAACGAGTTCGTCACTGCCTGGCATGGGTGCATCGTTCCACTAGGCCTACCCCGTAGGGTGGTGGACATGCGGCGGATCATGGGAACCGAAGTCGAGTACGGCATCTCGGTGCCGGGCGACGCGACGGCGAACCCGGTACTCACCTCGACCCAGGTCGTGCTGGCCTACGCGGCCGCGGCCGACATCCCGCGAGCGCGGCGGGCCCGGTGGGACTACGAGGTGGAGTCCCCGTTGCGGGACGCGCGCGGGTTCGACCTGACCGGCCCGGGCGGGCCGGGGCACGACCCGGACGTCGAGGATCTGGGTGCGGCGAACGTCATCCTGACCAACGGCGCGCGGTTGTACGTCGACCACGCGCACCCGGAGTACTCGGCGCCCGAGGTGACGAACGCGCGTGACGCGGTCATCTGGGACAAGGCCGGCGAACGGGTGATGGAGGAGGCGGCGCTGAAGGCGGCGTCCGTGCCCGGGCAGCCCCCGCTCCAGCTGTACAAGAACAACGTCGACGGCAAGGGCGCCAGCTACGGCACGCACGAGAACTACCTGTGCGCGCGCTCGACGCCGTTCACCGCGATCATCGCCGGGCTGACGCCGTTCTTCGTGTCGCGGCAGGTCTTCACCGGGTCGGGCCGGGTCGGGATCGGGCAGCAGAGCGAAGAGGCCGGGTTCCAGCTCTCCCAGCGTGCGGACTACATCGAGGTCGAGGTCGGCCTGGAGACGACGCTGAAGCGCGGGATCATCAACACCCGGGACGAGCCGCACGCGGACGCGGACAAGTACCGGCGGCTGCACGTCATCATCGGTGACGCGAACATGTCCGAGTACTCGACCTACCTCAAGGTCGGCACGACGGCCCTGGTGCTCGACCTGATCGAGTCCGGCATCCGGTTCGACGACCTGAAGCTGGACGAGCCGGTCAAGGCCGTGCACCAGATCAGCCACGACCCGACGCTCAAGGCGCAGGTGTCGCTGGCCAACGGCAAGAAGTACACCGGCCTGGACCTGCAGTTCGCCTACCACGAGATCGCTTCGCAGAACCTGGAGCGCACGGGCGCGGACGAGGCCGCCAAGGAGGTGCTGCGGGTCTGGGGCGAGATCCTGGACGCGCTGGCCCGGGACCCGCAGGAGTGCGCGGACCGGCTGGACTGGCCGGCGAAGCTGCGGCTGCTGGAGGGGTACCGCCAGCGGGACAGTCTCGCCTGGGGCGCGCCGCGGCTGCGCCTGGTGGACCTGCAGTACTCGGACGTGCGGCTGGCGAAGGGCCTGTACAACCGGCTGGTCACGCGGGGCTCGATGAAGCGGCTGGTGACCGAGGAAGAGGTGCTGGCCGCCGTCACGACGCCGCCGTCGGACACGCGGGCCTACTTCCGTGGCCGGGCGCTGGAGAAGTACGCGAGCTCGATCGCGGCGGCGTCCTGGGACTCGGTCATCTTCGACGTCGGCAAGGAGTCGCTGGTGCGGATCCCGACGCTGGAGCCGTTGCGCGGGACCAAGGCGCACGTCGGCAAGCTGCTGGACAACGCGGCGACGGCGGAGGAGCTGGTGGAGGCACTCACCGGTTCGGACTAGGCGGTACGCACGCGGATCGCGGCGGTGACCCCGAATGTCGGGGCCGCTGGGTAGGCTAGGAAACATCAGCCACACCGGGAGGCGAGATGGCCCAGGAAAAGATCGAAAAGCACGGCGGCGGCGACTCCGACGAGGAGTTCGACGACACCGGCGCGGCGGGTCAGGAACGGCGCGAGAAGCTCGGCGAGGACGTCGACACGATCCTCGACGAGATCGACGACGTGCTGGAGGAGAACGCCGAGGACTTCGTCCGGGCCTACGTCCAGAAGGGCGGCGAGTAGCCGCTCGGGCGTTCGCGCCCTTGCCGACCGTTCAGCCGGCGGCCGGGGGTTCCGCGTGGTGGTGACCGTGGTCCGTGCGGGCCGGGGTTATCCGAACGCGGGGCCACGGCCGCCAAGGCCCGCACAGATGGGATTTTTGAGCACGTATGGACAACACCAGGGGCATCTCGGGTCCCGCTCTGCCGGGGGCGTACTTCTCGTCGGCGACGTCGTCGTTTTCGGACTTCCTGCGGGTGCAGGCGCCGGAACTGCTTCCGGAGCGCCGGATGTCCGGTGGTGCGGGCGACCTGGGCGTGCCGCACGGGACGACGATCGTCGCGCTGACCTTCGCGAGCGGAGTGCTGATCGCGGGTGACCGGCGGGCGACGTCGGGGAACCTGATCGCGAGCCGCGACATGGAGAAGGTGCACGTCACCGACGAGTACTCGGCGGTGGGCATCGCGGGCACGGCCGGGCTGGCCGTCGAAATGGTGCGGCTGTACGCCGTGGAGCTCGCGCACTACGAGAAGATCGAGGGCGTTTCGCTGTCGCTGGACGGCAAGACGAACAAGCTGGCCGGGATGGTCAAGGCGAACCTCGAGATGGCGATGGCCGGGCTGGCCGCGATCCCGCTCTTCGTCGGGTACGACCTGGAGGCCGAGGACGCGCGGCACGCCGGCCGGATCGTCTCGTACGACGCCGCGGGCGGGCGCTACGAGGAGAACGGCGGGTACGCCGGGATCGGCTCGGGTTCGCTGTTCGCGAAATCCGCGCTCAAGAAGCTGCACGACCCGGACGCCGACGTCGAGAACGCCACGCGAGTGGCTGTCGAGGCGCTGTACGACGCGGCGGACGACGACACCGCTTCGGGCCTGCCGGACCTGGTGCGCCGGATCTTCCCGTCCGTCGTGACGATCACCGCCGAGCACGGCGCCGTGCAGCTGCCGGAGTCGGAGACCGCCGCCGTGGCGGAGGCCGTGATCGCCGGGCGGATCGAGCGCCAGCAGCGTCGGCTGTCCTGACGCGGGCCGGAGCTGAACCAGTGAACGATGGAACACCGAAAGACCTGGAGCGCACACCGTGACGATGCCGTTGTATGCCTCTCCCGAGCAGCTGATGCGGGAGCGTTCCGAGCTGGCGCGCAAGGGCATCGCGCGCGGCCGGAGCGTGGTGGTGCTGAAGTACGCGGGCGGCGTGCTGTTCGTGGCGGAGAACCCGTCGGCGACGCTGCACAAGGTGTCCGAGATCTACGACCGGATCGGCTTCGCCGCCGTCGGGCGCTACAGCGAGTTCGAGAACCTGCGGGTCGCCGGTATCCGGCACGCGGACCTCAAGGGCTACCAGTACGACCGGCGTGACGTGAGCGCGCGGGCGCTGGCGAACGCGTACGCGGCGACGCTGGGCAGCATCTTCACCGAGCAGCTCAAGCCGTTCGAGGTCGAGGTCTGCGTGGCGGAGGTCGGCGCGAGCGCGGCGGAGGACCAGCTGTACCGGCTGACCTACGACGGCTCGATCTTCGACGAGCCGCAGTTCATCGTGATGGGCGGCCAGGCCGACAAGATCGTCACGAAGCTGAAGGAGACGTTCGAAGACGGCCTGGACCTGCAGGCGGCGCTCGGCGTGGCGGTGACGGCGTTGCGCACGCCGATCCAGCCCGCCGCGGCGACGTCGTCGTCGGCCGGTTCGTCGTCCTCGTCCTCTTCGTCCTCGGCGGCGGCGAGTGCGTCGGCCAACGGCAACGGCGAGACGGACCCGCCGATCAAGCTGGAGGTCGCGGTCCTGGACCGCGACCGCCCGCGGCGCGCGTTCCGCCGCCTGACGGGAACGGCGCTGGACGCGCTGCTGCCGGTGCCGGACCCCCAGCGTGACGAGCCGGAGAAGCCCGAAGGCGAATAGTCCGTGCGAAACGGGGCGTGGTCGGTGACCACGCCCCGTTTTCGCGTCCGCGGTCAGGCCGGGCGGTGGGCGAGCGCGAGTAGGTGCGCGCTGGCGTGGACGAGGTGCGGATCCCGCTCGGCGAGCCGCGCGGCGCGCAAGGCGGCTTCGAAGCGGCCGTCGAATGCGGCGAGCCCGGCTTCGTCCAGCGCGGGCCAGGCCGGGCCTTCGACGCCGTAGACGCCGGTGCCGGTGAATCCCGCCGCGGCGAGCTCGTCGTGGAGTTCGGCGGCCGTGTGCCAGTGGGTCGGCACGAAGCCGGCGTGGCCGTCGTAGGCGCCGGTGGTGACCACGTCGTGGATCGGTGCCACCCGATCGGCGGAGAGGGTGCCCGCGGCGCCGGTTTCGAGCAGGGACAGGTAGCGGCTGATCCCCGCGGCCGCGAGCAGGCCGCCCGGGCGCATGACCCGCCGGGCTTCGGTGAGCGCGCGAGCGCGGTCCGGGGCGTCGACCAGGTGGTAGAGCGGGCCGAGGAGCAGGACCACGTCGTAGGTCCCGTCGGCCGCCGGGAGGTGCCGGGCATCGCCGATCCGGGCCGTGACACCAGGAAGGGCCGCCGCGGTGTCCACGTGGGACCGCACGACGTCGATCAGGTGCACGGTGTGGCCTTCGCCGGCGAGCCAGGCCGCGTGGACGCCGGTGCCGCCACCGACGTCGAGGATCCGGGCTTGACCGGGCAGGAAACGCCGCAGCAGTTCCTGGGTGCGCAGGTATTCGAGCCTGCCGTGGGGCGTGCGGGCGAGCCGGGACGTTTCGGCCGGGCCGGCCGTGTAGTGCGTCTCGAGGTCCATGATCGATGGTCCCAGCCGCGGGCAAGCGGGTTTCAGGACGCGGCGGACGGCTGCCGGAAGGTCTGGTCGGCGAAGGCCAGCAGGTACGGCAGCGTGGCCCGGGCGGTGTGCCACGTGTGGTTGAAGCCGCGTTCGGCGTGGACGACCGCCTCCTGGCCGCGGGCGTGCAGGGCGTCGGCGATGCGGCGGGCCGTCGTGACGTCGGTGGGCGCGCCGGTGCCGACGGCCAGCATCACCGAGATCGGGGCGGGGAACTTCATCGTCGGCAGGTAGCGGCGCGGGGTGTTGGCGGCGATGGCGGCCTGGTCGCCGCCGAGGACGCCGACGGAGTCGTTGAGGTCGTCGTAGGGCAGGGCGATGATCAGGGTGGCGAACTCGTCGACGTGGTGCAGCCCGATGTTGAGCGCGCCGAAGCCGCCGCCGGACATGCCGCCCAGGGCGCGGTGGGCGCGGTCGGCCAGCGTCCGGTAGCGGCTGTCGATCGCCGGGACGACGGTGCGGGCGAGGTAGGTCTCCAGCTGCGGGCCGCCCGGGACGTCGAGGCACTCCCAGTCGGTGCTGGGGACGCCGGCGGTCATGTCCACGCTGACCACGATCATCGGCGCGATGACGTTGGCCTGCTGCAGGGCCTGGAGGGTGCCGGGAGCGTCGCCGGAGGTCAGCCAGTCGCGCGGGCCGCCGAACGGGTAGCCGTGGATCAGGTAGACGACGGGGTAGCGGCGGGCGGCGTTGGCCGGGTCGCCGTACCCGGCCGGCAGGATGACGTAGTTGCTGCCCGACGGAACGCCGTGCGCGGGGTCGGGGAGCGGGACGACGTCGATCTTCTGGCCGGCGGCCGCGACGCCGCTGCCGCCGTGGGGCGCCGACTCGGATTCGGATTCCGGGGCTTCGCGGTCGTCGTCGAGCAGGCGGCCGGCCAGGTTGACGACGCCGGGGCCGCGCTGGAGCAGGCGGGCGAGGTCGTCGGAGGTGCGCACGTACCCGACGTAGCTGTTCACCGCCGTGACCGCCGCCAGCAGCAGGAGGACGCCGAACGCGGTGAACCCCCAGCGGCGGACGCGGCGCCGGTGCGCGAGCGCGATCACGGCGGCGAGCACCGCGACCGCGGCGGTGGCGAAGGCGAGCCAGATGAACGGGGATTCGAACGGCCCGAGGTCGCGGGCGCGGGCGGTGATGTCGCCCGGCAGCACCGGATCCACGGCGACCTGCGGCGTCATCCGCGCCACGCCGGGTGCCACCGCATCGAAACCCCACTCGTCCCCTGGCTGCGGGCAGGAGGGCCCGCATCTCGATCTTGACGCTAGCCAGGGGACGCTGTGGGTTCGTTGAGAGAAAGTAAACGAAGATTAAAGACGGTAGATGGTGAGCGCGCTGGGGCGGGACTTGAAGCGGAACCGGTTGCCGAGCGGGCCGACCTCGCCGTCGGTGGCGACGCGGCGGTGGCCGTCGAGCAGCTCGACGTCCAGCTCGGCGACGTCGAGCTCCTGGTAGACGTGGCTGGCCGCGAGGCTGCGGGTGACCATGGCCAGCAGGAACCGGGCGCGGGAGTACGGCAGGTCGGCGCGCAGGTACCGGACGTCGAGCAGGCCGGTGTCGAGGGCGGGCCGCCTGCTGGGGGCGAACCCCTTCGGCGCGTACGTGCCGTTGCCCACGAACAGCAGCCAGACCTGGGTGAGCTTGCCGTTGAGCCGGACGGTCAGCGGCTTGGCGTTGCGCAGCGTCCGGGTCAGCGCGATCGCGGCCGAGGGCCACTTCGGGTGCTTTTCCTGCAGCTTCTCGCGCAGCCGGACCATCTCCGGGTAACCGCCGAGGCTCGCGGTGTTGACGAACCAGCGGTGCGCCGGGCCGTCGGGCCCTTCGACCCCGACCTCGCCGAGGTCGATGCCGACGGCGTTGCCGACCTCGGTGGCCGCGTCGGCGTCGGGCATCGAGCGGACGCCGATGTCGCGGGCGAAGTGGTTCAGCGTGCCGGCCGGGATCAGGGCGAGCGGCAGGTCCCGCTCGGCGGCGACCGAGGCGACCGCCGCTACGGTCCCGTCACCACCCGCGACGCCGAGGGCGCGGATGGTGCCGCGGGCGTCGATCTCGGCCTCCAGCTGACCCCGCAGGTCCTGCTCGAAGTCGGGGTAGAGGATTTCGGCCTTCGGCCAGGCGAAGCGGACGTCGGCGGTCGGATCCTGCCCGTTCACCCCGGAATGGGGGTTGACCAGCACGAGCATGTCGTCGCCGTCGACCATCTCCGGGGCGTGGGCGTCGTGGGCGGAGCGGCCAGGGATGTCGTCGTGCAGCGGCCACCAGTGCCGGGTCGCCAGGCCCACGCCGGTGCCGATGGCGAGGCCGACGCCGACGTCGGAGGGCCAGTGCACGCCGGTGTGGACGCGCGAGTAGGCGACCGCGAGCGCGAGCGGCGCGACGACGAGCCCGGCGCGCGGGGACTCCATGGCCACCGCCGTCGCGAAGGCCGCCGCGGAGGCGGAGTGGCCGGAGGGGAACGACGACGACGTCGGGCGTTTCCGCAGGCGGCGGTGCATCGGCATCTCTTCTTCGGCCGGGCGGCGGCGGGGGAAGAGCGGCTTGCCGATCAGGTTCGCGGCGGCGCTCGCGCCGGCGATGGCGACCACGCCGCGCAGCGCGCCGCGGCGGGTCGCGCCCGCGCGGACCGCCAGCCCCCCGGCGACCACCCACCAGAGGCGGGACTTGTTCGCCGACCGGGTCAGCGCCATCAGCGCGTCGTCGGCCTTCGTGGCCGGCAAGCGGGCGCTGCGGCGCATCAGGGCGCGGTCGGTCCGGCCGACCCGCCGGAACGCCCGGATGAGCTGGTGTGACAAGAGGTCCGCCTTCCGCGCGACGTCAAGGGATGTGCTCCAATCGTGCCTGATTCGGGGACTTTTCACCGTCTGTGGCCTACTGGGGGCGTGTCGACGCCCGAACGGCCCACCGTCGAGGGGGGTGCAGCGCTTACTCTGGTGGAATGCAGCGGCGGATCTTTGGCATCGAGACCGAGTTCGGGGTCACGTGCACATTCCACGGCCAGCGCAGGCTCTCGCCCGACGAGGTGGCACGCTACCTCTTCCGGCGGGTCGTCTCGTGGGGCCGTTCTTCGAACGTTTTCCTGTCGAACGGCTCCCGGCTCTACCTCGACGTCGGCTCGCACCCCGAGTACGCGACGGCGGAGTGCGACGACCTGGTCCAGCTCGTCACGCACGACAAGGCCGGCGAGCGGATCCTCGAGGACCTGCTGGTCGACGCCGAACGGCGGCTGGCGGACGAGGGCATCGGCGGCGACATCTTCCTGTTCAAGAACAACACCGACTCGGCGGGCAACTCGTACGGCTGTCACGAGAACTACCTGGTGACCCGCGCGGGTGAGTTCTCCCGGATCGCGGACGTCCTGCTCCCGTTCCTGGTGACCCGGCAGCTCATCTGCGGCGCCGGCAAGGTGCTGCAGACCCCGCGCGGCGCGGTCTACTGCCTCTCCCAGCGTGCGGAGCACATCTGGGAAGGCGTCTCGAGCGCGACGACCCGGTCGCGCCCGATCATCAACACCCGCGACGAGCCGCACGCCGACGCCGAGCGCTACCGGCGCCTGCACGTCATCGTGGGCGACTCGAACATGGCCGAGCCGACGACGATGCTCAAGGTCGGGTCGGCGAACCTGGTGCTCGAGATGATCGAGGCCGGCGTCCAATTCCGCGACTTCACGCTGGACAACCCGATCCGGGCGATCCGCGAGATCAGCCACGACCTCACCGGCCGCCGCCAGGTGCGCCTCGCCGGCGGTCGTGAGGCCTCGGCGCTGGACATCCAGCGCGAGTACTACGCCCGCGCCGTGCAGCACCTCCAGGACAACGGCTCCAGCCCGGCGAACGACCGGGTCATCGAGCTGTGGGGCCGGGCGCTGGACGCGGTCGAGCAGCAGGACTTCGGCAAGATCGACACCGAGATCGACTGGGCGATCAAGCACCGGCTGGTCGAGCGCTACCGGCACAAGCACGACATGGACCTGTCCAGCCCGCGCATCGCCCAGCTCGACCTGGCCTACCACGACATTCGCCGTGGCCGGGGCATCTTCGACCTGCTCCAGCGCAAGGGCCTGGTCCGCCGGGTCACCGACGACGGCGAGATCGAGGCCGCCAAGGACACCCCGCCGCAGACCACCCGGGCCAAGCTGCGCGGCGACTTCATCGCCGCCGCCCAGGCCGCCGGGCGCGACTTCACCGTCGACTGGGTGCACCTGAAGCTGAACGACCAGGCCCAGCGCACGGTGCTGTGCAAGGACCCGTTCCGCTCGGTCGACGAGCGCGTCGAACGCCTGATCAGCTCGCTCTAGCCCAAAGCCGTGAAGGCCTCCTTACCGGCTCTTATGGCCGGTAAGGAGGCCTTCACGGCTTTTGACCCTACGAAAGTCGGCGGGCGGGTGCGGCAGGATCTGCCCATGCGTGTGCTGCGTGCGGTGCTTCTCGTCCTCGGTCTCCTGGTGGCGTTGGCTGTGCCCGCGTCGGCCACAGGGCACCTGCCGAAGTGGGAGCTGAGCGCCACCGGCGTCACCGCCCAGTTCCGCGGTCTGTCCGCGGTCAGCGCCCGCGTCGCGTGGGTCAGCGGCACCCAGGGCACGGTCCTGCGCACCGTCGACAGCGGCCGCAGCTGGAAGTCCGTCGGCCCGCCCGGCACCGGCACCCTCGAGTTCCGTGACATCGAGGCCTTCGACGCCGACCACGCCGTGATCCTGTCGATCGGCCCCGGCACCGACTCCCGCGTCTACCGGACCGACGACGCCGGCGCGCACTGGCGTCAGACGTTCCAGAACACCGACGCCGCCGCGTTCTACGACTGCCTCGCGTTCTTCGACCCGTGGCGCGGGCTCGCGATGAGCGACCCGGTGGACGGCAGGTTCCGGATGCAGGCCACCTTCGACGGCGGCCGCAGCTGGCGCCAGGTCACCGACAGCGGCTTCCCGCCCGCGCTGCCCGGCGAGGCCGGGTTCGCCGCCAGCGGCCAGTGCGTCACCACCGCGGGCCCGTTCGACGCCTGGCTGGCCACCGGCGGCGGCGCCACGGCCCGCGTCCTGCACTCCGGTGACGGCGGCCGCCACTGGACGGCGTCGGACACGCCGTTGCCGAGCAGCCCGTCGGCCGGCGTGTTCGCCCTCGCTTTCCGCACGCCGTGGCAGGGCGTCGCCATCGGCGGCGACTTCGCCGCGCCGACCGCACCCGGTCCCGCCGTCGCGCTGTCGAACGACCGCGGCCGCACCTGGCGCACCCCGGCGCAGTACCCCGCCGGGTACCGCTCCGGGCTGGCCTGGCGCGGCGGCACGGTCCTGGCCGTCGGCCCCGGCGGCAGCGACCTCAGCCCCGACGGCGGGCGGCACTGGACGTCGTTCGACACCGGCAGCTTCGACAGCGTGGACTGCACCGCGTTCGGCAGCTGCTGGGCGTCCGGCACCAAGGGCCGCGTCGCCCGGCTCGGCTAGCGCACCTGCCCGGTCGGCCGGACCATGATCTCGTTGACGTCCACGTGCGGCGGCTGCTGCAGCGCGTAGAGCACGGCCCGGGCGATGTCGTCCGGCTCCAGCTTCGGCTTCTTGCGCTGCTCGTCGCTGAGGATGCCGGTGTCGGTGATGCCCGGCTGGACCAGCGTGACGCGCACGCCGGTGCCGACGGCCTCCTCGCGGATCGCCCCGGCCATCCCCGTCACCGCCCACTTCGTCACCGAGTACAGGCTCGCGTTGCGGATGTAGCGGCCCGCGACCGAGCCGGTGATCAGCAGGTGCCCGGTCGATTCCGCCAGGGCGGGCAGCGCGGCGCGGGCGGTGTAGGCCGCGCCGAGCACGTTGACGCGGACCATCTCCTCCCACGCCGTCGGGTCGGGGTCGGCGGTGCCGAAGAACGACGTCCCGACGCCGATCCCGGCGTTGGCGAAGGCCGCGTCGAGCCGGCCGAACTTCCGCACGGTCTCGGCGACGGCCCCGGAGATGGCCGGCCAGTCCGCGACGTCGGCGCCCAGCGCCAGCGCCCGGTCTTCGCCGAGCTCGGCCGCGAGGGCCGCGACGGACTCCGCCTCGCGCGCCACGAGCGCGACCTTGAAGCCGGCCGCGGCGGCCAGCCGCGCGGTCGCGGCGCCCAGCCCGCGGGAAGCGCCGGTGACGAGGAGAACACGATCATCCATGTCCCCAGGCTAGGGAGGATTCACGGCGTCAGCACGAGACGGCCGTGCAGCCCGCCCGCGGCCAGCCGTTCGTGGGCGGACCGCGCGTCCGCCAGCGGCAGGACGTCCGCGACGCGCAGGGGGAGGACGCCCTCGGCGGCCAGCCGCGCCAGCTCGGCCAAGCGGGCGCCGTCCGCCCGGATCCAGACGCCGCGGACCCGGACACCGCGCAGCGGGATCGGCGCGGTGCCCGCGGCGAAGGCGACGAACTCGCCGCCGCCGCGGACCGCGTCCAGCGCGTCCAGCCCGAGCAGCGCGGTGTCGAGGACGGCGTCCACCCCGCCGGGCACCAGCGCGCGCACGCGGTCGCCCAGCGCCGGCCCGCGCGGCACGAACTCGTCCGCGCCGAACGCCTTCACCTGTGCTTCGTCGGCGGCTCCGGCCACCGCGACCACCCGCAGCTTCCGGGCGTGGGCCAGGGCGACCGCGTAGCCGCCGACCGCGCCCGCCGCGCCGGTGACCAGCAGCGTCCCGGTGGTGGCGACGAGGTCCAGGGCCTGCGCCGCGGTCAGCGCGTTGAGCGGCAGCGTCGCCGCCTCGGCGGGGGAGACGCCGGCCGGCGCGGGGGCGACGGCGGCCGCGTCGAGCACGATCTGCTCGGCGTAGGCGCCGAGCGGGGTCGCGAGCCGGTCGCGCAGCCCGATCACCGCCTCGCCCACCCGGAAGCCGGCGCCCGCGCCGACGGCGTCGACCTCGCCGGCGACGTCCCAGCCCAGGCCGAGCACGTCCCGCGGCGGGATGATCCCGGCCTCGGTGAGCAGCCCGGACCGGGTCGCGGCGTCGACCGGGTTGACCGCGGCCGCCGCCACCCGGATCCGCACCTGGCCGGGGCCCGGCAACGGCGCCGGGACGTCGACGGGCTCCAGTACTTCGGGACCGCCGAACCGGCGGACCACCATCGCACGCATCTTCGCTCCTTCGCGGGTCGGATCTTCCCCACGAACGTATGGGGAGCTACTCTCCATCGGGAAGTACGTACCCGCAGGTTCCCCCCGTACCAGGAGGTTCGCCCGGTGCCCACGCGCACGGCGGAACAGAAGCGGCAGGCCGAAAAGGCCGCCTACGACGCCTATCTCGCCGCCTGCCCGACCCGGAAGCTGCTCGACGAGATCGCCGGCAAGTGGGTCAGCCTCGTCCTGGTGGCGCTCGGTGACGGCCCGATGCGCTACAGCGACCTTTCGCGGCGCATCGCCGGGGTGAGCCAGAAGATGCTCACCCAGACCCTGCGGGTGCTCGAACGCGACGGCCTGCTGCACCGCGAGGTGACCCCGTCGGTGCCCGTCCGCGTCGACTATTCCCTTACGCCGCTTGGCGAAAGCCTCCGCGCGCTGATGTCGGCGTTCAAGGACTGGGCCGAGGCCAACTTCGACGAGGTCAGCACCGCCCGCGCCGGTTACGACGCGCGTACACCGGACCTCACGATCGGGCCGGGCGGCGCGGGCTAGTCTCTACCGGGTGTCCACCGCACGCGCCGAACGGCTGGTCAATCTGGTGCTGGCCCTCCTGTCCACCCGGCAGTTCCTCACCGCCGAGCGGATTCGCGGCATCGTGCCCGGATACGGCGACGCGGCCAGCGACGACGCCTACTTCCGGATGTTCGAGCGGGACAAGACCGAGCTGCGCGAGCTCGGCATCCCGCTGGAAACCGGCCGCAACTCCGCCTTCGACGCCATCGAGGGCTACCGCATCGCCCGCCGCGACTACGAGCTCGGCGAGATCGACCTCGCCCCCGACGAAGCCGCCGCGGTCGCGCTGGCGTCCCGGCTGTGGGACTCGCCGGAGCTCACCGGGCAGGCCCAGGGCGCACTGGTGAAGCTGCGCGCCGCCGGCCTGGAGGTCGACGACCAGGCCCCGACCGTCGTCGAGCCCCGCGTGCGCGCCGAACCGGCGTTCGGGCCGCTGCTCGCGGCGGTCCAGAACGGCCAGGCCGTGCGCTTCGAATACCGCCGCAGCGGCTCGCCCGAACGCATCATGCGCACCCTCGAACCGTGGGGCGTGGTGTCGTGGAAGGCCCGCTGGTACGTCGTCGGGCACGACCGCGACCGCGGCGCCACCCGCTGCTTCCGGCTCTCCCGCGTCACCGGCCAGGTCCGGCCCGTCGGGAAGCCCGGGGCCGTGCAGCGGCCCGAAGGCGTCAACCTGCTGCAGCTGGTGTCGGCCACCAGCGGCGCGTCCGAGCCCGCCCCGGTCACCACCGCGCGCCTGTGGGTCGCCGACGGCCGCGCCGCCGGGGTCCGCCGCCGCGGCACCGTCATCGGGCGCTCCAGCGTCGACGGCCAGGAGGGCGACCTCGTCGAGATCGGCCTCTACTTCCCGGAGTCGGCCGCCGACTGGATCACCGCGCAGGGCCCGGACGTCGTCGTGCTGGAGCCCGACGTCCTCGCCAAGACCGTCCAGGACCGGCTGGAAGCCGTCGTCGCCCGGCAGCAGCAGGGGAGTGTCCGATGAGCGGCTCCGGCGACCGGATGCCCCGGCTCCTGGCGCTCGTGCCCTACCTGCTGGCCCGGCCCGGCATCCGCGTGGACGAAGCGGCGCAGGACTTCGACGTCACGCCGAAGCAGCTGCGCAAGGACCTCGAGCTGCTCTGGATGTGCGGGCTGCCCGGCTACGGCCCCGGCGACCTGATCGACCTGTCGTTCGAGGGTGACACGATCGTCGTCACCCACGACGCCGGGATGAACCGCCCGCTGCGGCTCACCGGCGGCGAGGCGACCGCCCTGCTGGTCGCGCTGCGGGCGCTGGGGGAGACCCCGGGCGTGGTCGACGGCGACGCCGTCCGCCGCGCCATCGCCAAGATCGAGTCCGCCGCCGGGCAGGCCCAGCCGGCCGGGGTGGTCGTCGGCGGCGGCGTGCGCGAGGGCAAGAAGACCGCGCGGACCCGCGAGGAGGTCGCCCGGGCGCTGCAGGCCGGCAAGGCGATGCGGATCCGCTACTACACCGCGTCGAAGGACCAGGTCACCGAGCGCACGGTCGACCCGATGCGGGTGCTCATCGTCCAGGCCGTCGGGTACCTGGAGGCGTGGTGCCGCCGCGCCGAGGGCGTCCGGCTGTTCCGGCTGGACCGGATCGACGAGCTGACCGTGCTCGACGAGCCGTCGCGCCCGCCCGCGCACGCCCACCCGACCGACATCTCCGACGGTGTCTTCCGCGAGCGTCCCGATCAGCGGGAGGCCGTCCTGGTCCTCGACCCGGACGCACGCTGGGTAGCCGAGTACTACCCCTGCGAAGAGCTCGACGAGCTCGACGGCGGCCGCCTGCGGATCCGGATGCGCTACGCCGACCAGTCCTGGATGGTGCGCCTGGTGCTGGGCCTGAGCGGGGAAGCGCTGGTCGAGAGCCCGGCCGACCTGGCCTCCGATGTTGGCCGCCGCGCCGCCGACGCGGTGGCCCGAGCCCGTCACCTTCCGTCAACCTGCGACCACTAGGCTGATCGCGTGCCGTACCTGCCCACCATCGTGCTCGCCGCCGTCGGCCTCCTGCTGCTCGTGCTCCTGCTGGTGCGCACCGCGCGGGTCTTGCGTGGGTTCAAGCAGACCGCGAGCATGGTGGCTACGAACACCCAGGACCGGGCCGGACTCGTCCGCGCTCGGTCGGCGGCGCTGCGCGTCGCTTTCGCGCAGCGCCGCCGCAAGCCGGAAAACCAGTAACATCCCTACCAGACGCAGATAGGAGGCCACCATGCTGAACGGATTGCAGCCGTGGCATTTGATCATCCTGGTGCTCGTCGTCGTGCTGTTGTTCGGGGCCAAGAGGCTTCCCGACGCGGCCCGGTCCATCGGCAAGTCCATGAAGATCTTCAAGGCCGAGACCAAGGACCTCACCGGCGAGCACAAGGCGGCGGCGCACGAAGACGCCGAGCCGGTCGAGACCCGGCAGATCCCGGTCACGCCCGTCGTGCCCGCCGCCCCGTCGGCCACCGACCAGCAGGTCGCCGACCTGCAGCGGCAGCTCGACGAGCTGAAGAAGCAGCAGCAGGCGCCCGCCGCCGAGCAGAAGAACGCCAGCTGAGCGGGTAGTCCACCACCGGTCCCTGGTCCACGGAGCGCGCCGAGCCCGGCGCGCTCCGAAGGACACCGACGAGAACGGAAACTCCAGTGGCGGAACCCGCCTCCGGGAACGGGGAGAACCGCGGCACGAAGCGGCGCAAGCGCAGCCGCCGCGCCAACCCCGACGGCACGATGACGCTCATCGAGCACATCTACGAGTTCCGCCGCCGGCTCGGCTTCGCCCTGCTCGCCGTCGTCATCGGCGGCATCTTCGGGTTCATCTGGTTCAGCACCAGGCTGGGGCCGGTCCCGTCGCTCGGCGAGATCATGAAGGCGCCGTACTGCGCGATCCCGGCGGACCGGCGGCTCAACGGCGCCCAGGGCTGCCAGCTGCTGCAGACGGTGCCGTTCGAAGCGTTCATGATCCAGATCAAGGTCGGCGTCGCCGCCGGTGCGGTCGTGCTGGCCCCGGCCTGGCTCTACCAGATCTGGGCGTTCATCGCGCCGGGCCTGTACTCCAAGGAACGCAAGTACGCGCTGACGTTCGTGTCGTTCGCTTCGGTGCTGTTCGCCTCCGGCGCGGTGCTCGCCTACATCCTGTTCCCGCACGCGCTGCAGCTGCTGATGGGCTTCGGCCAGGGCGAGTTCATCACGGCGCTGACCGCGGACAAGTACATCTCGTTCATGCTGTCGCTGCTGGTCATCTTCGGCATCAGCTTCGAGCTGCCGCTGCTGGTGGTCATGCTCAACCGCGTCGGCGTGGTCAAGTACGTCCAGCTCAAGAAGTGGCGCCGCGGCATCGTATTCGCGCTGTTCGTCTTCGCCGCCTTCGCCACTCCCGGCTCGGACCCGTTCTCGATGCTCGGGCTGGCCGCCGCGCTGACCGTGCTGTTCGAGATCTCGATCCAGATGTCGCGCTTCCACGACCGCAAGAAGGATCAGCTCCGGTCCGAAGAGGGCTGGGACAAGCTGGCCGACGACGAAGCCGCGCCGTTCGACTACACGCCGAGCAAGGTCGACGACGAGCCCTCCACGCCGACCGCCTCCGGTGGCCGGTCCTCCGGCACCGACGACATCACGTAGTGGGGATCCACGCCGCGCTCGCCGTGCACCCGGCCTCGGGGCACGGCGCCGCCGCCCGGATCGCGGACACGGTCGCCCAACGGCTCCGCACCGTCGTCGACCGCCTCGACGTCCTCGTGGCCAACTCCGTCGAGGAGTCCCGTGAGCTGATGCGGACGTCCCACGCCGCGGGTCTCGACGTCCTGATCGTCCTCGGCGGTGACGGCGCGGCCCACCAGGGCGTCCAGTTCTGCGCGAGCCACGACGTCGCGCTCGGCCTCGTCCCGGCGGGCACCGGCAACGACTTCGCCCGCGCCCTCGGCGTCCCCGGTGAGGCCATGGCCGCGGTCGACGCCCTGGTGGCGGCCCTGAAGTCCGGCGCGCGCCGGCGGATCGACCTGGGCCGCGTCGGCGAAACCTGGTTCGCGACGGTGCTCTGCGCGGGGTTCGACGCGAGCGTCAACGAACGCGCCAACCGGATGCGCTGGCCGTCCGGCCCGCGCCGCTACGACGTGGCGATCCTCGCCGAGCTGGCCGCGTTCCGGTCCCGCCCGGTGGTCGTCGACACCGGCACCGAACGCCTGGAGCTCGACGCGACCCTGGTGGCCATCGGCAACACCCGCTTCTACGGCGGCGGTGTCCCGATCTGCCCGACGGCCGACCCCGAGGACGGCGTCTTCGACGTCACGGTCATCGGTCACGCGACCCGCCGCGGCCTCATCCGGATGCTGCCCGGCCTGCGCACGGGCAACCACGTCACCCACCCGGCGGTCCGCACGCTCCGGGCCCGCTCGGTGACCCTGACGGGCAACACCTGGCCCGCCTACGCCGACGGTGAGCCCCAGGGCACGGTCCCGGTGACGGTCACCTGCGTCCCCGGCGCGCTGACGGTCCTGGCTTAGTGAACTAACTCAGTAGCCCCCGGCCTCGCAGACGAGCTCCCGGAACCGCGCGGGCGCCATCAGTGGCCCCTGCGCCAGGTAGACGCCGCCACAGCGGTGGCAGAACCACCCCTGTTCCCACAGCGCCTGCGCGGCCGGGATCCCGGCCCGCCGTCGCCGGTACTCCCGCACCCGCCGCACGTAGAGCCAGATCAGCGTCCCGGCGCCCCCGAACACGCACACCGACGGCAACGCGAGCAGCGCGAACCCCAGCACCAGCCCGCCGGTGCCGCCCGGGGGAGGGTCGTCGACCGCGGAGAACGGCAGCCACAGGAAGCAGCTGCCGACCATCAGGAGCAGCACCACGCCCGCGACGAGCCCGCCACCGCGACGCCGGGGCGGGAACGGATCAAGCGCCCGCGCGACCCCGGTGACGGTCACCCCGGAGACCTGGCTGCTGGTGTAGATCACGCCATCACCGGCCGGCACGGCGACCGTGGGGCCTTGGCCGCGGTAGTAGGAGTGCCCGCCGTAGTAGACCGCGGGCACGTGCTGGACCTGGTCCAGCTGCCCACAGCTCGGACAGGGTGCGGTCACGACGTCCTCCTCATCGCCGCTCCGACGGCGAAACCACCGGACCGGTTCCCTCGGGACCAGCAGACTTGAGTGTATAACGACATATACGGCCGGGCTAGTTGCGAGCCTCCGGCTCGCGCACGAAGAACCAAACCAGCGACGACGGAAGACCCGATGACCACGTCACGCCACGCCGTTGGTCACGCCGCGTGCAAACTGTCGGTGGTGTGTGGAACCCTGACGGAGTGGCCAGTAGCCCTTCTCCTTCCCCGGCCGAGGCCTATGCGGCCTCCGCGCGCCGGGGGAAGCACCCTCAGCTGACCCGCTTCGCGGCGGAATCCTCCTTCGAGTTCGACGACTTCCAGATCCGTGGGTGCGAGGCCCTCGAGGGCGGCCACGGTGTGCTCGTCTGCGCGCCCACCGGGGCCGGGAAGACGGTCGTCGGCGAGTTCGCCGTGCACCTGGCCCTGGCCGAGGGGCGCAAGTGCTTCTACACCACGCCGATCAAGGCGTTGTCGAACCAGAAGTACGGCGATCTGGTGGCCCGGTACGGGTCGGACGCGGTGGGCCTGCTGACCGGGGACACCTCGATCAACGGCAACGCGCAGGTGGTCGTGATGACCACCGAGGTGCTGCGGAACATGCTCTACGCCGGGTCCTCGACGATCACCGACCTCGGGTACGTCGTGATGGACGAGGTCCACTACCTCGCCGACCGGTTCCGGGGCGCGGTGTGGGAAGAGGTGATCCTGCACCTGCCCGAGCACGTCCGGGTGGTCGGGTTGTCGGCGACCGTGAGCAACGCCGAGGAGTTCGGCGAGTGGCTGGTCGAGGTCCGCGGGGACACCACCGTCGTGGTGGACGAGCACCGGCCGGTGCCGCTGTGGCAGCACATGCTGGTCGGCAACCGGCTGCTGGACCTGTTCGCCGGGGAAGACGTCCACAGCCCGAACGCCGAGCTGCGCATCAACCCGACCCTGCTGCGCCGCACCGAGGAGATCGGCCGTCAGTACGCGCCGGCGGGGTTCCACGGTCCGCGGGGGGCGCGGCGGGGTGGGCCGCGGATGCCGCGGTTCCGGCCGCCGTCGCGCGTCGAGGTCGTGGAGCAGCTGGATCGGGCCGGGCTGCTGCCGGCGATCGTGTTCATCTTCTCCCGGGCGGGCTGCGAGGCCGCGGTCACGCAGTGCGTCCGGGCGGGGTTGCGGCTCAACGGGCCCGACGAGGTCGAGGAGATCCGCCGGATCATCGACGAGCGCACGTCCGGGCTGCCCGAGGGAGATCTCGGGGTGCTCGGTTACTGGGAGTGGCGGGAGGCGCTCGAGCGGGGGATCGCCGGGCACCATGCCGGGTTGCTGCCGGCGTTCAAGGAGACGGTGGAGGAGTTGTTCGTCCGCGGTCTGGTGAAGGCGGTGTTCGCCACCGAGACGCTGGCGCTCGGCATCAACATGCCCGCTCGTACTGTCGTGCTCGAACGGCTGGTGAAGTACAACGGCGAGGCGCACGTCGAGCTGACGCCGGGGGAGTACACCCAGCTCACCGGCCGGGCCGGGCGCCGGGGGATCGACGTCGAGGGCCACGCCGTGGTCTCGTGGCAGCCGGGGGTCGACCCGAAGCAGGTCGCCGGGCTCGCGTCGACGCGGACCTACCCGCTGCGGTCGTCGTTCCGGCCGGGTTACAACATGGCGGTGAACCTGGTCGCCCAGGTCGGTGCGGCGCAGGCGCGTGACCTGCTGGAGCAGTCGTTCGCGCAGTTCCAGGCCGACCGGTCGGTGGTCGGCCTGGCCCGCCGGATCGAGCGGAACAAGGAAGCCCTCAAGGGCTACACCAACGCGGTGACCGGCGACTTCGACGAGATGCTCGAGTACGTCGAGCTGCGCGCGAAGATGTCGGCGCGGGAGAAGGCCCTGTCGCGGCAGAACACGACCGTGCGGCGCGCCGACACGGCGGATTCGCTGGAGAAGCTGCGCAAGGGTGACGTCATCGCGGTGCCCGCGGGCCGGCGTGCCGGGCTCGCCGTGGTCGTGGATCCCGGGCTCGACCCGATCCGTGAGCCGCGGCCGGTCGTGGTGACCGAGGACCGGTGGTCGGGGCCGTTGTCGGTGGCGGATTTCCCGGCGCCGGTCGAGGCGCTGGGCCGGATCAAGCTGCCCAAGCACATCGAGCTGCGCTCGCCCAAGACCCGCCGGGACATCGCCACGACGTTGCGAGGTGCCGGGATTTCCTTGCCCGGCAGGCAGAAGCGGCGCGCGGGGGCCAATGAGGACGGTGAGCTGGCGGCGCTGCGGCGGGCGTTGCGGGCGCACCCGTGCCACGGGCTGGCCGAGCGGGAAGCGAACCTGCGCTGGGTGGAGCGGTACCAGCGGCTGACCGGGGAAACCGAGCAGCTGGAGCGGAAGGTCGCGGCGACGACGCACTCGCTGGCCCGCGCGTTCGACCGGATCCTCGCGCTGCTGGGGGAGCGCGGCTATCTGGGGCCGGAGTCCGCCGGTGACGGCGAGGACCGCGTCACCGAGCACGGCCGCCGGCTGACCCGGCTCTACAGCGAGTCGGATCTGCTGGCCGCGGAGTGCATCCGCAACGGCGTGTGGGAGAAGCTCGGCCCGGCCGAGCTCGCCGCCGTCGTCTCGACGCTGGTGTTCGAGGCCCGGCGTGACACGGCGGGGGAGCCGCGGCTGCCCGGTGGCGCGGTGCCCGAGGCGTGGGAGGAGACCGCGCGGCTGTGGGTGGAGCTGACCGAGGACGAGCGGCGGCACCGGCTCGACCGCACGCGGGAGCCCGACGCCGGGTTCGCGTGGCCGGTCTACCGGTGGGCGCGCGGCGAGTCGCTGGAGAAGGTGCTCACGGCGGCCGAGGCGAACGGGCAGGAGCTGTCGGCGGGTGACTTCGTGCGCTGGTCGCGTCAGGTGATCGATCTGCTCGACCAGATCCGGGACGTGCTGGGCCGGGCGGATCCGGTGGGGGCGACGGCGGCCGAGGCGGTCAAGGCGCTGCGGCGCGGTGTGGTCGCCGCGGGTGCGGCGTGAGCTTGGTGTGAGGCGTGGTCCGCCTCGGTGCGGCAGGAGAGCGTGGTCGCGTGTGCTGGGCCCGGACCTGTGGTTGGATCGGCCACGAACCGTGCGTACGCGGCTCGGCGGCGATATCGGGCTGGGCATGAGATGAACGAAGCAGGCGGAGGCAGACGATGAGCACGCCGTATGGCGGCAACGACCCACAGCAGCCCCAGTACGGGCAGCAGCCGGGCGGCGCGTACCCGCCGAGCGGCCCGCAGGAACAGCCCCAGTGGGGCCAGCAGCAGCCGCAGCAGCCGCCGTACGACCCCAACCAGCAGCAGCCGTGGGGTCAGCCGCAGCAACCCCAGCAGCCGCAGCAGTGGGGTCAGCAGCCCGGTGGGTACACCCCGCCGCAGCAGCCGCAGTGGGGTCAGCAGCCGCCGCCGTACGGGCAGCAGCCCGGTGGCGGGTATCCGCAGAGCGGCCCGCAGGCGCAGCCCGGGTACGGCCAGCAGCCACCCGGTGGGCAGTACCCGCCGAGCGGGCCGCAGGCCCAGCCGCAGTACGGGCAGCAGCCGCCCGGGGGGCAGGGCCAGTACGACTACGGCCAGCAGGGCCAGTATCCCGGCGCGTCCGCCGCTCCCGAGGGGGAGAAGCCGGCGAAGTCGAAGAAGGGCCTGCTGATCGGCATCGTGGTGCTGGTCGTGGTCGTCGCGGTGGTCGGCATCCTCGGTTTCGTCGCGCCCGGGTTCTTCAAGACGCAGGTCTTCAACAACACCCAGATGCAGACGGACGTGCAGAAGCTGCTCTCCGACACCTACAAGATCGACGGCGTCACCGGCGTCACCTGCCCGGCCGAGCAGAAGGTCGAGGACGGTGCGAAGTTCGAGTGCACCGCCACGATCGCCGGCAAGCCGCAGCAGATCCCGATCACGGTGAAGGGCGACGGCGGCAACTACGAGGTGTCCCCGCCCGCCACCAAGTAGCGTCACCCGGTTCGGCCGAGGTCCGGTCGCCGCGAATTGCGGTGGCCGGACCTCGCCGTCTCCGGAGATGATCCGGGGATGACCGACTTCGAGATCCGGACGCTGCGCGACGACGAGCACCGCGCCGCGAGCACCCTCTTCCGCGCCACCCTGCACGTGCCGCCGTCCGACGACAAGGACTGGTAACGTGCCGCGCGGGCCTACCAGTCCGGCGGCACGATCGGGGTGTTCGATCCGGATTTCATCGGCACCGCCCGGGCTTTCGACGCCGAGCTGACGGTGCCGGGTGGCGCCCGGCTGCCCATGGCCGGCGTGACGGGCGTCGGTGTCCGCGCCGACCGGACGCGTCGCGGCGTGCTGCGGGCCATGATGTCCGCTCAGCTGGCGGACTTCGCCGCGCGCGGGGTGGTGTTCGCGAACCTGCTCGCTTCCGAGGCGCTCATCTACGGCCGGTACGGCTACGGCTTGGCGACGCGCAGCCGGACCTACAGCGTCGACCGGCACCGCGCGCGGTTGCGGCCGGACGCGCCCGCCACCGGGGAGGTCGAACTGCTGGAGCTGGATGACGCCGTCGCGGCCCTGCCCGGCGTCTACGAGCGCGTCGAGCACCGGCCCGGGATGATGACCCGCCCGGAGGTGCTGTGGCGGCTCTACGAGAACCACGCCCGCCGCAGCACCGATCCGGTGAAGGCCCTCGTGCACCACGGCCCGGACGGACCCGATGGTTACGCCCTCTACGTCGTCGGCGGCCTGCACGCCCACCCGTGGACCAAGACCCTGGAAGTGTCCGACATGTTCGCCGGTACGCCGGCCGCGCTGGCCGGGTTGTGGCGGTTCCTGCTCGGCATCGACCTGGTGGACCGGATCGTCGCCGAGCAACGGCCGCTGGACGAGCCGGTCGAGCTGATCCTGGCCGATCACCGCCGCGGCAACGTCGACCGCGTCGAGGACGAGCACTGGCTGCGGCTCGTCGACGTGCCGAAGGCCCTGGCCGCTCGCGAGTACGGCCACGCCGCGCCGGTCGTCGTCGAGGTCGCCGATCCGTTGCTGCCGGCCAACTCCGGCACCTACCGGATCACGCCGGACGGCGCCGAGCGCACCGGGGGACCGGCGGCGCTCGCTCTCGACGTCACCACGCTCGCGATGCTCTACCTCGGCACCTGGCGGGCCTCGGCGCTCGCCGACGCCGGCCGGATCGAGGTCCGCGACCCGGCCGCCCCCGCGGCCGCCGACGTCCTGTTCAGCACGCGCGTCCAGTCGTGGTGCGGTAGCTTCTTCTGAGTCCGCACCGCCGGGGGTGAGCACCGTGACCAGGCGTTTCCTCGCGTTCGTCGGGCTGTGCTGCGTGCTCGCGGGCTGCACCGCGTCGGTATCGGCGCCGGTGCTGCCGAGCCGCGGCACCCCGGTTCCCACGAGTGCGCCGGTGAAGGTGCTCGACCCGGCCGCGGTCCGCGACGGCGTCCGGAAGATCCTCGTCGAGAGCTTCCACATCGCCGACGTCGGCGGGGTGACCTGCCCGGTCGGCCAGCCCGTCAGCACCGGCCGCGCGTTCGCCTGCACGGCCGAGATCGGGAGGACGGCGAAACGGGTCCCGATCACCGTCCTCGACGCGGACGGCCGCTACCGCGTCGACCCGCCGGGCTGACTGCCGGCCGCAAAAAGGGGATGCCGCGTCGCAGGTGTCCCGGCATGATCGGGCGCATGACCGCCTTCGACGTCCGCCCCATCACCGAAGACGAGCGCCGCAGCACGTTCGACCTGCTGGGCCGCTCGCTGCACAGCAACCGGATCGGCGACGAAGACTGGTCCCGCTACGGCGAGTCCTGGCCGGCCGTGCACAAGTTCGCCGCGTTCGACGGCGAGACCCCGATCGGCATCACGAGTTCCTACGACACGGAGATCGCCGTGCCGGGCGGGCGCACGCTCGGTGTCGCGGCGGTCGACGGCGTGGGCGTGCGCGCCGACTGGACGCGGCGTGGGGTGCTCAGCGCGATGATGGCCACGCAGCTGGCCGACGTCGCCGCGCGCGGGCTGCCGCTGGCGGCGCTGCACGCGAGCGAACCCACCATCTACGGCCGGTTCGGCTACGGCTCCGCGACGCTGGGCAAGACGGCGTGGATCGCCCGGCCCGCCGCGCGCCTGCACGAACGCCTCCCGGCCGCCGGGCGGGTCCGGATGCTCACCCCGGACGAGGCCGTCAAGCAGATTCCGTCGCTGTACCAGCGGATCGGGCTGCACCGGGCCGGGATGATGGCCCGCCCGGAGGGGTGGTGGGCGTTCTCGCACGACCGGCTCGTCGGTCCGGACGGGGACCACGTCGTGGTCGTCCACAGTGGACCGGACGGGGACGACGGCTTCGCCGTGTACGGCACCGTCAACCGCCGCACCCTCGAGTCACCGGACGAGGGCGCGGTGCTGAAGGTGCGCGAACTGCACGCGGCCGACCCCGCCGCGCGCGTCGCGCTCTGGCGCTTCCTGCTGTCGGTGGACCTGGTTTCCGGGGTCCGCGCCCGGTTCCGCCCGGTCGACGAGCCGCTGGCGGCGATGATGGCCGACCACCGGCACGCCCGCACGGCCGAGGTCGAGGACGACCTGTGGCTGCGCCTGATCGACGTCGGCACCGCACTGGACGCCCGCACCTACCGCGACGCCGCCCCGGTGGTCCTCGCCGTGACCGACCGGCAGCTGACGGCGAACACCGGGCACTACGAGGTCGGCCCGGACGGTGCCCGCCGCACCGAGGCCGCCGCGCACCTGAGCCTGGACGTCGACACCCTGGCCATGCTCTACCTGGGGGAGTGGAGTGCGTCCGCGCTGGCCGAAGCGGGCCGGATCACGGTCCACGACCCGGCGGCGACGGCCCGGGCGGACGAGCTGTTCACCACGGTCACCGCGCCGTGGTGCGGCACGTACTTCTAGGCGCCGGGGAGGGCTTCGATGAGCCTGTCGACGGACCTGCCGAGGTTCCAGCGCTCGGCCAGCTCGGCGACGCGGTCCGGGTCGGCCGGCTTGGCCGGGACCTTGTCCGGGCGGGACTGCTCGACGGGCGCGTCGACCGCGACCCGGACCACCGTCGGCGCGACGGCCAGGTAGTCGGCGGCGTCGGCCAGCCGCAGGCGCGTCTTCAGCGGGACGCGGGAGTCGCTCGCGGCCGAGGCCTTCAGGAGCGCGTCGAGGGAGCCGAACTCGGTGATCAGCTTCGCCGCGGTCTTCTCGCCGATCCCGGCGACGCCGGGCAGCCCGTCCGACGGGTCGCCGCGCATCATGGACATGTCCGCGTAGGCGGGGCCGGCGCTCTCGCGGGGGACGCTGTAGCGCTCGGCGATCTCGTCGGGCCCGAGCTCCTCGGCCTTCGCCCAGCCCTTGCCGACGTAGATGACCGACGTGCGGGTCGGCTCGTCGCGCACCAGCTGGAACAGGTCGCGGTCGCCGGTGATGACCTCGACCGCGTCCTTCTTCTCCCGGTGGGCCAGCGCGCCGATGACGTCGTCGGCCTCGTAGCCGGCCGCCTCGGCGGTGGCGAAGCCGAACGCCTCGAGGACCTCGAGGATGATCGGTACCTGCGGGGTCAGGGTGTCGGGCACCACTTCGACGTCGGGCGCCTGGCCCGTGGTCTCCTGGGCCACCCGGTGGGCTTTGTAGCTGGGCAGCAGGTCGGTCCGGAACTTCGGCCGCCAGTCCGCGTCCATGCAGCACACCAGCCGCGAGGGGCGCCGGTCGGTGAGGATCCGCGCGATCGTGTCGGTGAACCCGCGCACGGCGTTGACCTGGGTGCCGTCGGCGGCGCGCATCGAGTCGGGCAGGGCGAAGAACGAGCGGAAGTAGAGGCTCGCGGAGTCGAGCAGCGCAAGGGGTCCGGTCACCCGTACAGCCTGCCACGCCCCGGCGCCGCCGACCGGCAGGCCACGCGCCACCCAGCACGGTCGGAGGTGGCCGCGGCATGTCGCACCACCGGGCGGATGGATCACCCGGGCGGCCCGGCTAGGCTCGCCCCATGTCGCGCCGTTCCCTCCACACGCCCGCCCCCGACGCCGCAGCCCTGCGCGCCCGCCTGGACCGCGCCCGCACCGCCGCGGCCGCCGCGGACACCGACGCCCTGCTGATCGCGCCCGGTTCCGACCTGCGCTACCTGATCGGCCAGGCCGGCGGCTCGTTCGAGCGCCTCACCACCCTCGTCGTCCCCGCCGACGGCACGCCCGCGCTGGTCGTGCCGAAGCTGGAGGCGCCCGGCTACGCCGACGTGCCGACCGACGAGCTCGGTGTCGAGCTGCTGACCTGGGTGGACGGTGACGACCCGTACAAGCTGGTGGCCGACCGGCTCGGCAAGGCCGGCCGCGTCGCGGTCAGCGACTTCACCCCGGCCCTGCACGTGCTGGCCCTGCGCGCGGCGCTCGGCGAGGCCGAGCAGACCCTCGCCGGCCCGGTCGTGCGCGAGCTGCGGATGCGCAAGGACGCCGCCGAGATCGCGTCGCTGCGGGACGCCGGCGCGGCCATCGACCGCGTGCACGCCCGCGTTCACGAGTGGCTGCGGGCCGGACGCACCGAGGCCGAAGTCGGCGCGGACATCACCGCGGCGATCGTCGAGGAGGGGCACGTCCGGGCGGACTTCGTAATCGTCGGCTCCGGCCCGAACGGCGCCAGCCCGCACCACGACGTCTCCGACCGCGTCATCGACAAGGGTGACGTCGTGGTCGTCGACATCGGCGGCCCGCTGCCGGCCGGCTACAACTCCGACTCCACCCGCACCTACTCGGTCGGCGCGCCGCGCGACGCCGACGTAGCCGAGACCTACGCCGTGCTGCAGCGCGCCCAGGCCGCTTCGGTCGCCGCGGTGAAGCCGGGGGTCACGGCCGAGGCGGTCGACGCCGCCGCGCGCGACGTCATCACCGAGGCCGGGTTCGGCGAGTACTTCATCCACCGTACCGGGCACGGCATCGGCCTGGACGTGCACGAGGAGCCCTACATCATCGCGGGCAACACGCTGCCGCTGGAGCCGGGCATGGCCTTCAGCGTCGAGCCGGGCATCTACCAGGCGGGCCGCTGGGGCGCCCGCATCGAGGACATCGTGATCGTCACCGCGGACGGCGTCGAGTCCGTCAACAACCAGCCGCACGAACTCGTCGTGCTGGACGCATGACCACCGGTGGCCTGGAGCCGCTCGACCAGTCGATCGTCGAGGAACTCGCGGCCGACGGGCGGCGCAGCTTCACCGACCTCGCCGAACGCGTCGGGCTGTCCGTGTCGGCGGTGCACCAGCGGGTGCGCCGCCTCGAGCAGCGCGGGGTCATCCTCGGGTACACCGCGCGGCTCGACGGCGAGCAGATCGGGCTGCCGCTGACGGCCCTGATCTCGCTGACGCCCAACGACCCCGGTGCGCCCGACGACTACCCGCAGCGGATCCAGCACATCAAGGAGATCGAGTCCTGCTACTCGGTGGCCGGCGACGAGTCCTACATCCTGCTGGTGCGCGTCCAGTCGCCGCTGGCGCTGGAGGACCTGCTGCGCCGGATCCGGGAGGCCGCCAAGGTGTCCACTCGCACCACGGTGGTCCTCTCTACGCCGTTCGAGGGACGTTCGCCTACGTTCTGACACCGGCGGGGTGGCCGGGTACCGGGGGACTGGTACGGTAAAAGGTATGGCAACACGTAAGGTGACTCTTTCGCTGGACAGCGGCGCCTTGGACTTCGCCGAACGCGCCGCGAAAGCACACGGGATCTCGGTCTCGTCCTGGCTGTCGAAGGCGGCCAGGCGCGAGGCGGTACGCACGGGCTACACCCCGCAGAAGCCGGAACCGGCCGTCGCGGAGTTCGACGAGGCCGAGCGCACCGCGGCGGAAAAGGATCTGCGTGCGCAGGGGTGAAGTCTGGACGTACCACCCCCCGACCGATCCGGCCCGGCAGCGCACGGTCGTGCTGCTGTCCTCGGACGGGGTGAACGAGTCCGAGCGCCCCTGGCTGCTCGGCACCGAACTGCTCGACCGCGACCCCCAGGACATCCTCGGCGTGGCGATCGACGCCCGCTACTGGGTCTCGACGCTCAACCTCACGCGGCTCTACCGCCCGTGGTTCGACGAGCGCCTCGCGGAGATCGACCAGGAGGTCCAAGAGCGCATCGACATCGCACTGCGAGCCGCCCTCGATCTTTAAGTGTATAACGCCCTATACGGCGGGGCGATGTTGAAAAACCACACGGTCCAGTAAGCACACACGGCGCGACTCAAACCTGCTCAAGAGCAGGAGAGGTCAGCGGGCGACCACTTCCGGGGCCGCGTGGAGCTTGCCGTCCGCGCCCGCGAGGCAGGAGGCGTTGCCCTCGCGGGTGGTCATGAACTCCGTGAGGCAGTTGGCGATCGCGGTGTGGCCGGCGGCGTTGGGGTGGAACGACTCCTGCAGCGCGTGGCCCGCCCGGTCGGCTTGGCCGAGGTCGGCGAGCTGGAGGGTCAGGCGGGTGAACCATTCCGTCGCCGGATTGGCGCCGCCGCTGCACGCTTCGTGCTGCACGCCGGCCTTGGCGAGGTCCAGGAACCGGGCGCCGGTCTGCCGGGCGGCCGTTTTGATGCCGGAGGACAGGACGCCGATGCCGGTCTGGGAGATCCAGCGCAGGTCCTCGACCCGGAACGGGCAGCCGTTGAGGCTGCGCAGGTCTTCGGGGACGTCGGGGCCGATCGGGGCGGCGTAGGACTGCAGGATCAGCTGGTAGTCCGCGGGTACGTAACCGGCTTGGGCCAGTACTTTCTTGACGTCGGAGACGGCGGCGGCGACCTTCGGGACCATTGCGTCCACTTTGGACTGCCAGCTCTGCTTGAGTGCTGTGCTGCACGGCGGGCCGCCGGGGTCGAACCACGCTTTGAAGCAGTCGGTGACCTGGTTGGAGAACTTGGGGTCGTCGTTGGCGCCGACGGCGATCACGACGGCGGCGACGCGGTGGTCCTTGACCAGGGCCGCGAGCTGTTGTGCCTGCGAGCCTTCGGTCCACTGCTTGATATCGCCGAGGGCGACCTGTTCGGCGGGGGCGCCGGAGCAGGCGAGGTTGACGTGGGCGGTGATGCCGGGGACGGCGATCTTTTCGACGAAGGCGTTGGGGGAGCGGTGGCACCAGTCGCCGCCCTGGCCGTTGGTGGCAGGGGTGTACTGGCCGGCGCCTTCGCCGGAGGCGGTGCTGTCGCCCATGGCGACGACGGTGAGCGGGCCGGTGCCGGGCGGGCCTTGGCGGGGTTGGGGTTGTCCGGGTTGGCTTTCGGAGCCGAAGAAGGCGAAGAAACCCACCAGGAGGGCCACGCTGACGAGGACCAGTGCCCCCCAGTACCACCGAAGTCGTCGCATCACGGCTGATTCTACGGATCAGGTGATCGGATCCGGATCAGGACACCGTGCGTGACCGGTCACACGGGCAGCCAGGTCCGCACCAGCCCGACGAGTGACTTCGTCAGGGCTTCCGGGCTGAGTTGGCGGTCTCGCAGCCAGTGCCGGACCTGTTCGGCCGAGAGGGCGGCCAGGAGGACGTCGGCGGCGATTTCCGGGTCGGGGGCGCCGCCGGTGTGGAGCAGGTGGCGGCAGTGGGCGCGCCAGAGGGTGTGGGCGCCGGTGCGGAAGCGGGCGCCGGTGGTCGCGGTCTCCGAGAGGAGGACGAGGTCGAGCTGGCGGTTCAGGAGCTGGAGGTAGGCCTCGATGAACGCGGCGAGGCGGTCGGTGGGGGGTGCGTCGGGGCCGAGTGGGGGTCCTCCGGTGAGGATTTGGTGCTGGAGTTCGCGTTCGCGTTCGTCGAGCAGGGCCATGGCGAGGCCGGCTTTGTCGCCGAAGCGGCGGTAGAGGGTGCCTTTGCCGACGCCTGCGGCGGCGGCGACGTCGTCCATGGTGACGGCGTCGACGCCGTGTTCGGCGAAGAGGGTTTCGGCGGCGGTGAGGGCCCGGATGCGGTTGCGGGCGGCGTCGGCGCGTTCGCGTACGGGTGTGCCGAGGACGGGGAGTTCGGTCGGCGTTGACGAAGCGGACTCTGGTCCGCTAACGTTCGAAGACATAAGCGGACTCTAGTCCGAATTCTGGTCCGGCGGAAGCCGACACCTCTTCGAGGAGCATCCTCATGCCTGATCTGCTGCACATTTCCGCGTCCCCACGTGGAGAAGAGTCCCAGTCGTTGCGCCTGGCAGCTACTTTCCTGGACACCTACCGCGAGGTCCACCCGGGCGCCGAGATCGACGAATGGGACCTCTGGGACGGCTCGCTGCCCGAGTTCGGGCCCGCGGCGGCGCGCGCCAAGATGACGGTCTTCGGCGGCGGTACGCCGCAGGGTGCGGAGGCCGACGCGTGGCGTGCCGCGGAAGAGGCGTTCGCCCGCTTCGCTGCCGCGGACCGGATCCTGTTCAGCGTGCCGATGTGGAATTCCGGGGTGCCGTACGTGCTCAAGCAGTTCGTCGACGTCGTGTCGCAGCCGGGCTGGGTGTTCGGCGTCGACCCGGCGACCGGGTACGTGCACTTGCTGGCCGGGCGGGGCAAGCGCGCCGCGGTCGTCTACACGAGCGCGGTGTGGGGTCCGGGACTCGGGCGGGAGTTCGGGGCCGACTTCCAGGCGCCGTTCTTCACCGGCTGGCTGAACTGGACGGGCATCGAGGACGTCACCGAGATCCGGTTCCACCCGACGCTCACCGGTGACGCCGAGGAGCTGGGCCGGGTCGCGCACGAGGCGGCCCGTGACGCGGCGAAGGCGTTCTAGCCGGCTTGGGTGAGGTCGGTGGTGGCGGCGAGTTCGACGGCGACGTCGGTGATGGTGTGCCGGGCGGGGTTGTCGTTGCCGGGCAGCCACACGAGTTCGGTTCGGGCGGTGTCGCCGGTGAGGGGGACGAAGGCGACGCCGGTGCGGCGGAGGCTGTGGGATGAGCGGGTGAGCCGGGTGACGCCGACTCCGGCGGCGACGAGGCCGAGCAGTCCTTGGACGGTCGGGGCGCGCTGGACGACGTGTGGGGTGTAGCCGGCGGTGGCGAAGTCGTCGTCGTAGCCGCGGTGCCAGGGTTCCCAGCTGCTGCGTGGGGTGAGGACCCAGGGTTCGTCGGCGAGGTCGGCGAGGGTGAGTGTCGTGCGGGTGGCCAGTGGGTGGTCTTGGGGGAGGACGGCGCAGACCTCTTCGGTCATGAGGGTCTGTGAGGTGAGGTCGTCGACCAGGGGTGGGCGGGTGAAGGCCAGGTCGAAGCGGCGTTCGCGGAGGCCGTCGACGAGGTCGGCGATGGCTGCTTCGGCGGTGTGGACCTCGAGGGCGGGGAATCGTTCGCGGGCCGCTCGGACGATGGGTGGCAGCAGGTAGTTGGCCGTGGTGGTGAGGAAGGCGAGCCGGATGGTGCCGATTTCGCCGCGTACGGCGCGGCCGAGGGTCGCGACGGCGTCGTCGGCTCGGGCGAGTACCGCGCGGGCTTCGGGCAGGAAGAGTGCGCCGACGGCGGTGAGGCGGGTGCCGCGGGCGTCGCGGTCGAACAGCCGGGCGCCGAGGGTGCGTTCGAGGACGGTGATCTGCTGGGACAGGGATTGCTGGGCGATGTGCAGGCGGGTGGCGGCGCGGGTGAAGCTGGTTTCGTCGGCGACGGCGATGAAGTAGCGCAGCTGCCGCAGCTCGGGGGTCACAGGTTTTGACTGTAGCCGTGCCAGGTGATCGGTGTTGGCGCCGCGTGCGTGATCTTCCGCAGGATGGACGGAGGAAACGTACTGGGAGGAACACGGAGATGACGAACACCGACGGCCGCGTCTGGCTGATCACCGGCTGCTCTTCCGGCTTCGGCCGGGAGGTGGCGCTGGCCGCTCTCGCCGCCGGCGACCAGGTGCTGGCCACCGCCCGGCGGCCGGAAACCCTGAAGGACCTGGAAGTGGCGGGTGGCGAGCGGGTCCGGACGGCGGCCTTGGACGTCACCGACGCCGGTCAGGTCGACGCCGCGGTGAAGACGGCGCTGGAGACGTTCGGGCGGATCGACGTCGTGGTGAACAACGCCGGCAACGGTTCGGTCGGCGCGGTCGAGGAGCTGACGATGGCGGAGCTGCGCGGGTTGATGGAGGTGATGTTCTTCGGTGCGGTCGAGGTGACCAAGGCCGTGGTGCCGCACCTGCGGGCGCAGGGCAGCGGGACGATCGTGCAGATCAGCTCGATGGGTGGGCAGCTGTCGATGCCGGGGTTCGGGGCGTACTGCGCGGCGAAGTTCGCGCTGGAGGGGCTCTCGGAGGCGCTCGCGGCGGAGGTGGCGCCGTTCGGGGTGCGGGTGCTGATCGTCGAGCCGGGGGCGTTCCGCACCGAGTTCGGCGGTGACCGGATGCACCGTTCCCGCACGATCGACGCCTACGCGGTGTCGACGTCGGGGACGCGCGGTGCGGTCGAGGGCATGGACGGTACGCAGCCGGGTGATCCGGCGAAGGCGGCGGCGGCGATCGTGCGGGCCGTGGAGCGCGAGGACGCCCCGTTGCGGCTGGCGCTGGGCGCGGACGCCGTCGAGGCGATCCGGGGCCACCACGAGGCCTTGGCGGCGGACTTGGCCGCGTGGGAGGACGTGAGCCGTTCGACCGCCTTGGCGTAAGCCGTGAATGGCACATCGAGGGACTCTGAGTCCCTCGATGTGCCATTCACGGACTTCAGTCGAGTAGCGCGGTGAGGACGCCGTCGAGGAGGCGGACGCGGCGGTCGGCGATGCGGTGGACTTCGTCGTCGTGGGTGGCGACGATGACGGCCGCGCCTTCGGCCGCGCACCGGCGCAGCAGCCGGAGCACGCGGGGGGTGCTGCCGCCGTCGAGGTGGGCGGTGGGTTCGTCGGTGAGCAGGATCCGGGGGCGGCCGGCGACCGCGCGGGCCAGGGCGACGCGCTGTTGCTGCCCGAACGACACTTCGAGGGGGTAGCGGTCGCCGAGGTCGCCGATGCCGAGTTCGTCGAGCAGGTCGGTGACGCGGTCCTGGATCACCTGGCGGGACGGGCGGGGGATGTCGGAGCGCAGCCGCAGCGGCAGGGCGACGTTTTCGGCGATGGTGAGTTCGTTGGCGAGGCCGAGGGCTTGGGGCAGTACCGCGCAGGTGTGCCACGGCGGTGCGCCGCTGATGGGGACGCCGTCGAGGAGCACGCAGCCAGAGTCGGGGGAGTCGAACCCGCAGAGCAGGGCCAGCAGTGCGCTTTTGCCGGAGCCTGATCGGCCGGAGACGGTGACGAGTTCGCCGGCGGCGACGCGCAGTTCGAGGCCGCGCAGGACTTCGATGTCGCCGCTGGGGTGGGCGAAGCTGCGGCGCAGGCCGACGGCTTCGAGCATGGACGGTGCGGTTTCGGCGGTCACGGCCGCGGCTCCCGTTCTTCGATGCCTTCGAGGGCGCCCTTGTGCAGGCGGGCGATCCGGGCGCCGAGGTCGATGAGGCGTTCGTCGTGTGAGGCCACCAGGACCGCGAAGTCCTGGTCCACCAGGTATTGCAGGGTGTCGAGGACGAGGTCGGCCGAGGCTTCGTCGAGCTGGGACGTCGGTTCGTCGGCGAGGATCACCGTCGAACGGGCCGCGAGCACGCAGCCGAAGGCGAGCCGTTGCTGCTGGCCGCCGGAGAGCGCGGAGATCTTCCAGCCGCCGGTGCCGTGCAGGCCGAGCTGGGCGAGGATGTCGTCGGGGCGGCAGTGGGTGCCGGCGGCTTCGGCGGCGGCGCGCAGGTTGTCGGCGACCGAGAGGTAGCCGAGCAGGTTGTCGGAGGGGTTCTGGAACACCAGGCCCAGGTGGTGGCGCCGGAGGGCGCGCCGTTCGCGGTGCTTGAGCTTGCGGACGTCGGCGCCCTGGAACGTCAGGGAGCCGCGGGCGGGTTGTTCGAACAGCCCGAGTACGCGCAGGAGTGTGGACTTCCCGGAGCCGGACGGGCCGGCGAGGACGGTCATGCCGCGGGCGGGGACGTCGATGCTGACGTCGTCGACGCCGGTGACGATCCCGGCGGGTGTCTGGTAGTCGACGCCGATGCCGCGGAGGGAGAAGATCGGTTTCTCAGGCACGGATCAGCTCCGCGGTCCGGGCGGTGCGCACCGAGCGCACCGCGATCCAGCCGGCCAGGCCCACCACGAGCACGCCGACGGCCAGCACGGTCAGCACGAACGGCAGTGGGTCGGGTAGCTCGGAGCGGGGGGCGAGGAACGTCGCGGGGTCGAACCGCGGCACGGACAGGCCCGCGACGGAGATCCCGCAGGCCACGCCGACGACGATGGCGAGCCCGCTGAGGGCGCCGAGTTCCATGAGGTGGCTGGCGAGCAGGGTCCGTGGCCGCATGCCCATCCGCAGTACGAGGGCGCCGGCGAGGGCGTTCTGCCTTCGCCGGACTTCGACGGCCACGAGCAGTGCGAGGATCGCGACGAGTCCGAGGACGGCGCCGAGCAGGGCCACGAAGGAGAACGTCCACGACACGACGAAGAACGGGAGGCCGTCCAGTGCGGATTCGCGGCTGACGCGGTTGGGGATGTACACCCCGGCCGAGCGCAGCGCGGTGGTGGCGTCGGCCATCGCCGTCTTGGTCAGGACGCTCCACTTGGGAATCCCGTCGAGCTGGGCGTGACTGAGGGCGGTGCGGGACACGACGTAGCCGGGTGAGGTGCCGATCATCGGGAACACCGGCAGGTCGCCCGCGGGCACGGCGTCGGGGAGGCCGCCGGGCAGGTGCGCGGACTGGCCGTCTCGGTGCCCGACCCGGATCGCGGGCGTGCCGTGCGGGTCGGGTTGGGAGATCTTCCGCAGGAGCGCGTCGAGGTCGTCGACCGGGACGCGGTCGAGTGCGGCGGCGTTGGCGAACGTCGCGGGGTCGATCACCAGCACCACGCTGCCGGTGCCGGTGAGCTCGCCGACGATGGTGCTGGTGCCGGCCAGGGAGGCCGGCATGGCGACGGTGCCCATGCCGATCGGGCTGTCGGTGTCGAGGCGGGCGTCGCTGCCGACGAAGATCGCGGACTTGGTGGCGAGGGCGTCTTCCTGGCCGTCGGCGATGCCGATCCCGGTGGCCAGGGTGCCGATCGCGAGGGTGCCGATGACGAGCACGCCGGTGACCGGGGCGCGGGCGCCGGCCAGCCGGCGGATGGCCAGCTGCAGGGCGGGGTGTGACCAGAAGCGGGCGCGGTGGGAGGCGTGCAGGGCGAGCCAGGCCAGCCGTGCGGTCAGCAGCCCGACGGTCAGGACGACGAAGACGGGGTAGGTCAGGGCGAGCGGGTCGACCTGGGGTAATGGATTTCCGAGGCGTGAGCCGGTGCTGTAGCCGGCCAGGCGGGTCCAGCCGAGCCAGGCCATGCCCGCGGTCGCGAGCTCCCACGGGAAGTACGCGAGCAGCCGCGCCCGGTTGCCCTTGCGGCGTACCCGGCCCAGTTCGAACTCGCGGTGTGCCCGCACGGCGACGACGAGGGCGAGCAGCGTCATGGAGAGCAGCAGCACGGCCGCGGCGACGATGCCGGCGCGCAGTTCGGCGTCGGAGTCGGGTGCGCCGGGTGGTCCGTAGACGCCGAGCAGGAGGCGGGCGGCGACCGCGCCGGCCGCGCCGCCGAGCAGGATCGGCAGGCCGAGCTCGGCGATGGCGAGCCAGCCCAGGGCGCCGGGGCCGCTGCCGCGGGCGGAGAGCAGGCGCAGCTGGGCGTGGCGGCGCTGGTACCACTGCAGGGCGACGCTGCCGAGGCCCGCGCAGCCGACCAACACGCTGATCACCGCGAGCGGCAGGATCGAGACGAACACGTTGTCCTGGGCCTGGCGGGCGATCGTCACCGAGCGTTCGAACGTGGGGACGTCGGCGGCGACGGTGTTGCCGAGGCCTTGGGCGGTGAGGTCGGCGCGGACGTCGGCGACGAGGTCCTGGGAGCGTTGCAGGAGGTCTTCGGCGCCGCTGAGGGTGGTGGGCGGCGGGACGTAGAACGAGATGTGGAAGTACTGCATGGTCGGCAGGCCGAGGGCACGGACGGCGTTGTCGAAACTCGCGCGGTCGGTGGCGAAGACGATCGAGTCGATGGGGTCGTTGGCCAGCCGGTCGACCACGGCGCCGGACTGCTGGGAGCACCACCAGCGCGGCGGCGGGTCGAGCAGGTCGCGGTAGATGCCGGTGACCGGCGGCAGCGCGGTGCCCTGGATGCTCGGGCGGGCGCCGAGGCCGATGTGCTCGGCGTCGGCGACGACGTTGCCGAGCCACAGGCCGGGTGCGCGGGTGCCTTGCTGCAGGGTCAGGTGGTCGAGCCCGGCCTGGTCGCGGTAGCCGAGGCGGATCTTGTAGTGCGGGACGCCGTTGAACTGGGTGCCGGGCAGGACGGTCGTGTACTGGCCGACGATCGGGGTGCCGAAGCCGTGTGCGGGGGCGTGCCGCTGGACGGCGGCGGTGACCGCGGGGATGTTCTTGACCGGCATGTTGCCCTTGCCGAAGACCGGGCCGTAGGCGTCGGGGCAGACGATCCCGGTCTGGTAGGTGACGGCCGCGCCGCCGGCCGCGGAGGCCTGCAGGACCGCGGCGGTGCCGAGGAAGCACGCCAGCAGCGAGGTCACCGCCGCCACGATCAGCGTCAGGGGACTGGTGAGCGCGGCCTTCGGTGCCGCACGCCACGGCATGGTCACTCTGAGTTGTTCGATCTTCCCCCCACATCACCCGCATGGAGGCGCACGCTACCGGGCCACCCCAGGAACCGGAACGTTTTTGTCACGATCGTTGCTCACCGGCTGTGGTCGAAGGTGTCGAAGAGGCCGGGTGCAACCAGTACGGCCATCCGGCCGGTTTAGTGGTCTAGACCTTGACTCTCAGATTGGTCTGATCCAATCCTGGGGACGTTCCCGCCGTGCGACGCCGCAGCACGGCTCCCCGCCCTCCTTGGAGCGCACGTGCGTCGACGCAGACCTTTCTCCCGATTGTCCGTTTCCCTTGCCCTGGCGGCATTCTCGGCCGGCACGCTGGTCGCCGCGGCCGGCACCGCCCAGGCCGCCACACCGCTGCCCTCGCACGTCTTCGCCCCCTACTTCGAGGCGTGGACCGGCGAAAGCCCGGCCGCGCTCGCCCAGGCGTCCGGGGCCAAGCACCTGACCATGGCGTTCATCCAGGCCGCCACCAAGGGCCAGTGCACCGTCTACTGGAACGGTGACTCCGGGATGCCGATCTCGAGTGCCACCTTCGGCTCCGACATCACCACCATCCGCTCGCGCGGCGGCGACGTCATCCCGTCCTTCGGCGGCTACACCGCCGACAACACCGGCACCGAGATCGCCGACAGCTGCACCAACGTCGACTCGATCGCCGCGGCCTACGAGTCGGTGATCACGACCTACGACGTCCCGCGCCTCGACATGGACATCGAGGACAACTCGCTCACCAATTCAGCCGGCATCGACCGCCGCAACAAGGCCATCAAGAAGGTCCAGGACTGGGCCGCCGCCTCCGGCCGGCCGTTGCAGATCTCCTACACCCTGCCCACGACCACCCGCGGCCTGGCCGACAGCGGCCTGGCCGTCCTGCGCAACGCCGTCACCAACGGCACCCGCGTCGACGTCGTCAACATGATGACCTTCGACTACTACGACAACGCCGCCCACGAGATGGCCACCGACACCCAGACCTCGGCCACCGGCCTGGTCTCCCAGCTCGCGGCGCTCTACCCGGGCAAGACCCAGGCCCAGCTGTGGGCCAGTGTCGGGATCACCGAGATGATCGGCGTCGACGACTTCGGCCCCGCCGAGACGTTCACGACCGCCGACGCGGCCACCGTCTACAACTGGGCCGTCTCCAAGGGCATCAACGAGCTGTCCTTCTGGGCGCTGCAGCGGGACAACGGCGGCTGCCCGGGCGGGGCCGCCGCGGACAACTGCTCCGGCATCTCCCAGTCCCAGTGGTTCTTCAGCCACGCCTTCGAGCCGTTCACCGGCGGCACGACCGTGCCGGGCAACGACTTCTCCCTCGCCGCGAACCCGGCCTCGGCCGCGGTGAACCCGGGCGCCTCCACCTCGGCGACGGTCACCACCGCCGTCACCTCCGGCGCCGCCCAGTCCGTGGCCCTCTCGGTCTCCGGCGCACCCGCCGGCGTCACCGCGTCGGTCAGCCCCGGCTCGGTCACCGCGGGCGGCAGCGCGACGCTCTCGGTCGCCACGACCGCGGCCGCGGTCCCCGGCGTCTACCCGCTGACCGTCACCGGCGCCGGAACCTCGGGCAGCCACAGCGCGACCTTCACCCTCACCGTCAACGGCACCGTGCCGACCGGCTCGGTCGTCAACGGCGGATTCGAGACCGGCGCGCTGAGCCCGTGGGTCGGTGCGGGCGACTCGGTCGTCGCCTCGCCCGCGCACTCGGGCACCAAGGCCCTGCAGGTGGCGGCCACGGCGTCGTCGACCGGTGAGGCCGCGCAGAACGTCACCCTCGCCCCGAACCACGCGTACACGCTCAAGGCGTGGGTGCAGGGCAGCTACGCCTACCTCGGCGTCAGGGGCGGCGCGACCGCCAGCACCTGGACCTCGAGCAGCGGCTGGACGCAGCTGTCGGTGCCGTTCACGACCGGTGCGTCGGGCGCGGTGACGATCTACGTCCACGGCTGGTACGGCCAGGGGTCGGTCTACACCGACGACGTCACCCTCGGCTGAGAAAAGGCGGCTCCGGTCCTCCCCGCACCTGCCCGCGGGGAGGACCGGAGCCGTTCGGCCGCAGCACCACTGGGCAAAGTGGAGGTTGGCGCGGGCGCCATCGCCGGACAGACTGGATCTTCCGTTCGCGAGGAGGAACACACATGCCCCACATCCCGCTCGACCCGGAGCTGCCCGGGATCCGGTCGCTGATGGCCTACCGGCCCGAGACCGCGGTCCCGCTGAACCTCCTGGCCCAGACGCTCCTGCGCGGGCCGAGCAGCCTGACGGTCGGCGAGCGCGAGCTGATCGCGACCGTCGTGTCGAACGGCAACGAATGCCGCTTCTGCACCGGCAGCCACGCCGCCACCGCGGCCGAGACCATCGAAGGCGGCCGCGCGGTGGTCGACGCGGCCTGCGCCGGGATCGACGACGCGCCGGTGTCGGAGAAGCTCAAGGCCCTGCTGCGGATCGCGCTGGCCGTGCGGGAGACCGGCCGCAACGTCACCGACGAGCTCGTCGCCGCGGCCCGGGCCCAGGACGCGACGGACCTCGAACTGCACGACACCGTGCTGATCGCGGCCGCGTTCTGCATGTACAACCGCTACGTCGACGGGCTCGCCACGATCGCGCCCGAAGACCCCGCGGCCTACGAGCAGATGGGGAAGGTCCTGGCCGCCGAGGGCTACGGGCGCTGATCAGCCGTGAAGGGCACCCTCAGGGCTATAGAAGCCATGAGGGTGCCCTTCAGGACATCTTTACGCGGGCTGCAGCACGAAGTCGTAGCGGGCTTCGATCCATGGCCCGTCGCTGTGCCCGCCGTCCGGGGTCGGGCCCGGCTCGCGCGGCTCGAACGTGACGACCAGCTCCTGCTTGGTGCCGAACACGACGTCGCTGTCGAGGTACTCGGCGCCCTCCTGGAACAGGTGCGTGATCAGCGGCTCGTACCCGGCGGCGTTGATCAGGAAGTGCACGTGCGCCGGCCGGTAGTGGCTGATGTCGGTGCCGCCGATCAGCGCGCCGACCGGGCCGTCCATCGGGATCGAGTAGCCCTTCGGCGCGATCGTGCGCAGGCAGTACGACCCGTCGGGGCGGGTGGCGTACTTCGCGCGCAGCCGGGCCTCGTCGATGCCGGGGATCTGCGACTCGTACGCGCCTTCCTCGTCGGCCTGCCAGACGTCGAGGACCGCGCCGCCGACGGGGGAGCCGTCGAGGCCGGTGACCGTGCCGGTGATGTAGAGCGGCGCTCCCGGCAGGCCGTCGGACATGTCGCCGCCGAACTCCTTCTCCGGTGAGCCGTCGATGTGGAACGGGCCGAGCACCGTCGCCGGCGTGGCCTTGGCGTCGAACGCGTGGTTCATCTGCACGACCAGCATGCTCAGGCCCAGGACGTCGGAGGCGAGGATGAACTCCTCGCGCTTCTCGTCGCTGATCTGCCCGGTCTCGGTGAGCCACCGCATCGCGGCCATCCACTCGGTCTCGCTCAACCGGACTTCGCGGGCGAAGGCGTGCAGGTGCCGCACGAGCGCGGCCATCAGCTCCGCGGTCCGCGGGTCGTGCGCGCTCGCCCAGCGCCGCGCGGCGAGCTCGGTGATGTTGTCCTCGGTGACCAGCTGCATCGGCGTTCCTCTCAGACTTCCGGATCCGGGGCGACGGACCGGTTGTTCAGGTCCACCGACAGGAAGATGTCGTTCGCGACGGGATGGCGCAACTCCTCGGCGAGCTGCCCGATCAACCCCGCCGTGCGGGCCAGCAACGCGAACCCCCGCAGCAGCTCCAGCGGCAGGCCCAGGTCGGCCAGCGCCGCGCCGCAGACGCCCGCGCCGTTGAGCGGCAGCGTCTTGCCCAGCACCTTCGGGTGCACCCGGCCGATCGCCGCGAACAGCTCCAGGTGCGGCCCGCGCAGGCCCTCTTCGGCGGCGATCTCGAACAGCCTCGCCGTGCGCGGGTCGCCGTCCTTGTGCACGTGGTGCCCGAGGCCGGGCACGAACTTCCGTTGTGCGCGCATGCTTTCGACGGTCTTCACCGCGAGCGCGTCCCACCCGGCCTCGTCGGTGGGCGGGCGGTCGACGGTGCCGAGGACATCGTGCAGGAACCGGCCGCAGTCCTCGGTGACGCCGAGGAAGCGCGACCCGCCGCCGAGCAGGCCCGCGGCGAGCGCGCCCTGGACCGAGTCGGGCGCCGAGAGGTAGGTCAGCCGGGTGACGATCGCGGTCGGGGTGAAGCCGTGGTCGGCGAGCGCGGCCAGGACCGCCTCGAAGACCCGCGTCTCGCCCTTGGCCGGACGTCGTTGCGTGGCGAGCCAGAACGCCAGCTCGCCGAAGCCGACCTCGCCCATCACGTCCCGGGCGAGGTCCTGGCCGAGCAGGGTGATCTTGTCGCGGCTCGACGCGCCGAGCGCCGTCTCGTACGCCGGCAGGTCAGCCATCGTCGCCCTCCCGGGGACTCGTCAGCCACTCCCGCAGTTCGGCGCCGTGCTCGTCCAGCTCCGGCGGCGGCAGCCGGTAGGTGGCGGGGGTGGCGGAGAAACGGATGGGGTGGCGGGTGGTCGGCACCGCGCGGTCGCCGTCGCCGACTTCGACGATCGGGTCGAGCCCGAAGCGTTCGGCCATCGCGAAACCGCCGTCGATGGTGTTGATCGGCCCGCACGGCACGCCGACCTTCGTCAGGGCTTCGAACCACTCGACGGCGCCGCGGGTGGCGAGCCGTTCGATGAGCAGCGGCCGGAGCTCTTCGCGGTTCTTCGTGCGGTCGGCGTTGCGGGCGAAGCGTGGGTCGTCCGGGGCATCGGGCAGGTCCAGGACTTCGCAGAGCCGGCGGAACTGCCCGTCGTTGGCCGCGGCGACGATCAGGTCGTTGTCCGCGGTGGGCAGCGGCTCGTACGGGAAGACGCTGGGGTGGGCGTTGCCCATCCGGTACGGCACCACACGCCCGGCGGCGTAGGCGGAACTGTGGTTGACGAGCCCGGTCAGCGCCGAGGACAGCAGGTTGACCTCGACGTGCTGGCCTTCGCCGGTCGCGTCGCGGTGGCGCAGCGCGGCCAGGATGCCGATCACCGCGTGGTTGCCGGCCATCACGTCGAACACCGAGATCCCGGCGCGGTACGGCGGCCCGTCCGGGTCGCCGGTGAGGCTCATCAGCCCCGAGATCGCCTGCACCATCAGGTCGTACCCGGGCACGTGCCGGCCCTCGCCCGAGCCGAACCCGCTGATCGACGCATATACCGAGCCCGGGTTGGCGGCCTGCACGCTGGCGTAGTCGAGGCCGTACTTGGCCAGCCCGCCCGGCTTGAAGTTCTCGATCAGGATGTCCGCGCGGGCCGCCAGCTCGCGGGCGACGACGGCGTCGGCCTCGTCGCGCAGGTCCAGGGCGATGGAGCGCTTCCCGCGGTTGATGCCGAGGTAGTAGGTGGAGACGTCGCCGCGGACCGGCGGCATCCACGTGCGGGTCTCGTCACCCTGCGGGCCCTCGACCTTGACGACCTCGGCGCCCAGGTCGGCCAGCAGCATCGTGGCGTACGGGCCGGCGAGCACCCGGGAGAAGTCCGCGACCAGCAGCCCGGTCAACGGACCGGCGGCGCTGTTGTCCACCCGAACCTCACCTTCGCGTCCGTCAGTCGGACGTATGTCCGCTCAGTTTGGGGGAGCGGCTCACGGCGGTCAAGACGCCGGGACCGTCACGTGCGGGACGTCGGCGAGCCGGGCGAAGTCCGCGCTGATGTCCCCGGCGGTCTGCAGCAGCAGCGGCAGGTGGTGCTCCAGCAGCCGCTCGACGGACGTCTCCGCGGCGTGGCAGTTGACGTTGACGCCGGCGATCACCCGGCCGGAGCCGTCCCGCAGCGGCGCGGCGACCGAGCGGATGCCCAGCGTGAGCTGCTCGTCGGTGAGCGCCCAGCCACGGGCCCGGACCTCGCGCAGCTCGGCGTCGCGCTCGGCCCGGTCCGGCTGCCAGCGCGCGACCAGCCCGGAGCGAGTCGGCTCGGCCAGCACCGCCTCCAGCTCGTCGAGGGGCAGGGCGGCCAGCTGGACCTTGCCCAGCGACGTCGGCAGCGCCGGGAACCGCGTGCCGATCTGCACGCTGAGCCCGACGATCTTCGGCACCGCCACGCGCGCCACGTAGACGATGTCGGAGCCGTCGAGCTGGGCGATCGAGCACGACTCGTTCGTGCGCGCGACCAGGCGTTCCAGGTGCGGGCGGGCGACGTCCCACAGGCCCGCCGAGCGGACGTAGGCGACGCCGAGGTCGAGCACCCGGGGCGTCAGGGCGAAGCCGCGGCCGTCGGAGCGGACGTACCCGAGCTCTTCGAGGGTCAGCAGGATCCGCCGGGCGGTGGGCCGGGCCAGGTTCGTGGCCGCGGCCACCTCGGCCAGCGTCATCGACGGCTGGTGCGGGCGGAACGCCGTGATCACCTCGAGCCCGCGGGCGAGCGCCTCGATGAAGTCGGGACCGGTTCCCTCGCGTGGCATGCGCGACCTCCCTCTGGTCTGGTCCTCACGGGCAGCGTAGCGGCGGGGATTGACACGAGCGCGGCGCTGGGCAAAAGTGACTGCGCCCACCCCATGTCCGTCCAGCGGACGAGTGTACGCAGAAGTGCGTGGAGAACGAGGCAGCGATGACGCAGCCCACCGACGGCCGGCCGGTCCTCCTGCGCGGCGGCACGGTCCTGACCCTCGACGACACCCGCCGGGTCCTCACCGGCACCGACGTCCTGGTCACCGGCGACCGGATCGCCGCGATCGGCCCCGCGCTGGAAGCCCCGCCGGGAACGGTCGAGATCGACGCGACCGGCGGGATCGTCATGCCGGGCATGATCGACACCCACCGCCACCTGTGGCAGACGGCCATGCGCGGCTACGGCGCCGACTGGACGCTCACCCAGTACTTCGTCTGGTACTACCTGGAGTGGGGCAAGGTCTTCCGCCCCGAAGACATCCACGCGGGCAACCTGCTCGGCGCGTGGGAAGCCCTCGAAGCGGGCGTCACGACCACCGTGGACTGGTCCCACGGCCTGCGGACCACCCAGCACGCCGACGCCGCGGCCGACGCGCTCGAATCCGTGCCCGGCCGGTTCGTGCTGGCCTACGGCAACATCCAGGACTCGCCCGCCACCTGGACGGGCACGCCGGAGTTCCGCGACTTCGTCACCCGCCGCACCGGCGGCGACCTGGGCTTCCAGCTCGCCTTCGACGTCACCGGCGACCCGGCGTTCCCGGAGAAAGCCGCCTTCGAGGTGGCGCGCGAGCTGGGCGTGCCGGTGACGACCCACGCGGGCGTCTGGGGCGCGACCGGCGACGACGGCATCCGGCTGATGTACGAGAACGGCTTCATGACGCCGGAGACGGTCTACGTCCACAGCGCGTCTCTCTCGGCCGACTCCTACCACCGCATCGCGGCCACCGGCGGCTCGGTGTCGGTGTCGACCGAAAGCGAGCAGAGCGCCGGCCAGGGCTACCCGCCCACCTGGGCCCTGCGCGCGTACGGCATCCCGGTGTCGCTGTCGATGGACACGTCGGTCTGGTGGAGCGGCGACCTGTTCTCGGCGATGCGCTCGACCCTGGGCGCGGACCGCTCCCGCGAGCACCTGGAGGCCCACAAGCTGGGCGAAACCGTGACGCACGCGGCGTTGCGCGCGGAGCAGGTCGTGGAGTGGGCCACCCGCGGCGGCGCGACGGCCCTGGGGCGCTCGGCCGACCTGGGCAGCATCGAGGTCGGCAAGAAGGCGGACGTGGTGCTGCTGAAGAACGACGCCTCGCCGGTGTCGTTCCCGCTGCTGAACCCGTACGGCCACGTCGCGTTCCAGGCCCAGCGCGCCGACGTCCACACGGTCCTGGTCGACGGCCGCGTCGTGAAACGCGACGGCCGCCTGGTGGGCGTCGACCTGCCCGCGGTCCGGCGCGAAGTGGAGTCCACAGTGGACTACCTGCGCGCGCAGCTGGGCGAGGAAGCCTGGCGCCAGGGCATGAACCCGGACGTCCCGCAGACGAAGGTCCTGGACAACCCGTACACGTACACGACCTACCAGAGCGACTCCACCCACGGCGGCTGAGGACTACCTCGACCTCGACGCGTACTCCGTCAAGGCCGTGCGGTTCTGCAGGTTCGACTTCGCCATCAGGCTCGCCACGTGCTTCTCCACCGTGCGTGGCGAGATGTGCAGCCGGCGGGCGATGTCCTTGTTGCCCATGTTGTCCGCCAGCAGCTGCAGCACCTCGTACTCGCGGACCGTCACCCCGGCCGAACGCAGGTCGGCCGGGAGGCGGTCGGTGCCCTCGCGGCGCTGGCCCACCGGGGCGCCGATCCTGCGCAGCAGGCCCCGGCACGCGCTCGCCACCGCCGAGATGCCCGCCTGGTGGAAGTACTCCTCGGCCTCCTTCAGCCACGTCACCGGGTCGCCCCAGCCGTCGGCCGCGGCGGACTCCGCCACCATGCGCAGGCCCAGGTGCCGGCTGACCGGGAACAGCGCCGCCGCGTCCACCGCCTTGGCCAGCGCCGCGTCGGCCAGGTCCGCCTCGCCCGCGCGGCCGTGCCGGACCGCCTCGCCCAGCAGGACGAACTGGCGGTTCCAGCGCATCCCGCTCACCGCGGCCCGCGGCTCGCCCGGTTCCGTGTCGGTCCCGTCGAGGGCTTCGACCAGCAGCCGCAGGCCGTGCTGACCCGCCAGGTGGAAGCGGCTCGGCTGCCGCTCCTCCAGCGCCATCACCTGCGCCAGCTCCCGGCGCGCGCGATCGGCGTCCTCCTCCAGCAGCGAGCAGAACACCTGGGCCAGCCCGACGCTGAGCACCATCTCCTGCGCCGTTCCGCCGCCTTCGGCGCGGAAGTCGTCCAACGCCAGCTCCATCCGCGCCCGGTCCGCCTGGTGCGCGACGACCATCGCGCGCGTCATGTGCGTGTACTGCAGCAACGCGACCAGCCGCAGCCGCCCGAGGACGGCGAGGTTCTCGGCCAGGATCCGGTCCGCGTGCTCGAACTCCCCGCGCATCACCGCGTGCACCGCGCGGCTCGCGTCGACCGCGCAGGTCAGCGTGATCGCCCCGGTCCGCTGGGCCTCCGCGCGCGCCAGGTCGAACGTCCGGACGTCGCCCTCGGCCAGCATCCGGTGCCCGCCGAGACGGACCAGGACCTGGGTCCGCAGGTGCGTCAGCTGGTGGCGCTCCGCGAGCCGCCGCGCCAGCTGCAGGTAGCGCTCGGCCTCCGCGAGATCGGTCTCCAGCGCCACCATGCCGAGCACCTGCAGCGCCTGGCACGACACGAACGGCACCCCGGCGCGCTCGGCGACCTGCCATGCCTGCTCGGCGAGCTTGCGGGCCCGTTCGGTGTGGGCCGGGCCGGGGACGTCGAGCCACAGCGTCGCTTCGACGGCGTCGACGGCCGCCCGCTGCTCCTCGGCCATCTCGTCGCCCAGCGGGGCGCGGGCCTGCTCGATCTGGTTGAGGCACTCGTCGTGCCGCCCGGCGATGTAGGCCGCCCAGGCCAGCTGGATGTGCAGGTCGACCGCCCGTTCCAGCCGGCCCAGCTCGGCGAACCGCGCGGAGAACTCGACGGCCCGGTCGAACTGCCCGGTCTGCCCGAGCGCGTGCAGCAACGCCTCCAGCGCGTCCGCCCGATCCTCGGTGCCCGCCGCCGCCAGCAGCTCGACCGCGCGGGTCAGCATCGTCACCGCCGTGTCGGCGGCCCCGCCGTCACGCGCGCGGCGACCGGCCTCGGCGAACAACCGCCCGGCGCCGGGGTGGTCCATCGCGGTCAGCCGCAGCGACGCGGCCAGCGCGCACAGCTCCCCGGGCAGGCCCGGGTGCAGCAGCTCGACGGCGTCGGCGGCCTTGCGCGCCAGGTTCGCCTTGGTCGAGGGCACCAGCCTCGACAGCAGGGCCTCGGCGGTGAGCGGGTGCCGGAAGGCGTACCAGCCCGGGGTGGTCTCGTCGGTGGTGACCAGGTGGGCGGCGACGCTCGCGCTGATGTGGTTGTGCAGCATCCGGTCGTCCATGTCGGTCACCGCCTGCACCACCGACAGCGGGAACCGCCGCCCGAGCACCGCGGCCACCGACAGCAGCGTCTCGCCGTCCGAACCGAGCGCGTCCACCCGGGCGGCGATGCTGCTGATCAGCGCCTCGGGCACCCGGGCCTGCAGCTCGCCGACCACCTGCCAGCCGCCCGGCCCGCCCACGAGCAGGCCGTCGCCGAGCATCCCGTGCAGCAGTTCCTCGACGACGAACGGGACGCCTTCGCTGTTCTGCCACAGCAGGTTCGCGACGGCGGCCGGGACCGCGTCCGGCTCGGTCTCCAGGCACGCCGCCGCGAACTCGCGCGTGCGGGCGGCGTTCAGCCGGGTCAGCTCGAAGGTGCGGCTCGACGACCGTTGCGACGCCGCCGTGGCCAGCCGCAGCGCCTCGCCGGGCTCGTTGCGCAGGGTGCCGATCAGCATCACCTTGCCCGACGCGAGGTTGTCCACCAGGTACTCGACGATGAACAGCGTCTCGGCGTCGGCGTTGTGCAGGTCCTCCAGCACGATCAGGCAGCCCTCGGCGCGCCCGGCGACCGACAGCAGCCGGAAGACGGCCTCGGCCAGCACCATCAGCGAGCCGTTGTCGTGCGGGCGGTCGCCGCGGTACCAGTCGGGCACGAGCCGGGCCAGCACCGGCACCAGCGGGTCGAGCTCCGGCGCGGCGGGCGGGTGCCCGCCGCGGAAGTGCGACAACAGGGCTTCGGCGAGCGGGCGGAACGGCACCATCGGCCCGATCGAGCTGGCCCGCCCGCGCAGCACCGGCATCCCGGTCGCCAGCGCCCGCGCGGCGACGTCGGCGGCGAGCCGGGACTTCCCGATCCCGCCTTCGCCGACAAGGAAGAAGGCCCCACCGTGGTCGGTGCGGGCCTTCTCCAGAGCCTGGGACAGTGCGCCGAGCTCCCTGTCCCGCCCGATGAGGCGCGTCGAACGGATGCCCATGAGCGGGGACTATAGCCGGACGGATCGCTTCCGGATGCCCGTCGAAATACCGGCGGGCCGGTGTCTCACTATTCGGTGAAACCCCCGGTGACGACCGTGACGTCGAACGTGGTCAGCGAATTCATCGAAGCCCTCGGGGCCCGCCCCGACAGTGCGTGGTTGCGGGCGCCGGTCCGGGCCGACGACGGGAGGGTCAAGTCGCCGATCGGGTTGTCGATGGCGGCGGTGTCGTGCTCGGTCATGCGGTGTCTCCACTCTCGGTAGTACTGGCGGTGCGAAAAGGACGGACGGTCAGAGGGCGAAAGTGCCGTTGGTGACGACGGTGGGGTCACCGAGCGTCTCCACTGTGATCCCGGACAACCGGGGCCGCGCCCCGGCCAGCGCCCGGTTGCGCGCACCGGCGCGGTTCGCGCGCGGGAGCACCAGGGCGCCGACTGTGGCTTCGACGGTCTCGGCGGTGATTTCGGGCATCGTGCGGTTCTCCTCGTGCAGGTGGGGCCGGGGCGGGTCAGCGAGTCGGGGGTTGCAGGAGCAGCGCGGACGGGACACGCGGGCCGAAGCCCAGGCGCAGCAGGCCGTAGCCGATGCCGGCCAGGCCGGTCAGCAGCCCCGGCGAAGGCACGGCGTCCGGGGTGCCGCAGCGCGCGCCGTCCTGTTCGACGGCGGTCAGCAGCTGCCCGGTCCGGCGCTCCACCGCGGCGGCGGCTCCGGCGTGGCCGTTCTCGGCCAGGACGCCGAGCACGTCGGTGATGCCGGTTTCGCCGTGGCACAGGCTCAGGTCGCGCAGCGGGTCCTGGGCGGCCAGGCGCCGGACCTGCTCGTCGAGACCGCCCAGCACGTCGGGGTCGCCGGCGTAGGCGAGGACCTGCCCGGCCAGGCCGGAGCACCAGCCGTGCCCGGTCGCCGCGGTCGCGGGCGGCAGGGTCGCCGTCTCACGCGGGTGCCCGAGCAAGGCCCAGTCGACACCGGCCGCACCGTGCGCGAACCCGGGGTCGGCCAGGTCGGGGTCGATGGAACGGCCGGCGAGCTCGGTGGCGTAGGCGTCGGCCAGCAGGGCCGCGCTCGCGAGCCCGGTCTGGGCGGCGACCGACCGCAGCGCGACCAGACCACCGGCCAGACCGGTGGTGAAGCGCGGTGACGTCGCCGGCGTCGCGCCCGGCATCACGGCGACGGTCCGGGCGGCCAGGTCCAGCAGGTCGGGCCGGGCGAGCAGCCGCGACAGCCGGGCCAGCGCGTAGGCGACACCGCCGAGCCCGAGCAGCCCGCCGCAGCCGGCCGCCTCCGCGAGCTCCGGGTCGGCTTCCAGCTCCGAGACCAGCCACGGCAGTCCGGCCAGGGCCTTCCCGGCCAGGTCGTGGTAGCGGTCGATGCCGGTCAGCTCCGCGAGCTGGGCCAGGAACAGCGCGACGCCGGTGTAGCCCTCGCCGAGCCCGGCGCCCATCGGCAGCACGGCCCAGTACTTCTCGTCGACCAGCTCCAGCCCGACCCAGTTGACCCGGCCGCCGGCCGAGGACGCGCGGGCGATGATGGCGTCGGCGATCCCGCACGCGGCCGAGAGCAGGTGCGCGGGTTCGGGGCTCTTGCTCGGCAGGACGCCGTCGGTGACGCCGGTGCCGGCGTGGGTCTCCTCGGCCGGGCGGGTGGCCAGCGCGGCGGAGATCAGCCACTCCTGGTCACGGCGGTCGATCGTGGTCATCCCGGCGATCTTCGCCAGCACCGACGCCAGCGGCGTCGCGCTCAGCATGTCGGGCAGCCGCTTGCCCTCGGCGTCCCACAGGTCGCCCGAGCCGGGCTCGCCGCTGAACATCGGGACGTCGCCGGCCCACAGGTCGGTGAGCTCGGCGGCGATCAGCCCGCGGCGGACGTCGTCGGTGCTGTCGTCGTGCAGCAGCGCGAACGCCTCGTCCCGCTCGGCCGCGTCGGCCAGCAGCGACGGGTGTGTCGTCTCGTCGAGCATCCGGGCGTAGAAGCTGGTCGGGCGGACCAGGACGCGGATCTTGTGTGCCGCGCAGCGCTCCAGCAGGGGAGCCAGCTCGGCCGCGCCGTCGGCGATGGTGTCGTAGCCGGCGCGGAACCCGGCCAGCAGCGCGGCGCCGTGTTCGGCCGGTTCGACGTCGACCCCGCCGAGTGTGGGCCGGTTGACGCCCGCGCCGGGGCCGCCGGGGACGCGGGCCAGCCGCATCCGGTCGGTGCCCGGCTCCAGCCAGTCGACGCGCTCGAGCGCCGGGGTGGTGACGCGGCCGCCGCCGAGGCCGGAGATGTCGACCGCGCCGTGCTCGCCGACGATCATCTGCGGCAGCAGCATCGTGCGGTGCACCGAGCGGGCCAGCAGCGTCGAGGCCGGATCGGCGTTCGCGTCCGCCGCGGCCAGCAGGGGCTGGAAGAGCGTCTCGATGTCGATCAGCACCGGCTGGTCACCGGCCGCGATGATGTTCTCGAAGTGCACGTCGGTGCCGTCGAGCGCGTGCAGCAGAGCCAGCAGCACGCCCTGGCGGCGGTAGAAGCGGTCGACCTCGGTCAGGTCCGCGCACGGCCGGTGCTCGACGAAGCGCAGCCAGCCGTACCCGGGCCGGACCAGGACGTCGACGGTCTCCAGCTCCAGGCCGGGGACACGCGGGTTGAGCCAGGCGACGACGTCGGTGAACGCCGCGTGCAGGCCCAGCGGCCGCGGCTTGTAGACGACCCGGTCGCCGCCGTCGAAGCGCAGTTCGCGCACCGAGCGGCCGCGCTGGTGCGCGTCACCGGTGCCGCCGGTGATCTCGGCCAGCCGGCCGAGGCCGGCGGTGCCGATGAGCCCGGCCAGCGCGTCGCGGTCGGTGGCGTACCGGCCGAGCAGCTCCGTGGCCGACTCGATCGCGTACAGCCCGGCCTGCGCGGCGAGCCGCGCGAGCACCGGGTAGCGGTGCAGCAGATCCGTGAGCCCGGCGGTGGTGGCGGCCTGGCGGACGAAGTCGGCGAAGCGTTCTTCCCCGGTCTCCCCGGCGAGCCGGCCGGCGCGGCGGGCCCGGCCGAGCTCCAGCACCAGCGTGCGGGCGGCGAGCCCGGCGAGCTGGTGGCCCAGCTGCGCGGCGCAGCCGTCCGCGACCGAGACGACGTCGACGGCGGGCGCACCCGCTGCGGCGTCGGCGATCGCGGCGCGGACCGCGCCGACGAACGGGTGGAACACGGACGCGAACGCCGTGCGCCAGGTCGGGCCGGACGCCGGCGCCGTGGGTTCCGCCGTCGCGAGTGCGGTCTCGGCGAAGTCCACCCACGCGGGGCGGAGGCCGTCGGATCGCCGCTCGCGCGGGGTCAGGCCCGCCGCCCACCAGGTGGGCGGAAGCGTCGTCGTCGCCGGGTTCGGCTGCGGGGGAATCACGAGATCGAGCATGCCAGCGGGTGACCGGGGTTACATGGGGGTGCTACGCCCGCATTCCGGCGGCGTATGGGGGCGTACTGGGGGCCCATAGGGGCACCGCCGGGAAAACGCCTGGTCGCGCCACCCCCGGTTGCGCCGGACGGACGTGGCGGTTGCGCCGTTCGGCGGGCGGGCCGCATGGGGGCGTGAAGCGGCAACAAGCCCCGAACGGACGCGGTACACCACCCACCTGGGTCACCCCGGCGCACCGGGTTCCGCACTCGCGCGCGCGGCCGCGACGCCCGCGCGCGAGGCGGTCATGGGGGTTCGCGGCGTCGCCGGAATGCGGGGACGCGGCACCCATGTGCGCCGGGCCACCGGCGATGACTATTCGTCTCGAGAAGTTCGTGGCCGCACCCCGCCGCGCCGCGGACGTTCCCCGAACTCAAGGGAGCGAGCGCACGATGACCACCTTCCAGATCGAGCAGCACCCCGACCGGCCCGGCGTGGCCGGACGGCGACCGCTCAAGTTCGTCCTCTCCAGCGTCCAGTCCGACTCGCACATGTGGAACCTCGTCGCCCTCCAGCTGATCATGGAGGAGATGGGGCACGAGGTGCTCAACCTCGGCGCCTGCGTCCCGGTCGAACGGCTGCTGGCCGCCTGCCGCGACGAGCGGCCGGACTGCCTGGTGATCAGCACCATCAACGGCCACGGCCACGTCGACGGCGCCCGGGTGATCTCCGCCCTGCGCGCCGACCCCGAGCTGACCGGGCTGCCCGCCGTCATCGGCGGCAAGCTCGGCGTCCGCGGCGACGCCAACAGCGAGCTGCGGGCCGAGCTGCTGGCCCTGGGCTACGACGCGGTCTTCCACGTCGGCGCCGGCGACTCCGGCCAGGCGATCGAGTCCTTCCGCGAGTTCGTCGCCGCGAACGTCCGGACGTTGCGGTGAGCGCTGCCCGGTCGGTGTTCAGCAGCTTCGTGGCCGAGCACCGCCGCAGCCGGACGCTGCTCGTCCAGCCGCGGATGGGGTTCTCGGACCCGGCCATGATGCGCCGCGGGCTGCACGCGGTCGCCGGGGCCGGGGTGCCGGCCGTCGGCACCGTGACGCTCGACAGCTACACCCGCACCGGGCAGCACGACCTCGCCGCGATGTCGATCGAGTCCGGCGTCCAGCTCAACGGCTACCCGCTGGTCGCGCTCGGCACCGGCGTCACCGCCGAGCTGCTCGACGGGCTCTTCGGCCCGCGGTTCCCGGTCCAGGTGCGCCACGGTTCACCGCAGCCCGAGGACATCTTCGCCGCGATGCTCGAAGCCGGCCTGGACGCCTCCGAAGGCGGCCCGGTGTCCTACTGCCTGCCCTACAGCAGCGTGCCGCTGCGCACGGCGACGGCGTCCTGGTCCCGGTCGGCGACGCTGCTCGCGGCCCAGGCCGACCGCGGCGTGCTCTGCCACCTGGAGAGCTTCGGCGGCTGCATGCTCGGGCAGCTGTGCCCGCCGGGGCTGCTCGTGGCGCTCTCGGTGCTGGAGTGCCTGTTCTTCGCCGAACACGGCGTCCGCAGCGTGTCCGCCAGCTACGCCCAGCAGACCAGCCCCGAGCAGGACGCCGAAGCGCTGTGGGCGATGCGGCGGCTGTGCGCCGAAGAGTTGTCCACTGTGGACTACCACGTCGTCCTCTACACCTACATGGGCCTGTTCCCGGAAACCCCGGCCGGGGCGCGGGAGCTGCTGGCCGAGAGCGTGCGGCTGGCCGTGCGCACCGGCACCGAGCGGCTGATCGTCAAGACCACCGCCGAGGCCCACCGGATCCCGACCGTCGAGGAGAACGTCGACGCGCTGCGGCTGGCCAACGCCACCGCCCTCGACCAGCCCGCGCCCGGCCTGCCGCCGTCCGGGGACACCGAGGTCTACCTGCAGGCCCGCCTGCTCGTCGACGAGGTGCGCTCGCTGGCCCCGACGATCGCCGAGGCGCTGCCGGCGGCGTTCGAACGCGGCCTGCTCGACGTCCCGTACTGCCTGCACCCCGACAACGGCAACGAAACCCGGTGCGTGCTCGACGACGAAGGCCGCCTGCAGTGGTGGCACACCGGGCGGATGCCGCTGCCCGCCGCGCTCGGCGGCCGCCGCAGCCGCGACCGGGTCAGCGCGACCCGGATGCTCGCCGACCTGTCCTACCACCGGCGGCGGCTCGATCCCGTCCTGCCGGGCCCGAGCACCGAACCCGCCCGCGCCTGACCCACCTCTGCCGACCAGCTGGGAGTGAAATCGCCATGGAGTACACCGATTCCGCCGTGCCGCCGGACCCGCGGACGCACCTGACCTCGGACACGACCAAGCACGTGCTGCGGCTGCAGCACCGGATGCTCACCGAGGCCCGCGCGTTCCTCGGCGGCCGCGGCTTCGTCGAGCTGCTGCCCCCGGTCATCGGGCCGGTCACCGACCCGGGCGGCCGCGGCGCGAAGCAGGTGGACATCGACTACTACGGCCACCGCTACAAGCTGATGACCAGCGCGATCCTCTACAAGCAGGCCTCGCTGCTGGGCTTCGAAAAGATCTTCTACGTCGCCCCGAACGTCCGGCTCGAACCGCTGGAGACGGCCAACACCAGCCGCCACCTCGCCGAGTTCCACCAGCTCGACGTCGAGGTCTCCGGCGCGTCCCGCGACGACGTCCTCGACCTGCTGCAGGACCTCGTCGCCCACGTGGTGCGCCGGATCGTCGACGACGCCGGCGACGTGCTGGAGGCCCTCGGCCGCGACTCGGGCGCGTTCGCCGACCTGCTCGGCGGCGCGTTCGGCCGGCTGTCGCACACGACCGCCGTCGAGACCCTGCGCGAGCTCGGGCACCCGCAGAGCCCGGACGCCGAGATCGACTGGGCGGGCGAGGCGATCCTGTCGGAGAAGCACGCCCGGCCGTTCTTCCTCGTCGACTACCCCAAGGGCTCGCGCGGGTTCTACGACCGCGAATCCACGTCGCAGCCGGGGATCCTGCGCAACTTCGACCTGATCGCGCCGGAGGGTTACGGCGAGCTGTGCAGCGGCAGCGAGCGCGAGCACGAGTACGGCCGGATCGTCACGCGGATGCGCGAGACGGGGGAGAACCCGGCCAAGTACGCCTGGTACCTCGACCTCGTCCGCGAAGGCATCCCGGGCAGCGCCGGGTTCGGCCTCGGCATCCAGCGGTTCACCCGCTACGTCGCCGGGCTCGACGCGGTGTGGCAGGCGACGGCGTTCCCGAAGCTGCCGGGCGTGGTGTCGCCGTGACCGCGCTGCACGCCGGGGGCTTCCCCGAGGACGACGTCCGGGCACGCGCCCGGCTGGGTGCCGAGGCGGTGTTCCCGCCCGCGGCCGAGTACGGGACGACGCTGTTCGGTTTCTCCGCGGGTGTTTCGGGTGATTCTCTGGAGTCGGCTCGGCTGGTGCCGCCGGTGTTCATGCCGCGCCGGCTGGAGAAGCTGATCGAGCTGGGCCGCGAGCCGCTGTACGGCGACGTCGAGCTGGACACCGTCATCGGCGGGTTCGCCTCGGCACTCCCGCTGTACCTCTCGGCGTTCGGGTCGACGCAGGTGGCGGGCGCCGGGCTCGGCGCGGCGGCGAGTGCCCAGGCCGCGCGGCTCGGCATCCCGATGGTGGTCGGCGAGAACGTCGTCCCGGTCCACGGCCACGGCCGCATGGGCGGCGCCGCGACGGGCACGCTGCTGGAGCGCCTGCGGGCCTACGGCGACGCGGTCCCGGACGGCCTCGGCGGCGTCGTCGTGCAGCAGAGCACCGAAGACGCCGACGCCGAAGTCTGGAACCTCGTCTACTCCGACCCGTCGGCGGCACCGCTGCTGGACTCCGGGCGGCTGGCGTTCGAGCTGAAGGTGGGCCAGGGCGCGAAGCCCGGCCTCGGCGGGATGACACTGGTCGACTCCGCTGCGGCGGACCGGCTCGCCGGGCAGTACACAGTGGACCTCGCGCTCGGCGACGGTGTGCTCCGCAGCAGCAGCCCCGGGACGTTCACCCCGGAGATCCTGCGCCAGCAGATCCGCTTGATGCGCAACAACTTCCCGCGCGCCGGCGTGTGGGTGAAGCTGCTCCCGGGCCGCGACGTCGCTTCGGCGGCCACGGTCGCCTGGGCGGCCGGCGCCGACGCGGTCACGGTCGACGGCGCCGAAGGTGGCACGGGCTGGGCACCGACGGCGTTCCTCGACGTCGGGCTTCCTCTGGCCGAGTGCCTGGCCCGGATCGGTACGCCGGCCGGCTGCCTGCTGACGTCCGGCCGGATGTGGGAAGGCACGCGGGTGGCGAAGGTGCTGGCCCTGGGCGCCCGCGCGGCGGGTCTCGGCCGTGCGGCGCTGCTGGCGGTGGACACCGACCCGCGTGACGGGTTGGTCCGCTTCGTGGAGGCTTTGGCGCTGGAACTGCGGCTGCTGGTGAGCGCGCTGGGCCAGTACCGCGCGGACGCGCTGACCTCGGAAGACGTCTGGTTCCCGGGAAGTGCGGGCCAGGTCCGTGAGCAGGTGCTGTCGTGAGCGCCCGGGTTGCGGGTCTGCCGCGGCTTGTCGTGAGTGGTAATGCGGGTTCTAACCCTGATAAACACTCACGACCCCTGGCACCGAGCGGGGGTCTGGCATGACCGCCGTTGTAGAGCCGCGGCCGTCTCGTGCCGCCCTGCCTGCGCCGTTTCTCGGGCTGGTGCTCGCCATGGGGTTGTCCTCCTTCGGGGACGCCGTGTGGCTGATTGCCCTCTCCGTCACCCTCGTCGGGGCCGCCGGGCCTGCGGTCGCGGGGCTTGTTCTTGCCCTCGGGTCGCTGCCGAAGGTGCTCACCCTGCTCGTCGGGGGTGCCGTCGCGGATCGGACCGGGCCTCGGCGGGTGCTCGTCGCCACTGATCTGATCCGGGCGGCCGCCATGGTCACCGGGGCCGTGTGCGTGCTGTTCGCCGGGCCTTCGCTGCCGCTGCTGACCGGGCTGATCGTCGTCATGGCCGTGGCCAGTGCCTTCTTCATCCCCGCCTCCGACGCGCTGCGGCCCAACCTGCTGCCGCCCGAGCACCTCGTGCGGGGCAACGCCGTCTACCTCGCCGCCGTCCGCGGCGGGCAGGCCGCCGGCGGGGCGCTCGGGTCGTGGCTGGCCGGGCTCGGCGGGCTCGTCACCGTCGCCGTCGTCAACGGGGTCAGCTTCCTCGTCTCCGCCGTCGCCGCCGGGAACACCAAGACCCTCGCGCCGGCGCAACCCCGCGAACGCGTCAAGGTCAAGCAGCTCCTTCGCGACGTCGGTGAAGGCTGCCGGTACGTCGCCGTCCGGCCCGCGCTGCGCACCGCCATGATCGTCACCGGGCTCCTCGAACTCAGCGGCGCCGGGCCGATCAACCTCGGGCTCGTCCTGCTCGGCGGCCAGAAAGGTGCCGGCTGGCTGCTCACCGCCATGACGCTCGGCGCGTCACTGGCCTTCATCGTCTCCGTCAAATGGCCGCCCCGTGAACGTGCCGGGCTGCTGGCGACGTGCGGGCTCGGCGCCCAGGTCGGCTGCCTGGCGCTGCTCGCCACCGGCTCCCTGGCCGTCAGCATCGCCGCGTTCTTCGCGCTCGGCCTGGTCGCCGGGCTCACCGCGCTGGTCCTGGTGTCGCTGGCGCAGCGGTGGTCCGCGCCGGAGATGCGCGGGCGCGTCATGTCGATCCTCGCGCTGTTCACCCTGGCCGCCACCCCGATCGGCAACCTCCTGATCGGCCTGCTGGTCGAGACGCTCGGCGTCCCGCTCACCATGTTCGCCCACGCCGCGGTCGCGCTCGTCGCGTTCGCCCTGCTCGTCGCCACCCCGGCACTCGGCCGGGCCGCACTCACAGAGGAGAAGAAGTCATGAGCAACCCCTTCGAAGACGAGAACGGCACCTTCCTGGTCCTGGTCAACGCCGAGAACCAGCACTCGCTCTGGCCGTCCACTGTGGACGTCCCGGCCGGCTGGCGGACCGTGCACGGCGAAGACACCCGCGCCGCCTGCCTCGAGTACGTCGAGACGCACTGGACCGACCTGCGCCCGGCGAGCCTCGTCGCCTCGATGCGCTGACCCCCTCCCCGCCGGCAGATTCGAACTGGAGCTGATCTACGTGAAGCACGACACCCGGCAGCTGCTGGCGGCCTGGAACGACACCACCACCGACGTCCCGGAAGCGGGCCGCACGCTCACCCGGCTGCTCACCGAGCAGGCGGCCCGCACCCCGGACGCGACGGCGCTGGTCTTCGAGGGAGAAACCCTCACCTACCGCGCCCTCCACGAGCGAGCCAACCGGCTCGCCCACCTCCTGATCGGCCGCGGCGTCGGGCCCGGCGTCCTCACCGGCGTCTGCGTCGACCGCTCCCTCGACCTGGTCATCGCCCTGCTCGGGGTGCTCAAGGCCGGCGGCGCCTACGTCCCGCTCGACCCGGACTACCCGGCCGACCGGCTGGCCTTCATGGTCGCCGACAGCGCCGCCCCCGTCGTCCTGACCCAGGACTTCCTCGACGACGCCGACCTCGCCGCGTTCCCGGCCACCGAGCCGGAAACCACGACGACTCCGCAGGATCTCGCCTACGCCATCTACACCTCCGGCTCGACCGGGCGCCCCAAGGGCGTACTGGTGCCGCACGAGGGAATCGTCAACCGGCTCGCCTGGACGCAGGCCGAATACGGCCTCACCACCGAAGACCGCGTCCTGCAGAAGACGCCGTCCAGCTTCGACGTCTCGGTGTGGGAGTTCTTCTGGCCGCTGCTGACCGGCGCCACGCTCGTCGTCGCGCGCCCCGGCGGCCCCCGCGACCCCGCCTACCTGGCCCAGCTGATCCGCGCCGAGCGCATCACGACCCTGCACTTCGTGCCGTCGATGCTGCAGGCGTTCCTGCTCGACCCGGCCGCGGCCGGCTGCACCGGCCTGCGCCGCGTGCTGTGCAGCGGCGAAGCCCTGCCCGCCGAACTGCAGGCCCGGTTCTTCGACACCCTCCCCGGCGTCGAACTCCACAACCTGTACGGCCCCACCGAAGCCTCGGTCGACGTCACGTCCTGGGCGTGCCGCGCCGACGGCGGCCCGGTCCCGATCGGCCGGCCCGTGTGGAACACGCAGACTTATGTCTTGGACGCGCAGCTGCGGCCGGTCGCGCCCGGCGACGCCGGTGAGCTGTGCCTCGCCGGGATCCAGCTCGCCCGTGGCTACCACCGCCGGCCCGGCCTGACCGCCGAACGCTTCATCGCGAACCCGTTCGTGCCGGGGGAGCGGATGTACCGCACCGGCGACCTCGCCCGCTGGACCGACGACGGCGCCCTGCTCTACCTCGGCCGCACCGACCACCAGGTCAAGATCCGCGGCCTGCGCGTCGAGCTGGGCGAGATCGAGACCGTGCTCGACCGCCAGCCCGGCGTCGGCGGCTCCTGCGTCCTGGCCCGCGAAGACCGCGAAGGCGACCAGCGCCTGGTCGGCTACGTCGTCCCCGACGGCGCCACCCCGGACGTCGAGGCCCTGCGGACGGCCCTGGCCGCGGACCTGCCCGGGTACATGGTGCCCGCCGCGTTCGTCGTGCTCGCCGCACTGCCGCTGACCCCGAGCGGCAAGCTCGACCGCAAGGCCCTGCCCGCCCCCGAGTGGACCGCGGTCGGTCGCACCCCGCGCACCCCGCGGGAAGCCGCGCTGTGCACGCTGTTCTCCGAAATCCTCGGCGTCGACGGCGTCGGCATCGACGACGGCTTCCTCGCCCTCGGCGGCCACTCGCTGCTCGCCGCGAAGCTCGTCTCCCGGATCCGCGCGACCCTCGGCGTCGAGGCCGCGATCGGCGACGTCTTCCGCGCACCGACCCCCGCCGGCCTCGCCGAACTCCTCGAAACCGCCGCGCCCGCCCGCCCGCCGCTGACCCCGCGACACCGCCCCGAGCCGATGCCGCTGTCGTCCGCCCAGCGCCGGCTGTGGTTCCTCGACCAGGCCGACACCTGGAACGCCGGCTACCACGTCCCGCAGGCCGTCCGCCTCGACGGCCCGGTCGACGCCGACGTGCTGCGCCTCGCCGTCGCCGACGTCGTCGCCCGCCACGAAGCCCTGCGGACGGTGTTCGACAGCCACGGCGACGAGCCGGTGCAGCAGATCCTGCCCGCCGGCGACGTCCGATGGACGTTCGCGGAGTCCACTGAGGACACTCTCGCCGCCGACCTGCGCACCGCCACCGAAGAGAGCTTCGACCTCGCCCGTGAACTGCCGATCCGGGCTGCGCTGTTCACCCTGCCCGGGAAGACGTCGGTGCTGCTGCTGGTCGTGCACCACATCGCCTGCGACGGCTGGTCGATGGCGCCCCTGCTACGCCAGGTCGGCGAGGCCTACACCGCCCGCACCCGGCACGAAGCCCCGGCGTGGGCACCGCTGCCCGTCCAGTACGCGGACTACACGCTGTGGCAACGGGAACTGCCCGTCGACAGCGACCTCGCGTACTGGCGCGACGCCCTCACCGGCCTGCCCGAGGAGCTCCCGCTGCCCGCCGACCGGTCCCGCCCGCCGGTGGCGAGCCACCGCGGCGGCGTCGTCCCGATGGACGTCCCCGCCGAGGTGCGCGCCAAGCTCACCGAGCTGGCCGCCGCGTCCGGCGCGACGCTGTTCATGGTCCTGCAGGCCGCCTTCGCCGCGCTGCTGACGCGCCTCGGCGCCGGCGACGACGTCCCGGTCGGCTCTCCGGTCGCCGGCCGTGGTGACGCCGCCCTCGACGACCTCGTCGGGTTCTTCGTCAACACCGTCGTGCTGCGCACCGAGACGGGCGGCGACCCGACCTTCCGCGAGCTGCTCGGCCGGGCCCGCGAGACCTGCCTGGCCGCGTTCGAGCACGCCGAAGTGCCGTTCGAGCGCGTCGTCGAAGAGCTGAACCCCGCCCGCTCGCTCGGCCGCCACCCGCTGTTCCAGGTCCTGCTGGTGCTGCAGAACAACCTCGCCGCCGAACTCGACCTGCCCGGGGTGCGGGCGACCGGCGAGCGCGTCGACATCGGTTACGCGAAGTTCGACCTGGCCGCGATCTTCGAGGAACGCGACGGCGAGCTGACCGGCCTCCTCGAATACGCGAGCGACCTGTTCGACCGCGCCACCGCCGCCACCCTGGCCACCCGGCTGCTGCGCGTCCTGGCCGCCGTCGCCGCGACGCCGGACGTCCGGATCGGCGACCTCGACCTGCTCGACGCCACCGAGACCGCCCAGGCCGTCGCGGGCGGCATGACCCAGCCCGCCGCCGCGAGCGTCACCCTGCACGAAGTCGTCGAAGGCCACGCCCGCCGCACCCCGGACCACACCGCGCTGCTGTTCGAGGACCGGATCGTCACCTACGCCGAGCTGGACGCCCGCGCCAACGGCGTCGCCGCGCTCCTGACGGACGTCCCGGCCGGCCGGATCGTCGCGATCTGCCTCGACCGCGGCCCGGACCTCGTCGCCGCGATCCTCGGCGTCCTCAAAGCGGGCTGCGGCTACACGCTGCTCGACCCGTCGTTCCCCGCCGAACGCCGTCAGCTGCTGGCCGAGCAGGTCGACGCGCCCCTGGTGCTGAACGATTTGTCCATTGTGGACTCCACGGTGACCGCCCCCGGCCTCGCCGTGCCCGTCACCGGACCCGCGTGCGTCATGTTCACCTCGGGCTCCACCGGCACGCCGAAGGGTGTCGTCGCCTCCCATGAGGCCGTCGCCACGACGATCCTGGGGCAGGGATACGGCGGCGCCGTCTGGCTGCAGACCGCGCCCGTCTCCTGGGACGCCTTCGCGTTCGAACTGTTCGGCGCGCTGCTCACCGGAGCCGCCTGCGTGCTGCAGCCGGGCCCGAAGCCCGAGCCCGCGCTCATCGCCGACCTCGTCGAGCGCCACGGCGTCACCACGATGTTCGCCTCGGCCAGCCTGCTGAACTTCCTGCTCGACGAGTACCCGGCAGTGTTCACGCAGGTCAGCGACGTCTACACCGGCGGCGAGGTCGCCTCGGTCGCGCACATCACCAAGGCGCTGACGACGTTCCCCGACCTCACGGTCACCAACGCCTACGGCCCGGTCGAGAACATGATCTTCGTCAGCTGCCACCGGATCACGGCGGCCGACCTCACCGGGGCGCCGATCCCGATCGGCGTGCCGCTGCACGGCAAGCGCGCCCACGTCCTGGACGAGCGGCTGCGGCCGGTCGCCCCCGGCGTCGTCGGCGAACTGTACGCCGCGGGCGCCGGCATCGCCGACGGCTACGTCGGCCGCCCCGACCTCACCGCCGTCCGGTTCGTCGCCTCGCCGTTCGCGGCGGGGGAGCGGATGTACCGCACCGGTGACCTCGTGCGCCGCCGCGCCGACGGGGTCCTGGAGTACGTCGGCCGCGCCGACGAGCAGGTCAAGATCCGCGGGTTCCGCGTCGAGCCGGGGGAGATCCGGACCGCGCTCGGCACCCACCCGGCCGTCACCGAATCCGCCGTCGTCGTCCGCGAGGACCGGCCGGGCCAGAAGCTCCTGGTCGCCTACGTCGTCGGCTCGCCGGCCGACTTCCGCGGGTACCTGGCCGAGCGGCTGCCCGAACACCTCGTGCCGTCGGCGTTCGTAATGCTGCCCGCCCTTCCCTTGACGCCCAACGGAAAGCTCGACCACCGGGCCCTGCCCGCTCCCGAGCACACGAGCACGAGCCGCGCGCCGCGCACCCCGCGTGAAGAAGTCCTCTGCGGCCTCTTCGCCGACGTCCTCGGCGTCGAAACGGTCGGGGTCGACGACGGGTTCTTCACCCTCGGTGGCCACTCGCTGCTCGCCGCCCGGCTCGTCGCCCGGATCGGGTCGGTGCTGGGGGCCCGGATCGGCGTCGCGGACGTCTTCCGCGCCCCGACCGTGGCCGCGCTGGCCACGGTGCTCGACACCGCCCGCGCCGCTCGCCCGGCCGTCACCGCTCGCCCGCGTCCGGAGGTGCTGCCGCTGTCGTCGGCGCAGCGCAGCCTGTGGTTCGTCGAGCAGCTCGACGCCGCCGGTGCGGCCTACAACGTGCCCCGCGCCCTGCGCCTGACCGGCCCCCTGGACGTCTCCGCGCTGCGGACCGCGTTCGCCGACGTCCTCGAGCGCCACGAGTCCCTGCGGACGGTGTTCCCGAACACCGACGGCGTCCCTCGCCAGGAGATCCGGCCGCTCACCGAGCTGCCCTGGTTCGAAGACGTGGCGGACGTCGACGAGTTCGCCGCCCGCGAGTTCGACCTGGCCACCGACCTGCCGGTGCGGGCCGCGCTGCTGCGCCACGCCGCCGACGACCACGTCCTGGTCATCGTCACCCACCACATCGCCAGCGACGGCTGGTCCCTCGCCCCGCTGCTGCGCGACCTGTCCACCGCCTACGCCGCCCGCGTCGCCGGGGAAGCCCCCGGTTGGGCGCCGCTGCCGGTGCAGTACGCGGACTTCGCGCTGTGGCAGCAGGACCTGACTGACTCCGCCGACTATTGGGCCGGTGCCCTCGCCGGGCTGCCCGACGAGATCAACCTGCCCTTCGACCACCCGCGGCCGCCGGTCGCGACCCACCGCGGCGCCACCCTCCCGGTGACCCTGGACGCGGATTTGCACGCCCGCCTCCTCGACGTCGCCCGCGGTGAGCACGCGACGCTGTTCATGGTGCTGCAGGCCGGGTTCGCGGCCCTGCTGTCCCGGCTCGGCGCCGGCGACGACGTCGCGGTCGGCACCCCGTCGGCGGGCCGCCCGGACGCCGCGCTCGACGACCTCGTCGGCTTCTTCGTCAACACCCTCGTGCTGCGCACCGACCTCACCGGCGACCCGACCTTCGCCGACCTGGTCGGCCGGGTCCGCGAGGCCGCCCTTGAAGCCTTCGACCACGGCGACGTCCCCTTCGAGCGCGTCGTTGAACGCCTCAACCCGGCCCGCTCGACCGCCCGGCACCCGCTGTTCCAGGTGATGCTGGCGCTGCAGAACAACGTCGCGGCCAACCTCGCGCTGCCCGGCACGACCGCGGCCGACGTCCCGGTGGCCACCGCGACCGCGAAGTTCGACCTGACGCTGAACCTGGAGGAAAGCACCGGCCCCGACGGCGCCCCGGCCGGCATCGGCGGCTTCCTGGAGTACGCGACCGACCTGTTCGACGCGGGCACCGCCGCCGACCTCGCCGAGCGGTTCACCCGCTTGCTCGCCGCCGCCGTCGCTACACCCGCCGTCCCGGTGTCCGGGTTGGACCTGCTCTCGGACGCCGAGCGCGTGGACCTCCTGCAGGCGCCCGCCGAGACACCGCTGCCGGACACCTCGGTGATCGAGCTGTTCGAAGCCCAAGCGGCCCGCACGCCGGACGCGCCCGCGCTGGAGTACGGCGTCGTGACGCTGACCTACGGCGAACTGAACGCCCAGGCCAACGGGCTCGCGCACTACCTCGCCGAGCGTGGAGCCGGACCTGAGCGGTACGTCGCCCTGGCCCTGCCGCGCGACGAGAAGCTGATCGTCGCGATGCTCGCCGTCCTCAAAACCGGCGCCGGCTACCTCGCGCTCGACCTCGACTACCCGGCCGACCGGCTCGCCGCGATGCTCGAAGACGCCGACCCGGCGCTCGTGCTCGTGACCGAGGCGGGCGCGGTGCCCGGCGACCCGGCCCGCCACGTCCTGCTGGCCGAGGCGGAGATCGGGACGGCGCGCAACCCCGTGCACACCGCGTCCCCGGACAGCCCGGCGTACGTGATCTTCACGTCCGGCTCGACCGGCCGCCCCAAGGGCGTCGTCGTGCCCCGGCGGCCGCTGCTGAACTTCCTGCTCGACATGGTGGACCGCTTCGGCATCACTCGAGGCGACCGCCTCCTGGCCGTCACGACCGTCGGGTTCGACATCGCCGGGCTGGAGATCTTCGCGCCGCTGCTGGCCGGGGCGACCGTCGTGCTCGCCGGGCGGGACACCGTCCGCGACAGCCGCGCCCTGGCCGCGCTCGCCGAGGACGGCGTCACCCTGCTGCAGGCGACGCCGAGCCTCTTCCACGCGCTGCTGGCCGAGCCCGTCGACCTCTCCGCGGTGCACGTCCTCGTCGGTGGCGAAGCCCTGCCCGACGACCTCGCCGTCGCGCTGCGGGCGCGGGCCGCGTCGGTCACCAACATGTACGGCCCCACCGAGACGACCATCTGGTCCACCACCGCCCGCGTCGGCGACGGCTCGCCGACCATCGGCACCGCCATCGCCAACACCCAGGTCTACGTCCTGGACCGCGCGCTGCGGCCGGTGCCGCCGGGCGTGCCGGGCGAGCTGTACATCGCCGGCGACGGCGTCGTGCGCGGCTACCTCGGCCGTCCGGACCTGACCGCCGACCGGTTCGTCGCCAACCCCTTCGCCACCGGGGAGCGGATGTACCGCACCGGCGACCTGGTCGCCCGCCGCCGCGACGGCGAGATCCGGTTCCTCGGCCGCGTCGACCACCAGGTCAAGATCCGCGGCTTCCGCATCGAGCTGGGCGAGATCGAAGCCGTGCTGGCCACCCACCCGGCCGTCGCGTTGCGCGCCGTCGTCGTCCGCGAGGACCGGCCCGGCGACAAGCGGCTGGTCGCCTACGTCGTGGGTACCGCCGACGTCGAGACGCTGCGACGGCACGTCGCGGCCGCCCTGCCCGGGTACATGGTCCCGTCGGCGTTCGTGCTGCTCGACGAGCTGCCACGGACCCCGAACGGCAAGCTCGACCGCAAAGCCCTGCCCGCGCCGGCCGTGGAGAGCGGCACCGGCCGGGTGCCGCGCACCGCCCGTGAGCACGCGCTGTGCGAGCTGTTCGCCGAGGTCCTCGGCGTGCCCGAGGTCGGCATCGACGACGGCTTCTTCGACCTGGGCGGGCATTCGCTGCTCGCCACCCGGCTCGCCGGGCGGATCCGGGCGTCGCTCCGCCTCGACGTCACCGTGCGGGCCCTGTTCGCGAACCCGACCGTGGCCGGGCTGAGCGACAGCCTCGGTGACGCCGTCGTGGCACGCCCGGCCATCACCGCCCGGCCCCGGCCGGCGCGGCTGCCGCTGGCCCCGGGGCAGGAGCGTCTCTGGTTCCTCGCTCGCCTCGACGCCGACGACACGGCCTACCACATGCCGATCGCCCTGCGCCTGCGCGGCGACGTCGACGCCGCCGCCCTCGCCGCCGCACTGTCCGATGTGGCCGGCCGCCACGAAGCTCTGCGCACGTACTACGCCGAGGACGAATCCGGCCCGCACCAGGTGATCCTCGACTCTTTCCAGGTCCCGTTCGAGATCGGCACCGGCTCGGTCGCCGACGCCGCGCGCACCCCGTTCGACCTGGCCGCCGCACCGCCGGTGCGCTCGTGGCTGTTCGGCGAGGGCGACGAGCACATCCTGCTCGTGCTGACCCACCACATCGCCGGGGACGGCTGGTCGATCCCGGTGTTGCTGCGCGACTTGGCCGACGCCTACGCGGCCCGGCTCGACGGCCGCGCTCCGGAGTGGGCGCCGCTGCCCGTGCAGTACGCGGACTACACGCTGTGGCAACGAGAACTCGACAGCGACGTCGCGTATTGGACGGACGCACTGGCCGGTCTGCCCGAGGAACTGGCCCTGCCGTACGACCGCGTCCGGCCCGCCACCGCGGACCACGCCGGCGGGGCCGCGGCCGTCACGATCCCGGCCGAGCTGCACGCGCGGCTCCTGGAGCTGGCGGCCGGGCGGCGCGCGACCCTGTTCATGGTCCTGCAGGCCGCCCTCGCCACGCTGCTGGCGCGCTTCGGCGCCGGCGACGACGTCCCGATCGGCACCCCCGTCGCCGGTCGCACCGACCCGGCGCTGGACGATCTGGTCGGGTTCTTCGTCAACACCCTGGTCCTGCGGACCGACGTGAGCGGCGCTCCGGCGTTCACCGAGCTGCTGGACCGCGTCCGGGAAGCCGACCTGAGTGCGTTCGAGCACGATGACGTCCCGTTCGATCGCCTGGTCGAGGAGCTGAACCCGGCCCGGTCGGCGTCGCGGCACCCGCTGTTCCAGGTGATGCTGGTGCTGCAGCAGGACAGCGCCGCGCCCGAACTGTCCGGTGTGGACGTCGAGCCGTATGACGTGGACCGCGCGGTCGCCAAGTTCGACCTCACCGCCGCCCTGGAGGAACACGGCAACGGCGGGGGGATCACCGGCGCCTTCGAGTACGCGACCGCGTTGTTCGACGCTGCCACCGCCGAGCGGCTGGCCGGCGCGTTCGTCCGGCTGCTGGAGCAGATCGCCGACGCGCCCACGACCTCGGTCGCGGCGTTCGACGTGCTCACGGCCGCCGACCGCGACCTCGTCCTGACCTCCGGCCACGCCCGTGACCTGGCTCCGACACCACAGGACTGCCTGCACACCATCGTCGAGCGGCAAGACCCCGACGCCGTCGCGATCCTGTTCGACGGCTCCGCGATGACCTACGGCGAGCTGAACGCCCGCGCCAACCAGGTCGCCCACCACCTCCTCGACGACGGCGTCCAGCGCGGCGAAGTGGTCGGCGTCCTGCTCGACCGCGGCTTCGACTTCGCCGTCACGGTGCTGGGCGTCCTCAAGTCCGGCGCCGCCTACACCCTGCTCGACCCGAGCTACCCGGCCGAGCGCCTCGCCGCGGTCACCGAGCAGGCCCGCGTCAAGCGGGTGCTGACGACCGCGCCGAGCCACCCCGACACCACCAACCCGGACGTCGAGCTGACCCTGGCCGACCTGGCCTGCATCATGTTCACCTCCGGCTCGACCGGCGTGCCCAAGGGCGTCGCGACGTCGCACCGCGGCGTCGTCGCCACCATGGGCCAGGACTACGCGACCTTCGACGCCGACCAAGTGTGGCTCCAGTGCGCCCCGGTGTCGTGGGACGGCTTCGCGCTGCAGCTGTTCGGCGCGCTGCTCTACGGCGGCCGCACGGTCCTGCAGCCCGGCCAGAACCCCGAGCCAGACCGCATCGCGGCGCTCGTCGTCGAGCACGGCGTCACCGTGCTGCACGCCTCGGCGAGCCTGTTCAACTACCTGCTCGACCAGGAACCCCAGGTCTTCGGCGTGCTGCGCCGGGCGATGACCGGTGGCGAGCCGGCGTCCGTCGCCCACGTGACCAAGGCGCTGCGCGAGTACCCGGACGTCGCGCTGATCAACGGCTACGGCCCGGCCGAGAGCATGGGCTACACGACGTTCCACCCGATCACCGCCGCCGACCTCGGCGGCCCGGCCATCCCGATCGGCCGCCCGGTCGCGAGCAAGCGCGCCTACGTCCTTGACACGCACCTCGCGCTGGCCGCCCCGGGCGTCACGGGTGAGCTGTACCTGTCGGGCCACGGTCTCGCCGACGGCTACCGCGGCCTCCCCGGGGCGACCGCCGAGCGGTTCGTGGCGAACCCGTTCACGGCGGGGGAGCGGATGTACCGCTCCGGCGACCTGGTGCGGTGGAACGCCGACGGCGTGCTGGAGTACGTCGGCCGCGCCGACGACCAGGTGAAGGTCCGCGGCTTCCGCGTCGAGCCCGGCGAGGTGCAGGCCGTGCTGGCCCGCCACGACGGCGTCGAGCAGGCCGCGGTCGTCGTCCGCGACGGCCGGCTCATCGGCTACGTCGTCGGCGACGCCGAACCCGCCGCGCTGCGGGTCTACCTGGGCGAGCGGCTGCCGGACTACCTCGTGCCCTCGGCGATCGTGCCCCTGGCCGAACTGCCCCGGACGGCCAACGGCAAGCTCGACCGTCGCGCGCTGCCCGCACCGGACTTCGCGGCGACGTCGTCCAGGCGCCCGCGGACCGTCACCGAGAACGTCCTCTGTGGACTGTTCGCCGAGGTGCTCGGGCGGCCCGAGGTCGGCGTCGACGACGGCTTCTTCGACCTCGGCGGTCACTCGCTGCTGGCGGCCCGGCTGATCGGCCGCGTCCGCGCCGTCCTCGGCGTCGAGCTGGGCATCCGGGACCTGTTCCGGACGCCCGCCGTCGCCGGTCTCGCCGAGGTGCTCGGGGACGCCGCCCCGGCGCGGCCGCCGGTGACCCGCCGCGACCGTCCCGAACGGCTGCCGCTGTCGTTCGCGCAGCAGCGGCTGTGGTTCGTCGACCAGGCTGAAGAGGCCAACGCCGGTTACGACGTCCCGCGTGCCCTGCGGCTGCGCGGCTCCCTCGACGTAGCCGCCCTGCAGGCCGCGTTGGCCGACGTCGTCGAGCGGCACGAGGCCCTGCGCACGGTCTTCCCGTCGCACGAAGGTGAGCCGTGGCAGGAGATTCTGACCGCGCCTTCGGTGCCGTGGACGTTCACACAGTCCACTGAGGACGACCTGCCGGGTGTGCTCTCGACGGCCGCGTCGCACGTCTTCGACCTCCAGACCGAGCTGCCGCTGCGGGCCCACCTCGTCGAGATCGCCGCCGACGATCACGTCCTGCTGCTGGTCCTGCACCACATCGCCAGTGACGGCTGGTCCGCCGCGCCGATGCTGCGTGACCTGTCCACGGCCTACGCCACCCGCGTCACCGGGCAGGCGCCGAAGTGGGCGCCGTTGCCGGTCCAGTACGCGGACTACACGCTCTGGCAGCGCGACGTCCTCGACGAAGCCGAGCTGGCCGGGCAAATCGGGTTCTGGCGTGAGACGCTCGCCGGAGCCCCCGAAGAGGTGGCCCTGCCCGCCGACCGGGTCCGCCCGGCCGTGGCCAGCCACCGCGGCGGTGCCGTGGCCTTCGCGCTCGGCGCCGACGTCCACGCGGCGTTGGCCGACCTGGCCCGGGGCAGCGGAGCGACGCTGTTCATGGCCCTGCAGGCCGGGTTCGCCGCGCTGCTGTCGCGGCTCGGCGCCGGGGACGACGTCCCGCTCGGCGCCGTCGTCGCCGGCCGCGGCGACACCGCGCTCGACGACCTGGCCGGGTTCTTCGTCAACACCCTGGTGCTGCGCACCGACGTCTCCGGGCAGCCGACGTTCCGGCAGCTCCTGGACCGCGTCCGCGACACCGGGCTCGCCGCGCTGGCGCACGCCGACGTCCCGTTCGAGCGGGTCGTCGAAGAGCTGAACCCGACTCGGTCGGCGGCTCGGCACCCGTTGTTCCAGGTGATGCTGGTGCTGCAGAACAACGTCGCCGGGGAACTGCGGCTGCCGGGCCTGGCCGCCGAGGCCGTCACGGTCCAGCGGGACGTCGCGAAGTTCGACCTGACCGCGGGCATCGAAGAGAACCGGGCCGCCGACGGCACCCCGGCCGGTCTGACCGGCCAGCTGGAGTACGCGGCCGACCTGTTCGACGCCTCCACGGCGGAGTCGATCGCGGCCCGGTTCGCCCGGTTCCTGACCTCCGCCGTGTCCGCTCCGGACGTCCCGGTGACGGCCCTGGACCTGCTCACCGCCGACGAGCGCGCGGCTCTCCTGACCCAGGGCACGACCTCGGTGACCGCGCCCGCGATGCGGCTGCACGAGCTGGTCGAGCGGCAGGCCGCGTGGGCGCCGGATGCGACCGCGCTCGTGTTCGAGGGTTCACGCATGACCTACGGCGACCTCGACACCGAAGCCAACCGGCTCGCCCGGCACCTCGTCGCCGAGGGCGTCCGCCGCGGTGACCTGGTCGGCGTCCACATCGGACGCAGCCCGCGGCTGGCCGTCGCGCTGCTCGCCGTCCTCAAGACCGGCGCCGCCTACACCGTGCTGGACACGGACTTCCCGGCCGACCGCCTGGTCGCGGCCCTGCACCGGACGTCGGCCGCGCTCGTCCTCACCGACGGACGAGAGCTGCCCTGGCGCCGGATCGACGTCGTCGCCGACGCGGCCGCCATCGCCGTCCGCGACGGCAGTGTCCTCGGCCTGCCCGGCAGCCCGGAAGACCTCGCCGTCGTCATGTTCACCTCCGGCTCCACCGGCGTCCCCAAGGCCGTCGCGGCCCCGCACCGCGCGGTGGCCGGCACGCTCACCGGCCAGGACTACGCGGGGTTCGGCCCGGACGACGTCTGGCTGCAGTGCGCGCCGGTCTCGTGGGACGCGTTCGGCACCCAGCTGCTCGGCCCGTTGCTGGAGGGCGGCCAGGTCGTGCTGCAGCCCGGCCAGCGTCCCGACCCGGCCCTGATCGAGGACCTGGTGCTGGCGCACGACGTCACGGTCCTGGACGTCTCGGCCAGCCTGTTCAACTTCCTGGTCGACGAGCACCCGGCGGTGTTCGCGACGGTTCGCCGCGCCATGACCGGCGGCGAAGCGGCGTCACCCGCGCACCTGGCGAAGGTCCTGCGCTCGTATCCGCAGGTCGCGGTGATCAACGGCTACGGCCCGGCCGAGACCATGGGCTTCAGCACCTTCCACGCCGTCATGGCGGTCGACGGCCCGGTCCCGATCGGGCGGCCGCTCACCGGCAAGCACGCCTACGTCCTCGACACGCTTTTGCAGCCCATGCCCGCCGGCGTGGTCGGCGAGCTGTACCTGGCCGGCGTCGGCACCGCCCACGGCTACCTCGGGCAGCCCGGCGCGACCGCCGAGCGGTTCGTCGCGTCGCCGTTCGGCGCGGGGGAGCGGCTGTACCGCACGGGCGACCTCGCCTGGTGGAACGGCGACGGCGTGCTGGAGTACGCCGGCCGCGCCGACGACCAGGTCAAGATCCGCGGCTTCCGCGTCGAACCCGGCGAGGTCCAGGCCGTGCTGGCCCGGCACGAGGGCGTCACGCAGGCCGCCGTGGTGGCCCGCGACGGGCTCCTGGTCGCCTACGTCGTCGGCACCGCAGACCCGGCCGCGGTCGCCGAGTACGCCGCCGCGCAGCTGCCGGACCACCTGGTCCCGTCGGCGATCGTGCCCCTGGAAGCACTGCCCCGGACGGCCAACGGCAAGCTCGACAAGGCCGCCCTGCCCGCACCGCGGCGGATCAGCGCCGGGCACGTCGCGCCCCGGACGGCCACCGAGATCACGCTGGCCGCGATCTGGGCCGACGTCCTGGGCATCCAGGAACCGGGCGTGGAGGACAACTTCTTCGCGCTCGGTGGTCACTCGCTGCTGGCGGCGAAGGTGACCGGCCGGATGCGCACCGAGTTCGGCGTCCGGCTGGGCGTCCGCGCCCTGTTCGAGGCGCCCACGATCGCGTCGCTGGCCCGGCTGGTGCCGGAAGCGTCCACAGTGGACTTCGAGCCGATCCCGGCCCGGGACCGGTCGGCGCGCACGCCGCTGTCGCCGGTGCAGCGCGGCCTCTGGTTCGCCGAACGGCTCGCCCCCGGCTCCGCGGAGTACCTGGTGCCGCTCGCGCTGCGGGTCGAGGGTGACCTCGACGTCGAGGCACTCACCGACGCGCTGTCCGCGCTGGTGGCGCGGCACGAGGTGCTGCGCAGCCGGTTCGTCGAGCAGGACGGCGAGCCCGCCCAGGTCGTCGACCCGGTGCGGCCGCTGCCGCTCCCGACCACCGACGTGACCGACGTCGAGGCATTCGTCCGGTCCCAGGTGGACACGCCGCTCGACATCGAGAACGGCCCGGTGTTCCGGGCCGCGCTCGGCCGGGTTTCGGCCACCGAGCACGTGCTCGTGCTGTGCCTGCACCACATCGTCGCCGACGGGTGGTCCATGGGCGTGCTGGCCGCCGAGCTGCGCGACCACTACGCCGGGAGCCGCCCGGCCGCGTTGCCAGTGCAGTTCGGCGACGTCGCCGCGTGGCAGGCGAGCGCGTCCGACGAAGCCGGGCTCGCCTTCTGGCGCGAGGCCCTCGACGGGATGCCGCACGTCGCGGAGCTGCCCGCCGACCGGCCCCGGCCCCTCGTCCGGGACATCGCCGGCGCCAAGACGCCGGTGCACCTGTCCGCGGAGGTCGTCGGCCAGCTGGCGGCGCTCGGTGCCGAGCACGGCGCGAGCCTGTTCATGACCGTGCTGGCCGCGTTCGAGGTGCTCATCGGCCGCTACACGGCCATGCGGGACTTCGCGATCGGCACCCCGGTGTCCGGCCGCAGCCACCCGCAGACCGAAGCCCTGGTCGGGCACTTCGTCAACACCGTGCCGCTGCGCGCGGACCTGACCGGCGACCCGGCGTTCACCGAGCTGCTGACCCGCGTCCGCACCAGCACCCTGGCCGCGTTCGACCACGACGACGTCCCGTTCGACCGGATCGTGGAACTCCTGCGCCCGCAGCGCGACCTCACCCGCACCCCGCTGGTCCAGATCGTGTTCGCGCTGCAGAACAACGACGAAGCCGGCTGGGCGCTGCCGGGCCTGGCCGTCGAGCGGCTGGCCGTCGACACCCGGGTCAGCAAGTTCGACCTCGAACTCGCCCTCGCCCAAGACGCGGACGGCGCCCTCACCGGCATCTTCGAGTACCCGACCGCGCTGTTCGACACGACGACGATCGAACGGCTGGCCGGCCACTTCACGACACTCCTGCAACGGATCGCCGACGCGCCGGAAACACCCGTGGGCGAGTTGGACCTCCTCAGCACGACCGAACGCGAACACCTGATCAACGGCGTCAACGACACCGAAGTGGCCTACGACGAGGACGTCTGCCTGCACCAGCTCATCTCGCAGCAGGCCGCGCGGACGCCGGACGCGGTCGCCGTCGAGTACCTGGACGAGCACATCGACTACGCCGAGCTGGAACGCCGGGCCGGAGTCCTCGCGGCACGGCTGGTCGAGCACGGCGTCGGCCCGGACGTTCCGGTCGGCCTGCGGATGGACCGCTCGATCGACCTGATCGTCGGCCTGGTCGCGATCCTCAAGGCCGGCGGCGCGTTCGTCCCGATCGAGACCGACGCGCCCGAACCGCGTGTCCTCGGCATCCTCGGCGACGCCAACTCACCGGTCTGTCTGGTCAACGCGGGCGCGAAGACGCCGTCGGACAGCGAGGTCGTCTTCCTCGAGGTGTCCGGTTTGGACGGTCCCGCGCCGGAACTGGCCGACACCACCCACCCGGACAACCTGGTGTCGATCTACTACACCTCCGGCTCCACCGGGAAGCCGAAGGGCGTCGCCAGCACCCACCGCGGCTGGGTCAACCGGCTGCGCTGGCACCAGGACACCTACCGGCTCCAGCCGGGCGAAGGCGTCCTCCAGAAGACGACGCTCGTGTTCGACGACGCCGCCGTGGAATGCCTGTGGCCGCTCATCGTCGGTGGCCGCGTCGCGCTGATCCCGCCGGGCCTGCACCGCGACCCGGCCGCGATCCTCGAGGGCGCGATCCGCCACCGTGTCTCGAACCTGCAGTTCGTGCCGAGCATGCTGACGCTGTTCCTGGAGCAGCTCACCCCGGCCGACCGCGAAGCCCTCAAGCCGCTGCGCAACGTCATCACCAGCGGCGAGGCACTGCAGCCGGAACTGCTGAAGCTGTTCTTCGACCGCCTCGGCGAGAACGCGACCCTGCACAACCAGTGGGGCGCCACCGAGGTGTCGATCGACTCGACCACGCGCGAGTGCCTCCGGTCCGACCTCGACGGCGCGGGCTCGGTGAGCGTCGGGTCACCGATCGCGAACAACCAGATCCACGTCCTCGACGAGCACTTCCGGCCGGTCCCGGTCGGCGTCCCCGGCGACCTCTTCATCGGCGGCGTCGGCCTGGCCCGCGGTTACCTCGGCAACCCGGGCAAGACGGCGGCGGCGTTCCTGGCCAGCCCGTTCGTCCCCGGCGAGCGGCTCTACCGCACCGGCGACCGCGGCCTGCGCACCCCCGACGGCGCGCTGACCTTCCTCGGCCGCCAGGACTCGCAGGTCAAGATCCGCGGCATTCGCGTCGAGCCCGGCGAGGTCGAGCAGGTGCTGCTCGAGCTGCCCGGGGTGCGCGAAGCCGCGGTGACGGTCTGGCAGCCGTCGCCGGGCGACAAACGCCTCGCCGGGTACGTCACCGCGCAGGCCGGCGTCACGCTCACCGAAGCCGAGGTCCGCGAACAGCTGCGCGAGCGGCTGCCCGTCTACCTCGTGCCGACGGCCCTGAGTGTGCTGCCGGAGTTCCCGACCACGACCAGCGGCAAGATCGACCGCAAGGCGCTGCCCGCACCCGCTGCGGCCGGAGCCGAGTACCGGGCCCCGGAAGGGCCGGTCGCCGAGCTGGTCGCCGAGGTGCTGCAGAACGTCCTCGGGGTCGAGCGGGTCGGCGCGGACGACAACTTCTTCGACCTGGGCGGGCACTCCCTGCTGGGCGTGCGGGTGGTCGCCGAGCTACGCAAGCGGCTCTCGGCGGACATCCCGATCCGGCTGATCTTCGACTCGCCCACGGTCGCGGAGCTCGCCGACGCCGTCGCCCGCGCCACCCGGCGCGAGTTCCAGGCCATCCCGAAGCGACCCGACGGCCCGGCGCCCCTCGCGGGTGTCCAGGTCGGCATGTGGCTGGCCGACCGGATGGCGCCGTCGAGCGCGGAATACCTGGTGCCCAACGCGGTCCGCCTGCGCGGCACCCTGGACGTCGACGCGCTCGCGGCGGCCCTGACCAAGCTGGTCGAACGGCACGAGATCCTGCGGACCCGGTTCGTGGAGCTGGACGGCGAGCCCAAGCAGGTCGTCGACCCGGCCGGTCCGGTCCCGCTGCCGGTCACCGACATCGACGCGGTCGAGCCGTTCCTGGCGGCGCAGCCCATCGACATCGCCACCGGACCGGTGTTCTCAGCGGCGCTCGGACGATTGGCTGAGAACGACCACGTGCTCGTGTTGTCGGCGCACCACATCGTCCTCGACGGCTGGTCCGAAGGCATCCTCGCCGAGGAACTGCGCGACCTCTACGCGGGTGCCGACCTGGCGCCGCTGCCGGTGCAGTACGCCGACGTCGCGACCTGGTCCCAGCCCACCGAAACGGACGTCGACTTCTGGCGGACGCAGCTGTCCGGGGTCCCGCAGGTTGTACAGCTGCCCGCCGACCGGCCCCGGCCGGCGGTGCGCGACCCGCGTGGCGCGCGGTACGAGTTCAGCGTCCCGGCGGAGCTGGCCACCCGGCTCGGCGAGCTGGGCGCGGAAGCCCGGGCCAGCCTGTTCATGACGCTGCTGGCCGGGTTCCAGGTGCTCGTCTCCCGGCACACCGGGCTGCGCGAGTTCGCGATCGGCAGCCCGGTCGCCGGCCGCGACCACCCCGACACCGAGCGGCTCATCGGCCAGTTCGTCAACACCCTCGCCCTGCGTGCGGACCTGACGGGCTCGCCGGGCTTCACCGAACTGGTGGAACGCGTCCGCGAGACGGCGCTGAACTCCTTCAGCCACCAGGAAGTCCCGTTCGACCGCGTCGTCGCCGAACTCCGGCCCGAGCGTGACCCGAGCCGCAACCCGCTGGTGCAGCTGATGTTCGCGTTGCAGACCGTCTCCGAAGGCGGCTGGGAACTCGGCGACCTCGACTGTGAGCCTCTCGGCATCGAGACGGGCGCGGCCAAGTTCGACCTCTCCATGGTGCTGCGCGAGCAGCCCACCGGCGCGGTCGACGGCGTTCTCGAATACCCCGTCGCCCTGTTCGACGAGGAGACAGTCGCCGCGTTCGCCGAGCGGTACGTCCGGCTCCTGACCGGGTTCGCCGCCGAGCCGCAGCGCCCGGTGGACCGCGTCACGATGCTCGACGCGGCCGAGGTCACCCCGCTCGACGACACCGCCCCCGGCGGCACGTTCGCGGGGCTGGTCGAAGCCCAGGTGCGACGTTATCCGGACGCCCCGGCCGTGGTGGCCGGACCGGACTCGCTGACCTACGGCGAACTGGACAAGGCGGCCAACCGCGTGGCTCGCGTGCTGCAGGCTCGCGGTGCCGCTCCGGAGACGGTGGTCGCGCTGCTGCTGCCGCGCTCGGCCGACCTGGTCGTGGCGCAGCTCGCGGTCGTCAAGACCGGAGCCGCGTTCCTGCCGGTCGACCCGAGCTACCCGGAGGAGCGCATCCGCTACATGCTCGACGACGCCGACCCGGTGCTCACGCTCCGCGAGCTGCCGGAGTCCACAATGGACGACAGCCCGCTGGACGTCGAGGTCAAGGCGGAGAACGCGGCGTACGTGATCTACACGTCGGGCTCCACCGGACGGCCGAAGGGCGTCGTGGTCAGCCACGCCGGCCTCGGCACGCTGGTGGCCAACACCATCGACGCCTACCAGGTCGGCCCGGGGGACCGGGTGCTGCAGTACGTGTCACCGAGCTTCGACGCCTCGGTGCTGGAACTGTGCGCCTCCCTGATGACCGGCGCCGCACTCGTCGTCACGCCGCCGGGGCCGCTGCTCGGTGACCAGCTGCGCGACGTCCTCGCCGAGGGACGCGTGACGCACGCGCTGATCCCGCCCGCCGCCCTGGCCACGGTGGAGGATCCGGACCTGCCGGACTTCCGCACGGTCGTCGTCGGCGGCGACGTCTGCCCGCCCGAGCTGGTCGCGAAGTGGGCGCCGGGCCGCCGGATGCTCAACATGTACGGCCCGACCGAAGCCACGGTCGTCTCCACGGTCAGCGAACCGCTGGTGCCGGGACAGCAAGTGACCATCGGCCGCGCGCTGCGGCACACCCAGGCGTACGTGCTGGACGACCGGCTCCAGCCGGTGCCACCAGGCGTCGCGGGTGAGCTGTACGTCGCCAGCCCGGGCCTGGCTCGCGGTTACCTCGGGCGTCCCGGACTGACGGCCATCAGGTTCGTCGCCAACCCGGCGGGCGGGCGGATGTACCGCACCGGTGACCTGGTGCGCCGGACCCGCGCCGGGGACCTCGAGTTCCTCGGCCGGACCGACGACCAGGTCAAGATCCGTGGCTTCCGCATCGAACTCGGCGAAGTCGAGTCCGCGCTGCGGGCCCACCCGGCGCTCACCGCGGCCGTTGTGCTCGCCAAGCCGGACCCGGCCGGGCAGAAACGCCTGGTCGCGTACGTCGTCGGCGACGTCACAGCAGCCGATCTGCGCACTGACCTGAGCCAGCGCCTGCCGGAGCACCTGGTGCCGTCCGCGTTCGTGGTGCTCGACGCCATGCCCGTCAACGCCAGCGGCAAGCTCGACCGGGCCGCGCTGCCCGAACCGGCCGAGGAGACGGCGGACTACGTCGCCCCCGGCAGTCCCGAGGAGCAGCTGATCGCCGACATCTGGGCCGAGGTGCTCGGCGTGCCCCGCGTCGGGCTCGGCGACGACTTCTTCGCACTGGGCGGGCACTCCGTGCTCGCCGCCAAGGTCCGCATGCGGCTGCAGGCCGCGTTCGGCGTGGACCTCTCCCTGCCCGTGCTCTTCCAGACCACCACGGTCACCGCGCTCGCCGCGGTGGTCCACACCGAGATCGAGGCCGAGCTCGCCGGCATGTCCGAGCAGGAGCTTCTCGACTCCCTCTCCGAGGAGGCCAGCGCATGACCACGTTCGACACCCGCTCCGCCGGCGACGCTGTTGACGCCGATCGGGCGGCCCGGCTGCGGGCCGCGGTGCTCGCCCGGCGGCTGCGTGGACGCACCACCGCGCCGGTTCGCACCTTCGGCCGCGCCGACCGCGACGTCCCGCTGCCGCTCTCGGCCGGGCAGCAGCGGCTGTGGTTCCTCGACCGCCTCGACCCGGACAGCGCCGAGTACGCCGTGCCGCTCCTGCTCCGCCTGGACGGCGACCTCGACGTCGAGGCCCTGCAGCGCGCCCTCGACGCCCTGGTGGCGCGGCACGAGATCCTGCGCACCACCTACGTCGCCGAGGACAACAAGCCGCGTCAGGTGATCGGCGCCCCGGCCCCGGTCGAGCTGCCGGTGGTCGACGGCGACGTCGACGCGGTGCTCGCGGAGTACGTCGGCCGCCCGTTCGACCTGGCCAACGGTCCGGTGTTCCGGGCCATGCTGGTCCGCGAGACGCCGCAGCGGCACGTGCTGGCGCTCAACGTCCACCACATCGCCTGCGACGGCTGGTCCCTGCCGGTCCTCCTCGACGACCTCCGCAAGCTCTACACCGGCGTCGAACTGCCGCCGATCGCACTGTCCTATGCGGACTTCGCGGTCTGGGAACAGTCCCGGCTCGACATCCACGACGCCGACCTCGCCTACTGGAAGGACCGCCTCGCCGGGCTCGAGACGCTCGAGCTGCCCGCGGACCGGCCGCGGCCGGCCACCCGCGACCACCACGGCGCGTCGGTCCGGTTCACCATCCCGGCGCCCGCGGCGGAAGCGGTGCTGAACCAGGGCAAAGCCGTCGGCGCGACGCCGTTCATGACGCTGCTCGCCGCCGCGTACGTCGTGCTGGGCCGGCACACCGGCCGCGAGGACATCGCCGTCGGCACCCCGGTCGCCGGCCGCTCGCGGGCCGAGCTGGAACACATGGTCGGGTTCTTCGTGAACACCGTCGTCGCCCGCGGCGACCTCTCCGGCGACCCGGACTTCGCGACGCTGGCCGAGCGCGTCAAGGTGGCGCGGCTGGCCGACCAGTCCCACGAGGACCTGCCCTTCGAACGGCTCGTCCAGGAGCTCGCCCCGGAACGCGACCTCGCGCACACCCCGGTCGTCCAGGTGATGTTCGCCGTCTACGACGCCTCCGAAGGCGAAGCCGCACTCGGTGACCTCACGGTGTCGCCGGTGGACCAGGAGTCGTCGACGGCGAAGTTCGACCTGATGATCTCCTTCGTCCGCCAGGCCGACGGCTCCGTGGCCGGCGTGCTGGAGTACGCGACGGCGCTGTTCGACCAGGTCCGGATGGCGCGGATGGGCGAGCACTTCGTCCGCCTCTTCACCGAGCTGGCCGCCCGCCCCACCGCCCGGCTGTCCGAAGTGGACGTCCTCGGCGCCGACGAGCGCACGCTGCTCCTGGACACCTGGAACGCCACCGCCGAGCCCTACCTGCGCGGCACCCTGCACGGCCGGATCGCCGAACAGGCGCTGTCCAACCCGGACGCGATCGCCGTCCGCTGCGGTGCGGTCGAGCTGACCTACGCCGAGGTGGAAGCCCGCGCGACCCGGCTGGCCCAGCGGCTGCGCGCCCAGGGCGTCGGCGTCGAAATGCCGGTCGGCGTCCTCTGCGAACGCGGCCCGCTGCTGCTGCCGGTGCTGCTGGCCGTCCTCAAGACCGGCGGCCACTACATCCCGCTCGACCCGGCCTACCCGCAGGACCGCAAGGAGTACATGCTCCGCCAGGCCGGCGCCCGCGTGCTCGTCACCACCCGCCGGTACGCCGACGAGAACCTCGGCGAGGTCGTCGTCTTCGCGGACGAGGCCGTGGCCGACGACCCGGCGCCGTGGCAGGACCCGGTCGTCGACCCGGAGAACCTCGCCTACGTCATCTACACCTCCGGCTCCACCGGCCGCCCCAAGGGCGTGATGATCAGCCACCGCGGCGTGCTGCACTACCTCGACTGGTGCCGCCAGGCCTACCGCGCCGACGAAGGCGACGGCGCGCCCGTGCACTCCTCGCTCGCCTTCGACCTCACCGTCACCGGGCTGTTCCTGCCGCTGCTGTGCGGCACGACCGTGACGCTGGTCCCCGAGGACGAGCACCCGGTCGCCGGCCTCGCGGACGTGCTGTCCAGCGGGCGGAAGTTCAGCTTCGTCAAGCTGACCCCGGCCCACCTCGAACCGCTGCGCCGCTGTCTGGAGCCCGAGGCGGCGGCCGCGGCCGCGCACCTGGTCGTCGGCGGCGAGCAGCTCACCGCCGAGGCCCTGGAGTTCTGGCGCGAGAACGCTCCAGACGTCGTCGTGGCCAACGAGTACGGCCACACCGAGACGTCCGTGGCCAACGTGATCAACCTGCTGCCCGCCGCCGAGTGCGTCAGCACGCCGATCTCGGTGGGCCGGCCGATCTGGAACACCGAGGTCTACCTGCTCGACGAGCACTTGCGCCCGGTCCCGGCCGGCGTCACCGGCGAGCTGTACGCGGGCGGCGCCGGGGTCGCCCGCGGTTTCGCCGGCAGCCCGGGCCTGACGGCGGCCAAGTACGTGCCCAACCCGTTCGGCCCGGGCCGCCTCTACCGCAGCGGTGACCTGGCCCGGTACCTGCCGGACGGGCGGCTGGAGTTCGTCGGCCGCACCGACCACCAGGTCAAGGTCCGCGGCTACCGCATCGAGCTGGGCGAGATCGAGGCCGCGCTGGTCGGCGGCCCCGGCGTCACCGAAGCGGTCGCCGTGGTCCGCGACGGCGCGCTCGCCGGCTACGTCGCGCCGTCCACAGTGGACGTCGACGGACTGCGAGCCCACCTGACCGAGCGGCTGCCGGAGTACATGGTGCCGTCGACCCTGACCACTTTGGACACGCTGCCGCTGACGTCGAACGGCAAGATCGATCGCGTCGCGCTGCCCGCACCGGACGCCACGCCGGTCTCGACGTCTGGCGTCCTGCCACGCGACGAGCTGGAGATGGCGCTCGCGAAACTCTGGGAAGACCTGCTCGGCCGCCGCGTCGGCGTCACCGACGGCTTCTTCGAGGTCGGCGGGCATTCGCTGCTGGCCGTGGTGCTGGTCGACCGGATCGCCGCCGAACTGGGCGCCACCGTCGGGCTGGCCGAGGTGTTCCGCGCGCCGACCGTCCGGGCGCTGGCCGACCACATCCGCGCCGGGGACAGCGGCGGGGGACTGGTCGTGCCGCTCTCGCCCGGCCGCCCGGGTGTCGCACCGCTGTTCCTGCTGCCGCCCACCGCGGGCAGCCCGTTCCCCTACCTGCAGCTGGTCGCCGAGCTGGACCCGGCGTTGCCGGTGTTCGGCCTGCAGGCCCCCGGCTTCGCACCCGGCGAGGACCCGGTCCACACCATCGAGGAGCTGGCGGCCCGGTTCGTCGCCGACCTCCTGCCGGTCGCCGGGGACCGGCCGATCCGGCTCGCCGGTTGGTCGCAGGGCGGCTCGGTCGCCTTCGAAATGGCCGCGCAGCTGGAGAAAGCGGGCCGCGCGGTCGAGCACCTGTGCGTCATCGACGCGACCGTCCTCGGCGTCGACGACTACGGCAACCCGCTGCCCGACATCGACACCAGCGATCCGCTGGCCTGGTTCGGCGAGGCCATCCTGAAGCTCCAACCCGGAGCGGACACGCTGGACGAAATGCTCGCCGAGGCCCGCGACCGCGGCATGGTCTCCGAAGTCGCGGGCAACGCCGTGGTCGAGCAGATGGCCCGGGTCTACCTGGCCGGCAAGGACGCGGTCGAGGCCTACCGCTGCCGCGCGGTCGTCGACACCGGAATCCACCTCATCACCTCCACCGGTGCCCACCCGGTTAAGGGCCGCCCAGAGGTGCGCCCGGAGAGCTGGCGCGCCCGCACGCGCGGCGAGCTGACGGTGACGCCGGTACCGGGGCACCACTGGGACATGGTCGAACCGCCGCACGTGGCGGAGCTGGCGCGGGCCGTGCTGGCCGGGCTGGCCGTGACCGCCGACGAGTGAAGGAGAACGCCATGACCGAGGACCTCGCGGTCGCCGCACCGGCCCCCGCCACCGTCACCGACCCGCGCGCGGGGAGCTTCCGCGTAGACGCCCACCACGGCGAGATCCTGCAAGGAGTGTTCGTCACCGGGGACCGGCTGCGCCGCGGCCTGGTCACGCTGCCCTGCCCGCTCTACAGCACCCGCGCGACGTTCCTGCCCACCGAGGACACCGGCACGACCGTGCGGCCCGCGTGGCGCAGCAAGGCCCGCCGCGCCGCCGACCTGACGCTGGCCCGGCTCGGGTACCCGGTGCCGGGTGGGCTGCTCGACATCACCAGCGACATCCCGCTCTGCCGCGGGTTCGGGTCGTCGACGGCGGACGTGACGTCGGCGATCGGCGCGGTGCTCGCCGCGACCGGCCGCCGGCTCACCCCGGCCGAGGTCGGCGCACTCGCCGTCGAAGCCGAAACCGCGTCCGACTCCCTGATGTACGGCGGCCGCGCGGTGGTGTTCGCGCACCGCGAGGGCGAGCCGATCGAAGACCTCGGCGAGCTGATGCCGCTGTCCGTGCTGGGTTTCGGCACCAGCCCGGGCGGCCGCGGCGTCAACACCCTGGAACTCCCGCCCGCGCGCTACACGTCGTGGGAGATCGAGGCGTTCCGCCCGCTGCGCGGCCTGCTGCGGCGAGCCATCAACGACGGCGACGCGCGACTGCTCGGCCGTGTCGCCACCGCCAGCACTCTGCTCAACCAGCGCCACCTGCCCATCCCGGGGCTGGACGACATCCTCGCCGTCGCCCGCGCCGCCGGGGCCGCCGGTGTGCAGGTCGCGCACAGCGGCGACGTCGCCGGCCTGATCTTCGACGCGGCCGACGCCGAAACCCCGGCCCGGCTGGAGTTCGCCGCGACCCGGCTCGACGTGACCGAAACCTGGCAGTTCGAAACCGAAAGGTGAGTCCGATGACCCTTGCCGCTCCCCTCAGCCACGCTGTCAGCCGGTCCGTCGTGGAAGCCACCGAGCTGCCCCGGATCATCCGCATCCGGCCCGGCTTCCACGTCGCCGCCTTCGGCCTGATGAAGCTGCTGCCCGCCCGGTTCATGCTCGACCGCGCCGAAGAGCGCGGCGACGTAGGCCCCGGCACCACCGTGCTCGAGACGTCGTCGGGCACCTTCGGCCTCGGCCTCGCGATGGTCTGCCGGCTGCGCGGCTACCCGCTCACCATCGTCGGCGACCCGGCGATCGACGCGCCGTTGAAGCGCCGGCTCGAGCACCTCGGTGCCCGCGTCGAGATCTGCCCGAAGCCCAGCCCGGTCGGCGGGTTCCAGCGCGCCCGGCTCGACCGGCTGGAGGAGCTGCGCGCGGAGTACCCGAACCACTGGGTGCCCGGCCAGTACAGCAATCCCGACAACCCGGCGTCCTACGCGCTGGTCGCCGAGCAGCTCGCCGAGACGATCGGCGTGCCGGACTGCCTGGTCGGCGCGGTCGGCTCCGGCGGGTCGACGTCCGGCACCAGCTCGTTCCTGCGGATGCTCGCCCCCGAGCTGAACCTGATCGGCGTCGACACCCAGCGCAGCGCGATCTTCGGCCAGCCCGACGGCCCGCGCTTGCTGCGCGGGCTCGGCAACAGCCTGGTGCCGCCCAACGTCGCGCACGAAAGCTACGACCAGGTGCACTGGATCGGCGCCGCGGAGGCGTTCGCCGCGACCCGCGAGCTGTACGCGCGGCACTGCCTGTTCATGGGCCCGACCAGCGGCGCGTCCTTCAAGGTCGCCGACTGGTGGTCGCGGCAGCACCCGGACGCCACCGTCGTCGCGCTGCTGCCGGACGAGGGCTACCGCTACCAGGACACCGTCTACTCCGACGAGTGGCTGCGAGCCCAAGGCCTGGCCCACCCGGGTGCGGCCGAGCCGTACGAGGTCGTCGCCCCCACCGAGCCCGGCGGCTCGTGGAGCTGGCTGAACTGGGCCCGGCGCCGCCTGGTTCCCGACGTGGCGGCGTGATGCGCACCCTGCTGCTCGTCGAAAGCAACACCACCGGCACCGGACGGCTGTTCGCCCGCCGAGCCCGCGAGCTCGGCTACGAGCCGGTGCTGGCGGCGGCCGACCCGAACCGCTACCCGTACGCGGTCGAGGACGGCGTCCGCGTCGTTCAGTGCGACACCGCCGACCCGTGTGCGGTCCTCGCCGCCGACATCGGCGAACCGGCCGGGGTGACGACCAGCTCGGAGTACTTCATCCCGGTCGCGGCGCGGATCGCGGCGAAGCTCGACCTTCCCGGCCCGGACCCGGACGCCGTCACCGACTGCCGCAACAAGGCCCACCAGCGGGCCGCGCTGGCGGCGATGGCCCCGAAGTGCACGGTCGTGACGTCGGTGGCCGCGGCCGTTGCGGCGGCCACCGAGTTCCCCGTGGTGCTCAAGCCGGCCGAAGGCTCGGGCAGCGTCGGGGTGCTGCGGTGCGAGACACCCGAGTCGGTGGCCTCCCAGGCGGCGGCGCTGCTTTCGGTGACCCACAACGAACGCGGCCTGCCGGTGCCGGCGCAGGTGCTGGTGGAGCCGTACGCGAGCGGGCCGGAGTACTCGGTCGAGCTGTTCGGCGACGTCGTCGTGGCGATCGTCCGCAAGCACCTCGGGCCGGCGCCGTTCTTCGTCGAGGTCGGCCACGACGCCCCGGCCGCGCTGCCGCCCGCGGACGAAACCGCGCTGGCCGACACCGCACGGGCCGCGGTGACCGCGCTCGGCCTCGGGTTCGGGGCCGCGCACGTCGAAATCCGGCTCACGCCGGACGGCCCGCGCCTGATGGAGGTCAACCCCCGCCTGGCGGGCGGGATGATCCCGGAACTGGTCCGCGCGGCCACCGGCGTCGACCTGGTGGCGGCGCAGGTGGCGGCGGTGCTGGGGGACGACCCGCATCTGCGGCCGGACCGGCGGGTGTGTGCCTCGCTGCGGTTCCTGACCGCGTCGTCGGCGTCGGTGGTCGCGGCGGGGGACGCGGTCGCCGCGGCCACCGCCGTGCCCGGAGTGGTGGCGGCCCGGCTGTCCCGGCCGGACGGCACCGTCGTCCGGCCGGCCCGGGACTACCGCGACCGGGCCGGGTACGTGCTGGCCGTCGCGGACCGGCCCCGTGCCGGTCGCGCGGCCGCGGTGGCGGGGCTGAACCGGTTGCGCGACGCCCTGATCCCCCGAGGAGAAACCCGATGACGCTGCGGTTCCTGATCGCCACCGTCGCGCAGACCGCCGAAGCCCACGCCGACCGCGCGGGCGACGAACGAGACCCGGACGGTCCCGCACCCCACCCGGACACCCCGGAAGGAGCACCCCGATGACCATCGCCAAGGGCGACACAGGACGGCTGAGCAGCCCGGTCGCCGCCGCGGCGCGGGAGATCCTCTTCGACCGCGACACCGCCCCCGCGGCGGACCCGGTCGCCGCCGAGCTCGGCCTGATCAGCCAGGTCGACCGCGCCCACGTCGTGATGCTCGCCGAACGCGGCATCGTCGACGCCGGCCGCGCCGCCGAACTCCTCGCGGGCATCGAAGACCTGCGGGCGCAGCGGTTCGCACCGCTGCACGAGGTCCCCGCGCCCCGCGGCCGGTACCTCGCCTACGAGTCCTACCTGATCGACACCCTCGGCGCCGAGGTCGGCGGAATCCTCCACAGTGGACGGTCCCGCAACGACCTCAACGCCACCGTCGTGCGGCTGCGGCTGCGGGAACCGCACGAGCGGCTGCTCGCCGAGTCCGACGCGCTCGGCCGCGCCCTGCTGGAACGCGCGCGGCGCTGGGCCGGCGTCACCATGCCCGCCTACACCCACCACCAGCCCGCGGTGCCGATCACCTACGGCCACTACCTGGCCGGGGTGGCGAGCGCGCTGGTGCGCGACGTCGAAGGGCTGTGGCAGGCCGGGGCGGAGATCGACCAGAACCCGCTCGGCGCGGGCGCGGTCGGCGGGACGTCGCTGCCGGTCGACCAGCACCGCACGACGGCGTTGCTCGGCTTCGCGGCGCCGCTGGCGAACTCGCTGCACGCCGTCGCGTCGCGGGACCTGGTGCTGCGGCAGCTGTCCGCGGCCACCGTCCTGGGGGTGCTGCTCTGCCGCGTCTCGCACGACCTGCAGGCGTGGACCAGCGCCGAGACCGGGTTGCTGCGGCTGGCCGACGACGTCGTCGGGTCCAGCTCGATGATGCCGCAGAAGCGCAACCCGTTCCTGCTGGAGCACGTCCAGGGCCGGGCCCTGGCGCCGCTCGGCGCGTTCACCGCGTCGGCGAGCGCGATGGCCACCGCCCGGTTCACCAACGCCATCGCCGTCGGCACCGAAGCCGTGGCCCCGGCGTGGTCGGCGCTCGAAGCGGCGACGGACGCGGTCGTCCTGCTGCGGCTGGTCGTCGAAGGGGCCGAACCGGTGCCCGAGCGGATGTACGAACGCGCCGTCGACGGCCAGACCGCCGCCACGCACCTGGCCGAGCGGCTCGTCGACGCCGGGATGCCGTTCCGGCAAGCCCACCACGAGGTCGGCGCCATCGCCAAGGAGGCCCTCGACGCCGGGCTGCCGCTGCACGAAGTCGCCCGGACCCGGCTGGCCGGGCAGCCCGAGCACGTCCTCGCGGCGCTGGACCCGGCCGAGGTCGCCCAGCACGCCGCCCACGGTGGCGGCCCGGCGCGGGACTCCGTGCTCGCCGCCGTCACCGAGGCCGAGACGGCGTTCGCCCGCGTCCGCGCCGACGTCGAGGAACGCCGCTGGCGCTGGAGCCAGGCCGAGATCGGCCTCGATGACGCCGTCCGCTCGCTCATCGACACCAGGAGCACGTCATGACGTTCACGGTCGTCCGCAACGACGAGGACCAGTACTCGATCTGGCCCGCCGGCCGCGATCTGCCGCCGGGCTGGCTGAGCGCCGGCGTCACCGGCCCGCGTGACCAGTGCCTCGCCCACATCGACGCCGTCTGGACCGACATGCGCCCGCGGAGCCTCCGCGACCGCATGGCCACCCGCTGACCCTTTAGGAGCCTGTTGTGACGACCTTCGCCGACGACCTCGCGACCCTGCGCCCGGAAGCCGTGCCCGCCCAGGGCACGCACGTCGAACTCCGCAGCGACACCTTCACCCTGCCCACCCCGGCCATGCTCGAGGCGGTCGCCCGCGCCCCGCTCGGCGACGACGTCTACGGCGAGGACCCGACCGTGGACCGCCTCGAGCAGCTCTCGGCCGAATTGCTCGGCAAGCAGGCCGGCTGCCTGATGCCGAGCGGCACGATGGCCAACCTGACCGCGCTGCTGGCCCACTGCCCGCGCGGCGGCAAGGCGATCGTCGGCCACGAGTCCGACGTCTACGTCTACGAAGCGGGCGGCGCGTCGCTGTGCGGCGGCATCGTCTACGACCCGCTGCCCAACCTCGCCGACGGCACCATCGACCCGGCCGCGATCGCCGAGGCGCTCGCGGTGGACCGCAGCGACCCGCAGATCGCGCCGCCGGCGGTGCTGAGCCTGGAGACGCCGCAGAACCGCTGCGGCGGGCTGCCGCTGCAGCTGGACTACCTGAGCGAGGTGTCGCGGCTGATCCGGTCCCACGGCGTCGCCCTGCACCTCGACGGCGCGCGGCTGTTCAACGCCGCGGTGGCGCTGGGCGTCAGCGCGGCGGAGATCGCCAAGCACGCCGACACCGTGCAGATCTGCCTGTCGAAGGGCCTGTGCGCGCCGATCGGCTCGGTGCTGGTCGGCGACCGCGTGACGATCGCGGCGGCCCGCCGGATGCGCAAGATGCTCGGCGGCGGCATGCGCCAGGCCGGGATGATCGCGGCCTGCGGCATCGTCGCACTGACGGAGATGACCGAGCGCTTGGCCGACGACCACGCCCGCGCCGCCCGCCTGGCCCGCGGGCTGTCCCGGGTGCCGGGCGTCCGTCTCGACCCGGGCCCGCCGGTGACGAACATGGTGTTCTTCAAGGTCCGCGACGACCGCTACACGACCCGCACCCTGATCGAGGCGGCCCGCCGCCGCGGCGTCAAGGTGGAGGAGCTGGGCACCGACCGCATCCGGGCGGTCACCCACGCCGGGGTCGACGACGACGCCATCGACCGCGCGATCACGGTGTTCACCGAGCTGCTCGGCCCGACCGCCGGCCTGCGGTGACCTGTCGGATCACTCGTGCCGGCATGAACGAGGCCCGCCTGAACCCCGCTACGGACGGGGAAGGCGGGCCTCGGGATCCTTTGTGGACAGTCGGCCGTCACCGGGTGGGGGTGACGGTGCTGGTCGTGGTGGTTTCCCGGCGCTTGCGCTGGATCGCTTCCTGCTGACGCTGCAACTGGTCGTGCCAAGCTCCTGAGTCGTTCATGATGGTCTCCGGGTGGGCGAGGCGTGCGGCAATCCGGCGAAAGGCGCCGCGGCCGGTGGGTTTCGCTGTGCCGCAGAAGTACCCAGCGGTGCGGCGGGTCAATCAGCTTTACGCCTTCCACCAGGCAATTGCTCCGCTCGGGCGACGTGGCCCCCACCGCCGGGCCGGTTCGGGTACCGGTTGTCGAAGGCCCCGGACCGCTCGCCCGGGTGCGGATCTCAGCGTCCGAACCGGACTTTTCGGTTCTTCCACAACGGATACCGGATGTTGTTCCGGCCGGGCCGCAGGTGCTATACCGGCAGCTGCCCGGTGTCGCGATGACGCGATGCCACAAGCGAGCGGGGTGTCTGGTGGCCAACCGTACTTTGCGCTCATCCGTCGTGGTGGCGGCCCTGACCGCGCCCGTCCTCCTGATGGGGACCGCGACCGCGGTGGCCGGCGCCCCGCCAGGGCGGCAGCTGACGATCGAGACGGTGTCGAACCCGCGGCCCGCGCTCGTCAGCGGGGGACAGGTGCTGGTCAAGGTCGTCCCGCCGGCGCGGGCGCGGGTCACCGTCAGCGACAACGGCCATGACGTCACCTCGAGCTTCCACGCCCAGCCGGACGGCAGCCTGCTCGGCCTGGTCACCGGCCTGCGCGACGGGGCCAACGACCTGAGCGCCCGGACGAGCGGGCCCGGCCCGGACCAGCGGGCGACCCTGCGCGTCACCAACCACCCGATCACCGGGCCCGTCTTCTCCGGCTCGCAGCAGCACCCGTTCTACTGCGAAACGCAGGCGTTCGGCCTGCCCGCGGCGTCGCAGCCGCTGTGCAGCGCGCCGACCCAGGTGAGCTACCAGTACAAGACCACCGCCGGGGCGTTCGCGCCGCTGGCGGACCCGGCGACCCGGCCCGCGGACCTCGCGACGGCCACGGTCGGCGGGCACGCGGTGCCGTACGTCGTCCGCGTCGAGCGCGGCACGATCGACCGCGCCGTCTACGAGATGGCGGCGCTCTACGACGGCGCGCCGTCGCCAGTGGCCCCGGACCGGAGCTGGAACGGGAAGCTGGTCTACACCTTCGGCGGCGGCTGCAACGCGGGCTACCACCAGGGCAACTCGACCGGCGGGGTCGTCAACGACCTGTTCCTGGCGCAGGGTTACGCGGTCACGTCGTCGAGCCTGAACGTGCTCGACAACAACTGCAGCCCGATCATCTCGGCCGAAGCGGCGATGATGGTCAAGGAACACTTCATCGAGACCTACGGCCCGGTCGCCCACACCATCGGCTGGGGTGGCTCGGGCGGGGCGATCCAGCAGTACGACATCGCCGAGAACTACCCCGGCATCGTCGACGGCATCATCCCGGGCGTCTCGTTCCCGGACCCGCTGAGCACCGGCGGACCGGTGTCGGACTGCCGCCTGCTGGACCGGTACTTCGCCGGGCCGGGCGCGTCGTTCACCGCGGCGCAGAAGCAGGCCGTCGCCGGCTTCATCAGCTACGACACCTGCGTCTCCTGGGACCAGACCTTCGCCAGCCGCGCCACCGCGACCGACAGCTGCAACGCGGCCATCCCGGTCGCGGCACGCTGGAATCCGGTCACCAACCCGCGCGGCGTGAAGTGCAACTCCAACGAGCAGCTGGTCAACCAGATCGGCCGGGACCCGAAGACCGGGTTCGTGCGCAGCCCGCTGGACACCACCGGGGTGCAGTACGGCTTGGCCGCGCTGAAGGCCGGGACGATCACCGCGGCGCAGTTCGTGGACCTCAACGCCGCCATCGGCGGCCTCGACTACACCGGAAAGCCCGTGGCGCAGCGGATCGCGGCCGACCCGAAGGCGCTCACCACGGTCTACGCCGACGACCTCGTCAACTCGGCGTCGCAGGGCTTGCGGGAGACGCCGATCATCGACCAGCGGACCGATCTCGACCTCGCCGGGTTCGGCAACGACATCCACACCACCGAGTGGTCTTACGTGATGCGGCAACGGCTTCTGCGGGCCAACGGCACCGCGGGCAACCAGGTCATCATCGAAAACCACGCCACCGGGGCCGAAGCGGCGGCCGCCAGTGTCTACGAGCTCGACGCGATGGACCGCTGGCTGACCGCGATCGACGCCGACGGCTCACACCGGGGCCGGCAGCAGAAGGTGCTGGCGAACCGGCCGGGCGATCTCGGCGACGGGTGTTACCTGTCCGCCGCGTCGCGGATCACCGAGAAGCTGACGTACCCGGCGAGCGGCCAGTGCGGCGCGCAGTACCCGGTGGCGGCCAACACCCGGATGGTCGCGGGGGAGAGCCTGTCCCTCGACGTGCTGAAGTGCCGGCTCCAGCCGCTGAACTTCCGCGACTACCCGGTCACCTTCACGACAGCGGAGCGGACCCGGCTGCGGGCGGCGTTCCCCGGCGGCGTGTGCGACTACAGCCGTCCGGGCGTCGGACAGCGTGCCCCGATCGGGACCTGGCTGAGCTACGGCGACGAACGGACCGGCACCACGCCGCCGACGAAGCTGCGGTGACGGACGGGCTCGGTGAGCGTTCCGGCCGGAACGCTCACCGAGTCTTCAGACCTCCTGGAGCGCCGTCTCGGCGGGGGCGCGGCCCCGCAGCGGGATCTGGCGGACGAAGAACGCGATGACGATGCCCGCCGCCGCGACCGAGGCGGCCACGATGAACATCGTGCCCAGGCTGTCGGTGACGGCGACCTTGAACATGTGCTGCGCGGCTTCGGGCAGCTTGTGCAGGATGGCGGGGGTCATCTGGTTGCCGCTCGCGGAGAAGCCGGCGCCACCGGTCAGGGAGGTGCTCAGCGAGCTGGTGTAGATCGCGCCCAGCAGCGCCACCCCGAGTGAGCTGCCCATGTTGCGCAGGAAGGTCGCCGCGCCCGTGCCCGCTCCGATGTCACGCAGTTCGATGCTGTTCTGCGCGATCAGCGTGGACGTCTGCATCAGGCAGCCCATTCCGGCGCCGAGCACGACCATGTAGATCGCGGTCGTCGTCTTGGACGTGTCGATGTCCAGGGTCGCGAACAGGGCGAGCGCCGCGGTGAGCAGGATGCCGCCGATGATCGGGAAGATCTTGTAGCGCCCGGTCTTGCTGATGATCGCGCCGCTGGCGAGGGAGACGACCATGGCCGCGATCATCATCGGCATCAGTAGCAGCCCGCTGTTGGTCGCCGACGAGCCCTGCACGAACTGCTGGAACTGCGGCAGGAACGTGACCGCGCCGAACATCGCGAAGCCGGAGATGAACGCGAGCCCGCCCGAAAGGGTGAAGTTGACGTTGCCGAACACGCGTAGCGGCATGATCGGCTCGGCCACCCGGCGCTGCACGACCACGAAGGCGATGAACGCGGCCACGGTCACCACGGCGAGGCCGAGGATCTGCGGTGACGCCCAGTCGTACTGCGTGCCGCCCCAGCTGGTGATCAGGACGAGCGTGGTGATCCACACGGTCAGCAGGCCGGCGCCGAGCCAGTCGATGCGCGCCTTGCCGGTGCCGCGGGGGAGCTTGGCGAGGGTGAGCCAGCAGACCACCAGCGCGACCGCGCCGAGCGGCAGATTGACGTAGAAGGCCCAGCGCCAGGAGAAGTTGTCGGTGATGAAGCCGCCGGCCAGCGGGCCGCCGATCATCGCGACCGGCATGACGGCCATCAGGCCCATGTACTTGCTGCGTTCCCGCGACGGGATCATCTCGCCGATGATCGACAGCACGCCGACCATCAGGCCGCCGGCGCCGAGGCCCTGCACGGCGCGGAAGGCGACCAGCTCGCCCATGTTCTGCGACATCCCGGCCAGCGCCGAGCCCGCGAGGAACACCACGACCGACGAGACGAAGACGATGCGCCGCCCGAAGAGGTCGCCGAGCTTGCCCCAGATCGGGGTGGACGCCGTCGAGGCGAGGATGTAGCCGGTCGTCACCCAGGCGAGGTGGCTCAGGCCGCCGAGGTCGCCGACGATCGTGGGCAGCGCCGGGGCGACGATCATGTTGTCCAGCATCGCCAGGAGCATCGCGATGACCAGGCCGCTCATCGTGACCATGATCTGCCGGTGGGTGAACTGGGCGGGCGCTGTGGCCGCGTCCGCGGCGCCGGGCGGGGCGGCCTCGCCGGTGGTCTCTGTCGTCATGGGGCGGGATCCTTCACGAGGTGGTCAACTTACTTTCCGGCCGGTCAGTAGTGAGAGTACTGACCGGCCGGAAGGTAAGCAACGGGTTATCATGGACTCGCGGATCGATCGAGCAAACCAGGAGAGCCACGCCCATGGCGCAGCAACGCAAGGCAGCGGGCGACCGGCGCGCCGAAATCCGGCGCGTCGCGCTGGACCTGTTCACCGTGCACGGCTACGAGGCCACGTCGTTGCGGCAGATCGCCGAGCAGCTCGACATCACCAAGGCCGCGTTGTACTACCACTTCGAAAGCAAGGAAGCGATCGTCCGCAGCCTGTTCGAAGACCGGCTGACCACGCTCGACGCACTCATCGACTGGGCCGAAGGGCAGCCGCACTCGCCGGAACGCTCGGCCAGGGTAGCGGCCGGCTGGTTCGGCCTCATGATCGACGACGGCCTCGGCTTCGCCCGGTTCGCCATCGCCAACCAGGCCGCGCTGCGCGACCTCAGGCCCGACCACGGCGGCGCGCTGGACCGCCTGCAGAAGATCTCGTCGCTGCTGGCCGAGCCGGGTGCGTCGGAGCTGGACCGGCTCAAGATCAGGATGGCGATGATGAGCGTCAACCTCGCGGTCATGGGCTCACACGGGCTCGACCTGACCGACGACGAGATCCTCACCGCGGCCACCGAGACGGCCTCCCTCATCTCCCCGGGCTTCCCGGTCGTCGTGCGCTCGTAGGCGTTACCGACCGCGTCCCGTGCGCCTAAGTCGTCTGCGCCGGGGACGTGCTACCGGCAGACCTCACGGCTCACCTGGCCGCCCGGGTGCCGAAGCACCTGGTGCCACCGGCTCCTGCAGGCGCCCAGCGGCAAGGTCGACGCCCACGCGCTACCGGACCGTTCGCGACGGCGGACGTCCCCACGGCCGAACCGGCGGGTCCGGCCGTGTCGGCGCTGGCCACGATCTGGGCCACGACGCTCGGTCTGCCCGAACGCGACATCGGCTCGGACAGCGACTTCTGCTCCCTGGGCGGCACCTCGTTGACGCTGATGGTGATGGTGGCGAGGGTGCGCGCCGAGGTGGTCGCGGCCGAGGACGAGCCGCACTTCATGGCGGCACTGGGCGAGATCATCGACAGCCCCACCCCGCGCCGGGTCGCGCACCTGGCGGCGAGCCCGGCGCGCGTCCCGATCGCGTGAGAAGCGTCAGCCGGCCTGCCCGGCCCACCACGTCCGGCCCGCCTCCGGCAGGGTGGTGATCGGGTCGTAGTAGGGGTAGCGCCGCTGCAAGGCTTCCGGGTCGTCCAGTTCGATGCCCGTGCGGTAGTTCTTGGTCCAGTACGAGATCCCGAGCTCGCGGTCGTAGTCGGCCAGCTGGTGTACCCAGCGCTTGCCGACGTAGGGGACGTCGCAGACGATGCGCGGGGTCGCGTAGCCCGGGAGGTAGCCCATGATCGCGTGCTGCAGCTCCTGTGCCTCGTGCACCGATACCCGCCAGTGCTCGGCGTTCGGGATCATGTCGCACATGTAGAAGTAGTACGGCAGGATGTTCGCCTCGCCCTGCAGTGCGAAGCACAGGTCCAGCAGCTGTGCCGGCGTGGCGTTGACGCCGCGCATCAGGACGCCCTGGTTGCGGACGTCGCGGACGCCGACGTTCAGCGCCGTCTGCGCGGCCTCCGTGACCAGCGGGGTCACCGACTGAGCGTGGTTGACGTGGGTGTGGATCGCCAGGTTGACGCCGCGGCGCTGGGCGGTGACGGCGACGCGCTCGAGGCCTTCGACGACCTTCGGCTGCAGCCAGTGCTGCGGCAGCGCGGCCAGGGCCTTCGTCGCCAGGCGGATGTCGCGGACGGTGTCGATGTCCATCAGGCGCATGAGGAACGACTCGAGCTGCGGCCACGGCACGTTGGCTACGTCGCCGCCGGAGACGACCACGTCGCGCACGCCCGGGGTCTTCTTGAGGTACGCGATCATCGCGTCCTGGCGGTCGACCGGCTTGAGGGTCAGCTTGTGCTTCTCGACCTGCTCGGTCGAGTTGCCGACGAGGTCCATCCGGGTGCAGTGCCCGCAGTACTGCGGGCAGGTCGAGATCATCTCGGCCAGCACCTTGGTCGGGTAGCGGTGGGTGAGGCCTTCGACGACCCACATCTCCGCTTCGTGCAGCGAGTCGCGTTCCGAGTGGGGGTGGCTCGGCCACGTCGTGTCGCGGTCGCTCTTGACCGGGAGCATGTAGCGGCGGATCGGGTCGCGGTAGAACGCCTCGGTCACCTTCGCCGGGTCGGTGCCCGCCGTCGGCGCCATCGTGTTGATCATCTGCGGCGGCAGCAGCATCGACATGGTCGCCATCTCGCGCTGGTCGGCGGCCAGGTCGTCGTAGAAGCGGTCCTCCAGCAGGTCGCCCATCAGGGCGCGCAGCTGCTTGGCGTTGCGGATGCAGTGCACCCGCTGCCACTGGGCGTCACGCCACTCCGCGTCGGTCACGCCGTGCCAGCCGGGGAAACGGCGCCAGTCGGGTTCCACCAGCTCGGCGCGGGCGTACTCGTAGGGCTGGTCGATGGCGGCGGCAGGCGTCACAGGTTCCTGGATCGCAGTCACTTGTACTCCCAGTCGTCGGTTAGGCGTCAAAATATCCTGTCATAACGTTCTCACGGAGTAAATCTTCCTGCATGCTTGCGGAGCTTCCCCCAGGTGGCGGAGGGGTCGGAAGGCCGGAGCAGACTCAGGGCGTGACGGACGAACACACCACGCTCCTGCTCGGCGGGCGCATCTACACCCCCGCAGGCCCGGACGCCACGGCCATGGCGGTCACCGGCGGCACCGTCGTCTGGGCCGGCCAGGACGGCCCGGCCCGCGCGCTGCACCCCGGCGCCGAGATCATCGACCTCGACGGCGCCTTCGTGGCCCCCGCGTTCGTCGACGCGCACGTCCACGCCACCGCCACCGGCCTGCACCTGACCGGCCTCGACCTCACCGCCGTCCGGGACCGCGCCGGGCTGCTGGCCGCCGTTCGCGACGCCGTCGTGCCCGGGCAGGTCCTGCTGGCCCACGGCTGGGACGAGACCGCCTGGACCGACCCGCGGCTGCCCAGCCGCACCGAACTCGACGCCGCCGCCGGCGGCATCCCGGTCTACCTCAGCCGCGTCGACGTCCACTCCGCCCTCGTCTCGACGGCGCTGGTCGAGCTGGCCCCGGCCGCCCGCGGCGCCGACGGCTGGTCGCCCGACGGCCCGCTGACCCGTGACGCCCACCACGCCGTCCGCGCGGCCGTGCGCGCCGCCGTCACCCCCGAGCAGCGCGAACGCGCTCAGCGCGCCTTCCTCGCCGAAGCCGCGAAGCAGGGCATCGTCAGCGTCCACGAGTGCGCCGGCCCCGACATCTCCGGCCGCGACGACCTCGCCGCGCTCCTGGCCCTCGCCGGCCCGGACGGGCCCGAGGTCGTCGGCTACTGGGGCGAGCTCGGCGCCGTCGACACCGCTCGCGAACTGGGCGTGCGCGGCCTGGCCGGTGACCTCTTCATCGACGGCGCCCTCGGCTCCCGCACCGCCGCGCTGAGCGAGCCGTACGCCGACCACCACGGCTCCGGGGCGCTCTACCTCGACGCCCACCGCATCGGCGAGCACCTCGCCGCGTGCACCGAGGCCGGGCTGCAGGCCGGGTTCCACGTCATCGGCGACGCCGCCACCGCCGAGGTCATCGAAGGCTTCCGCCTGGCCGAGAAGCAGGTCGGCCAGCGCGCGCTGGCGGCCGGCCACCACCGGCTGGAGCACCTGGAGATGGTCACCGCCGAGCAGGCCCGGATCCTGGCCGCCTGGGGTGTCGTCGCCTCGATGCAGCCGCTGTTCGACGCCGCGTGGGGCGGCACGGACGGGATGTACGCCGAACGCCTCGGCGCCGGCCGCGCGGCCGGGCTCAACCCGTTCTCCGCGCTGGCCGCCGAAGGCGTCATGCTCGCCTTCGGCTCCGACGCGCCCGTCACGCCGCTGGACCCGTGGGCGAGCGTCCGCGCGGCCGCCTACCACCGGACGCCGGGTGCGGGCCTGTCGCCGCGCGCCGCGTTCACCGCGCACACCCGCGCCGGGCACCGCGCCGCCGGCGTCAACGACGGCATCACCGGGAGCCTGGCCCCGGGCGCGCCGGCGCACTACGCGATCTGGGACGCGACCGACCTCGTCGTCGCCACCCCGGACACCCGCGTGCAGCGCTGGTCCACCGACCCCCGCGCCGGCGTGCCGCCGCTGCCGCGCCTCGAGCCCGGTGCGGAGCTGCCGCGCTGCCTGCGCACGGTGCGCGCGGGCGAGGTCGTCTACGACGACTTCACGCCGGGCACCTAGAGTCAGCACCTGTGGCAGTCACCGTGGCGGACCCCGAACCGGGCGCTTCGCAGCAATCCACCCGAACCCGGCGCTTCCCGCGAGCGTGGCTGCTGCGGCTGGCCGGCGCACTAGTGTCCGGATTCGCCTATTACCTGAGCTTCGCGCCGCGCCCGCTGTGGTGGCTCGCCCCGCTCGCCTTCGCCGGGTTCGCGCTCGTGCTGCGCGGCCGCGGCTTCCGGGGCGCATTCGGTTACGGCTTCGCGTTCGGGCTCGTCTTCTTCCTGCCGCTGCTGACCTGGCTGCTGGACTTCCTCGGCCCGGACTTCGGCCCGTGGCCGTGGCTCGGCCTGTCGGGCGCGCTGGCGCTCTACTACGGCCTGGCGGGCGGGCTCATCACGCTGGTGGCCCGGCTGCCGCTCGCGCCGCTGTGGGGCGCGCTGATCTTCATCGCCATGGAGACGCCGCGCGCGTGGTTCCCCTTCGGCGGGTTCCCGTGGGGCCGGGTCGCGTTCAGCCAGCCCGAAGGCGCGTTCCTGCCGCTCGCCTCCATCGGCGGCGCGCCACTGGTCGGCCTCGCCGTCGTCGTCAGCGGCTTCTGCCTCGCCGCGCTCGCCGGACGGCTCTGGGACACCCGTGACGCGCACCGGCCCGCACTGCGCGCCCGGCGCAACGTCCTGGCCGCCGTCGGCACGGTGCTGCCCGTCGTCGCGGGCCTGGCGCTGTGGCCGACCATCGGGACCGCCGCCCAGGACGGCGAGCGCACCATCGCCACCGTGCAGGGCAACGCCCCGGACATCGGCCTCGCGCTGCAGGGCGAGCGGGACCTGCTGCGCCGCAACACCATCGCCGAGAGCAACCGGCTGCTGGACGCGATCCGCGCCGGGAAGGTCCCGAAGCCGGACCTGGTTCTGTGGCCGGAGAGCGCCACCACCGTCAACGGCCCGGACCCGCAGGTCGACCAGCTCGTCGCGAACTTCGGCGTCCCGGCCCTGATCGGCGCGCTGTACGTGCTGCCGGACCGGCACATCCAAAACTCCGTCATCACCTGGGACCCGAACACCGGGCCCGGGCAGCGCTACGCCAAGCAGCAGCTGGTGCCCTTCGGCGAGTACGTGCCCGCCCGCAAGCTCGCCGCGCTCGTCACGCCGTTCGTGGACCAGGAGACCGTCGACATGGTCCCGGGTGACGGCGCCAACCAGACGCTGGGCGTCGCCGGCACCCGGGTCGGGGTGTTCGTCTGCTACGAGGCCGCGTTCGACTACCCCGCCCACGACGCCGTCCGCGACGGGGCCGAGCTGCTGGTCGTGCCGACCAACAACGCCTGGTACGGGGACAGCGAGATGAGCGTGCAGCAGCTGGCGATGTCGCGGCTGCGGGCGGTCGAGCACAGCCGGTCGGTCGTGGTGTCCGCCGTCTCAGGGGTCAGCGCCATCGTCGCGCCCGATGGCACGATCACCAGCTCAACCGGCCTTTTCACGGCCGACTCCCTGGTCGGGCGCGTGCCGCTGCGCACGCAGACTACGCTGTCGGATCGACTCGGTGCGTGGACGGAGTACGGGTTGCTGGCACTGGCGATCGCCGGGGTGGCCGGCGGGCTCGTACTCCGTTTTCGCACCCGGCGCAGCAGCGCCGGCACGGCAGGGGACACGGCGGACTGACCGCCGGGGATATCGGAGGAGCACGGATGTCGCAGGCGCCGCGGGGGGCCCGGGGAATCGAGCCGGTGCTGGTGGTGATCCCGACCTACAACGAGCGGGAGAACCTCGGGCCGATCCTGGACCGCCTGCACAAGGCACTTCCGGATGTGGACGTGCTGGTCGTGGACGACGGCAGCCCGGACGGGACCGGTGAGCTCGCCGACGAGCGCGCCGCGGCCAACGAGCGCGTCCACGTGCTCCACCGGACGGAGAAGTCCGGCCTGGGTGCCGCCTACATCGCCGGGTTCCGGTGGGGGCTGGCGCGGGAGTACAACACGATCGTCGAGATGGACGCCGACGGCTCGCACGCGCCGGAGGACCTGCCGCGGCTGCTGGACGCGGTCGGCGACGCCGACCTGGCCATCGGCTCGCGGTACGTGCCCGGCGGCAGCGTGGTGAACTGGCCGGTCAACCGGCAGATCCTCTCCCGCGGAGCCAACGTCTACTCGCAGCTCGCGCTGGGAATGCGCGTGCGCGACATCACCGCCGGGTTCCGCGCGTACCGGCGCCCGGTGCTGGAGAAGCTGGCCCTGGACGAGGTCAACTCGCACGGCTACTGCTTCCAGATCGACCTGACGCTGCGCACGGCCGACGCCGGGTTCGAGATCGTCGAGGTGCCGATCACGTTCACCGAGCGCGAGATCGGCGAGTCGAAGATGAGCGGCTCGATCATCCGCGAGGCGTTCCTGCGGGTGGCGACGTGGGGCGTGCAGCGCCGGACGCAGCAGCTGAAGCGGCTGTTCAAGCGCGGCTGAGCGCCGTCACGATCCAGGCTCTGGAGCCAAGGAAGACGCCGTCGGGGGTCTCGTGCGCGGTGAACGCCGTGCGCAGCCGATCCACGGCGGCGTCTTCGTCCTGCCCGGCGAGCAGTTCCTTCGCGTCCTTGAGGCCGAGGGTGAACTCGACCGCGGTCGCGGTGTCGGGCCCGTAGCAGACGGGTTCGCGCACTCCGGTGAACTCGACGCCGGTGAGGCCCGCGCCTTCGAGCAGCGCCCGCGTGCGCTCGGGGTGGCCGAGGGAGAAGTGCGCACCGGCGGGTGGCGGTGTCGTGCCGGGCGCCAGCGCGTCGTGGAGCACGGAGTACCACTCGTTGCGGTCACGCTCCTGCCAGACGAGCAGCACCAGGCGCCCGCCGGGCCGCAGGGCGCGCGCGATGTTCGCGAAGGCCGCGGGCGGGTCGGGGAAGAACATCGAGCCGAACCGGCTGAGCGCGACGTCGAACCGCACGGCCGGGAACGGGTGCGTTTGCGCGTCGGCGACCGCGAACGTCGCTTCTCCGCGTTCTGAGGCCGTCGCGATCGCCGCCTCGGAGACGTCGACGCCGAGGACGGTCCCGGTCACCGAGGCCCGAGCGGCCTCCCGGGTGGACTCGCCGGTCCCGCAGCCGACGTCCAGGACGTCCTCGCCGCGGGTGACGGCCGCCGCGGCCCGGAAGCGCTCATTGTGCGGCCGGACCTCGGCGTCGAACAGCGCCGCGAACTTCACCCGGTGCTCGGTCATGTGGTTCCCCCTCAACGGCCGGCGAGCCGCAGCTCGACGCCGAGTTCTGCAAGTTTCCGCACGTTCGGCTCGGTCTCGTCGGCGTCGGTGATGATTCCGGCGACGTCGGCGAAGGGCAAGACCGCGCACCGCGACGCCGCGCCGAGCTTCTCGGCGCTCGCCAGCACGTACGTGTCGGCCGCGCGCCGGGCCAGCGTCCGCTTCATCGCGGCTTCCTCGGCGTCGCCGGTGGTCAGCCCGGCCTCGGGGTGGACGCCGGTGACGCCGAGCAGGAAGACGTCGGCGCTGATCGCCTGAGCGGCCTCGGCCGCGGCCGCGCCGCAGGTGACCGCGGAGTGCCGGAACAGGCGTCCGCCCAGCAGGAACACCTCGATGCCCTCGTGGTCCAGCAGCGCGGCGGCGACGGTCGGGCTGTGCGTCACGACCGTCGCCACCAGGTCACGGGGCAGCGCCTTCGTGACGGCCAGGGTGGTGGTCCCGCCGTCGAGGATGACCGTCGACCCCGGCCGGACCAGGCCGGCGGCGAGGGCGGCCACCCGGTCCTTGCCCGCGACGGCGATCGACGTCCGGCTCGCGTAGTCGGCGACAGCGGGGGAGACGGGCAGCGCACCGCCGTAGACACGCTGGCAGAGGCCGGCCGAGGCGAGGTCCCGCAGGTCGCGGCGGATGCTGTCCTCTGAGACGCCGAGCTCGGCCGCGACGTCCTTGGCCAGCACCTTGCCTTCGGCGGCCAGCCGGCCTAGCAGCAGTTCGCGGCGTTCCCCGACCAGCATGCACGATCCTCCTTGTTCGTTCCGAGTCGTGCACATTATGGTCGCGGCATGACTTCTTCGACAAGCGTGCCCGGCCTCGACGTCCCCGACCACCGGGGCCGCACCGGCCTCGACCAGGCGGGCCGTGACCTGGACCGGAATCCGCGGGTGCGCGTCACCGACGTCGAGCTGCTCGCGGCCGGCTGGCACGTGCTGCGCCGCACGACGTTCGACTACGACCGCGGCGACGGGCACCGGACGACCGAGCAGCGTGAGACCTACGACCGCGGCAACGGCGCCACCGTGCTGCTCTACGACCTCGAGGGCGCCACGGTGCTGCTGACCCGGCAGTTCCGTTACCCGGTCTACGTCAACGATCACCCCGACGGGATGCTGCTGGAGGCCGCGGCCGGGCTCCTGGACGACCAGGACCCCGAGACGGCCATCCGCCGCGAGGCGCAGGAGGAGACCGGCGTCCGCATCGGTGAGCTGGAGCACGTGTTCGACGTCTTCACGAGCCCGGGCTCGGTCACCGAGCGGCTGCACTGCTACGCGGCGCCGTACCGCCCGGCCGAGCGCGGCGCCGGCGGCGGGCTCGCGGAGGAGGGGGAGGACATCGAGGTGGTCGAGCTGCCGTTCAAGGAGGCCCTGGCCATGGTGGGCACGGGGGAGATCGCCGACGCCAAGACGATCATGCTGCTGCAGTGGGCGGCCCTGGAAGGTCCGTTCAGCCGTTGGCCGTGAGGGGCACCCTCAGGGACGTAAAAGCCCTGAGGGTGCCCCTCACGGCCGGTAGGTGCCGCGTGCCGGTGCCCAGTCCTCCGGGCATGCGAAAGGCCCCCGCGGGGGGAGGTCGCGGGGGCCTTTCCGTTGTGGTGGGAGCAGGCTACGAGCCGAGTCCCGAAGAGGTCACGCGGACCGGGAGGTCCGGCGGCCCTTCAGCTCGGCGAGACGTTCGTTCAGCAGGTCCTCGAGCTCGGGGATGGTGCGCCGCTCAAGCAGCATGTCCCAGTGGGTCCGCGGCGGCTTGACCTTCTTCTGCTCGGGCTGCCCGCCATCGACGATCTCGGACTCGCTGCCGTGCAGCCGGCATTCCCACACCGTCGGGATCTCGGCGTCGTCGGAGAACGGCACCTCGAACTCGTGGTTCTTGGGGCAGGCGTAGCGCACGGTGCGTCGCGGGGCGAGGTCGTGGTTGCGGTCGGTCTCGTAGCTGACCGCTCCCAGCCGGCTTCCACGAAGAACACGGTCGGCCATGATGGGTCCTTTCAGTCAGCTCCGGGGTGGAGCCAGGGTGGTGCTCACCCTATGCAACGACTCAGGGTCTCCGGGGATTCCCGGTTCACCATGTCGTTGCTCACGATGAGCTGCGTCACCCGCCGGGATCAGCTTCCACTAGTAGGAGGCATTTCGCGCTCCGGCGTGACGTCAATACGGCCTTCTTAGTGCTGATATCCCCCGGATGGGCTACTCGGGCATCTCTCAGGTCAACCGTAACTGACCGTGATGAGCGGTAACGGGCCCCAGGTCACCCGCCCGAAAGTGGCGACGACACAATACCTGATAACGCAAAGTAGCCGTTTCGGCCTCAAATCGTGCTGAAGCTGAAGTTTCAACTACGGATTGTTCGGTATCTGCCACGACCACCGTATCGCCTTCGCGCACAACTTCGCCGTCGAGCACCCGCGCGTTGAACCGGCCGGTCAGCCCGCACCAGCACAAGACCTCCACCTGAACCGGCTGCAGCTCGTCCGCCAGTTCGAACAGACGTGCGGCCCCCGGGAACAGCTTGCTCCGGAAATCCGTCGCGATCCCGAAGCAGTAGACGTCGATCTGGACCTCGTCGGCCAGCTCGGCCAGCTGGTCGACCTGCCCGGGGGAGAGGAACTGCGCCTCGTCCACCACCACGTAGTCCACGTGCTGCCCGCGCGCCCACTCCTGCCGCACCAGGTCACGCACGTCGGTGTCCTCGCCGACCTCCACCGCCTGCCGGCTCAACCCGATCCGGCTGGAGATCTGCGGCGCGCCCGAGCGGTCGTGGCGCACCAGCACCAGCCCCCGTCTGCCCTGGCGCGCGTGGTTGTGGTCGATCTGCAGCGCCAGCGTCGACTTCCCGCAGTCCATCGGCCCGTAACAGAACTTCAGCCGGCCCACCGGCGGCGTCCCGCGGCGCGAACCGGCCGCGGGAACCGACGACAGCGCGTCCGTGGGATCGGGGCCGGAGGCCCGGTCGTTCAGCGAGGTCACGACAGCCGACCCTATCGGGGACTACAGCACCTCGGGCGGACGGTTGCCCGCGGCCACGATCGCGCGCCGCACCGGGACCAGCGCGACCAGCACCAGACCGGCCACGAAGAAGATCACCAGCGCCACGATCGCCAGCCGGAACGACCCCGTCGCCTGCCCGACCCCCGCGAACACCAGCGGCCCCAGCCACGACGTCCCGCGCTCGCCCACGACGTAGAGCGAGTAGTACTGCGCGTCCTTGCCCTGCGGGATCATCTGGCTGAACAGCGACCGCGACAGCGCGTTTGTCCCGCCCAGCACCAGCCCGATCCCCACCGCCACCGCCAGGAACTGCACCACCTTCCCCGGCTGGATGAAGTACGCCCCGACCAGCACCACGATCCACAGCACCAGGCTGCCCAGGATCGTCCGCTTCGCCCCGTACCGCCGCGCCACCAGCCCGTGCAGCGTGCCACCCAGGTACGCCACGAACTGGATCACCAGGATCGTCATGATCAGCACTTCGTCGCCGAACCGCAGCTCGTCCTTGCCGTACTGCGCCGAGACCGCCACCACCGTGGTGATGCCGTCGGTGAAGATCAGGTAGCTGCCCAGGAACGCCAGCGTCAGCGGGAACGCCTTCGCCGAGACGATCGTCCGCCGCAGCTCGCCGAACCCCGCCCGCAGCACCGACGTCCCCGGCGCCACGTCCACCGGCGTGTGGTCGCGGGGGAGCGCCCGCACCGAGGGAACGGTGAACAACGCCCACCACAGCCCCGAGGTCAGGAAGCAGATCTGCACCGCCGTGCCCTTGGACACCCCGAAGGCGTCGTGACCGAGGTAGAACCCCAGCTGCAACGCCAGCGCCAGGCCACCACCCAGGTACCCGAACGCCCAGCCCTTCGCCGAGATGTCGTCCCGCTCGTCCGGCCCGCCGATGTCCACCAGGAACGAGTAGTAGACGACCAGCGATCCGCCGTACCCGATGTTCGCCACGATGAACAGCGCCGCGCCCAGCTGCCAGTCCGACCCGGCCATGAAGAACATCGCCGCCGCCGCGGCCGCGCCCAGGAACGCGAACCCGCCCAGGATCCGCCGCTTGTTGCGGCTGCGGTCGGCCACCGCGCCCGCGATCGGCAGCACCAGCACCTGCACCACGGTCGCCACCGACAGCAGGTAGCCCCACGTCGAGCCGGCCGGGAAGTGCAGCCCGAACAAACTCACGTCGCAGTTGTGCAGCGTGTCCGACGCGCCGGACGCGTCGACACAAGCGTGGTCCCCGTTAAGGGTGAAGTTCGACTTCGCGTCCTCGGCCGCGATCGTGCTCATGTAGAGCGCGCCGAACACCGTCGTCGTCGACGAATAGAACGGCGAATTCGCCCAGTCGTAGAAATACCAGCCCCAGCGCTCGCGCTTGGTCGAGCGCGTTCCGGCCAGCGTCATCCACGGCTCCTCAGGGTCAAGAACGTCCAGGTCAGCGCGGAGACTACTGGGCAGTGCCGCCGCCGGTCCCGAAGTTCGCCGAAACCGTGTCCGGTTCGTCGCACCGTGATCATCCGCCACTTCCGTGGCAATCACATTCGACGCGTCACGGCGTGTCGCTCGCCGGCGTGAACGGTGTTTCGTGTGAGACTCGTGCGAGCAGTGTGTCTCTTGTGGTCAAAGAGGCACCCTCTTACTGTGCTCGCATGATCCACAACCGCCGACGCACCGTGGCGAGAACCCTGCTTCTCGCCTTCGCCGCTTTGGGTCTGCAGCTGACCGTCCCCGCCATCGCCTCCGCGGACCCCGCGTCGAGCGCCTGGGCCAAGCTGCGCATGTGCGAGTCGAGCGGCCGCTACGCCACCAACACCGGCAACGGCTACTACGGCGCCTACCAGTTCGACCTCCCCACCTGGCGCAGCGTCGGCGGCACCGGCCGCCCCGACCAGGCCGCCCCCCACGAACAGGACTACCGCGCCCTGTACCTCTACCGGATGCGCGGCTGGCAGCCCTGGCAGTGCGCCGGCATGCTCAAGCTCTCCGGCGACGGCGACGCCCGCAGCAAGCGCGTCCCCAGCTACGCCGACTCCGCCTACATCGGTGGCGGGGGACCGGCCCCCGCACCCACCCCGCCACCCCCGAGCGGCAAACCGGCGTGGCCGGGCGTCGTCTACGCCTACGGCGACTGCGCCGCCCCGCTCAAGACGTTCCAGCTCCGCATGAACGCCTTCGGCTACGGCTTCACCGGCACCGGCTGCTACCTCGAGAAGACCAAGGAAGCCGTCCTCGCCCTCCAGCGCGCCAACGGCATCAAGGACTCCGGCCTCCTCGGCCCCAAGACCTGGGACGCCGCCTGGAACGGCAAACCACCCCGCTGACGCCGGCGCCGGGCCGGGGGAGCAGCCCCCGGCCCGGCCCCGGCGTCACGGCAGGGGATAGAAGTAGTACCCGTCCCCGTCCAGCACGTGGTTCTCCGCCAGGAACCGGGTGAACCGCCGCACGAACTCCGCGTGGTCGGTGTCCAGCACCGGCCGCACCGTGAACGACGACGTCGCCGAAGCACCCTGCACGCTCTCGTCGACCGGATAAGCACCGCACACGTTGGTCAGCCCACCCGAGTGCCGGTTCCAGAACGGCCCCCACGTACTCGCACACCGCGCCTCGGCCGCCACCCGGTGCGCCTGCCGCGCCGCGACGTCGTAGAACAACCGGTTCTGCGGCCCGGTGAACCCGGCCGACCCACCCGACGTCCCCGGATAACCCGCGTACCGCCCGGCCGGCGCGACGTCCCGCACGAACCGCCCCGTCTCCGCGATCGGCAGCTCACCCGCCGAGAAGTCGAACATCGGCGTGAACCACGTCCGCAGCACGCAGTCCGCACCCCGCACGTACGCCGGATCCGACTGCCGCGCCACGTCGCACCGCACACCCGTCCCCATCGACGACCCCGTCAACGTGAACCGGCCGTCCGTCTCCGCCACCAGCCGCGACGACACGGTGTACGACGTCCGCTTCTCCGCGGCCACCGCCGCCGACGCCCCCGTCGCCGGCGGATCCTCGCCGTCCAGCGAGAACACCTCCGTGACGTCGGGAGCCGCCTTCCACTCCGCGATGCTCTTCACCACCGGCACGACCGACCGGTCACAGAACCCGGCACCACCCGTCGGCGGCCCGCACAGGATCGACACCCCGAACCGCGCCGTGTCCGCCACGTTGTCCGTCCGCCAGTTCACCAGCCGATGCGCCAACGCCACCTGCCGCGAGTCCTTCAGCACGTTCAACGTCGAAAACACGTACGCCGACGCCGTCCCGTCCACCACGCACTCCGGCTCCGGGCACGCGTAGTGCGCGAACTTCAGCTCCGTGAACCAGCACGCCCCGAAGGCGCTCTTCACGTAATAGCCATGCCGCATGTCCACATGACACTCGTCCAGCGACAACGGCTGATCCACCGGAGCCGTGTAGGGCTCCGAATTCGGCGGCGGCCCCACCGCCGCACCCGGCACAGCGACCAGACCCAGCAACGCCAGCACGGCGCAGAGCAGCACAACAGCACGTCTTCGCATGGATTCCCTCCCCAAGGAAGCCCGGAACCGGGCGGAAACCCACGCTAGCGAGACCGGCACGAACCGGTCACTCCGGCGAACAGGTGGACAAAATTCCCGTCACGCCTGCTGCCAGGTGCCCCGCTCGATCAGCACCTCACGCAGCAGGTCCGGCCGATCCGTCACGATCCCGTGCACCCCGAGGTCCAGCAGCGTCCGCATCTCCGCCGGATCGTCGATCGTCCACGTGTGCACCTCGATCCCGGACCGCCCCGCCATCGACACGAACGCCTTGTCCACCACCCGCAATGCCCCCTGCCGCACCGGCACCTGCGCCATCACCCCCAGCACCAGCCCGCCCAGCGGCAGCAGCGGCAGCTTCCCGCGCGCCCACAGGGCCAGCACCGACCGCGGCCCGACCGCCGTCACCAGCTTCGGCCCCGCCAGCTTCCGCAACCGCGCCAGCCGCGCGTCCGAGAAGGACGCCGCCGCCACCCGGTCCCGCGCACCCGTCCGCGCCAGCACCTCCACGAACGGCTCCACCGCCCGATCGACCTTCACATCGATGTTGAACCGCGCCTCCGGCAGCTCCTCCAGCACGTCCTCCAGCCGCGACAGCGCGACCTTGCCCCCGACCTTCACGTTCTTCAGCTGCTCCCACGTCTGCGCCGCGATCGCCCCCGACCCGTCCGTCGTCCGGTCCAGGTGCGTGTCGTGGTGCACCACCACCACACCGTCCGCCGTCGCGTGCACGTCCGTCTCGATGTACCGGTACCCCTCCGCGAACGCCCGCTGGAACGCCGGCAGCGAGTTCTCCAGCCCCGCCAGCTCATCGAGGTGCCAGCCACGGTGCGCGAAGGCACGGGGGAGCGGATCAGCCAGGTACGGGAAAGACGCGCGCATCCCTCAAGTGTGCACTTCCGCCATGACCCCGGCATGAGCAGACGATGGCCAGCTAGGGTCTCCCGGGTGAGGGAAGCCGCCGAACTAGCCCAGCCACCCGTGGACGACCTGGCCCCGGCCCGCCGCGGCGCCCCGAAGCACTGCGGCTGGTGTGGCCGACGCCTCCCCGAAGGCGGCAACGTCGGCCGCCGCCGCCGCTACTGCGGCCAGTCCTGCCGCCAGCGCGCCTACGAACGCCGGACCGCGCTGCAACGCAGCGGCCTCCCCGAAGACGCCGTTGTGCTGTCCGACACGGAAATCGCCGCACTGCAGGACCGCCTGTTCCAGCTCCGCTGCGCCGCCGAGGACATCGTCACCGCCGCCGACGACGGCGCCGACGCGGGAGAGCTGCGCGGCCTCGCCGCCGACATCGCCCGCGCCGCCAAGGACCTCGAACAACTCCGCTGACCCACCCGCACCGAGTCGCCGATCAGCTCAAGCCGTCCAAAGCGCGGTAAGTGCGGTTGCTCGCCGCCGCCGCACGCTGCTCCCGGCCCGTCGCCTCGATGTAGTTCTGGCTCGTCGCCAAGCTCGCGTGACCCAGCAGCGCCATGATCTCCGACGCCGTCGCACCGTCCTCCGCCAACCGCGTCGCGAACGTGTGCCGCAACGCGTGCAGGTTCGCACCCACCGGCACCCGGTCGTGCAAACCCGCACCCCGGTAACACGACTTCACCAGGTACTCCAGCGCGCCCCGGCCGATCGGCTCACCCGCGCGGTCCACCAGCAACGGCGAACCAGGGGAGGACCGCACACCCGGGAACCGCACCCGGCACGACTCCCGGTACCGCTCGATCAGCTCCGCCAGCACCGGCTGCACCGGGATCGACCGATCCCGGCTGCCCTTCCCCTTCACGTGCAACCGCAGCTCACCGGCGCGCCCGACCAGCGACCGCGGCGTCAGCGCCCGCATCTCCGCCGCCCGCAACCCCGCCACCAGCCCCAGCGCGATCACCAGCACGTCCCGCTCCGGCCACGGGTCCCGCGCCCGCCGCGAACCGGCGGCCGCCGCCGACAAGAGCTGCTCCGGGGTTTCCTCACCCCGCAACGGCTTCGGCGTCAACGCCGGCGTCCGCGGCCGCGCCACCGCACCCATCGGGTTGCCCGCCAGCAGCCCGTCCGCCACGCAGAACGTCAGGAACTGGTTCCACGTCGACCAGGCCCGCAGCACCGAGCTCTTCGCGTGCCCGTCCGCGAACACCCCGAACACCGAGCGCAGGGCCTGCCCGGTGAGGTCGGCGACCGCCAGGTCCTCGGCGGGGCGGCCGAGCTCCGAAACCAGGAGAGTGGTGATCCCGGCCAGATCCCGGCGGTAGGCGTCAGTGGTGTGCGGCGAGTCCTTGCGCGGCCGGCGGGCGGCGAAGAAGGCTTGCTGGGCCTCGGAAACCTTCATGGTGGATCTTGTACCGTACGGCACCGACAATTCCGCTCACCGGGTCCCGTCCGATTTCATGCATAATTGCCATTATGCATGAAATGTCGGAATCGCCAGGGATCCGCTTCCGGGGGATCCCGGATCTCACCTGACGGCCTTCGAGGCCCTCTGACGGCTCATCTGACACACCGCGGGGTATGCGCACACATGTTCGACTGCCACCTGGGGCGCCTGGGCCTGAAGCCGGCCGAGGGCAGATCTCCGGATGACGCCCGATGAGCCCGTCAAGTCTCGCTGACGTGCGTTCGGCCTAACATTGGGTACTCTAGTTTCGTCACCGTGACGTTTTGCGGTCGGGTGACTGGACATCGAATCCGCGGCTCCAGGGGATGTCTCTCGCGGTCCCAAGAAACCCTTCCTGGGCACCCCTGAGACTCAGGAGACTCCGTACGACGACGCTGGCACCCCGCTCCTGGCCGTTCTCTCAGGAGAAGCCGTCCTGGCGAAGAATCCCCGTCGAGTTCGGCTTCTTTCGCCCCTCTTGGGCGTCCGCCGCAGGCACTGCCCTAGTGCCGATAATGTACATTATGTCAAGTAACCGGGATCCGGCGCTCCCTCGTCGTCCGAGAGGTCCTTCTGGACCCAGGCGACGTCACGCCAGGCTCCGTGCTTCCAGCCCACCTTGCGGTAGACGCCCGCGGGCTCGAACCCCAGTGCGCGGTGCAGTCCGGCACTCGCGTCGTTCGGCATCGTCATCCCGGCGAACGCCCGCCGGTATCCGCGTTCCCGCAGGCTGCTGAACAACGTCTCGTACAACGTGCGGCCGGCGCCTGTCCGGCGTCGGCCGGGTTCCAGGTAGATGCTCGTCTCGCACGACCACCGGTACGCGGCGCGCTTGGCGAACGGGCCGGCGTAGGCGAACCCCCGTACCTGTCCGTCTTCCTCGAGGACGAGCCAAGCGTGCGCGCCGGCGATGCGGCGGGCCATTTCTTCGGTGTCGGGTGGTTCGGTTTCGAAGGAGATCACCGTGTCGGTGACGTAGGGCGCGTAGATGGCGGCGCAGACGGCTGCGTCGTCCGGGGTGGCGTCTCGGACTTTCATGGCTCCTATGGTAGCCATATCGAGTCGTATAGTATCAAGTGATGACCGATCCCCTGACTCTTCGGCTGGCGGCGACCGTGCATACGGCGCGGACGTCCCGAGGCCTGTCCGTCGCCGTGCTGGCCGAGGACTCGGGGGTGTCCCGGGCGATGATCGGGAAGATCGAGCGGGGTGACGTCCAGCCGACGGCGGCGTTGCTGGCGAAGCTGTCGGCCGCGCTGGGGATGACGCTGACGGAGCTGATCGCGCGGGCCGAGGGTGACGAGCGGCGGTTGGTGCGGGCGGCGGAGCAGCCGGTGTGGGTGGATCCGGATTCCGGGTACCGGCGCCGGTCGCTCTCCCCCGCGTCCGGGCGGCCGTTGGAGCTGGTGGAGATCGAGCTGCCGGCGGGTGCGGCGGTGCCGTTGCGGGCGAGCACGTTCCTGCACCAGCAGATCTGGGTGCTGGCCGGGCAGCTGCGGATGCGGGAGGGCACCGAGGTACACGAGCTGGACGCCGGGGACTGCCTGCAGCTGGGGTCCGCGCCGGACCGGGTGTTCGAGAACCCGGGGTCGCTCCCCTGCCGGTATCTGGTCGCGCTGGTCCCCCGGGCCACCTGACCAGGTGATCCCGGGTGCCGTCGGGGCGTGGGGCCGTTAGTTTCGCGCGATGCGGTGGCTGCGGAGGATCTGGTACCGGTGTGCGGAGTTCCTGCTGGTGTTGCTGGGGCTGGGGTGGTTGATCGCGCCGAACACCGGGCTGGACGTGGTGTTCCTGCTGGCGTGGGACGTGTTCGCGCTGGTGGCGATCGTGTCGCGGTGGGTGCGGATCCGGCGGTACCGGCTGGTGGGTGACGAGGCGGAGCCGTCGTGGTTGCACAGTCTCCTGGGGCGGCGGTGGAACTTCGCGGCGACGCTGGTGGTGAGTGTTGTCGGGATGACGGCGGGTGGGTTGATCCTGGTGGCGAACGCGATCGCCGACGAGGACGACGAGATGGCGTCGGTGCTGCAGATCAGTGCGGTGCCGGCGGTGCTGGCGGCGTGGATCCTGCTGCACTTCGGGTACGCGGACCGTTATGCCCACCTGCACTACCAGGCCGCGCCGGAGCCGGGGTTGCGGTTTCCGGCCACGGAGCGGCCCAACTTGCTTGATTTCGCGTACTTCGCGTTCACGGTGGGGACGTCGTTCGCGACGTCCGATGTGGAGGTGCGGGCGCGGCCGATCCGGTACACGGTGCTGACGCACAGCGTGGTGTCGTTCGTCTACAACACGGCGATCCTGGGGATCGCGGTGGGTGTGATCACCGGGAAGTAGCGAAGGCGTCGACGCCGGTGAGGCCGGCCGAGAGGGTCCAGAGGCGGTCGGCTTCGGCGGGGTCGGTGGCGTAGGGCCGGACGCCGTGGCGGAGGCCGGCGTCGGTGACGCCGTCGCCGGCGGGGGCGGGTTCGGCGATGTCGCAGTCTTCGAGGTAGACGCCGCCGAGGCCGTCGAGCCGCGGTGAGGTGGCGGCCCAGACCTGGGTGGCGGCGCCGGCTTCGGGGGTCTTGAAGTAGGTGCTGGGGGTGCCGTTTTCGTCGATCCAGCCTTGGGCGACGCGTTCGTCCTGCGGGATGTGGCGGACGAGGTGGGTGAGGATCGAGCCGGGGTGCAGGGCGAAGGCGCGCACTCCCCTGGCTTGGCCGAGGCGGTCGAGCTGGACGGCGAAGAGGATGTTGGCGGTCTTGGCCTGGCCGTAGGCGAGCCACTTGTCGTAGCCGGTTTCGAAGTGGGGGTCGGTCCAGCGGATCGGTGAGAAGTGGTGGCCGCGGGAGGAGACGGCGACGACGCGGGCGCCGTCGGTGATGGCGGGCCAGAGGCGGTTCACCAGGGCGAAGTGGCCGAGGTGGTTGGTGGCGAACTGGGCTTCCCAGCCGGGGCCGACGCGGGTTTCGGGGGTGGCCATGATGCCGGCGCCGGTGATGACGATGTCGAGGCGGCGGCCGGTGGCGAGGAAGCGGCCGGCGAAGGTGTGGACGCTGTCCAGGTCGGCGAGGTCGAGTTCGCCGACTTCGGCGCCGGTGATGCCGGTGAGTGCTTCCTCGGCGACGGCGGGGCGGCGGGCCGGGACGACGACGTGCGCGCCGGCGCCGGCGAGGGCGCGGGTGGTTTCGAGGCCGATGCCGGAGTAGCCGCCGGTGACGAGGGCGAGCTTGCCGGTGAGGTCGATGCCGTCGAGGACGTCCGCCGTGGTGCTGGTGGCGCCGAAGCCGGAGCCGATCTTGTGCTGAGGGGTGCCCATGGTTTCGACCGTAGGAGCTGGAGTGCGCTCCAGGGCAAGTCCGGGTGAGGATGGCGGGGTGGAGCGGGTGCTGGTGCTGGGGCGTGGTGGTGCCGGGAAGTCGACGTTCGCGCGGCGGCTCGGTGTGGTGTGCGGGTTGCCGGTGGTGGAGCTGGACGCGGTGTTCTGGGCGGGCGGGCTCGCGGGGTTGTCGCGGGTGGAGTGGGTGGCGCGGCAGCGGGAGCTGGTGGCCGGGCCGCGGTGGGTGCTGGAGGGTGATCTCGGGCCGTACGACGTGCTGGAGGTGCGGCTGGCGGTGGCCGACACGGTGGTGTTGCTGAACTTCTCGCTGGTGCGGTGTGTCTGGCGGGCGGTGCGGCGGGGCCGGGAGCGGGCGGACTTCTGGTGGTGGGTGCTGGGGTACCGGCGGCGGTCGTTGCCGGGGCTGCGGCGGGTGCTGGCGGAGTCCGGTGTGGACGTCGTGGAGCTGCGCTCCCCCGGTGCGGTGGAACGGTTTCTCAGGGAAGCAGGTTGAGGGCCGTGACGGCGTGGTCGGTCCAGGCGGCGATGAAGCGTTCGGGTTCGAGGTCGCCGGGGTGTGTCCGATGAGGACGTCGAGGATCGGGTAGTGCTTGTAGAGGGCGCCGGAGCCGGGGTTGAGGTCGCAGGCGGTCTGGCGCGAGGGGGACGTGACCGGGTTCCGGTTCCGCTCGGTGCTGCCCGGACTGGGGCCGGGCCCGAAGATCGTGTCCCGGATGACGCTGACTCCCGGTGAGCGGGTCGACGTCGTGCTTCCCGACCGGCTGAAGAACCGGGCTGGCGCGCCGGGTGTCGACGTTCGAGGCGTCCTTCTCCTGCGTGCCGGTCGACGGCGGGATCCGGGTGACGCGGCGGATCGTGTTCGGGTTCGCCGCTCCCCTGCGTCCGCTGCTCGAGCCGATTCTGCGGCGAGTCTTGGAGCGTTGACTGAAGCAATGAATCAGTGCTTCACTTCTTGATGTGCCCTACCGCCGCACCCCGAAGGTGCAGGAACGCCTCGACGCGCAGCGCGAGACGATCGTCTCCGCCGCGCTCGGCCAGCTGGCCGAGCGCGGCTACAGCGGCTGTTCCGTCGCCGCGGTCGCCGAGCGGGCCGGGGTGGCCGTCGGCAGCGTGTACCGCCACTTCCCCACCAAGGCCGACCTGGTCGTGCACGTGTTCCGGCAGGTCGTGACGCGGGAGGTCGAGGCGGTCCGGGCGGCGTCGGCGGGGCTGGGCTTGCCCGCCGAGCGGGTCCTGGCCGTGTTCGAGACGTTCGCCCAGCGCGCCCTCAAGGCCCCCCGGCAGGCCTACGCCCTGCTGGCCGAGCCGGTCGACGCGCTCATCGACGCCGAACGGCTCGAGTTCCGTCGCGCGTTCACCGACGTCGTCGCCGAGCACGTCGCCGCCGGCGTGCGGGACGGCTCGCTGCCGCCGCAGGACGGCCGGATCACCGCGGCCGCGCTCGTGGGGGCCGCCGCCGAGGTCTTGATCGGCCCGTTGACCAGTGGAAACGAACAGGACGTCGCCGCTCTGCGCGCGTTCGTCCTTCGCGCTCTAGGAGGTTCCGATGCCCGCCACGCATGACGTCGTCAACCAGGTCCCGCCGCTGAACGGCCACGACGTCGCCGCCGAACCGGCGCTGCTGGACGGCCTCGAGCGGGCCGGGGCGGGCTGGGCCGCGGCCGAGGTGCATGAGCTGGGCCGGCTGGCCGGCAGCGAGCTGGCCCAGGACTGGGGCCGGCTGGTCAACGAGCACGAGCCGGTGCTGCGCACCCACGACCGTTACGGCCACCGGATCGACGAGGTCGAGTTCCACCCGCACTGGCACGACCTGATGACGGTCGCGGTCGAGCACGGGCTGCACGGGACGCCGTGGCGGGACCCGCGTGAAGGCGCGCACGCGGCGCGGGCGGCGAAGTTCTACGTCTGGGGCCAGGTCGAGGCCGGGCACAGCTGCCCGATCTCGATGACCTATGCGGCGATCCCGGCGTTGCGGGCGAACCCGGAGCTGGCGGCGCGGTACGAGCCGCTGCTGGCGGCGACCGAGTACGACTTCGGGCTGCGGGAGCCGACATCCAAGCGCGGGCTGATCGCGGGCATGTCGATGACGGAGAAGCAGGGCGGCTCGGACGTCCGCGCGAACACCACCACGGCGACGCCGTCCGCGGATGGCAGTTACACCCTCGTCGGGCACAAGTGGTTCACCTCCGCGCCGATGTCCGACATGTTCTTGACGCTGGCGCAGGCGCCGGGCGGGCTGTCGTGCTTCCTGCTCCCCCGCGTCCTGCCCGACGGCTCGCTCAACCCGATCCGGCTGCAGCGGCTGAAGGACAAGCTGGGCAACCGGTCGAACGCGTCGTCGGAGATCGAGTACGACCACGCCGTCGGCTGGCTCGTCGGCGAGGAGGGCCGCGGGGTCCGCACGATCATCGAGATGGTCAACAACACCCGCCTCGACTGCGCGCTCGGCAGCGCGTCGGGGATGCGGCTGGGCGCGGTGCGCGCGGTGCACCACGCCACCCACCGCTACGCGTTCGGCAAGGCGCTGGTCGACCAGCCGCTGATGGCGAACGTGCTGGCCGACCTGGTGCTGGAGTCGGAGGCGGCGACGACGGTGGCGATGCGGCTCGCGGCCGCGGGCGACCGGCCCGGCGACCCGCGGGAGCAGGCGTTCCGGCGGCTCGGGCTGGCCGTGTCGAAGTACTGGGTGTGCAAGCGGGCGCCGGCGCACGCGGCGGAGGCGCTGGAGTGCTTCGGTGGCAACGGGTACGTGGAGGAGTCCGGCATGCCGCGGCTCTACCGCGAGGCGCCGCTGATGTCGATCTGGGAGGGCTCGGGCAACGTCGCGGCGCTGGACGCGTTGCGGGCGATGGGCCGGCAGCCGGAGTCGGTGGCGGCGTTCTTCGAGGAGGTCGAGCTGGCCGCGGGTGGTGACGCGCGGCTGGACGACGCGGTCGACCGGGTGCGCAAGGAGCTGACCGACCTGGACGGGATCGAGTACCGCGCGCGGCGGCTGGTGGAGTCGCTGGCGCTGGTGCTGCAGGGGTCGCTGCTGGTGCGCCACGGCGACCCGGCGGTCGCGGACGCGTTCTGCGCGTCGCGTTTCGGCGGTGACTGGGGCATCGCGTTCGGCACGCTGCCGGCCGGCGTCGACACGGGCGCGATCATCGAGCGTGCCGCGGTCCGCTAGCGGCCGAGAGCGTCGAGGGCGGCGGCGACCGCCGCGGCCCTCAGCTCGTCGACGGGGGCGTCGGGGAACTGCATGCAGACGTCCTGCAGGCCGCCGAGGGCGAGGATCGCGCGGGCGGCCTGCTCGAGTGTGGGTTCGGGGCCGCTGATCAGCTCGGTGAGTACGACGCCGGCCGCGACGACGTCGAGTACCTGTTCGGCGACTCTATCACGGCCATCTCCCCCGACGGTTCGGTGACCTTCGACCACGCCGCGCCCCGGAAGTTCGACATCGTCGTCGGCGCCGACGGCCTGCACTCGAACGTCCGCCGCTTGGTCTTCGGTGAGGAAGCCGGGCAGACCCGGTTCATCGGCGCCTACCTCGCGGTCCTGTCCCTGCCCGACGTCCTCGGCCTCGACGGTGAGACCGTCGCCCACCTCGGCGCGGGGCGCACCGCGGCGATCTACAGCGCCCGGCACATGGACGACGCCCGCGCGGTGTTCCTCTTCCGCCGCGACGAGCCGCTCGACTACCACCACCGCGACGTCGCCCGGCAGAAGCTACTGCTCCGGGAAGCTTTCGCCGGGATGCATCCGCAGGTCGACAGCTGGCTGGCCGAGCCGGCCGTCGAGCGCACGTTCTACTTCGACTCGATCACGCAGCTGCAGCGCGACACCTGGTCGAAGGGCCGCGTCACCCTGGTCGGCGACGCCGGGTACTGCCCCGGCCCGGCCGTCGGCGGCAGCACCAGCCTCGCCGTGCTCGGCGCGTACGTCCTGGCCGGCGAGCTGGCCGCGGCGGGTGGTGACCACACGCGAGCGTTCGCCGCCTACGAACGGGAGCTGGGCGACCTGGTGCGCAAGAGCCGGGCCTTCGCGCTCGGCGCGGCCCGGAGCCTGATCCCGGGTTCGCGCGCCGGGGTCTGGGCGCTCGCGCGTGGCGGGCAGCTGGTGTCGGCGTTGCCGGCCGGGCTGACCCGAACGATCGCGAAGCTCAACACCGGCGGCGTGCGGATGCACGACTCGATGACGGTCAAGGACTACACGGTCACCCCGGTCGTGAGTGGTTAGGGCGGTTAGAACCGCCCTAACCACTCACGACCTCGGCTGGGCGTGCTGGTCGGCGGCCTCCTGGACGCGGGCGAGGTGGCGGGTCCACCAGTCCGCGTCGCCGGCGACGTCGTGGTCGGCGCCCGGGCGGCCGTCGATCGTCTCCCGGATGATGTCCGCGTGGCCGGCGTGCTGCGCGGTCTCGGCCACGACGCGCACCAGCAGGGAGCCGAACGTCGTCCGCCGGCGCTCTTCCGGCCACCACGCGACCGTCGCCGGGGCGTCCAGCGGCAGCTCGGCCATCGACTCGTCGGAGTGCTGCCACGCCCGGCGGTAGAGGGTGACCAGCTCCTCGCGGGTCTGCTCGGCCGTGGCCCACATGTCCGCGCTGTCCCAGATCGACGCGTCCTCGACCCACGGCAGCGGCACCGGAGTGGGCCGGCCGACGCAGTCGCCGAGGTACCCGAACTCGATGCCGGCCAGGTGCTTGACCAGGCCCAGCAGGTTCGTCGCCGTCGGCGTCACGGGGCGGCGGATGTCGTACTCGCTCAGCCCGTCCAGCGACGCGAGCAGGCTTTTCCGCGAGTCCTGGAGGTAGCGGCGCAGATCGGCGGCGAGGTCCATGCCGCGCACGCTAGCGCCGGGCACCGACAACGGACCGGGCGGGCGCGCGGGACGAGCCCGCGCGCCCGCACCCCCAGTGGCCCGGCGGAAGCCGCCGTCACGGGACAGGAGACAGCGAGGTTCGCGCTGGATACCGGGAATTCCGGCGCTTTCAGCCCAGCAGCAGACCGGGGTCGGTCTCCGGCGGCCCGGCGGGCCACCACACGCCGCCTTCGCGGCGGTAGGGGTGCCACCGGCCCTGGTGGTCCAGGCGCAGCTGAGTCTCGCCGAGCGTGCAGTGGTTGCGCTCGAACACCGGCTCGGCGTCGGCGAGCGCGGCCTGCGCGGCCGCGAGCACCGGCTTCGGCGGCGTCCACGTCGCGTCGAGGACGTCGAGCCCGGCACGGCCGCCGTGCGTCCACGCCGCCACCGCCCGCTCGAACTCCGGTCCCTCGCCCAGCCGCGCGGACGGGAACTCCGCGGCCAGCCGGATCGTGTCCTGCCGGCGACCCGGCCACGGCTCTCCGGCCAGCACGGCGGAAGCCTGCGCCGAAGCGTTGGCCACCAGCAGCGCGAACGCCTCGGCGGGCACCCCGGGCGCCGCCGGGATCGACGGCGCCCCCGAAGGCCGGAACTCCGCCAGGTCCGGCAGCTCGCCCGGCGTCCGGTCGACGTCGGCGGAGAAGTCCGAGCGTGGCGCGGTCCGGCTCTCCAGTTCCTCCCGGATCTCGCGCTCGCCCATGCCGCGCATCAGCAGCAGCACGAACGGGTCCGCGTCCAGCAGCCACGACGCCTGGAACGACAACGCCGCCGCGTGCTTGCACGGCAGCTCCCAGCCCGGGCAGTCGCACTCCGGGTCGAGGTCGCCGATCACCGGCAGCAGGTGGACGCCGGCGTCGTCGGCCGCCGCCACCAGGTCGGGCGGCATGTCCCGGTCCAGCAACGCCGCCAGGTGCCCGGCACGCGAGGCCACCCGGTCGAGGAACCGCACCCAGTCCCCTTCGGACAGTTCCGCCAGCGTGAGCTGGGTGCGGTACGGGCCGCCGCCAGCGCTGTCCACGTCATCGACCACGGCCGCGATCCGGCCCGGGCTCACCGTGATCGGCCCGACCAGCCCGGCCGCGGCGTACCGGCGGCCCTGCTTGAGCTGCCGCAGGTCCAGCGCGGTGTCCTCCATGGCGCTCACCCAGGCCCGGCCCCACCAGGACGTCGCGAACCGCCCGCGCGTCCCGGTCGCCCCGAACGCGGGGAAGCCCCGCACGCGGTCGTCGCTCATCCGCGGCTCCTCAGTTCGACGAGCTCCGCGAGCTCGGTGTCGGACAGTTCGGTCAGCGCCGCCTCGCCCCCAGCGAGGACCGCGTCGGCCAGGGCCCGTTTCTCCCGCAGCATCGCCGCGATCCGGTCCTCGACCGTGCCCTCGGCGACGAGCCGGTGCACCTGCACCGGCCGGGTCTGCCCGATCCGGTACGCCCGGTCGGTCGCCTGGTCCTCGACGGCGGGGTTCCACCAGCGGTCGAAGTGCACGACGTGATCGGCGCGCGTCAGGTTCAGCCCGGTGCCGGCCGCCTTGAGCGACAGCAGGAACACCGGCACCGCGCCGTCCTGGAAGCGCGCCACCAGCTCCTCGCGCCGCGGTACGGGCGTGCCGCCGTGCAGCAGCTGCGTGCCGATCCCGCGGGTGGCCAGGTGCTGCTCCAGCAGGCGGGCCATCGCGACGTACTGGGTGAACACCAGCACCGCGCCGCCTTCGGCGAGGATGGTGTCCAGCAGCTCGTCGAGCAGCTCCAGCTTCCCGGAGCGCCCGCCGGGCGCCTTGAGGTACTGGGCCGGGTGGTTGCAGATCTGCTTCAACGCGGTCAGCAGCTTCACGATCCGCCCGCGCCGCGCCATGCCCTCGCTCGCGGCGATGTCGGCCATCATCTCCCGCACCACCGCCTCGTACAGCGCCACCTGCTCCGGGCTGAGCGCCACCGGCCGGTCCGTCTCGGTCTTGGCCGGCAGCTCCGGCGCGATCCCCGGGTCGGACTTGCGGCGCCGCAACAGGAACGGCCGCAGCAACCGGGAAAGCCGTTCCGCCGTCGCCGGGTCACCCGCCTCGATCGGCTTCGCCCAGCGCGCCCGGAACTCCGAGAGCGACCCCAGCAGCCCCGGCGTCGTCCAGTCGAGGATCGCCCACAGCTCCGAGAGCGTGTTCTCCACCGGCGTGCCGGTCAACGCCACCCGCGCCGACGCGGGCACCAGCCGCAACGCCTTCGCCGTACTGGAGCGGTGGTTCTTGACGTGCTGGGCCTCGTCGGCGACCAGCAGCCCCCACCGCACGCCGGCCAGCGGCGCGGGATCGGTCCGCAGCGTCCCGTAGGTCGTCAGGACAAACCCGTCGACGTCGTCGAGGGAGCGGGCCGCGCCGTGGAAGCGCCGCACCGGCACGCCCGGGGCGAACCGCCGGATCTCGCGTTCCCAGTTGCCCAGCAGCGACGCCGGGCACACCACCAGCGTCGGGCCGGCCGCCCGGTGCAGGTGCAGCGCGATCAGCGTGACCGTCTTGCCCAGGCCCATGTCGTCGGCGAGACACCCGCCGAGCCCCAGCTCGGTGACCGTGGCCAGCCACTGCAGCCCGCGCAGCTGGTAGTCCCGCAGCGACGCGGCCAGCCCGGACGGCGGCACCGGCGGTTCCGGTGGCGCGGCCAGGCGTTCCCGCAGGTCGGCCAGCCAGCCTTCGGTGACGACCTCGACGTGCTCGCCGTCGATCTCGGTGGTGCCGCTCAGCACGGCGCCGAGCGCGTCGACCGGGGTCAGCGGCTTGAGCGTCCGCTCGCGGGCCTTCGCCGCGAACGCCGGATCGATCAGCACCCAGCGATCCCGCAGCCGCACCACCGGACGCCGCGCCTCGGCGAGCGCGTCCAGTTCGGCCTCGGTCAGGACCTCGTCGCCGAGCGCGAGCTGCCAGTCGAAGGCCAGTGCCCGGCCGCCGCCGAAGAACGACGGCAGGTCACCCGGTGCGTCCCCTGCGGCCACGACGGCCCGCGCGGTGAGCGAACCGGCCAGCTCGGCGGGCCAGTGCACGTCGATGCCGGCCGCGGTCAGCCGTGGGGCCGCGGCCGCGACCAGCTCGGTCAGGTCGTCCCCAGCGAGCGCCAGCTCGTCCGGGACGGCCGAGGTGAGCAGCGGGCTCAGCGCCGGCCACACCTGCGCACCCCGCCGCAGCGCCAGCACGACGTCGATGCGGGCCCGCGGCCCGAACCGGCCCGTCTCCCACAGTTCCGCCGCGTCGGCGAGCTGCCCGGGATCGGCGAGGCTGTGCACCTGGACCACGGCCCGGTAGCGGCCGGCGTCGAAGCCGTCGGGTGCCTCGACGCGCAACGACACCCGGATGCCCGAGTCGAGGCCCGCGGCCAGCTCGTCCGCCCAGTCGCGGACGGCGTCGGCCCGCTGGGGCGCGACGGCGGCGAACAACTTCGTGCCGGCGGCCTTCGCCGCGGCGGGCGTGCGGGGCAGCGTGTCGGCGACGGCGTCGAGGAACGCCCGCAGCAGCGGCCCCGGCGCCCGGTCGCCGGCGGGCATCGCGGCGGCCAGGTCCCGCAGCCACGCGGCGTCCGCCGGCTGGAGGGGGCCGACACGCCAGGCGTCGTGCCCGGCCTCGGTGACCCCCGGCAGCAGCCGTCCCGCGGCGACCAGCCGCAGCGCGGCCTTCGCCGCCGTCGCCCAGAACACGACGGACGGCTCCGGGTCGTCGCTCGCGAGCAACGCCCGCAGACCGTCCACGATGGACAGTGGTGTGCCGTCGAGCACCAGGTGGCCCGCTCGTGGCGGTTCCCCCGGCAGGAAATCGGCGTTCAGTTCCCCAGCCTCCCGTATCGGCGCACGGACAACGGCACGAACACCGCGAGCAGGACCAGCGGCCAGAGGACCGCCATCGGCACCGGGTGCGTGCTCACCCAGGACGTCCCGGCCACCCCCGGGTTGCCGAACAGGACCCGCGCCGCTGTCACCGTGGAGGACAACGGGTTCCACTCGGCCACGGTTCCCAGCCACGCCGGCATCGTCGCCGTCGCGACGAACGCGCTGGAGAGGAACCCGAACGGGAACTCGAGGGGTCTGGGCCAGCGTCACCATCGACGGGTCCGTGGTCAGCAGGCCGAGATAGATCCCGGCCCAGACCAGCGCCGCCCGCAGCAGGACCAGCAGCGCTACCGCGGACAGGGTCTCGCCGAGGCTGCCGTGCGGGCGCCAGCCGACCGCGAACCCGCAGCCCACCAGCACGGCCAGCGCGAGGACGGCGTTGACGAGGTCCGCCGCGACCCGGCCGGTGAGCACCGCCGACGGCGCCATCGGCAGCGACCGGAAGCGGTCGGTGACGCCCTTGGCGGCGTCGTCGAGCACCGCGATCATCGTGCCCGACAGGCCGAACGCCATGGTCATGCCGAACATCCCCGGCATCAGGAACTCGCGGTAGGAGCCGCCGCCCGGCACGGTCATCCCGCCGCCGAGCAGGTAGGCGAAGATCAGCACCATCAGGATCGGGAACGCCACCACGGTGACGAGCCGGGCCGGGCGCCGGGCCAGGTGCGCGAGGTAGCGCTGGGTGAGCGTCCAGCCGTCGGTGATCGCCCAGGTCATCGCGCCACCCCCGTCAGTTCCAGGAACACCTCGTCGAGCGTCGGGTGGCGCAGGGCCACGTCGGCGAACGCCAGCTCGGTCGCCGCCAGCTCGCGCACGACGTCGGTCAGCATCGACGGCTCCGCCGGGGCGCTCACGCGCAGCTCCTCGGTGACCGGTTCGGCGCCGGTGACGCGCGCGAGCAGCGCCGTCGCCGCCGCGACGACGTCCGGATCGGTCAGCACCAGCTCGATCCGGGTCGCGCCGAGCGAGCCCTTCAGCTCGGCCGGGCTGCCTTCCGCGATGACGCGGCCGTGTTCGACGAGCGAGATCCGGTCGGCCAGCCTGTCGGCTTCTTCGAGGTACTGGGTGGTGAGCAGGACGGTCGTGCCGTCGGCCACCAGGGACCGCACCGCGCGCCAGACCTCGATGCGGCTGCGTGGGTCCAGGCCGGTCGTCGGCTCGTCGAGGAACAGGACTCGCGGGGCCGCGAGCAGGGAGGCGGCCAGGTCGAGGCGTCGCCGCATGCCGCCGGAGTACGCGGACACCGGCTTCGACCCGGTTTCCGCGAGGTCGAACCGCGCCAGGAGGTCGTCGGCGCGGCGGGTGGCCTCGCGGCGGCCGAGGTGGTGCAGCCGGCCGAACAGCACCAGGTTCTGGCGCCCGGAGAGCAGTTCGTCGACGGCGGCCTGCTGGCCGACGACGCCGATCGCCGCCCGGACCTTCGCCGGTTCGGTGGCGACGTCGAAGCCGGCCACGCGCGCGACGCCGTCGTCGTGACACAGGAGTGTGCTCAGGACGCGGACGGCGGTGGTCTTGCCCGCACCGTTGGGTCCCAGCAGGCCGTGCAGCGTGCCGGCCGGGACCGACAGATCGAACCCGTCGAGGGCGTACGCGGCGCCGTAGCGCTTGCGGAGTCCCTCGGCCTGGATCTGCGGAGTCATCTTCCCCCTTAACTCTGTACCATGTACGAAGAAGAGGTTAGCACAACTCTGTACGACGTACGAGGATCTGGTGGGCAGAATGAGTGGCGTGAGCACCGAGGACGACAGCGGCAGTGACCCGCGACGGGCGATCGAGCTGCTCTGGGGCGTCTCCGCGCCCCCGCGACGCGGCCCGAAACCCAAGCTGACCACGGCCGACGTCGTCAAGGCCGGCATCACGATCGCCGACGCCGACAGCCTCGACGCCGTCACCATCCGCCGTGTCGCCGACCACCTCGGCGTCTCCCCCATGTCTCTCTACACCTACGTCCCCGGCCGGGACGAGCTCGTCGAGCTGATGATCGACCACGTCCGCGGCGAGCTGCCGGTCCCCGAACCCGGCCTCGGCTGGCGCGCGGCGCTGACCGCCATCGCCGAAGCGGCCTGGGCCCACTTCCACCGCCACCCCTGGCTGCTGGAGGCCGCCACGACCCGCTCGGTCCTGGGGCCGCACACCTTCGCCAGGTACGAGCACGAGCTGCGCGCGATCGACGGCATCGGCCTGGACGACGTCGAGATGGACTCCGTGATCACCATCGTCAACGGCCTCGTCCGCGCCACCGCGCGCACCTCGGTCGACGCCGCGCGCCTGGTCCGCGCCAGCGGCCTGACCGACGCGCAGTGGTGGGCGCGCGCCGCGCCGGTGCTGGCCGGTATCCCGGCCGCCGACGCGGCGAACTACCCCCTCGCCTCTCGCGTCGGCCAGGCCGCCGGCGAGACGCACAACGCCGCGTCCGACGCCGCCCACAGCTTCCACTTCGGCCTCGCCCGCGTCCTCGACGGCATCGAGACGCTGATCAACGCCCGCTCAGAGGGTCAGCGGTAGCGCCGACGGCCGCCAGGTCCCACCGTCGGGTGCGCGCGGGACGTCGTCGACCGCCAGCGCGAGGTCCGGGAACCGCGCGAACAGTCCCGACAGCGCGACTTCCGCCTGCACCCGCGCGATCGACGCGCCCAGGCAGAAGTGCGGACCGTGCGAGAACCCCAGCTGCGCCGGCCCGGACCGGGTGACGTCGAGGCGGTCGGCGTCGTCGAACACCCGCGGGTCGCGGTCGGCGGCCACCATCGCGGCGGTCACCCGCTCACCTTCCCGGATCAGGGTGCCGTCGATCTCGACGTCCTCGCGCGCGAACCTCGGCGTGGTCAGCAGCTGCGGGCTGCACCACCGCATCAGCTCCTCGACCGCGCCCGGCCACAACGCCGGATCCGCGCGCAGCAGTGCGAGCTGGTCCGGGTGCGTGAGCAGGGCTTCGACGGCGTTGGCGATCAGGTTCACCGGCGTCTGCCCGGCCAGCATGAGGTGCCAGACCAGGGTGACCAGCTCGGTGTCGGTGAGCCGGTCCCCGTCCTGGGCCCGCACGAGATCGCCGATGAGGTCGTCACCCGGCTCGGCCCGGCTGCGCGCGACGACGTCCTTCGCGCCCTCGATGATCACCGAGATGGCCGCGAGGAAGTCCTGGCCCACCCCGCCGGCGACCGCGGCGCCGTACTCCCGCCAGCGCGGCCGGTCCGCGTCCGGAATGCCGACCAGCTCGCAGATGACGTCCATCGGCAGCGGCCGGGCGAAGTGCGGGACCAGGTCGACGACGCCGTTCTCGGCGTGCGTGGGCAGCTCGTCGAGCAGGCGTCCGGTGATGGCCGCCAGCCGCGGGCGGAACTGCGCGGCCCGCTTCGGGGTGAACGCCGGTGCCACCAGCCGTCGCAGCCGCAGGTGCTCGGCGCCGTCCTGCTCGGCCATGGTCCGCATGTACTCGAGGCAGTGCTCGGGGATGCCGGGCGGACGCAGGAAGCTTTCCGGCTTCACCTCGAAGCGCGGGTCGCTCAGCATCGCGCGGGCCTCGGCGTAGCGGGTCAGCGCCCAGAACGGGCCGAAGCCGGGGATCACCAGCTGCGCCACCGCACTCGCCTCGCGCGCTTGATCGTAGGCGGTGAACGGGTCGGTGAGCACCTTGAGGTCGGTCAGGTCGATCTCGGGGATCATCGGGGACTCCAAATGGTAAGATCAGATGGTCTTGTCATCTGGATGGTCACGGTATCTTGACCGGCAACACCGGGGCAAGGAGGACGATGGCCGGACTGAGCAGAGCGGAAACGCAGGTGCGCAACCGCGCGAAGGTGCTGTCCGCCGCTCGGGACGAGTTCGCCCGGCGCGGCTTCCGCGACGCCAAGATCGACGTCATCGCCGAGCGGGCCGAGCTCACCCGCGGCGCCGTCTACTCCAACTTCCCCGGCAAACGCGCCTTGTACTTCGCGGTCCTGGCCGACCTCGCCGAACACGCACCCCGGCCCGCCACGCCGCCGTCGCACCCCAGCGCGCCGGACGCCCTGGCCGCGTTCGCCCGCGCCTGGGTCGCCCGGCTCCCCCTGGCCACCGACAGCGACAGCGAGGACGCCCGGCTCACCCGCGACCTGCTGCCGGAGATCCTCGCCGACGAGCACACCCGCCGGCCGTTCGCGCAGCTCATGCGGATCGACGCGATCCTGCTCGGCCTCGCCCTCGAACGCCTCCGCCCGGGCGGACGCCTGGTGCGCGTCGCCGAAGCCGCGTTGACCACGCTGCACGGCGCGAGCCAGCTCGCGGCCGCCGCACCGGGCTTCGGCGAGCCGTTCCACATCGTCGCCGCCTGCGAGCGGCTCCTGGAGCTGGGCCTCGACGACCACTGGCCGGCCGAGCCGCCGATCACCTCCCGGCCCCGGCGCGTCGACGAGCCGTGGCACCCACCCGCCGGGACCGACCTGCTCACCGGCGAGACCGTGCGGCCCGGCGACGGCGTCGTCACCGTCCTCGGCCTGCACCGCGCCGCCGCCTTCGAGGAAGCCGTCCGCACCGGCGCCGACGTCACCGTCGCGCTCGTCACCAGCGACCCCGGCGAACTCGCCCCGCTGACCCGCCTCGCCGTCGCCGACCTGCGCGGCTGCCTCGACCAGGCCTTTCCGGCGCCCCGGGAGCCGCGGCTGCGGATCGTCTGCGACGCCGGGGGCGCGCTCGCCGCGGCCGCCGGCGTCACCGCGGTCAGCGACGCCACCGAAACGGCCGTGCGCGTCGAAGGAGGCCGGATCGTCGTGCGCGCCGAAGGGTTCGGCGCCTGCCACGCCGCCGCGACCGGGTAGGTGTCGAAACCGGGCCGGGCCGTTCGTCGGGAGGAGTGACAGCAACCGGGAGGAGTGGTGGTGGACATTGGGGTGGACGTCGAGACTGCGGTCGCCGAGGCGTTTCGCGAGGAGTGGGGCCAGGTCGTGGCCACGCTCATCCGGATCACCGGCGACTGGGACCTCGCCGAAGAGTGCGCGCAGGAGGCTTTCGCGCTCGCGCTGCGCACTTGGCCCCGCGACGGCGTCCCGAAGCGGCCCGGCGCCTGGCTCACCACCGCCGCGCGCAACCGCGCCACCGACCGGCTCCGGCGCGAGACCCTCGGCGCCGCCAAGCTCCGGGAGGCCGGCCGCATGCACATCCCCGAAGACCCCGACACCGGCGACAGCGATGTACCCGACGACCGGCTGCGGCTGATCTTCACCTGCTGCCACCCGGCGCTGGCCACCGAAGCCCAGGTCGCGCTCGCGCTGCGCACGCTCGCCGGGCTCAGCACCGCCGAGATCGCCCGCGCCTTCCTCGTCCCGGAAGCGACGATGTCGCAGCGGCTCGTGCGGGTGAAGCGCAAGATCCGCCACGCCCGCATCCCCTACCGCGTGCCGCCCGCGCACCTGCTGCCCGAACGCACCGCCGCCGTGCTCGGCGTGCTCTACCTGACGTTCAACGAGGGCTACTCCGCGACCGCCGGGCCCGACCTGCTCCGCCCCGACCTCGCCGCCGAAGCCGTCCGGCTCGGCCGCGTCCTGGCCCGGCTGATGCCCGACGAACCCGAAGTCCTGGGCCTGCTCGCGCTGATGCTGCTGCAACACGCCCGCCGCGCCACCCGCGTCGGCCCCGGCGGCGAACTCGTCCCACTCGAAGAACAGGACCGCACGCGCTGGGACACCTCGCTCATCGCCGAAGGCACGCAGCTGCTGGAGACGGCGTTGCGCCGGCGGCACCCCGGGCCGTACCAGATCCAGGCCGCCATCGCGGCCTGTCACGCCACCGCCGCCACACCCGCCGACACCGACTGGGCGCAGATCGCCGGCCTCTACCGGGAGCTGCGCAAGTTCGTCCCCAGCGCGATCGTCGCACTCAACCGGGCCGTCGCCGTCGGCATGGCCGACGGCCCCCTCGCCGGGCTCGCCCTCCTCGACGAACTGACCGACGCGCTCGAGGGCTACCACCTGCTGCCGGCCACCCGCGCCGACTTCCTCCGCAGGCTGGGCCGCCACGACGAGGCCGCGCACTGGTACGCCACGGCCCTGGATCTGGCCACGACCGCTGTCGAGCGCAGCTACCTCACCCGAAGAATTTCCGAAACGGTGTCTGTTCCGGCCGGTCCCATCCGTCGGGTAGGCGAACCCCGACCCGCGGAGGACACACCATGACCACCCACACCCTCGGCGTCCCCGGCGCCCGCCTCACCTACGACGTCACCGGCAGCGGTCCCGTCCTGCTGCTGATCCCCGGCGGCCCCGCCGACGCCACGGGCTTCGCCCCGATCCGGCCGCTGCTGGCCGAGGACCACACCGTCGTCACCTACGATCCTCGCGGCATCTCCCGCAGCCCCCTCGACGGCGAACCCGGCGACCACACCCTCCGCGAGCACGCCGACGACGTCCACCGGCTGCTCGCCGAGATCGGCGACGGGCCGGCTGAAGTGTTTGCCAACAGCGGCGGCGCCATCACGATGCTCGGCCACGTCGTGCGCCACCCCGGCCAGGTCCGCACCGTCGTCCTGCACGAGCCGCCGGTCACGCGGTACCTCGGCCCGGGCGTGCTCGACGGCCCCGACATCCCGGCGATCTACCGCGAGCACGGCATCGGCGCCGCCATCGGCGCGTTCGCGAAGATGAGCGGCTTCGACATCACCCCGCCCACCGACCCCACGCCCGAAGAGCTCGCCCGGATGAAGGTGATGGAGGGCAACTTCGCCTACTTCTTCGGCCACTTGATGGCGGCCATCGGCGCCTACGACCCGGACCTCGACGCCCTGCGCGCGGTGACCGCCCGGCTGGTCGTCGGCGTCGGCGAGAAGGCCGTCGGGTTGCCCGCCCACGAAGCCGGCCTGGGCCTCGCCGCCGACCTCGGCCTGACCGCCGAACCGTTCCCCGGCGACCACGGCGGGTTCCTCGCCGAGCCCGCCGCCTTCGCCGTGCGCCTGCGTGAAGTCCTGGAAGGACGTTGAATGCAGTACCTGCTCATGATCTGCGGCGACGAAACCGCCGAAGGGCACCAGTACGACGGCTGCGACGGCTGGGGTGAAGACCTGGACCGCCGCGGCAAGATCCGCGGCGGAGGCGGCCTGCGCCCGCCGTCGGAAGCCACCACCATCCGCGTCCGCGACGGCGAGGTCCTGCTCACCGACGGCCCGTTCACCGAGGCCAAGGAGCAGGTCGGCGGGTACGTCGTCCTCGACTGCGACGACCTCGACGAAGCCCTCGACATCGCGGCCAAGCACCCGGCGGCGACCTACGGCAGTATCGAGGTCCGCCCGATCCGCCCGCCCGAGGAGTTCGCCTGATGCCGTCCGTCGTGGACCTGCCCGCCCAGCGCTACGTCGCCGAGCGCGCCACCCTCGCCGTCGCGGAGTTCCCGCGGATCGCCGACCGGCTGCCGCCGTTGATCGGCACGCTGGCCGGGCAGGGGATCGCCTTGGCCGGCGCGCCGTTCTTCCGCTACCGCGTCATCCACTCCGGGATGCGGTTCACCGTCGAGGCCGGCGTCCCCATCGAGGGCGGCTTCAGCCCGCCTGAGCCCGCGTTCGCCGACGAGCTGCCGGCCGGCAAGTACGTCCTCGACACCTACGTCGGCGCGCCCGACGGCTTGGCGGCCGCCACCGAGTCGGTGCTCGCGTGGGGCTCGGAGCAGGGCTTCATGTGGGACCGCACCGAGGGACCCGACGGCGAGGAATGGGGCTGCCGCCTGGAGGTCCTGCGCACCAACCCCCTCGAAGTGCCCGACCCCGCGCAGTGGGTCACCGACCTGCTCTTCCGCCTCGCCGACTGACACCGAAAGCCGTGAAGGCCTCCTTACCGGCGCTAAGAGCCGGTAAGGAGGCCTTCACGGCTTTTCCCGCGAGTCAGCCACGGCGGGTGAGCACCGCGGCGACCAGGCAGCCGAAGCCCGCCGTGCTCGCCAGCGTGCGCAGCACGTTCCAGCGCACCCACGACGTCTCGAACTGCGCCCGCAAGGCCGCGTAGTCGTCACCGCCGTTCTCCAGCCCATTGTTGAGCGGGATGTTCAACGCCGCGGTGATCACCAGCATCGCCACCAGGCACCCGAACCCCGCGATCACCCACGGCCGCGGCCCCGGGTCGAGGAAGATCGCCACCCCCGCCAGCAGCGGCGCGCCCAGGAACGTCAGCATGAAGACCGGGTTGACGATCGCCACGTTGATCCCGCGCATCGCCTCCACGAACGTCTTGTCGTCACCGCGCGCCAGGCCCGGCAGCACCGAGCACGAGTAGGCGTAGAACAGCCCCGCGAGCAACCCGGCCGCGACCAGCGCGGCCACCAAAACCACCGTCGACATCGGTGTCCCCTTCCCCTTCACCGGGCCCAGACCCCGGTCGCCGCCGCGTCCCGCGCGAAGTCGGCGAAGTCCGTCGCCGGCCGGCCCAGCACCCGATCGACGTCGTGCGTCACCGACTCGTTGCGCCCGTCGAGCACCCGGGCGAACAGCTCGGTCAGCGCCTCGGCTTCCTCGGCCGGCACGCCGTAGCCGACGGCCGCGGCGGCGTAGTCCTCGGCGGAAACCGGAACATAGCGGACAGCACGCCCCGACGCGGCCGAAATATCCGCGGCGGCGTCGGCGAAGGTCAGCAGCCGCGGCCCGGTCAGCTCGTACAGCCGGCTCGTGTGGCCGGGTTCGGTCAGCGCCTTCACCGCCACCTCGGCGATGTCGCGGACGTCCAGGAACGGCTCGACCACCATCCCCGCGGGCAACGCGATCTCGCCGCCGCGGACGGCGTCGAGCAGGAAGTGCTCGCTGAAGTTCTGCGCGAACCAGCTGCACCGCAGGATGGTCCAGCCGATGTCGGCCGCGGCGACGATCCGCTCGCACGCCTCGGCTTCCTCCTCACCGCGGCCAGAGAGCAGCACCAGGTGCCGCGCTCCCTCGGCGATGGCCAGCTCGGTGAACGCGCGGATGTCGTCGGCCGCGCCGGGCACGACCAAGTCGGGGTAGTAGGTCAGGTAGACGGCGTCGATGCCCTCGAGCACCGGCGCCCAGGTGGCGCGGTCGGCCCAGTCGAACGGCGGCGCGCCCCGCCGGGACGTGATCCGCACCGGCAGGTCGCGCTCCCGCAGCCGGTCCGCCACCCGGCGGCCGGTCTTGCCCGTGCCGCCCACCACAAGGAAGTTCGTTGTCATGGCAGTGAGTCAACCGGGCCACGGTGAGACTCTCCATAGTTCAGAGCCTCGATAGCATGTTCCAGCGTCTACACTCGGGCGCATGGATCCACTCGCCGCTCTGCTCGACGGCCCCCGCGCGCACGGCGCGTTCCTGCTGCGGTCGGTGCTGACGCCGCCGTGGTCGCTGCGCATCGAAGACCGGGCGCCGCTGACGGTCGTGTCGGTGGTGCGCGGCGAAGCGTGGATCGTGCCCGACGGCGGCGAAGCCGTCCAGCTGCGCGAAGGTGACGTCGCGATCGCCCGCGGCCCGGACCCGTACGTCGTCGCCGACCACCCCGGGACACCGCCGCAGGCGATCATCCTGCCGGGGCAGGAATGCCGCACGCCCGACGGCGGGCACCTCACCGACTACGCCGACCTCGGCGTCCGGACCTGGGGCCACGGCACCGACGGCCCGGTCGTGCTGCTGACCGGGACCTACGGCATGGAAGGCGAGCTCAGCAAACGGCTCCTCGCGGCGCTACCGGTGCTGATCGTCCTGCGCGCCACCGACTGGCCGACGCCACTGGTCGGGCTGCTCGCCGGGGAGATCGGCCGGGACGTCCCCGGCCAGGAAGCCGTCCTCGACCGGCTGCTGGACCTGCTGCTCATCGCGGCGCTGCGGGCCTGGTTCGACCGGCCCGGCACCAGCGCGCCCGCCTGGTACCGCGCCCACGACGACCCGATCGTCGGCCAGGCGTTGCGGCTGCTGCAGCACCAGCCGGCCGAGCCGTGGACGGTCGCGAAGCTCGCCGCGAACACCGGCGTCTCCCGGGCCGCGCTGGCCCGCCGGTTCGCCACGACCGTCGGCGAGACCCCGATGGCCTACCTGACCGGCTGGCGGCTCGCGCTGGCCGCGGATTTCCTGCGCCAGCAACGGGACGCGACGATCGGCGCGGTCGCCCACCAGGTCGGGTACGGCAGCGCGTTCGCCCTCAGCACGGCCTTCAAGCGCAAGTTCGGCGTCAGCCCGCAGCAGTACCGGACGCGGGCCGCAGCCGGGTGAGCGCCGCGCCGGTGGCGCAACGGACCGACCGCGTCGAACAGGGTGACGTCCTCGGCGTAACAGCCGAGGAGCGCGTCCAGGTCCTTCGCCGCCACCGCCGCGACGCGGGACTCGACCAGCACCCTCGGGGTCACTTCAGCTCCTCGCCGAGCTTGTCCAGCCAGTCGCCGGTGCCCTGCTCGCGCCAAGCGGGTTCCTCCGCGCCGTCGAGGAAGGTGCCCTGCTCGGTGAGGACGAGCCGGGTGCCGCCGGCCTCGGGGTGCAGCTCGATCGTCGTCGTCGAGACGGTGGCGAGGGTGTCGCCGCCGGTCAGCGTGGTGGAGTAGACGATCCGCTCGTCGGGGACGATGTCGTGGTAGGTCGAGGCGGCCTCCAGCTTGTTACCGTTCGGCGCGGTGCCCGTGGTCACCTCGCGGCCGCCGGTGCGGAAGTCCAGCTCGTGGGTTTCCCCGCCGAACCAGCGGGCCTTCGCGGCGGGGTCCGCCCAGGCGTCGAACACGCGCGCGGGTGTCGCGGCGTAGGTACGTTCCAGGGTGAACGTGCTGTGCGTGACGGTCATGAGGTGCGTCCTTCCGAATTGCCCGGCTCGAGGAAGTCCCCGAGCCGGTCGAGCTTGCTTTCCCACGCGGTGCGCTGGTGCCCAAGCCAGTGCTCGCCGGCGCGCAGCACCTCCGGCACGATCCGGCAGGTGCGCACCCGGCCGATCTTCTCCGAGCGCACGATCCCGGCCGTTTCGAGCACCTGCAGGTGCTGCACGACGGCGGCGAGCGACATCGGCAACGGCGCGGCCAGCTCACTGACCGACGCCGGACCGCGCACGAGCCGCTCCACCAGCGCCCGCCGCGTCCGGTCCCCCAGCGCGCGGAACACCAGGTCCAGCGCCTCGTCATGGTTAAGCATGTACTTAAGTTAGGCTCGCTCGGCCCATTGGTCAAGTAACTGCTTAAGTGTTGCTGAGACTTCTTCGTCCTTCAGGGCCGCGCGTACCTGGCTCAGCCGGTGGTCGGCGGCGTCGGCCCGGGCCGTACTGGCGCGCAGCTCGGCGCCCAGGTTCGTGGTGGTCTCGTGCATGGACCGGACGGTCTGCTCGTGAGCCGTCTGCACCTCGGCCAGCCGCAGGTCGAAGCCGGCGCGGAGCCGTTCTACGTCGGCCTGGGCCCGGTCCGCGGCTTCCTGACGGGCCTTCGCGTGCTCCTCGCGTGCGGCGTCGAGCTTCTGTGAGACGGCTTCTGCTCGGGTTTCGGCGGCCTCCGCGCGAGCCGTCGCGGCTTCCGCTCGCACGTTGGCGTCCTGACCACGGCCCCGTTCGTCGTCGAGCGCGGTCCGGGTGGCGGCGAGTTCGGCGGTGACGGTGGCGATGGTCGTGGCCCGCTCCCCGGCGAGGGTCGCGGCGGCCTCGGCCCGCTCGGCGACGCGGGCGAGCTCATCCCGAACGGCGGCCAGCTGCCCTTCGGCGCGTTGCTGCTCCTGCACGGCGGCCTTCCGGACGGCGCGCTCCTGATCCCGTTCCCGGCCGGCGGCCGTCTTCTCCTTCTCGGCGACGGCCGCCTGCCGCACGGCTTCTTCGGCGACGTCGCGAGCCTGCGCGGCTTCGGCGTCGGCCCGGCCGCGCTGGAGCCGGTGCTCGTCGGCCTCGGCCAGAGCGGCGTCCCGCTCGGCGAGGGCGGTGGTGGTGGTCGCTTCGAGCTGGTGGCGCAGCGTCGTGAGCGTCTCGACGAGCCCGCGAGCCGGTTCGAGCACCCGGTCGATCTGCCCGGACAACGCCGTGACGGCCGTGTCGTCGAGTGCGGTGTCGCTCTCGCGCAGGGACTCGGCGTCCGCCAGGACGGCTTCGGCGTCGCGGCAGGTGAGGTTCCGCCGCCCCCAGGTCTTCCCGTCCTGGCAGAACCGCGCCCGGCTCCCCCGGCCCACGGCGGGCGGCAGAGCGGCTCCGCAGCGTCGGTACTCGCAAACCCGGGCTTGACCAGCATCTTCCGTCATGATCCAGACCCTATCAAACCTTCTGATTAGAATCAGAAACAGTTGTGTCAAATCAAAAGATAACCAGCACCATGCGTGAGTTCGGATAAGGTTACATATCCAAACTCAGATGGGCCTGGAGAAGCCTTGAGGCTTGACGGGGTGCGAAGAGGCGCCCAAAAACTAGGACCCCCCTCCCAGGGGCCCGCGCACCGACACCGGACGGCGCGAATCCCCCGACCGCGCGCTCGAAGGACGGCGGCGCGATCTGCCCCACCCCCCGCGCGCTGATCGGGTCTGCCGCGGCTGGTCGTGAGTGTTTAGGAGGGTTCTAACCCTCCTAAACACTCACGACCCTCGGCGGGCCTTCGTGCGGGTGGCTACTTCGGCGTCTCGGTGAGGGTGCCGCTGATGTAGCGCACGTTCCCCAGCCGCAGGCCGTCGTCCTTCAGGGGCGGGAGGTTGACGGCGGCCAGCAGGTCCCCGACCGTGCTTCCGGTCAGCTCCCAGCCGAGGCCGGTCAGGTAGGGAGCCGCCTCACTGCGTTCGCCGAAGTAACGCAGCTTGGCCATGCCGGGGTCGAAACCGCTCTCGCGCCAACGCTCGGAGACGCGGTCCAGGCTTTCCTTCGTCCGGTCCTCCTCGCCCGGCTTCGGGTTGAGCCGGCTCTCGGTGGCCACCCGGCTGCCCGGCGCGCTGAGTTCGGTGATGGTGTCCAGCAGGCTGTCCTGGGCCTCCGGCGGCAGGTAGCCCAGCAGGCCTTCGGCGCTCCACGCAGTCGGCCGCGTCGGGTCGAAACCGGCGTCACGCAGGGCGGCCGACCAGTCGTCACGCAGGTCGGCCGCGGCCACTCGCCGGTCGGCGGTGGGCTCGGCGCCCAGCTCGGCCAGTGCGCGGGACTTGAACTCGACGACCTGCGGCTGATCCAGCTCGTACACCACCGTCCCGGCCGGCCAGGGCAGCCGGTACGCGCGGGAATCCAGCCCCGAAGCCAGGATCACGGCCTGCGTGATGCCCGCGTTCGCCGCGTCGAGGAAGAAGTCGTCGTAGAACTTGCCGCGGACCTTGGCCACGTCGATCGCCACCTGCTCGACCAGGTCGCCGGGCGGCAGCTCGCCGGACGCCAGCCGGGTGAGGAGGTCGACGCCGACCGCCCGGACGAGCGGTTCGGCGAACGGGTCGGCGTAGAGCGAGCTGTCCTCGCGGGTCGCGATCGCCCGGGCCGCCGCCGCGGCGGTAGCCGTGGTGCCGACGCTGGACGCCAGGTCCCAGGTGTCGCCGTCCTGCCTGGTGGAAGTCATGTTCTGCCCCCGTCTTCGGTTGAAGTCGCCGCACTCTAGAACGGGCCGCGAAAAATATCGGGACCCGTCCCCGGCGGTGATGTCGAGAATGCGGGTCCGGCTCCGTCCCAGGGGCAACAGCGACCACTGGAGGAACCGTGAACCAGCTCGAGATCACCGAGATCCTGAACCGCCCGTACAGCCAGGAGCTGCTGGCCCGCGACCTGACCCGGCTGGCCTACGTCGCCAAGGACGGCACCCCGCGCACCATCCCGATCGGGTTCACCTGGACCGGCTCGCAAGTCGTCCTCTGCACCCCGAAGAACGCCCCCAAGCTGCACGCCCTGCGCGTCAACCCGGCGGTCGCCCTGACCATCGACACCGAGGTGCACCCGCCCAAGATCCTGCTCATCCGCGGCCAGGCCGAACTCGACGTCGTCCACGGCATCCCGGAGGAGTACCTGCAGATGAACGGCACCTACGAGATGACGCCCGAGCAGCGCGTCGGGTGGGAGGCCGAAGTGCGGTCGCTCTACGACGGCATGGTCCGGATCGTCATCACCCCGACCTGGGCGAAGCTGATCGACTTCGAGACGACCCTGCCCAGCGCCGTCGCGGAGCTGGTTCAGGAGCGCACCGCGCGTCAAGACGCCTGAGCCGCCGCAGTCCGCCAAGATAACCCGCAAAAGGAGACCACCATGACCAAGTATCTGCTGCTCAAGCACTACCGGGGCGCCCCGGCCGCGGTCAACGACGTCCCGATGGACCAGTGGACGCCGGAGGAGCTCACGGCCCACGTCCAGTACATGCAGGACTTCGCCGACCGGCTCGAGAGCACCGGCGAGTTCGTCGAACACCGGCCGCTCTCCCCCGACGGCACGTTCGTCCGGTCCGACGGCGAGGGGCGGCCGCCGGTCACCGACGGGCCGTTCGCGGAGACCAAGGACCTGATCGCCGGCTGGACGATCATCGACGTCGACAGCTACGAGCGCGCGCTCGAGCTCGCCGGCGAGCTGTCCGCCGCGCCGGGTGCCGGCGGGACGCCGATCCAGGAGTGGCTCGAGGTGCGCCCGTTCCTGACCGCGCCCCCGACGATCACGGAGTGACGTCCGTGGACGAAGCCCTGCTGCGGACCCTCACCCCCACCGTGCTCGGCGTCCTCGTCCGGCGCGGCGCCGACTTCGCGGCGGCCGAGGACGCCGTGCAGGACGCCCTCATCGAGGCGCTGCGCACGTGGCCGGACGAGGTGCCGCGCGACCCGCAGGGCTGGCTGATCACCGTGGCGTGGCGCAAGTTCCTCGACGCCACCCGCGCCGAGACGTCCCGGCGGCAGCGCGAGGAACGCGTCGACGACGAGCCCGCGCCCGAGCCGGGTGCGGCCGTGGACGACACGCTCCAGCTGTACTTCCTGTGCGCGCACCCGTCGCTGACCCCGGCGTCGGCCGTCGCGCTCACGCTGCGCGCGGTCGGCGGCCTGACCACGCGGCAGATCGCGCAGGCCTACCTGGTGCCGGAAGCGACCATGGCCCAGCGGATCAGCCGGGCCAAGAAGACCGTCTCGGGCGTCCGCCTCACGCGCACCGGCGACCTCACCACGGTGCTGCGCGTGCTCTACCTCGTGTTCAACGAGGGCTATGGTGGCAGTGTTGATTTGGCCGCCGAGGCGATCCGGCTCACCCGCCAGCTGGCGGTCGGGACCCACGACGAAGAGGTCGCGGGCCTGCTCGCGCTCATGCTGCTGCACCACGCCCGGCGTCCCGCGCGGACCGGGCCCGACGGCAGTCTCGTGCCGCTGGCCGAGCAGGACCGGAGCCGCTGGAACACCCGCCTGATCACCGAGGGCGTCGACATCCTCCAGACGGCGCTGACCGGTGACCGCCTGGGCGAGTTCCAGGCCCAGGCGGCCATCGCCGCGCTGCACGCGGATGCGCAGACGGCCGAGGAGACCGACTGGGTGCAGATCGTCGAGTGGTACGACGAGCTGGTGCGCCTCACCGGCAGCCCGGTGGCCCGGCTCAACCGGGCCGTCGCGGTCGGCGAGGCCGACGGCGCCCGTGCCGGCCTCGCGGCGTTGGCGGACCTCGACCCCGCGCTACCGCGCTACACGGCCGTCTCGGCGTACCTCCACGAGCGCGACGGCGACGCGGCGGGCGCGGCCCGGCTCTACGCCGAGGCCGCCCGGGCGGCGGCCAGCGTCCCGGAGCGCGACCACCTCACCCGCCAAGCGGCCCGGGTCAACGCCCGGCTACGCGGCTGACGCCGGCCGGGTCGGGAACCGCGCAGCATCGCCAAGCTCGCCGCCGGCAGCGCGCACTCGCCGCGCAGCCGGTCCAGCTCGCCCGGCTTGGCGAGCCGCGTCGGGTCGAGGGGGCTGACGATGTGGGTGTACTCCGCCGCCGGGCCACAGTGGGCCAGGTCCACCAGGTCGAACGCCGCTTCGGGGAAGCCGGCGTGGCGACGACCCCGTCCTGGTGGTCGCGCGAGTCATCACGTGCCCGGCCGCTGGAGCCGCCAACGGGTCGGCCAAGCGCGAGAGCGTCGTCGCGCGGTCGGTCGCCGAGATGCCGGTGGTGACGCCGTCCGCCGCGTCGACCGTGACGCCGTCGCGCACGTGCGTCAGGCACAGCGTCCGGTCCAGCCGGTTGGCGCGGGCATTGAGGTCCGCATAGGACACTTCGGGGCCGTCGCCGCTCAGCGCCGTCCGATGTGGACGCAGCGCGGCGGCGCGTTTGAGCAGCCGCGGCAGCACAAGCTCAGGCCGGCCGGGTTCCCGTCGACGGGCATGGATCCCTGTTCAGACCCCGCCACGCAGATGGACCTGGGCCGCCGGGTCGAGGACATCGGTGTGGACTACGTCTTCTTCGCCGACGGCTACGTCACCCACGGCGAGAACGGCGCGCATCGGGCACGCGCAGCCGCACATCTCGACACCGATCGACGCGCCCGTCGAGTTCCACGGCGAGTACCACGACCTGCGCGGCAGCCTGATCGGCCCGCACATCGAGCAGCAGCCGTGGCCGTGCCTGTTCAACGCCGGCGTCTCGGCCGCCGGGCAGGAGCTGATCGCGGGCACCTGCGACTTCGCGTTCACCCCGCTGCCGGACGACTACTCGAAGGTCCGCAAGAACGTCGACTTGCTCGCCGAGCGCACTGAGGCGGCCGGACCGACGCCGAGGCTCAGGAGAAGATCCGGCCGAACGCGGCTGGAGCTGGTGACGCGCTAGCCGCACGCGGCGCGTTTTCGTTCCAGCAACGCTCTTTCCGCGGCGTTGCCGGTCAGCTCGATCGCCGTCGTGTACGCCGTGACCGCGTCCTGCCGACGCCCGAGGCGCTCCAGCAGGTCCGCGCGGATCGCGTGGTAGAGCGGGAATCCGCCGAGGTCGAGGTCGTCGACCAGGACGAGCGCGGCGGCGGGCCCCTCGACCTCGGCGACGGCGATCGCGCGGTTCAGCGCCACCACCGGGGTCGGGGTGAGCGCGAGGAGCTGGTCGTAGAGCTGCTTGACCTGCGCCCAGTCGGTGGGGGCGTCGCTGTGGACGGCGTTGATCGCCGCCTGGATCTGGTATGGGCCCGGCTGGTTCCGCCGCAGGCAGCGGCGGACGATCTCCTGGCCCTCGGCGATCAGGCCGGCGTCCCACCGCGCGCGGTCCTGGTCGGCCAGGAGGACGAGGGCGCCGTCGGCGGTGGTGCGGGCGGTGCGCCGGGAGTCGACGAGCAGCATCAGCGCGAGCAGGCCCCAGACCTCGGGTTCGTCCGGCATCAGGCCGGCGAGGACCCGGGTGAGGCGGATCGCCTCACGGCACAGGTCTTCGCGGACCAGGTCGTCGCCGGCGCTGGCGGTGTACCCCTCGGTGAAGATCAGGTACAGCACGGCGAGCACCGCCGCCAGCCGGTCGGGCAGGTCGGCGTCCTGGGGGACGCGGTACGGGATGCCGGCGTCGCGGATCTTGTTCTTCGCGCGGACGATGCGCTGGGCCATCGTGGCCTCGCCGACCAGGAACGCGCTCGCGATCTCGGCGGTGGTCAGGCCGCCGAGCAGCCGCAGGGTGAGCGCGACCTGGGCGGCGGGGGCCAGCGCGGGGTGGCAGCAGGTGAAGATCAGCCGGAGCCGGTCGTCGGGCACGGCGCCCTCCTCGACAAGCTCAGTCTCGGCGTGCAGCAGCGCGGCCTGGGCGTGCTTGTCCTCGCGCGCGGACTCACGGCGCAGCCGGTCGACAGCCCGGTTCCGGGCGGTAGTGATGATCCACCCGGCCGGGCTGGGCGGCTGGCCGGTCTCCGGCCACCGCCGGACGGCCTCGGCGAACGCGTCCTGGACGGCTTCCTCGGCGATGTCGATGTTCCCGAAGACCCGCACCAGCACGGACACCGCTCGCCCGTACTCGGCGGCGAAGACGCGTTCGACGCTCATGTGCCGTCGGCGAAGGGCCGCACCTCGACGGGCAGCGGCGCGACGGCGTCGGCGAGCCGGCGGCCCCACGCCAGGGCGGCGTCGAGGTCGGGCGCGGTGATGATGGTGAACCCGCCGAGGTGTTCGCGGCCTTCGGCGAAGGGCCCGTCGGTGCGGAGCGGGTCCCCGGCCCGCACCACGGTGGCGCTCGACGGCGGGTGCAGTCCCCCGGCGAACACCCAGGCCCCGGCGGTCTTGAGGTCGGCGTTGAGCGCGTCGAGCTTCCCGGTGACCTCGGCGAGCACGTCCGGCGGCGGGGTCGGGCCGTCGGGCTGGTAGATGCTGAGCAGGTAGTGCGGCACGGCAGGATCATGGCACGACGATCCGCGCGGGCTGCGGTCCGTGGAGATCGACATACCGTAACCTCGGCGGGTGCCTGGCGACCTGGAACCGGTGACCGACGCGGCCCTGGCCGCCGCGAGCCCGGAAGACCGGCTCGCGCTGCTGGACGAGGCCGCCACGCGGCACGTCGACGGGCAACGGCCGCCCAACACGCTCAAGGCCTACGCGCAGGACTGGCAGGTGTGGCAGGACTACACCGCCGAGACCGGGATCCCGCCGCTGTCGGCGTCGATCGGCGCGCTGACCGGGTTCGTCGTGTGGCTCGAACGCGGGCGGACGCTGCGCCCGGATGAACGTGTCGTGCCCGAGGTGCCGGAGCGGGCCGCCCCGGCGGCGCCGTCGACGATCGAACGGCGGCTCACCGGCGCGCTCGCCGGGCTGCGGCACCACAAGGTCGTCATCGACACCGAGGCGAGCCGCGCGGCCTGGCGCGCGTTGAAGGGCTACCGGCAGCGGCTCGCGCGCGAAGGCGTCAAACTCGGTCGCGGCAAGGCGACCATGGTCACCCTCCCCGATCTGCGGGCGATGTCGCGGGCCTGCCCGGACACCCTCGCCGGCGCGCGCGACCGGGCGATGCTGCTGATCGGGTTCCCGATCGCCGCGCGGTGCTCGGATCTGGCGAACCTGCTGGTCACCGACGTCGAGCCGGTCGACGACCGGGGCCTGGCGATCACCGTGCGGCACGGCAAGAGCACCGGTGACATGGTCGTGCCGCGGCGGGAGAACCCGGACACCGATCCGGTCCGGGCGTGGCACGCGTGGCGCTCGGGCGCCGGGATCGGCGAGGGGCCCGCGTTCCGCCGGGTCGACCGGCACGGCAACGTCGGCGTGCCGGCGCTGAGCACCACCGGCGTCAACCAGATCCTCACCCGGGCCGGCGTCCGCGCCGGGCTGCCGTACCCGGTGACCGGGCACTCCCTGCGGTCCGGGTTCGCCACGGAGGCCCGCCGGGCCGGGGCCGACGACCTCGCGATCGCCGACCAGGGCCGGTGGGTGCGCGGCAGCCGCGCGCTGTACGAGTACATCCGCCGGGTCGACCAGTGGGACGACAACGCGGCGGGCGTGCTCGACCTCTGACTCACCGGGTCAGCTGCCCTCTCGTCGCGCCGACGACTTCGCCGTCGAGGCGCGCGAGCCAGCTGCCGCAGACGCAGCGCACGTACTCGAGCCGGTGGGAAACGGGCTGGGCCGCGGGCAGTTCGGCGAGCGGCCAGCCGCAGCGGGGGCAGCGATTGGTGTCCATACCCCCGATCGTGCTGTAATGACTCAGTGCACTTCAACCCTTACGGCGGACCGGCCGCACAGGTCGCCGCCGACCTGGTCAACGCGGGTTCGGCGAGCGAGCTGTTCGACGCGATGGTCGGCAACGGCATGTCCATCGCCGCCCTGACCGGCGACGAGGCCGCACGCATCGGCGCCTGGGCCGCCCGGCTGCGGCCGGTGTTCGCCGCGACGCCTGCCGAGCGCGTCGACCTCGTCAACGCGCTGCTCGCGGAGTCGGCATGCCGGCCGTACATCACCAGCCACGACGGCAAACCGCCCCACCTGCACTACTCCGAGGAGGACGCCGGCCCGGTCGGTCGCGTCCGCGCCTACACCTCCGGCGGCCTCGCCCACCTGGTGTGCGAAGCGCCGGACCGGCTGGGCATCTGCGGCCGCGAAGGCTGCGACACGGCGTACGTCGACACCTCGCGCAACGGCCGTCGCCGCTTCTGCTCGACCCGCTGCGCGACCCGCGTCCACGTCGCCGACCACCGCGCCCGGCAGCTCACGGCCTAGTTCCCCGCCCGCCAGGCGAGAACCATTGGGCTGGCCTCGGCGAACCGCTCGAACGTCAGGCCCGCGTCGAGCACCGCGTGCAGCAGTCCGGGTAGCGGCAGGTGAGTGGCGCCGACCTTGTCGCGCAGGCCCTGGTCGGTCCACGACGCCGTCGTCCAGCCGGCGTCCCGGTAGCCGGGCCGGGCGCCAGGACGCGGGCGACCTCGCGCAGTACGGCCGGGTAGGTGGGCATGTCGGTGCACCGTCACGGCGACGACGGCGGGCAGCGACCCGTCGGCGAACGGCGGCGTCACCGCGCGCGATCGGGAGCGTGCAGGCGCCACCGGCAGCCGGTCCGCCGCGTAGCGCAGCATGCCTTCGGAGATGTCGACGCCGAGCGGGATCCGGCCGAGCGACCGGTCCATGCGGGAGCGGAGCCAGGTATTCCGCGAAGGGCGGAACCGGGTCTCCGGGTGATCGGCGTCGCTGCCTAGACTGAATCTCATGAGCAAGCGCTTAGTAGCACTGGGGGACTCGTTCACCGAAGGCGTCGGGGACGACGATCCGGCCGCTCCCAACGGCGTGCGCGGCTGGGCCGACCGCACCGCCGAGGAGCTCGCGGCCCACGAGCCGGGCTTCCGGTACGCCAACCTCGCCATCCGCGGCAAGCTGATGGGGCAGGTGCTCGCCGAGCAGCTCGAGCCGGCCCTGGCCATGGCGCCCGACCTCGTGACGCTCTACGCGGGCGGCAACGACCTGATGCGGCCCAAGGTCGACATCGACGCGCTGATGGACGCCTACGAGACCGCCGTCGCCCGGATTCGCGCGACCGGGGCCCGGCTGGTGCTGTTCACCGGGGTCGACGGCGTCGAGGACCCGCTGTTCCGGACGATCCGCGGCCGGGTCGCGATCTACAACGAGCACGTCCGCGGTATCGCGGCCCGCCACGACGCGCTGCTGGTCGACATGTGGGGCATGCGGCAGCTGCGCGACCGGCGGCGCTGGGCGCCGGACCGCTTGCACCTCAACGCTTTCGGCCACACCGAGGTCGCCATCGCGGTGCTGGACGCCCTCGGCGTGACGCACCCGCTCACCGCGGCCACGCTGGGCCCGCGCGAGGTGCTCAGCCCCGCCGAGCGCCGCAGCCGGAACCTCCGGTGGGCCCAGGAGCACGCCGTGCCGTGGGTGCGGCGCCGGCTGCGCGGCGAGTCGTCCGGGGACACGATGACCGCGAAGCGGCCCACGCTCGAGCCGATCGGCTCAGCCGCGCTCCCCCACTGACGCGCGGGGGCGGAGGCCGTCGAAGAGGATCGCCACGGCCCGGTCGCGCAGGCGCGCGTCCGGGCCGGCGTACTCGGCGGCCCGCGCGGTGCCGATGATCACCGTGATCAGCTCGCCGACGACGAGGTCGTCGCGGACCGCGCCGACACCCTGCGCCCGCGAGAGCAGCACGCCGAGCGACTCGATCAGCCGCGCGCCGATGTCGGACTCCGTCTTCGGCACGGTGACGCCGGCCGCGGTGAGCGCCTCGAAGTAGGCGTTCTTGGCGCTCGACATCTCGATCCAGCTGGTCAGGAACGCGAAGAACGCGCCACCCGGGTCGCCGGACTCCGCCGCGACGACGGTTTCGGCCTCGTCGACGAACCGCTGCAACCGCGCGTAGAGCACCGCTTCGAGGAGGGCTTCCTTCGTCGGGAAGTGCCGGAAGACGGTGCCGATGCCGACCCCCGCGGCGCGCGCGACCTCTTCGGTGGGCGCCCCGGTGCCCTTGGTGGCGAAGACGCTCTCGGCGGCTTCCAGCACGCGGGCCCGGTTGCGCCGGGCGTCGGCTCGCAGCGGCTTCGAGTCGGTGGGATCAGCGGCGGCGGGGGTCACCACCCGATGGTAGCTGTGCCTCGTCGGTCAGCGTGTCCAGCAGCCGGGCCAGGGCCCGCGGCACGTGGGAGCGCCAGCCGCCGCCCATGATCCGCCGGGACATCCGCTGGAACTCGTCGTCGGGGTCGAACCCCTCGCGGCTGAGGAAGAGCCGGGTGCCGGCGCCTTCGGGCTCGAGGCGCCAGGTGACCGTCCACTGCGGACCCCAGCGGATGCCGAGCTTGCGCTCGGGCTCGACTTCGAGCACCTCGCAGGAAGGTCCGGTTCGGTGAGCGCGCGCCACACCTTGCGGGCCGGGTGGGCCAGGAACCGGTCGACGTGGATCGCGGTCGGGTCGTCGTCGGTCACCGGTCCTCTTCCCGGTCGAGCAGGTCACGCAGGTTGGCGAGTTTGCCGCGCCAGAAGCGTTCGTACGGGGTGAGCCAGTCCGCGACCTCTTCGAGCGGCGCCGCTTCCAGCCGGTAGACGCGGTTGCGACCGTGGCGCTGTTCGTCGACCAGGCCGGCCTCCCGAAGCACCCGCAGGTGTTCCGAGAGGCTGGGCCGGGCCATCTCGAACCGCTCGGCGATCGCGCCCGCGGCCATCGGGCCGTCGAGCAGCAGCCGCAGCACCTCCCGCCGCGCCGGGCTGGCCAGGGCGGCGAAGACGTCGTCGTTGACCGGCATGTGACCGACAATACGTAGGAGATCTCCTACATGTCAACCGGGCTGCCGAACCACCGCTCCAGGGCCGCCCGCAGGGCCTTGCGATCGGTGTCGTCGGGGTCCGTCGCGCTCGTCGCCCAGGCGACGTACCCGTCGGGCCGGATCAGCATCGCGGTCGCCTCGTGGCCGGCCTTCCCGGTGACGACGTCGACGCGGCCGGCCCAGCCGGTCACCTCGGCGCCGAGTGAGGCCGCCGGGGTCAGGTCGAGCAGCAGCGGCCGGGCCGTCCTGGTCAGCTCGGCGAGCCGCACTCCGTTGGCCGACACCAGATCCGGGGCCCAGCGGCCGTCGAGCGGGTGGGCGGTGCCCGGCTCGTAGCGGATGTCGGCGCCGGACATCAGGTCCGCGATGTGCTGCACGGTGCTCGGCTGCCGCAGCAGCTCGCCGAACAGCTCCCGCAGCGCCGTGACGTCACTGCCCGGCGCGATGAGCGCCGACTGGGCCTGGGAGTGCATGACGACCCGTTCCGCGACCGGGCGGCGTTCGGCCTCGTAGGTGTCGAGCAGCCCGGCCGGCGCCCGGCCGCCGACCTCGGCGGCGAGCTTCCAGCCGAGGTTGACCGCGTCCTGCAGGCCGAGGTTGAGGCCGGGCCCGCCGATCGCGGAGTGGACGTGCGCCGCGTCGCCGACCAGCAGCACGCGACCGGCGCGGAACCGGTCGGCGAGCCGGGTGTTGCGGCCCTTCAGCCGGCGCAGCAGGTGCGGGCCGTCGCCTTCGGGCGGGCCGATCGGCAGGTCGAAGCCGAGGACCCGGCGGACGCTCGCGCGCACCTCGTCGAGGGTCACCGGGCGGTCTTCGTCGTCCTCGGCGTCGTCGCCCCATTCGATGGCGGTGACGCCCGTGCCCGCGGCGAGCGGCGCGTAGACGAAGAGCCCGTGTTCGGTGCGGTAGTGGAACAGCGGCGGGATCACGCCGTAGCCCGGCACGCGCAGACCGCCGGTCGCGGCGTCGATCAGGTCGGCGGGCACGGTGGCGCTCGCGCTGTAGGAGATCGTGCGATCGTCGGTGACGCCGGGGAACCCGATCCCGGCGAGCTTGCGGGTGACGCTCTTGCCGCCGTCCGCGCCGACGACGAACCGCGCGGTCAGCGCGTAGGGCCCGTCCGGGCCGGCGACCTCGACGGTGACCTGCTCGCCGTCCTGGGTCAGGCTGGTCAGCGCGTGGCCCCGGCGGATCTCGACGCCGAGTTCGGCCGCGCGCTCGCCGAGCGCGGCTTCGATCCGCCGCTGCGGGACGGGGAGGATGTTCAGCGGGTTGGGCTCGGCGAGGGTGAGGTCCAGGCGCAGGGCGCCGAACACGAAGGCGGGCACGGGCGGGCCGATCGGGCCGGCCAGCCGCTCGTGCAGACCGCGGCGGTCGAGCAGGCGCACGACCTGGCCGACGAGACCGTTCGCGCGGGGCGTCGGGCTCGGTTCGGGCAGCGCCTCGAGGACGATCGGGTGGACTCCGGCCAGGGCCAGCTCGCAGGCGAGCATGAGGCCGTTGGGTCCGGCTCCGGCGACGACGACGTCTTCCATGGCGAAACTCCTTGCAGTGGAAAGAAAAGGGCATGACGAACTCGCCCGGCGGGTGCCGGGCGCCCCAGTGATGCGATAGGTCAGCGCGGTTCGGGCAGGCCGGCGGCGAGCCGGCCGAACACGTCCCGCAGCAGGGCTTCCATCGACGGCGGCGGGTCGGTGCCGAGCCACTGCTGGATCACGACGTGGTGCGCGGCCCCGACCACGGCCGCCACCAGCTGCGGGTAGACGTCCGTGCCGGCGTCGGTGCCGGTGCGTTCGGCGACGGCGAGGGCGAACTCGGCCTCCCCCGCGGTCACCGCCTTGTGCATCTCGCCCTGCAGCGCGGGCTCGGCGACCATCAGCCGGACGCCCTCGATCCACGCCTGGTCCGGCGCGCGCCCCTGCCCCTGCTCGCCGAGCGCGAACCCGGTCAGCACGGCGTGGGTGACGGCCTCCCAGAGCGGCTCCCCGGCCGGCCGCTCGCGCAGCGCGGCCGCGATGGCCCGCGACCGGTCGTACTGGCGGGCCGCGATGGCCTCGCCCTTGCTGCCGAAGTAGTTGCTGAAGGTCCGGGTGGACACCCCGGCCTCGGCGGCGATGTCCTCGACCCGGACGTTGTCCAGCCCTCGTTCGACGGTGAGCCGAATAGCCGCCCAGCTCAGCGCGACGCGCGTCTCCTGCTTCTTGCGCTCACGGAGGCCGCCGGTGTCGAGGTCCATGACTCCACGGTACAGAAACTTGCCGAATCTGCAAACCTGCCGATTCGGCAAGTTTCAGCCGCGCTCCCGGCCTGGCAGCGGCACGCCACCGAGGAACGCCTCGTACGGACCGGCCGCGTCAGCGTCGACCGCCGGCGAGCCGCGGCCGTAGCGACCGTCGGTCCGATCGCGCTTCGGCCCGGACAGCCAGAACTCTTCGCCGCTGTCGACGTCGACGAAGTTGGCGGAGGACAGGCCCCACCAGCGCCGCAGGGTGCGGCCGTGGACGTAGGCCGTCTGCCAGGTCTTGGAGAACCGGACCCACGCGATCCACGACGGGCCGCGATCGGTGTCGTAACCCGTCTTGAGCTGGAGGTACATGACCCGGCGCGCCATGCGGTGAAGGTAACCGGCGCGGCATCGACCCCGCGCGGGGTTTTCGCGCGCGCCGGGAGTCCTTCACGGCTTGAACAACTTCTCGGTCATCGATCGCCGAATTCGTCGGGGACCGTCACACTGTTGTGTGACGTCGGTCACCGGAGGTGTTGATAGATGGTCCTCGGAGACAATGGAATCACTCACAAGGTGGAGCCGGACAGCAAGTCAGGGCGGGTGCAAGTACGGCGTGCGGCGCTGGCGAGCTCGATCGGCACGACCATCGAGTGGTACGACTTCTTCCTCTACAACACGGCGGCCGCCCTGGTCTTCCCGCACCTGTTCTTCCCCGCGTCGAGCGCCTACGCCGGGGCGATGCAGTCCTTCGCGACCTACGCGGTCGGGTTCGCGGCCCGCCCGGTCGGGGCCGCGATCTTCGGGCACTGGGGTGACCGGATCGGGCGCAAGACGACGCTGATCGTCACGTTGCTGCTGATGGGCATCTCCTCCGGCGTGGTCGGGCTGCTGCCCGGGACGGCGGCGATCGGGTTCGCGGCACCCCTGATCCTGGTGCTGCTGCGGCTGGTCCAGGGCATCGCGATCGGCGGCGAGTGGAGCGGCTCGGTGCTGCTCGCGATGGAGTGGGGCGACCAGAAGAAACGCGGGCTGCTCGGCAGTTTCGCCCAGATCGGCGTGCCGGTCGGGCTGGTGCTCGGCACCGGCGGCATGACGCTGCTCTCGGCGACGCTGACCCCCGCGGCGTTCGACTCCTGGGGCTGGCGGCTGCCGTTCCTGGCCAGCCTGATCCTGGTCGCGATCGGCCTGGTGATCCGGCTGAAGATCCTCGAGACGCCGATGTTCGCCAAGCTCATCGAAAAGGGTGAGACCGCGAAGACCCCGGTGCTCGACGCGATCCGCCAGCACTGGCGCGAGATCCTGCTCTCGTCCGGGGTGCGCTTCAGCGAGCAGATGCCGTTCTACCTGTTCACCAGCTACGTGCTGATCTACGTCGTGGCGCGCCACGACTTCAGCAAGACGTTCGTGCTCAACGCGGTGCTCGTCGGCGCCGCGCTGGAGCTGCTGATGATCCCGCTGTTCTCGCAGCTGTCCGACCGGTACGGCCGCAAGAAGGTCTACCTGACCGGGGTCGTGCTCACCGGGCTGATCGCGTTCCCCTACTTCGCGATCCTGACCGGCGGCGGACACGCGCTGGTGTTCGTGATCGTCGTCGTGTCGTTCATCCCGCACGCGCTGCAGTACGGCCCGCAGGCCGCGCTCATCGGCGAGAGCTTCCCGACGCACCTGCGGTACGGCGGCGCGGGCCTGGGCTACCAGCTGGCGTCGGTGTTCGCGGGCGGGCCGGCGCCGCTGCTGGCGACGTGGCTGCTGCACCAGACCGGGACGCCGTACTCGATCTCGGGCTACATCGTGCTGTCGGCGATCGTCTCCGTGGTGTGCGTGATCTGGCTGAAGGACCGCTCCCACGCCGACATCGACGACGCGAGCGTCTACCGCCGCGCTTGAAACGCCGTGAAGGCCTCCTTACCGGCCATAAGAGCCGGTAAGGAGGCCTTCACGGACCAAACGTCAGCGGCGCGGGCCACCGAACGGGGGCTGCTGCGGGAACGGCCCGCTGCCCGGGTTCTGCTGCTGGCCACCGTACTGCCCCGGCGGCGGGGTCTGCGGCGGCGGGCCCTGGTAGGAGCCACCCTGCGGCGGACCGGAGTGCTGCTGGGACTGCAGGGGCGACTGTGGCTGGGGCAGGCCGGCCGGCGGCGTCGACGCCTGCTTCGGCGGTGCGGGCGCGGGGGTGACCTCGGTGCCGCGGTCCTCGTCGGCTTCGATCTCCGGCGCGGGAGCCTGCTGCTGCGGACGCGGGATCTGCGGCCGCGCGGGCGGCGCGCTGCTCGGCACCCCGAGGGCCGGGACCTCCTGGCGCGCCACGGCTTCGGCGGCCGCGACGGCCTCGGCGACCTTCGGGTCGCTCTTCGTCTCGAACCAGTCGGCGACCTCTTCGTCCTCGAGCTCGGGCTTGGCCGGGACGTCGTCGTCCTTCGCCGGCTCGTAGCGGAAGACGCCGTCGTCGCCCGGAGCGCCGAGCGCACGGGCGAAGCCTTCGAGGGCCTTGCCGTAGTCGCTCGGGATCATCCAGACCTTGTTCGCGTCGCCCTGCGCCATCTGCGGGAGCGTCTGCAGGTACTGGTAGGCCAGCACCTCCGGCGTCGGGCGGCCGGCCTTGATCGCGGCGAACACCTTCTCGATCGCCTTCGCCTGGCCCTGCGCCTGCAGGTAGCGCGCGGCGCGTTCACCCTGCGCCCGCAGGATGCGCGACTGCCGCTCGGCCTCGGCGGCGAGGATGGTGGCCTGGCGGGCACCTTCGGCGGAGAGGATCTGGCTCTGCTTCTGGCCTTCCGCGGTCTTGATCGCGGACTCCCGCTGGCCTTCCGCGGTGAGGATCATGGCGCGCTTCTCACGGTCGGCGCGCATCTGCTTCTCCATCGAGTCCTGGATGGAGGGCGGCGGGTCGATCGCCTTGAGCTCGACGCGGCCGACGCGGATGCCCCAGCGGCCGGTCGCCTCGTCGAGCACGCCGCGCAGCTGGGTGTTGATCGAGTCGCGCGAGGTCAGCGTCTGCTCGAGGCTCATGCCGCCGACCACGTTGCGGAGCGTGGTGGTGGTGAGCTGCTCGACACCGACGATGTAGTTCGAGATCTCGTAGACCGCGGCACGCGAGTCGGTGACCTGGAAGTACACGACAGTGTCGATCGACACCGTCAGGTTGTCCTCGGTGATGACGGGCTGCGGCGGGAACGAGACGACCTGCTCGCGCAGGTCGATCCGGGCCCGTACCTTGTCCAGGAACGGAACCAGGAAGGTGAGGCCCGGTGACGCCACTGTGCGGAACCGGCCCAGCCGCTCGATCACGGCCGACTGCGCCTGCGGCACGACCATGATCGCCTTGGCCACCACGATGATCACGAACAGGACCACCGCGATGACGGCTATGAGCGCTGCTGTCCCCAAGAGACCTTCTCCTTACCTAGTACCATTCTTGCGCGGTTGACGGCGTTCCGGGCGCCGCGGGCGGACGCACCGTGAGCTCGAGCTCCTTGGTGGTGATCCCCCAGCGTCCCGTGGTGTCGTACAGGACCGTCCACACTGTACGGTGCAGGTCCTCCGGTGCGGTGACGGCACGCTCGGCGGTCGTCAGGCCGGTCTCCTGCCGCAGCGCGGTCAGGGTCAGCTGTTCGATCGCGATGGCCGGGTTGCCGATTTCGTAGGTGGCCAGCCGCGGGTCCGTGACGGCGAAGGTGACCTCGAACGCGACGAGGACCTCGTGCCCGTCACCCGCTTCGATGGCCCGCGGCGGACAGGACAGGATCTGGTCGCCGAGGTCGACGCGGGCCCGGACGCTGTCGGCGAACGGGGTCACGAAGTGCCGGCCGGGGCCGAGCACGGTGCGGAACCGCCCGAGGCGCTCGATCACCGCGGCCCGCCCTTCGGGCACGCGCACCAGGCCGAGGCTCACAGCTCGGCCGACACGACGGCGGTGGCCCCGGCGATCTCGACCACGGTGACCGCGGTCCCGGGGGCGATCGGCTCGTGCTGTTCGGAAATGCTGCGCGCGGACCAGACGTCCCCGGCGAGTTTCACCTGCCCCGCTTCGAAATCCACTGTGGACACCACGACGGCGCGGGCGCCGATGAGCGCGTCGATGCCGGTGCGGTGGCCGGTGCCGGCGAAGAACCGGCGTTTCAGCGCGGGCCGGACCAGCACGAGCATCCCGACCGAGGTCACGGCGAACACGACGGCGTCGATCAGCAGGTTCCCGGTGAGCACGTCGGAGCCCGCTCCGAACAACGCGGCGACGCCGAGCATGATCAGCACGAAGTCGCCGGAGAGGACTTCCGCGATCATCAGGGCGATGCCGACGATCAACCAGACCACTGCCCATGCCATGGCTTCATGCTCTCAGATCGTGCCGGTTCGCACCGGCGTAGTGCTGTATCGATTATTACCAATCCGGCCACAGTCACGGCCGAACAGCTGCGTAGCAGCGGTTACCTGCCCGTGGGGGTGGGCCTGCTTTTGGCCGGATTGGTAACTGGGCGTGACCCACGCGTGACCTTGGACAAATCAGACATTCAGCCCTCTTCCGTCGGCTCCGTGACGAAATCGATGAGCCGCTCCACGGCCCCGATGAGCGGGGTCTCGAGGTCGCGGAAACTGCTCACCCCGCTCAGGACACGTTGCCAGCCTTCGAAAGGTTGCCCCCAGCCGAGCGCGTCACAGATCCCCTGCTTCCACTCGGTGCCACGCGGGATCTTCGGCCACGCCCTGATCCCGACCGCCTCGGGCCGCACGGCCTCCCAGACGTCGATGTAGGGATGGCCGGTGACCAGCACGTTCTCGTCGCGGACGCCCGCGACGAGCCGGGACTCCTTGCTGCCGGGCACGAGGTGGTCGACCAGCACGCCGAGCCGCCGGCCGGGGCCGGTGCCGAACTCGGCGATCCGGTCGGAGAGCACGTCGACGCCGTCGAGCGGTTCCACGACGACGCCTTCGATGCGCAGGTCGTGGCCCCAGACGCGTTCGACCAGCTCGGCGTCGTGCTTGCCCTCGACCCAGATCCGCGAGTCGCGGGCGACGCGCGCCTGCAGGCCCTGGACCTTGACCGAACCGGACGCCGACACCTGCTTGACCGGCGCCTGCACCGTCTTGACCGGCACGAGCGTCACCGGCTTGCCTTCCAGCAGGAACCCGGCGGGCTCGAGCGGGAACACGCGGTGGCGGCCCTTGCCGTCTTCGAGCACGACGTTGCCGTACTCGATCTTGATCACGGCACCGCAGAACCCGCTGGCCGGGTCTTCGACGACCAGGCCGGGCTCGGCGGGGACTTCCGGCACCTTCTTGCGGCGCCGGCCGGCGAGCACGTCGTCATAGGAGTGAGAGCGCACGACCAGCGAAGGTAGTGGCCGGAGTGACCCCGGTGGGTGACGCCACGCCGGTCAGCGCGCCATCTGCAGCAGGGCGTCGGTGAACGGCGTGTGCTCGCCGCGGCGCAGCGGGCCGTGCGCGAGCAGCGGAGCCAGCGCGACGCACCAGGCGTGGACGCGCTCGGCGTCGAGGTGCGGCACGTGCGGCGCGAGCAAAGTGATGCCGTCGTCGATCGTGCCGCCCGCCGCCATCGGCAGGAAAGCCCAGTCGACGGCGTCCATGGCCGGGTCCCCGACGCTGGGCCTGGGGTCGATGGCGACCACACCGCGGCCGGGGCCGGCGTCGAGGACGTTGCCGGGGTGCAGGTCGCCGTGCACGACCGCGACCGGCCCGCCGCCGGCGGCCAGGGCGAGTGCCCGGTTTCGGGCCCTGGCCAGCAGTCCCCGGGTCAGGTGGGGCTCGGCCGCGGACCCGGGGACGGTGCGGTCGGTGATGTCGTACATGAACGTCACCCGATCGGTCAGCGACGGGAGATCGGCCGGGGGTGCGACGCCGTGCAGTTGGGTGAGCAGGTCGCCAATCTCGGCCCACGGGACGTCCCGGCCACGCAGTTCGGTGCCGGGGACCAGCCCTTCGAGCAGGATCGCGCCGGCGTCCAGATCGGTGTCGAGGAGCTGCACGGCCCGGGGGCAGCCGGTCCACGCGCGCAGCCCCGCGGCCTCGAGCCGGGCGATCCCGGGGTCCGGCGTCAGCTTCAGGACCTGCAGCTCACGACCGGGGCCGGTGCACAGCAGCGTGCGGCCGGTGTTGCCGGGCCGGGCCTCGCGGACCGCCAGGCCCCAGCGGGCGCTCAGCCGGGCCACCAGGTCCGGGAGGGCGTCGCACCACGGGCCGGCCACGTCCGCGCCGAAGCGGGTCACGAGCCGGGCGCGCGCGGCGTCGTCGAGGACCGCCGTCATCAGAACAGGGGCCAGGGAACCGCGCGCCAGTCGTCGCCGGGCTCGGGGAAGATGCCTTCCGCGAGCAGCAGGTCGGTGCGCTCGGCCAGGGCCCGGATCTCGAACTTGGTGATGTGCCCGGCCAGCTGTTCGCCGAGCTTGCCGTCGATCTCCGAGCGCAGCTTCCGCAGTTTCTCGACGGTGTCCGGCGGCACCGGCTCACCGATCCAGCCCCAGAGCACGGTCCGCAGCTTGGGGTCGGTGTGCAGGCAGATGCCGTGGTCGACGCCGTAGACGCGGCCGTCGACGCCGGGCAGCAGGTGCCCGCCCTTGCGGTCGGTGTTGTTGACGACGATGTCGAGCACGGCCAGATCGCGCAGGCCGGGGTGGTCGGCGTGGGCCAGCACCGCGGGCTCGCCGAACCGGTCCTGGGCGTGCAGCACGACCCGCCAGCCGTCGGGCAGCTCCTCGGGGGCGCGGACCTCGACCAGGTCGTCCTCGGTGGTCTCGATCCACAGCTGGACCATGCCGGGGCCGAACGGGCCGTCGCGCAGCACGGTCGGCGGGATCCCGCCGATGCCGCTGGCCTCGGCGATGATCGCGGTGGCGACCTCGCGGCCGGCGAGCGTGCCGTCGGGGAAGTCCCACAGCGGCTTCTCCCCCGACACCGGCTTGTACACGACGGTGCCGGTGACGCCGTCGAGCTCGATGGCGCAGAACAGCGTGACGTTGGAGGCGTCGACGAGCCGGCCTTCGACGTCGATGCGGCCGTGCGTGACGAGCTCACGCGACGCCGGGTCGGCCGGGTCCGGCTGTGCCACCGGCGTGTCGGCCATGGTCAGTCTTCGCCCGCGTCGGTGTCGCGCCGGTAGCCGTTCTGCCGGGGGCAGATGTGCCCGGCCGGGTCGAGCGGCTCGGCGCACAGCGGACACGGCTTGCGGCCGGCGTTGACGACGCGGTCGGCGCGCTCGGCGAAGGCCCGCGCGGCGGCCGGGGTGAGGAAGACGCGGACCGCGTCCGGGCCCTCTTCGGTGTCGTCCAGCACGACCGTTTCGTCGACCTCGCCCTCGGTGATGGCGAGCAGCTCGATGACGACGGCGCTGCTGTCGGCGTCCCAGCCGAGGCCCATGGTGCCGACGCGGAACTCCTCCTCGACCGGCACCGTGAGCGGCTCGAGGTCGACGAGGTCGTCGGGCGCGTCTTCGGGCACGTCGGCACCGAAGCGGCTCGCCACCTCCTCGAGCAGCGAGCCGAGGCGTTCCGCGAGGACGACGACCTGCTGCTTTTCGATGGAGACGCTGATCGTCCGCACTTCCTCCGAGGCCTGGAGGTAGAAGGTGCGGTCGCCGGGCTCGCCGACGGTGCCGGCGACGAAGCGATCCGGCTGGCGGAAGACGTGGATTACGCGAGACATAGCACCAATGACCCTAGGCCACCGGCGCATGATCGGCATCCGCCGCCCCTCGTTCCCGGGCCGCTAGCCTCTGGGGGTGTCTCCGATCTCCCCGTACGGAACGTGGTCCTCGCCCATCTCCGCCGCCGAGGTGGCCGCCGCCGGCGGCGGCCCGCAGTGGCTCGACGTCGTCGGCGAAGAGGTGTGGTGGGCCGAAGCAAGGCCTGGTGAGCAGGGTCGCGTCGCCCTCGTGCGCGCGGTGCCGGGCGGCGGGACCGAGGACGTGCTCCCGGCGCCGTGGAACGTCCGCAACCGGCTGCACGAGTACGGCGGGAAGCCGTGGGTGGCCGTCGGCGGTGTGGTGGTGTTCACGCACTGGGCCGACCAGCGGGTGTACGCCCAGCGGCCCGAGGGTGTGGTGGCGCTCACTCCGGAGCCCGCGCGGCCCCAGGCCGTCCGCTACGGCGACCTCGGACCGGGCCGGCCCGGCGAGGTCTGGGCGGTGCGCGAGCGCAGTGTCGGCGAGCGCCCGGCCGACGTCGAACGCGAGCTGGTCGCGATCGCGGTGGCCGACGGCGCCGAGCGGGTGCTGGGCGCGAGCCACCACTTCCTGACCGCGGCGAAGCTGTCCCCGGACGGGCGGCACGCGGCGTGGTTCGGCTGGGACCACCCGGCGATGCCGTGGGACGGCACCGAGTTGTGCGTCGCGCCCGTGGGCGAAGACGGGACGTTCGGGCCGCACCGGGTGGTCGCGGGCGGCGCGGACGTGTCCGTCTGCCAGATCGAGTGGGAGTCGGCGGACACGCTGCTGGCGCTGCTGGACCCGGACGGCTGGTGGAACCTGCACCGCGTCGGCCTCGACGGGACGCTGACCAACCTCGCGCCGGTCGAGCAGGAGCTGGGCGGGCCGCTCTGGAAGCCGGGTGCGCGGTGGTTCGTGCCGCTGGGCGGCGGCCGGCACGCGGTGCTGGCGTCGAGCCGGCTGGCCGTGCTGGACGAGGCGGCCGGTTCGGTGACCACCGTGGCGCACCAGCTGACGGCGTGGTCGAGCACCGGGCTCGCCGCGTACGGCGGCGGCGTCGCCGGGGTCGCGGCCGGGCCGATCCGCGAGGCCGGCGTCGTGCACTACGCGATCGACGCGGACCTGATGACCGACCTGACCGAGCAGCCGGAACTGGCCGTGGCCCACGTGCCGGTGCCGGACGAGCGGGTGTTCACGACGGCCGACGGCGAGACCGTGCCGGTGGTGCTCTACCCGCCGTCCAACCCGGAGTTCATCGCGCCCGAGGGCGCGGTGCCGCCGCTGCTGGTGCACGTCCACGGCGGCCCGACCGGCCAGCACCTGCCCGTGCTGGACCTGGAGATCGCGTACTTCACCAGCCGCGGGTTCGCCGTCGCGGCCGTCAACTACGGCGGCTCGACCGGCTTCGGCCGCGCCTACCGGGAGCGGCTGCGCGAGCAGTGGGGCGTCGTCGACGTCGCCGACTGCGTCGCGGTGGCCGAGGCGCTGGTGGCGGCCGGGCTGGCCGACGGCGAGCGGCTGGCGGTCCGGGGCGGCAGCGCCGGCGGGTTCACCGCGGCGGCATCGCTCACCACGACGAAGACCTACCGCGCGGGCACCGTGATGTACCCGATCGTGGACCTCGCCGGGTGGACCGGCGACGGCGGCGAGACGCACGACTTCGAGTCGCGGTACCTGGAGGGCCTGGTCGGTTCGCTGCCCGCGCACCGGCAGCGTTACGTCGACCGGTCGCCGCTGGCGAACGCCGGGGCGCTGGCCGGGCCGGTGCTGTTCCAGCAGGGCCTGGAGGACCGGATCTGCCCGCCGGAGCAGGCGGACCGGTTCGTCGCCGGCCTCGCCGGGCGCGGGATCCCCTACGCCTACCAGCGGTTCCCCGGTGAGCAGCACGGGTTCCGCCGCGCGGAGACGATCGTCGCGGCCCTGGAAGCCGAATTGTCCTTCTACGGCCAGGTGTTCGGGTTCGAGGCGCCGGGTGTGCCGCGCCTGGAGCTGTCGCGGTGAGGCCGCCGCGGTTGCGGGCGGGCGACACGCTCGCCCTGGTGGCGCCGGCCGGGCCGGTGCCGGCGGATCTGCTGGAGAAGGCGATCCCGGTGCTGCGCGGCTGGGGTGTCGAGCTGCGGATCGGGCCGTGCGCGCGCGCTTCGGCGGGGTCGCCGCCGTACCTGTCCGGTTCGGACGCCGCGCGGGCGGCGGAGTTCACCGAGGCGTGGTGCGACCCGGGGGTGCGGTGCGTGCTGGCCGCGCGCGGCGGCTACGGCGTGCAGCGGATGCTGGACCTGGTCGACTGGACGGCGTTGCGCGCGGCGGGGCCGAAGGTGCTGGCCGGGTCGAGTGACATCACGGCGTTGCACCGGGCGGTGGACGTCCACTTGGGACTGTCCAGTTTGTTCTCCCCGATGCCGGCGAGCGTGCTGTTCGACGACGTCGCGGTGGAGCACCTGCGGCGCGCGTTGTTCGAGCCGGAGCGCAATCTCGTCGTGCGGGGCGCCGCGGCTTCGGCGCTGGTGCCGGGCCGCGCGTCGGGGACGCTCGTGGGCGGGAACCTGTCGTTGCTGGCGGGCGGCATCGGGACGCCGGAGCACGGGTCGGCGCGGGACGCGGTCGTGCTGCTGGAGGACGTCACCGAGAGCGTGTACCGGCTGGACCGGATGCTGACGCAGCTGCTGCGCAGCGGGTGGTTCACCGGCGTCCGCGGGATCGTGCTGGGCTCGTGGGCGGCGTGCGGCTCACCGGCGGACGTCGAGGCGTTGCTGCTGGAGCGGCTGGGGCCGTTGGGGGTGCCGATGGTGGGCGAGTTCGGGTTCGGGCACGTGGCGTCGTCGCCGACGTTGCCGCTGGGTGTACCGGTGACCTTGGACGCGGACCTGGGGACGCTGACGTTCGACGCCCCGGCGCTGACGTGAGGCTGCCTCCCGCGGAAGCTCGCTCCCGGTTCGCCGCCGCCCGGGTGGCCCGGCTGGCGACGGCGTCGGCGTCCGGTGTCCCGCACCTGGTCCCGGTGACGTTCGCGGTGCACGGCGACCGGATCGTCTTCGCGGTGGACCACAAGCCGAAGTCTTCGTTGGCCCTGCGCCGGCTGGCGAACATCGCGGAGAACCCGGCGGTGAGCTTCCTGGCCGACGGCTACGACGAGGACTGGTTACGCCTGTGGTGGACCCGCGCGGACGGCGTCGCGAGGGTCCTCTCCGACGCGGACCGCGCCGAGCCGGTCTCGTGGCTGATGGCGAAGTACGAGCAGTACGCGGAGCGGCCCCCGGAGCACGCGGTGGTCTCGACGCTGGTCCACACCTGGCGCGGCTGGGCCGGGTCGTGAGTGTTTAGGAGGGTTCTAACCCTCCTAAACACTCACGACAAGCCGCGGCAGACCTTCCAGGGCGACGGTATTCGGTCGCCTAGTCGCGGAGGAACTTCTCCGGGCGGCGCCAGGCGTCGATGAGTCCGAGCGGGTCCGGGCGCAGCAGGGACGCCGCCGAGTAGAGGCTGGCCACGACGACCAGGGCGATGAACCACCAGTCGTAGAGGGCCTGCTCGCCCGTCGGGTAGTAGACCAGCGTCACGAACACCACGACCGCGACGACGACCGCGAGGTGGCGGGGCTGCCACTTGAACGCCGACAGGAGCACGAAACCCCAGGTCAGGTACCACGGCAGGGTCGGCGGCATGAGGATCGCGACCGCCAGCAGCGAGATGCCGGCGCGGTAGACGGCCTCGTGGCCGCCGCCGCGGGCGAGCCACCACTGGCGGACGCCGAAGCCGACCAGCAGGAGCATGCCCGCCGCGCGGGCGACCGTGACGAACGGCGAGACCTGGACGTCCACCACCAGGTGCACGAGGTTGTAGAAGACCTCACCGATGCCGGTGGGGATGTTCAGCCAGTTCGCGATGAGCTGCGGGGCTTTGAGGCCGGACCACCAGCCGAGGTTGAGCGACCCCAGCGAGATCCACGTGCCGGCGACGAACACCGGCAGGAACAGCCCCACCGAGGCGGCGCCGGCGCGCAGGAAGTTGCGGACCTTCGACTCGCCCGCCATGTGGTTGGCCCACATCCAGACGATGAACGGCAGCGCGATCGCCGCCGTCGGCTTGATCAGCATGCCGATCGTCACTAGGACGACCGCGAGGACGTGCTTGCGTTCCAGAGCGGCGAGGACGCCGATGGTGAGGAACGCGAGCATCATCAGGTCGTTGTGCGGGCCGCCGAAGAGGTGGATGACCATCATCGGGCTGGCCACCGCGAGCCACAGCGCGACCGGGAGCTTGCCGCCGAGGTGCTTGACCAGCCGCGGCAGCGCCCACAGCGTGCCGGCCAGGCCGACCAGCAGGACCAGGCGCATCAGGATGACGCCGAGGATCATGTTGTCGCCGGAGACGGCGACGACGCCCTTGGAGATCAGCAGGAACAGCGGCCCGTACGGCGCCGGGGTGGTCTGCCAGAGCGGGTGGACGTTCTGCACCACGTTCGGCAGCACGTCGAGCTCGGCGGGCCCGTTGGCGTACGGGTCGAGGCCGTAGAGCAGCTGGGCGCCCTGGCCGAGGTAGGAGAAGACGTCGCGGGTGAACAGCGGCGGCGAGATGAGCAGCGGCGCCATCCAGCAGCCGGCGGCGACCAGGATCGGGCGGCTGCCGACGCGGCCCTGCAGGACGTAGCGGCCGAGCCGGACCCACGCCCAGACCACGAGGCCGAAGCCGGTGTAGAGGACGGCGTTGGCGAGCATGCGCCCGTGGCCGTAGCGGATCCACGAGAGCGGGCCGTGGCCGAGCACGGGGTCCTTGATCAGGATGCCGCCGGCGCCGAAGGCGGCGAGCATGAGCAGCGTGCTGCCGACGGTGCCCATCGCGATCGTGCGGTACGGGAATCGCGAGGGCACGAGGAGCCGCTCGGCCAGTCCGGTCGAGGACGTCTGCGCGGGGTCGGTGGTGGTCGCCATTTCCGTTCGGAGGTTACACACCTGGCCGAGGTGACCTTTCCGCAGTGCCGGGTTTCGGTGGGACGAGCCCGGCACCGCGGTTTCAGGCCTGCGCGGTCCGGCGCTGGGCGGTGCCGCCGGGCAGGGCGGCCAGCAGGGATTTCGTGTACTCGTGGTGCGGGTCGAGCAGGACCTGTTCGACGGTCCCGGTTTCGACGAGCTCGCCGCGGTACATCACGGCGACGCGGTCGGCGATGTTCCAGGCCAGCCCGAGGTCGTGGGTGATCACCAGGCCGGCCAGCCCGAGCTCGCGCCGCAGCCGCAGCAGCAGCCCGAGGATCTCGCCGCGGACGGACGCGTCCAGGGACGCGACCGGCTCGTCGGCCACCACCACCGACGGTTCCAGCGCCAGGGCCCCGGCGATCACGACGCGCTGGCGCTGGCCGCCGGAGAGCTCGTGCGGGAGCCGGTCGGCGTACTTCTCGGCGGGCCGCAGTTCGGCGGCCTCCAGCGCCCGGTGCACGACCGCGCGTTCGTCGCGCAGGCCGTGGATGCGGGGGCCTTCGGCGACGGCCTCGTACACGGTGTGGGCCGGGTTGAGCGCGCTGGTCGGGTCCTGCAGCACCAGCTGGACCTGACGGCGGTAGGCCTTGAGCCCGGACCCGCCTGACGGCACCGGTTTGCCGGCGTAGCGGACCACGCCGGAGTCGGGTTTCTGCAGGCCGAGCAGGGTGCGGGCGAGTGTCGTCTTGCCGGAGCCGGACTGCCCGACCAGCGCGACGATCTCGTCGCGCGACACCGTGAGATCGACGCCGGCGACCGCGTCGATCCGCTTGCCGGTGCGGTCGCGGAAGGACACCCGCAGGTTCTCCGCCGCCAGCAGCGGCTCGCCGCCGGCCGCGCGCGACGCCGGTTCGGGCGGCAGCGGTGTGCTGGTGGCCGGGGCGAACCGGGACACCGGGTCGCCGACGGTCGGGAACGCCGCGGCCAGGGCCTGGCTGTGCGGGTGCCGCGGGTCGGACATCAGCTCGGCGCTGGGGCGTTCCTCGACGATCTCGCCGTCGTACATCACGGCGATGCGCTCGCAGGTGGCGGCGAGCACGGACAGGTCGTGGCTGATCATGATCAGCCCGATGTCCTGTTCGGCGACCAGCCGCGAGAGCAGGGCGAGGACCTGGGCCTGGACGATGACGTCGAGCGCGGTGGTGGGCTCGTCGGCGATGATCAGCCGGGGCGAGCAGGCCAGCGCCATCGCGATCATGACGCGCTGCTTCTGCCCGCCGGACAGCTCGTGCGGGTAGGCGCCGGCGCGGCCCGGGGGCAGGTCGACCTGGGTGAGCAGGTCGGCGACGCGGGCGTCGATCTCGGTGTCGGACAGCATCCTGCCGTCGGTCGGGTGCAGTCGCAGCGGCTCGGCGATTTGCTCGCCGATCTTGCGGACGGGGTTGAGCGCGTGCATGGCGCCCTGGAAGACCACGGACGCCTCGGCCCAGCGGACTGCGCGCAGGCGGCCCCACTTCATGGCGGTGACGTCTTCGCCGTCGAGGAGGATCTCGCCGCTGATCTTCGCGGTGCGTGGCAGCAGGCGCAGGACGCTCATCGCGACCGTGGACTTGCCGGAGCCGGACTCCCCCGCCACGCCGAGCGTGCCGCCGGGGTCGAGGGTGAGGTCGACCCCGCGCACGGCGGGGATGTCGCCGCCGGCCGTCTCGTAGGTGACGGTGAGGTCCTTGAGCTGCAGCAGCGGGGTCACTTCTTCAACCTCGGGTTGAGCACGGTCTCCAGTCCCCGGCCGACCAGGGTGAAGCAGAGCACGACGAGCACGATGGCGATGCCCGGCGGGAGCAGGTTCCACCAGGCGCCGCGGGTGACGGCGCCGTTGTTGAGGGCGGTCTCCAGCATCGCGCCCCAGGAGACGGCGTTCGGGTCGCCGACGCCGAGGAAGGCCAGGGTGGCGTCGGCGATGACGGCGTTGCCGACGACCAGGGTGGTGTTGGCCAGCACGAGCGGCGCGACGCCGGGCAGGACGTGCTTGCCGACGACGTGCAGGTGGCCCCCGCCCAGGGCCCGGGCGCGCTCGATGTAGGGCCGGCTCTCGATGGTCAGCGTCTGGGCGCGGACCAGCCGCGCGGTGCCTGGCCAGGAGGTCAGGCCGATCGCGACGATGACCGTGGTGACGCCTTGGGGCAGCACGGCCGAGAGCGCGATGGCCAGCACCAGCGACGGCAGGACCAGGAAGAAGTCGGTGAACCGCAGCAGGATCGTCGAGACCCAGCCGCCGAAGTGGGCGGCGGTGATGCCGATGAGCGTGCCGATCAGCACGGACAGCACGGTCGCGGAGAACCCGACGAGCAGCGAGATCCGGGCGCCCCAGAGCGTCATGAGCAGCACGGACCGGCCGTCGATGTCGGTGCCGAGCCAGTACGCGCCACTCGGCGGGCGCAGCGCGCCGCCGTCGGCCTTGGTGACGTCGAGGCCGCCTTCGTCGCTGATCACCGGCAGCAGCAGCGCCATCACGACGGTGAGGGCGAGCAGGATCAGCCCGGTGAGCGCGCCCTTCTGGGCGGCGAACTCGGTCCAGGTGCGCGCCGCGGACTGGCGACGCCGCCGCCAGGCGATCGCCCGCGGCGATTCGATGGACTCGGTGGTCATGAGGTGCGCACCCTCGGGTCGAGCACGCGGTAGAGCAGCTCCGCGAGCAGGTTCATCAGCACGACGGCGCCGGCGAGGACGACGAAGACCCCTTGCAGCACCGGCAGGTCCGGGCCGTGCAGGGCCTGGTAGGTCAGCTGCCCGAGGCCGGGCCAGCTGAACACCGCCTCGACCGAGACGGCGCCGGCGACGACCGCGCCGAACTGCATGAACACCAGCGTGGTGGTGGGCAGCAGCGCGTTCGGGACGGCGTGGCGACGGCGGACCAGGTCGTCCTTCAGCCCCTTGGCGCGGGCCGTGGTCAGGTAGTCGGCGTTCATCTCCCCCAGCAGCGACGACCGCATGATCAGCATGTACTGGGCGTAGAACACCGCCAGCAGCGTCACGCACGGCAGCACCAGGTGGTGCAGGACGTCGAGGGTCTGGGAGAAGACGTCCGGCGCCGCGTCCGGGGAGTGCATGCCGCGGCTGGGGAACAGGCCGTTGGTCGCGACCAGCAGGATCAGGCCGAGCCAGAACTGCGGGACCGACCACAGCGTGAGCGCGATGCCGGTCTGGGTCCGGTCGAACGCGCTGTCGCGGCGCCAGGCCGCGCGCGTGCCCAGCCACAGCCCGAGCGCGATGGCGAGCACGGTCGCGCTGCCGACCAGCAGGATCGTCGGCCAGAGGCGTTCGCCGATCATGTCGGCGACCGGACGCTGCTCCAGGTAGGACGTGCCGAAGTCGCCGTGCAGCAGCTTCCACAGGTAGTCGCCGAACTGCTGGAACAAGGGCCGGTCGACGCCGAGGCGCTCCCGGATCTCCGCGATCTGCTTCGGGTCGGTCGGCCGGTCGCGGATCATCGTGGCGACCGGGTCGCCGGGCAGCATCCGGAACAGGAAGAAGAACAGCACGATCACCAGCAGGATGCTGACGAGCGCTTCGACGACCTTCTTGAGGACGAACCGGGCGGTGCCGGTCCCGCCGCGGCGCTCGTCGGGGTCGACGAGCGCCGCGGCTTGTTCGGGGGCGGTCATGCGCTACTCGCGGTCTTCGGACGTCTTGTTGCGGCGGCTGATGATGACGAGCCCGCCGGCCACGATCACCACGACGATGACGCCGACGACGATCCACACGACCGTGCCGCTGTCGCCGGAGTCGGCCGAGGCCTCGGTGCCGGCCGGGGTAGCGCCGTAGACGCCCCAGTAGCCGGACTGCTCGAGGATCGCGCCCTGGGGCTGCGGCTGCTTGGCGAAGCCGGAGAACTTGTCCGAGCGGTACGCCTCGAGCGCGTTCTGGTAGTCGAGCACGACGTTGACGGCCTGGCTCGCGAGACGGGCCTGGGCCTGCTTCACCGTGGCGGCACGCTGCGTGTCGTCGGTTTCGGTGAGCTGCTTGGCGCGCAGCGCGTCGAACTCGGGGTCGCAGAAGAACGTGTCGGTCGTGGCGCCCTTGCCCTGGGCGTTCGGCCGGGCCGCGCAGGTGTGCAGCTGCAGCGCGGAGTCCGGGTCCGGGTTGGTCGCGTAGCCGGAGATCGCCAGGTCGTAGTTGCCGGCGGTGGTGCGGTCGTTGAGCTCGTCGTCGGAGACGAGCTCCTGCTTGACCGTGATGCCGATGTCCTTGAGCCAGCCGGAGACGTACTGCGCGAGCCGCTGGTCGTAGGGGCGGTTCGCGTGCCCGGTCAGCCGCAGTTCCAGCTTCGCACCGCCGGGGGCGGCGCGGACGCCGTCGGCGCCCTTGACGTACCCGGCCTGGTCGAGCGCGGTGTTGGCGCCGGCGATGTCGAACCCGACCTTGTCCGCGCCGGACGGGTCCCAGTGGTAGGCCTGGTAGATCGGCGGGACGATGCCGGTGCCGAGCTGGGCGTGGCCGCCGGCGACCCGGTCGACGATCGTCTGCTTGTCGATGGCCTGCACGATGGCCTTGCGCAGCCGGATGTCCTTGAGGACCGGGTTGCCGTTGCCGATCGGCTGGTTCTGGTTGTTCTGGACGCCGAAGTTGAGGTTGATCTCGTCGTAGCGGCGGCTCGGGGCGGCGTTGGTCGCGATGTTCGGCTGGCCGTTGAGCGAGTCGAACTGGGTCGGGGTGAGCCGGTTGATGACGTCGACCTCGCCCTGGCGCAGCGCGTTCACCGCGGCCTCGGCGTCCTTGAAGATGAGCAGCTGCAGTTCGTCGACCTTCGGCGCGCCGCGCCAGTAGTCCTTGTTGGCCTTGAACTTGACGTACTCGTTCTGCTTGTACTCGGTGAGCTGGTAGGGCCCGTCGCTGACGCCCACGACCGAGATGTCGTCGGTCTTGGGGTCGTTGAGGTCCTTGATCGGCGCCCAGATGTGCTCCGGGACGATCGGGACGTCGAGCAGGTTCATGTCCGACTGCACGGTCTTGGTCTTGATGACCAGCGTGGTGTCGTCGGGCGCGGTGACCGTGTCGAAGTTGGTCACGTAGCTGCCGTTGGCGGTGCGGGCGTTCTCGTCGGTCAGCATCCGGTTGAACGTGAACGCGGCGTCCTTGGCCGTGACCGGCTGCCCGTCACTCCACTTGGCGCCGGAGCGGATCTTGTACGTCCAGGTCAGCTTGTCCGCCGACGGCGTCCACGACTCGGCGAGCGCGGGCGAGGCCTGCGCGGTCTCGGCCGAGGGGATGGTGAGGAACTCGTAGATGAACCGGCCCACCTGGGTGGACGCGGCCAGCGACGCGGTGAACGGGTTCAGGTGGTCGATACCCGTGGTCAGCGCGACCCGCAGCACCTTGCCCTGCTGCGCCTGCGCCGGCGCGGCGAGCGGGATCGCCCCCAGTGTCGCGACGGCGACGATCGCCGCCACGCGGCCGAACCGGCCGGGTCTGCGTTGGAAATGCACCAAAAACCACCCCATCGTTCTCGCTGTGAGCCTCCCCAAGGACGAGAAGTAACCACATACCCGGACAACCGCGCAATATGTTGCCACCTCGGCAGGTGTCCGATCGTTATCGACCGGACAAAGTTCACGCTGCGTGACATTCGGAAGGCGGGATTCGGTGCTCGCGGGTCGCGCGGGCTGGTTAGAGTGCCCCGCATGCGCATCATGATCTCGGCGGACATGGAGGGCGCCACCGGCGTCACCTGGACCGACGACGTCGTGCCCGGTTCGCCGCAGTGGGACCGCTTCCGGCGGCTGTTCACCGGCGACGTCAACGCGGTGCTGGCCGGGCTGTTCGACGCCGGTGCCGGCGATGTCCTGGTGAACGAGGCGCATTCCTCGCAGCGCAACCTGCTGCTGGAGGACCTCGACCCGCGGGCGCGAATGCTGACCGGGCGGCACAAGCCGCTGTCGATGATGCAGGGCGTCGACTCCGGTGTGGACGGTGTCGTCTTCCTGGGCTACCACGCCGGTGCCGGGTTCGACGGGGTGCTTTCCCACACCTACCTGGAGAACCAGATCACCGGGGTGTGGCTGGACGACGTCCCGGCGAGCGAGGGCCGGTTGAACGCGGCGATGGCCGCGGAGTACGGCGTGCCCGTCCTGCTCGTTTCGGGTGACGACGAAACATGCCAGGACGCGCGTGATTACGCACCGGACGCGGAGCTGGTCCAGGTGAAGGAGTGCGTGAGCCGGTACGCGGCGATCTGCCTGCCGCCCGCGCGCACGGCGGAGCTGCTGACGGCCGCGGCGGCCGACGCGATGGCGCAGGCCGGCCGCCTGGAGCGGCGGGTGGGGCCGCACCGGATCGAGGTCGAGTTCGACGCGAGCCACCTGGCCCAGGCGACGGCGGTGATCCCGACGGTGGAGCAGATCGGGGTCCGCCGGGTCGGGTTCGACGCGGTGACGATGACCGAGGCGATGAAGGCGTTCAAGGTCGTGACGGCGATCGCGGCGGGGGCGGTGCAGGGCATCTATGGCTGACGTGGCCGACGTGGCCGACGCTGTCGGGATCTGCGCGGACCTGATCCGGTTCGACACCACCAACCGCGGCGGTGGTGACGCCGAGCCGGAGCGCCCGGCGGCGGAGTACGTGGCCGCGTTCCTGGACGGGCTGGGCATCCCGTCGAAGATCTTCGAGGCCGCGCCCGGCCGGGCCAGCGTGATCGCGCGCGTCGCGGGTACCGACCCGGCGCTGCCCGCGCTGCTGGTGCAGGGCCACCTCGACGTCGTCCCGGCGGACGCCGCGGACTGGTCGGTGCCGCCGTTCTCCGGCGAGGTCCGCGACGGCTACCTGTGGGGCCGCGGCGCGACCGACATGAAGGACTTCGTCGCGATGGTGCTGGCCGCGCTGGCCGGCGGGGTGCGGCCGCGGCGTGACGTCGTGCTGGCGTTCGTCGCCGACGAGGAGGATCGCGGCGACTACGGCGCGCACTGGCTGGTCGCCGCGCACCCGGAGCTGTTCGAGGGCTGTGCGGCGGCGATCAGCGAGTCGGGCGGCTACACCTACCACGTGCCCGCGGCCGACGGCCGGATCGTGCACCTCTACCCGGTCGGGACGGCCGAGCGCGGCACCGCGCACCTGCGCCTCACCGCCCGCGGCCGCGCCGGGCACGGCTCGCGGCCCAACGACGAGAACGCCGTCACCCGGTTGGTGGACGCGTTGCACCGGATCGCGGCGCACAAGTGGCCGGTGTCGCTGACCCCGACGGTGCAGGCGTTCCTGGAGCGCACCGGCGCGGCTCTGGGCATTCCGGTGGATCTGTCCGATGTGGACGCCACGGTCGCGGCTCTGGGTCCGGCGGGCGGGCTGGTGGTGCCGACGGTCCGCAACAGCACGACCCCGACGATGCTGGACGCGGGCTACAAGGTGAACGTGATCCCGACGACGGCGACCGCCCAGGTCGACGTCCGGGTCCTGCCGGGCACCGAGGACGCGCTGTTCGCGGAGCTGGACGAGCTGCTCGGCGCGGGCGTCACGCGGGAGTTCGTCGCGCACCAGCCGCCGGTGCAGGCCCCGGTGGACTCACCGTGGTTCGCCTCGATGGCCGCGGCTTTGCAGGCCGAAGACCCCGAGGCGGTGGTGGTGCCGTACTGCATGGGCGGCGGCACCGACGCGAAGGCGTTCGCCCAGCTCGGGATCGTGAACTACGGCTTCGCGCCGCTCTGGCTGCCGGCCGGGTTCCCGTACCGGGCGATGGCGCACGGCGTGGACGAGCGGGTCCCCGTGGAGGGCCTGCACTTCGGGACGCGGGTGCTGTCCCGGTTCCTGGCGAGCTGCTAGACCTGGGACTCCGCGCCGACCTCGGCGACGGCCCACACGACGCACCGCACCCCGGGCTGGTCGGTGAACCCCTGGGCGAGCATGTCGTCGTGGTAGCGGCGCGCGTTCGCCTCGTCGGCGTAGACCTGGATCATGTGGCCGTCGACGGTCCAGGTCCCGTGGACGAACCCCGGCGTGCCGACCTTGCTCGAGGCCATGAGCGGCACCTGGGCGCGCAGCTCGTCGAGCTTCTCCGGCGCGATGTCCCAGACTCCGATGACGGCCCACATACCCCGTGAGTCGCGGGCGGGCCGGGCGCGTTACCGGGTGAAGGTGGCCCAGTGGCGGGCGCCGTCGCGGACCGTGCCCAGGCTGACCAGGCGTACGCCGTCCTGGGCGATCGACTCGATCTCCGCGCGGCTGAACGGCCACGGCGGGCTGACCCACGTCTCGACGTCCGTGCTTTCCTCCGCGACCTCGCTGACCAGCGCCGTGCCGCCCGGGGCGAGGAACCCGGCCAGCGACGTGAGCGCCGCGGGGCGGAAGTCGCGGGGCATCGCCTGGATGTTCATGATCTCCATGACCAGGTCGAACGCCTGGTGCCACTCCCCCGGCGGCTTCAGCAGATCGGCCACGACGTAGTCCACCGCGGACTCCGGGAAGCGGGCGCGGGCGGCCTCGACCGCGGTCGGGGCGACGTCGAAGCCCGTCACCGCCCACCCCGCGGCGGCCAGCAGTTCGGAGTCGTCGCCGAGGGCGCTGCCGACGACCAGGGCACGGCGGCCCTCGCCGGGGTGCTCGGCCGCCCAGGTCACCAGGTCCGCTTGGGGTTTGCCGCGGGTCCACGGGACTTCCGCCTCGCCGCGGGCGGCGGCGGTGTACAGCTCGTCGAACCACGCGGTCGGGTTGCCCTCGGCGAGCGAGGCGCGAGACAGGACTCGGTCGGCGGGCTCCGGCATCGGGGTCATGATCGTGACCCTAGCGACGACCCCGGAGCCGCGTGACCGGTTTACCTCGCGACCGGACCGGGGGTGTCGTACAGCTGGTTCCGGCCGGATCGCCGCACGTGCTGATCGGCCGGATGGTGGAGCCGGTGGCCGCGGTGGCGGCCGCCGGGGTGAAGGCGGTGGTCACGAGCAGGGGCGTCACGAGTGCGGAGATGGTCCGGACTGTTCTCACCAGGTCTCCCGGTGGTTGGGTTGTCCAGTTCTGGCCAGGTTTGCCGACCGGTCTTGACATCGATTTCACCCGCGCGTTTGTCTTCCTACCGCGCCGCCGGTTTCCCCGTCGCGCGGTGCCGTTGTTCATCCCCTCCAGAGCTTGGAGCAATGATGCCCCGAAGCGCCAGACCACCGGTCGCCATGATGCTGGCCGCCACCGTGGTCGCCGCCGGCCTGGTCGCCCTCCCCGCGGCCGCCTACGCCGCCGAGGACGCCCTTCCCGCTGATTTCTCGTCCTCGTTCGAGCCGGGTGACCCCCAGCCGACGTGGACCGACACCGTCGACACCGACGCGGCCGGGAAGCCGCGCGCGTTCGGGGTCAACGGCGCGAACGGCACCGCGATCCCCGGCGACATCCGCGGCAAGGTCACCGAGACCAGCGCGAGCAGTGAGAACACCGACGGCGGCGAGGTCGTCGCCAACCTCGTCGACGGCACGCCGGACACGAAGTGGCTGTCCTGGGACCCGACCGCGTGGGCGCAGGTGAACCTGTCGGAGGCCACGTCGGTGACGCACTACGCGATCACCTCGGCCAACGACCACGACGAGCGCGACCCCAAGGACTGGACCCTGCAGGGGTCGGACGACGCGCAGACCTGGACCGACCTGGACAAGCAGGCCGGCCAGACGTTCAGCGCCCGGTTCCAGCAGAAGGACTACAAGCTGGCCGCGCCGAGCGCGCCGTACAAGTTCTTCCGGCTGAACGTGACCGCCAACAACGGCGGCGACATCCTGCAGGCCGCCGAGCTGCTGCTGGCCAACGACGACCCGACGCCACCGCCGCTGCCGAACATGCGCAGCTTCACCGACTCCGGCCCGACCGGCGGCTACACGAACAAGAACCGCGCCGGCTTCACCGGGCTCAAGGCGTTCCGCTACTCCGGCAGCCAGACCGAGGCCGGGCACGGCTGGTCCTACAACAAGGTCTTCGACGTCAACGTCCCGGTCGTGGCCTCGACCGAGCTCTCGTACAAGGTGCAGCCGCAGTTCATCACCGGCGACCTGAAGTACCCGAGCACCAACGTCGCGATCGACCTGGCCTTCACCGACGGCACCTACCTGCGCAACCTCGGCGCCACCGACCAGTACGGCTTCCCGCTGACCCCGGAAGGCCAGGGCGCCTCGAAGGTGCTCTACGCCAACCAGTGGAACCTGGTGCGCTCGGCGATCGGCTCGGTCGCCAAGGGCAAGACCATCGACCGGATCCTCGTCGGGTACGACAACCCGAACGGCCCCGGCACGCTGCAGGGCTGGCTGGACGACGTGAAGGTCTCGGCCACGCCGACGCCGCCGTCGAGCACCCGCCCGAGCGACAACGTCGTGACCACCCGCGGCACGATGGCCAACAGCACGTTCTCCCGCGGCAACAACTTCCCCGCCACGGCGGTGCCGCACGGGTTCAACTTCTGGACGCCGGTGACCGACGCCGGGTCGAGCAGCTGGCTCTACAACTACAGCACCCAGAACAACGCGCAGAACCTCCCGCAGCTGCAGGCGTTCAGCGTGAGCCACGAGCCGAGCCCGTGGATGGGTGACCGGCAGGCGTTCCAGGTGATGCCGTCCGCGGCCACCGGGGTGCCCGACGCCAACCGCGACGCGCGGGCGCTGCCGTTCAAGCACAGCGACGAGGTCGCGCGGGCGCACTACTACGGCGTGCAGTTCCAGAACGGGATCAAGACCGAGATCGCGCCGACCGACCACGCGGCGATGATGAAGTTCTCGTTCCCGGGCGCGGACTCGAGCCTGATCTTCGACAGCGTCAACAACTCCGCCGGGCTCACGCTCGACCCCGCCACCGGCACGCTCTCGGGGTACACCGAGACCAACGTCTCGGCCGGTGCGGGCCGGATGTTCGTCTACGCGACGTTCGACAAGCCGGTCACCGCGGGCGGCAAGCTCACCGGGCAGGGCCGCGACAACGTCACCGGCTACCTGCGGTTCGCCGCGGGCGCCGACAAGACGGTCAACATGAAGATCGCGACGTCGCTCATCAGCCTGGACCAGGCGAAGAAGAACCTCGCCATGGAGATCGCCCCGGCCGCGACGTTCGACTCCGTGCGTGACGCCGCGCAGAAGGCGTGGGACGACCAGCTCAAGGTGATCGAGGTCGAGGGCGCGTCGAAGGACCAGCTCACGACGCTCTACTCGAACCTGTACCGGCTGTTCCTGTACCCGAACTCCGGGTTCGAGAACACCGGCACCGCCGCCAAGCCCGCCTACAAGTACGCGAGCCCGGTGTCGCCGAAGACCGGCCCGGACACCGCGACCCAGACCGGGTCGAAGGTGGTCGACGGCCAGACCTACGTCAACAACGGGTTCTGGGACACCTACCGCACGACGTGGCCGGCGTACTCGCTGCTCACGCCCGACATGGCCGGGAAGATGGTCGACGGGTTCGTGCAGCAGTACCGCGACGGCGGCTGGATCGCGCGCTGGTCCTCCCCCGGTTACGCGGACCTGATGACCGGCACCAGCTCCGACGTCGCGTTCGCCGACGCCTACCTCAAGGGCGTCAAGAACTTCGACGTCAAGTCGGCCTACGACGCGGCGCTGAAGAACGCCACGGTGACCCCGCCGAACTCCGCGGTCGGGCGCAAGGGCCTGGACCAGGGCACCTTCCTCGGCTACACGCCCAACACCGCCAGCGAGGGCTTCTCGTGGGCGATCGAGGGTTACGTCAACGACTTCGGCATCGCCAACCTGTCGAAGAAGCTGGCCGACGAAGCGGCGCCGAACGACCCGCGCAAGGCGGAATACCAGGAGAACTACGAGTACTTCACCAGCCGCGCCCAGCAGTACGTGAACCTGTACGACCCGAGCGTCGGGTTCTTCCAGGGCAAGGACGCGAACGGCAAGTTCACCAAGACGAAGGACCAGTACGACCCGCGTTCGTGGGGCGGCGACTACACCGAGACCGACGGCTGGGGCATGGCGTTCACCGTGCCGCAGGACGGCAAGGGCCTGGCGAACCTCTACGGCGGTCAGGCGGGCCTGGCGAACAAGCTGGACCAGTTCTTCGCCGACCAGGAGACCGCCAACTACCCGGGTTCCTACGGTGGCGTGATCCACGAGATGCGGGAAGCGCGGGACGTGCGGATGGGCCAGTACGGCCACTCCAACCAGCCTTCGCACCACCTGCTCTACATGTACGACTACGCGGGTCAGCCGTCGAAGACGCAGGCGAAGGTCCGTGAAGCCCTCTCGCGGCTCTACAACGGCGCCGAGATCGGCCAGGGCTACGCCGGCGACGAGGACAACGGCGAGATGTCCGCGTGGTACATCTTCAGCGCGCTGGGCTTCTACCCGCTGCAGATGGGCAGCCCGAACTACGCCATCGGGTCGCCGCTGTTCAAGAAGGCGACGATCCACCTGGCCGGCGGCAAGGACCTGACGATCAACGCGCCGAAGAACAGCGCGAAGAACGTCTACGTCCAGGGCGTGAAGGTCAACGGCAAGGCCTACAGCTCGACATCGCTGCCGCAGGACGTCATCGCCAAGGGCGGCACGATCGACTTCGACATGGGACCCAACCCGTCGAAGTGGGGCACCGCCCCGAACGACGCGCCGACGTCGATCACCAAGGACAACGCGGTGCCGACCCCGTTGCACGACGAAACCGGTCCCGGCAAGGGCACACTGTCCACTTCGGACGGCTCGGACGCGGGGGCGTTGCTCGACAACACCTCACGCACCCAGGCCGCCGTCACCGGCGCCCTGCAGTACCAGCTCAACTCCACCGACGAAGCCGTCAGCCACTACACGCTGACGTCCCAGACCGGTGCGGGCGACCCGAAGAGCTGGACGCTGAAGGGCTCCTACGACGGCAAGACGTGGGCGGTCGCGGACCAGCAGACGAACCAGAGCTTCGCCTGGCGGCAGCAGACCCGCGCGTTCAAGGTGGCCAACCCGGCGCACTACGCCTACTACAAGCTCGAAGTCACCGCGACCAGCACCGGCGCCCCGGCGCAGCTGGCCGAGTTCGAGCTGCTGGGCAAGCCGGACGCCTCCTGCACCCAGACGATCACCGGTGAGCGCAAGGGACCGCTGAACGTCTCGAGCGGCACGGTGTGCCTGCAGGACGCGACGGTGTCGGGCCCGGTCACCGTGGGCGGCGGCGCCTCGCTGATCGTCCGCGGCGGCGAGATCAAGGGCCCGCTCGCGGCGACGGGTGCCGCCCAGGTCGTGCTCAACCGCACGAAGGTGGACGGCCCGGTGGCGATCACCGGGGCGACCGGTCAGGTGTCGATCGAGTTGACGACCATCGGCGGCCCGGTGGCGCTGACCGCCAACCACGGGCCGGTGCTCACGTCGAGCACGATCGGCGGTCCGCTGGCGTGTGCGATCAACTCGCCGGCCCCGACGGACTACGACCTGCCGAACACCGTCCGCGGCCCGTCCGCCGGGCAGTGCGCGAAGATCTAGTCCCGCAGTAGTTTCGAGGCAGGTCCGTGAAGGCCTCCTTACCGGCTGTAAGAGCCGGTAAGGAGGCCTTCACGGCTTTCGGACTGGACCGCTTCCCGCCGCGGCCCGCGCGTTCGCCTTCGACGAGCCGGGGTACCAGGCCGGGGCGTACCGGGACGTGCTGCTGCGCCGGTGGCGCAACACCCTGGGCCGCACCATGGGTGACTTCCCGGGCGGGCGCACCGGTGGCCGCCGGTACCTGGTGCTCGGCCTCGGGTCCGGGGCACCGGCCGACCTCGAAGTCCCGCCGGGGAGAGACGAGCTGATCGCGTACGGGCCCCTGCTGTCCGACGACGGCGAAGCGTGGCTCGGAACGGCGGTGCTCCTGCGAGCCCCGGACCCGGACGCCGCACGCGCCGTCCTCACCGCGGACCGCTACGCCGCGATCGAGGTGCACGCCTGGCGGTTCGGCGGCCGCCCCGCCTGAGCAGGTCCGTGAAGGCCTCCTTCCCGGCCGTAAGAGCCGGTAAGGAGGCCTTCACGGCTTTCGTCAGGGGCGGCGCAGGCCGGCCAGTTCCTTGGCGAGGGCGTCGGCGAAAGGCCCCGGCTCGGACACGAACCCGAGGTGGTCGCCGGGGAACTCGACGTAGCGGCAGGCCAGGTGCTCGGCCTGCAGCCGCGCGGCCTGCGCGTGGCAGGCGTCCCGGTTGCCGGCGCCCGCGGCGGTGACCACCGGGATCCCGGTGCGGCGGACGGCGTCGAGGTCCGGGGTGGACAGGGCGATCGGCAGGAACTCCCGGCGCAGGAAGTAGTCGGCGGCCGCCGGTTCGGCGAAGTCGGCCGGGGACACGCCGAGCAGCTCCAGTGCCGGGACCGCGCCCCGCTGCGTGTAGGTGGTCCGGACCTGCCGGGCGAACGCCAGCCGCTGCGGGGCGTCGGGCAGCAGCGCCACGCTGGGGGCGTCGTGGACGACGAGCTCGGTGACGACGTCCGGCAGGTGCGCGGCCAGCTCGAACGCGATCGAACCGCCGCCGCCCTGGCCGAACACCACCGCGCGGGCCGTGGCGGGGCGGGCCGAGCGGATGACCGCGGCGGCGTCCCGGGCCTGCTGCGCGAGGTCGAAGTCGGTGTCGCGGCCGGTGCTGCGCCCGGTGCGCCGCCGGTCGTAGGTCACGACGGTGTAGTCGTCCGACAGCTGCTCCGCGAGCCCGGCGTAGCGCGCGGCGTCACCGCCGAGGCCGGCGATCAGGAGCAGGAGCGGCCCGGCGCCCCGGAGGTCGTAGGTGAGGTCGGCGCCCTCGTGCCGGACGGTGTGCGTGCCCACGCGCCCCTCCCCCTGCGTCGAGTCTGCCGGGCCACACGCTACGCCGTTCGGCCGATACGGTGGGCACATGTCCGACGCCGTGTTCTTCTCCTCTTTCGAAACCGGTGACCCGCAGCCGGTCGACCCCGCGCTGCGGGTCGACCGTGGGCCGGACCGGTCCCCCACGGCCAAGACCGGCGTCGGCTTCACCGGGGCCCGCGCCCTGCGCTACACCGCGCGTCCCCGCGGTGTCCTGTTCGAACTCGACGCACCCGTCACCGACCGCACCGAGCTGTCCTATGTGGTCTTCCCGCAGTCCGACGGGGACATCCCGGCCTACCACGCGACCTGGGTCAGCCTCGACGTCGAGTTCGCCGACGGCACGTCGGCCGGGTTCGCCCCCGTGAACGACAAGACGCTGTGGGTGGACCAGTGGAACCCCGTCCGCCGCTCCCTCGGCGCGTTCGCCGGGCGCCGGATCGCCCGGATCGTGCTGCGCACCGCGTCCCCGGGCGGCGAGATCACCGGCTGGCTCGACGACGTCCGGATCGCCGAGCGGGAAGACGCGCCGCGCGAGCCCGCCGACCTCGTCCGTACCACCCGCGGCACGCACTCCAGCGGCGACTACTCCCGCGGCAACAACTTCCCCGCGACGGCGGTGCCGCACGGGTTCAACTTCTGGACCCCGGTCACCGACGCCGGCGTCACCAACTGGATCTACTCCTACCACCGCCACAACGACGAGCAGAACCGTCCCGCGCTGCAGGCGTTCGCGCTGAGCCACCAGCCGAGCCCGTGGATGGGCGACCGGCACACCTTCCACATCATGCCCGGCACCGGCCCGGTCGAACCGGACCGCCGCAAGCGCGCACTCGCCTTCTCCCACGACGACGAGACCGACTCGCCGCACCACTACGGCGTCCGGTTCGCCAACGGCATGACCGCCGACCTCGCACCGACCGACCACGCGGCGATCCTGCGGTGCACCTTCCCCAACAAGCACGGCTGGCTGCTGTTCGACAACGTCGGCCACCGCGGCGGCCTCCGGCTCGACGCCGACACCGGCGTCGTCACCGGCCACACCTGGGTCCGCAGCCGCCTCTCGGCCGGCGCGCGCCGGATGTTCGTCTACGCGCAGACCGACGCCCCGGCCACCCGCGGCGCCCGGTACCACCGGCCTTGGCGGCGCGTCTCGGGCTACTTCGAGTTCGACGGCCCCGAGGTGACGCTGCGGATCGCGACGTCGCTGATCAGCCTCGCCCAGGCCAAACGCAACCTCGAACTAGAGATCCCCACCGGGACGACGTTCGAGCAAGTCCGGGCCCAGGCGCGGGAGCGGTGGCAGGAACAGCTCGGCCGGATCGAGGTCGAAGGCGCCACCGACGACCAGCGCACCACGCTCTACTCGAACCTCTACCGGCTGTTCCTGTACCCGAACAGCGCGCACGAGAACACCCCGAAGGGGATCCGGCACGCGAGCCCGGTCATCCGCCGGCGGTGGCCGAGCACCCGCAAGCGCACCGGCGCGAAGGTCGTGGACGGCGAGATGTTCGTCAACAACGGCTTCTGGGACACCTACCGCACCACCTGGCCCGCGTACGCGCTGCTCACCCCGGCCCACTGCGGCCGGATGATCGACGGGTTCGTCCAGCAGTACCGCGAAGGCGGCTGGATCTCCCGGTGGTCGTCCCCGGGGTACGCCGACCTGATGACCGGGACCAGCTCCGACGTCGCGTTCGCCGACGCCTACCTCAAAGGCGTCCGCGGCTTCGACGTCGAGTCCGCCTACGACGCCGGTCTGAAGAACGCCACCGTCACCCCGCCGCACCGCGCGGTCGGCCGCAAGGGACTCGACCGGTCCATCTTCCTCGGCTACACGCCGACGTCCGTCCACGAAGGACTGTCCTGGGCGCTGGAAGGCTGCATCAACGACTTCGGCCTCGCCAACCTCTCCGACGCGCTCGCCCGCGAAAGCGACGGGCCGCGAGCCCGGATGTACGCCGACTACGCCGCCTACTTCCGCGAGCGCGCGCAGCACTACGTCCACCACTTCGACCCGAAGATCGGCTTCTTCCAGGGCCGCAAACGCGACGGCGGCCGCAAGTTCGCCCCCGAGGGCTACGACCCCGCCGCGTGGGGCGGCGACTTCGTCGAGACCAACGCCTGGAACACCGCCTTCACCGCACCCCACGACGGCCCCGGCCTCGCCGCCCTGCACGGCGGCAACGCCGGCCTCGAAGCCAAGCTCGACACCTTCTTCGCCACGCCGGAGACCGGGCAGCGGCCCGGCGCGTACGGCGGCCTCATCCACGAGATGACCGAAGCCCGCGACGTCCGGATGGGCCAGTACGGCCACTCCAACCAGCCCTCCCACCACATCCCCTACATCTACAACCACGCCGGCGCGCCCGCGAAGACCCAGCGCGTCGTGCGCGAGGTGCTGCGCCGGCTCTACCTCGGCAGCGAGCTCGGCCAGGGCTACCCCGGCGACGAGGACAACGGCGAGATGTCCGCCTGGTACCTCTTCAGCGCCCTCGGCTTCTACCCGCTGGCCGTCGGCAGCCCGCGCTACGCGATCGGCTCGCCGCTGTTCGAGAAGGCGACCGTGCACCTCGGCGACGGCAAGAAGCTCGTCGTCCACGCCCCCGGCAACACCGACGAGACGGTCTACGTCCGCGGCCTCACCGTCGACGGCGCACCGCACGACGCCACGACGATCTCCCACGCCACCCTCGCCGGCGGCGCCGAGCTCGTCTTCGACCTCACCACCGAACCGACGACCTGGGGCACCCCGCCGCCGCCCGCCGAGCAGCCGGCCCCGGTCACCGACCTCACCGGCACCGCGACCAGCTCCGACGGCACCCGCACGCTGGGCGCGCTGTTCGACGACACCACCAGCACCCAGGTCACCTTCCGCGGCGCCGAGCCGGTCGTCGAGTTCACCGTCACCGGCGACCCCCGCGACGTCACGATGTACACACTCACCTCCGGCACCCGCCGCGGCGACCCCAGCGCCTGGACCCTCGAAGGCTCGGACGACGGCACCGACTGGACGACACTCGACGAACGCACCGGCGAGCTGTTCCGCTGGCGCCGCCAGACCCGCCCGTTCGTCCTCGCCACCCCGGCCGCGCACGCGCGCTACCGCCTGCGGATCACCGCCACCCGCGGCCACCGGGCCACCCTCGCCCAGTGGGAGCTGCTCGCCCGATGAACCACCTCCGCACCGCCGCGCTCGACCGGTTCGCGGCGGCCGACCCCGGCCTGGTCCGGCTGCGCCTGGCCGGCTCCGCGGTCCTCGGCATCATCCTGGCCGTCGGGGCGCTGCTGCCGGCACACCTGCCGCTGACGGTAATGCTGGTCGGCGCGATCGCGGCGATGATGACGGCGTTCACGGTCAACGACGCCACCCCCGGCGGCCAGGCCGGCACCCTGGCCCTCGCGTTCCTCACCGGCGCCGCGTCGATCACCGTCGCCAGCCTCGGCTCGGTCCTGCCCCCGCTCGACACGATCGTCTTCGTGCTGCTGATCTTCGTCGCCGTCTACGCCCAGCGCTTCGGCCCCCGCGGCACCGCGCTCGGCTCCATCGGATTCTTCCTGTTCTTCTTCCCGATGTTCCTGCAGACCCACCTCAAGCAGGTCCCGCAGCTGCTGCTCGCGCTCGCCGTCGGCGTGCTGGCCAACACCGTCGTCCGGTTCGTGCTGCTGCGCCGCAACCCCGAGGCCGAGTTCCTCCGGGTCCGCCGCGCCTTCCGCGCCCGGCTCGCCGCCGTCGTCCGCGCCGACGAGGCCTACCTCGCGGTGAACGGCAGCGAACGGACCCGCAAGCAGCTGCGCCGCTCGATCAACCGGCTCCACGAGAGCGTCCTGCTCATCGAGGACGCCGCCCCCGACGTCGTCGACGCGCGTGCCGCCGACCGGCTCCGCCGCCGCGCCATCGAGGTCGAGCTCGCCGTCCAATGGCTCGCCAGCACCGTGCAGCGCACCTGCTCCGACGAGCTCACCGCCGAAGTCCGCGACGACCTCATCGCCCGGCTCGCCCGCTTCCGCGCCCTGATGGAACGCGACCCGCGCGAACTGCCGCTGATCAGCCAGACCGGCGAGTACAGCCGGATGCTCGTCGAAGGCAGCCGCATCGACGAACACGCCGCCCCCGGCGACGGCGTCCGCAAGGCCCTGGCCGAACTGGCCCTGGCCGACGACCGCGCCCAGCGCGCCGCCGACCCGGAGACCTCGACCGACCCGCTCGACGCCGAAACCGACGACGCCGAGCCGACGCGGACGTTCGCCTACGACAACCAGACCCGCAGCGCCATCCAGGCCGTCGTCGGCGGCGGGCTCGCCGTGCTTGGCGGCGAGCTGGTCTCCCACCAGCGCTGGTACTGGGCCGTGCTCACGGTGTTCGTGGTCTTCATCGGCGCCTCCAGCGCCGGCGCCACCTTCGTCAAGGGCGTCCGCCGCCTCGGCGGCACCCTGATCGGCATCTTCGGCGGCGTCCTGCTCGCCCTGCTCGTCGCCGGCAGCACCCCGGCCACCCTCGCCCTGATCCTGGTCTGCGTGTTCGGGATGGTCTACACCGCGCGCGTCTCGCAGGTCGTGATGGCGTTCTTCGTCACCAGCATGCTGGGCCTGCTCTACAGCCTGCTCGGCACGTTCAGCTTCGCGGTGCTCTGGATCCGCGTCGCCGAGACCGCCGTCGGCGCCGCCGCCGGGATCCTCGCCGCGGTCGTCATCGTCCCGGTGCGCACCCGCTCGGTCATGCTCGACAACATCACCGAAGTCCTCGACGAGCTCACCGAGTTCCTCGAACACGCCGAGGGCCTGCTCGCCGGCGAGGAGAACGTCAACATCATCGAGCTCTCCCGCGACCTCGACCGCGCCGTCGAACAGGTCCGCACCACGATCGAACCCCTCACCCACCCGGTCAACCTGCGCAGCGCCCGCCGCGACTACGGCTGGCACGTGCTCACCACACTGGAGACCATCGCCTTCCGCGCCCGCCACGTCGCCGCCCGCGCCCAGCCCGGCCAGCTCGCCGGCGGCGACGTCGACCGGCTCCGGCTGTTCACCGGCCGGCTGCTGGCCAACATCGACGTCCTCCGCAAAGCCCTCGACGCCCCGGGTGGCTCCACTCCCGGCACGCTCGTGCGCGACGACGGCACCCCGGTCTCCGACCGCGTCGAGCAGGCCGAAACCCGGGCCGTCCTCTCCAGCCTCAGCCACCTCGACGAAGGCCTCGTCTCCCTCGGCCGCGTCTTCCACGTCGAAGCCACCGATCCCCGGGTCCCGGCGAAACGACCGTGAGGGCGGCGCGGTCCCCGACGACCGCGCCGCCCCCGCTCGTGCCTGGCTACGGACAGGACAACCACGCGAAGTGGTACGTCGTGGTGATGCTGCCGTCGGTCGAGTCCATCGTCACGTAGCTGGTCGTCTTCTTCGGATCCGACGTCCCGGCCGCCGAACGCAATTCCGTGTTGATGTTCAGATTGCGTTCCTCACCACACGGCTTGAACACGATCGCGCCGACCTCGGTCGAATCCGTGAAATGCCAGTCGTCCTCGAACGGGCCCGCCAGCGGATGCTGAACATAGGCCGTCGGCGAATTCCCCTGGAAATAGTAGTTCGCCCGCTCCAGGCCCGTCGCGCCGCGTTCCAGGTGCGCGAATCCGCGGTAGTCGGCCTGCGCGATCCCGTAGGTGAACCCCTGCGGCACGTGCACCCGCAGGCCGATCTGGCAGTTCTTCCTCGCGTCCAGCGGACCGGCGCCCACCCCGACCAGGGCCGTGTAGGCGCTGTAGGTCACGGTGAACGCCGTGTTGTCCTGCGAGACCGCCACCGCGGACGTGCCGATCGGGCAGCCCGTGCCGTTGGCGTTCACGACGTCGATGACGATTTTGTCGGGCGGCGGAGGAGTGTTCCAGGAATGTGGTGATACCACGGAGGACAACGCCATCACGGCAGCAACGACCGCAGAAAGCATCAGATTCCTTCCCAATTCATTCCGATTGGGTACGAGGGCCGGACCATGGTAGCGAATGGATCATGGTCCGAAACCCCGCTGAACGGAGTAACACCACGTATTCGCCCGGACACGCCGGAAACCGCTCACATTCCCACAACCTCGGAACCTATTTAAATCCGGCGGCCGAAAAAGTATCAGGAAAACGATTTCGCACCGGCGGAAACCCTGCCCGCCGGAACGATCACCCCCACGACGTCCGGTCAGTCCAGTAAGCCCGCGACCCGCCCCAGCGTCGCCACCACCGCCACCGACCAGGGGCCGGCGGTGATGACAACGGCGTGCTCGATGCCCCACCCCGCGAACTCCGCGCACCGGTGAGCGAACGACGCCGCGGACTCGTCCGGCGAGAGCCGCGTGCTGATCGTCTTCACGATCTCCCCGTACAGCCGCCCCACCTCGTCACAGTCCCGTGCGACGACGGCAGCAGGTGATCCGCCGCCCACACGGTGTCCAGCCCAGCGTCGTCCGCGGCCACGGCGACCTTCGCCGGCTCCTCGGTGAGCCCGCCGGACCACGAGAAGCCCGTGATCCCGATGCCGAACCGCACGACAGCCCCTCAGGCCCGCGTGAGCAGCTCCAGGTTGTGCCCGTCCGGGTCGGCGAAGTAGACGCCCCGGCCCCCGAGCTCATGGTTGATCTCGCCCGGCACCCGGTGGAAGGGGTCGGCCCAGAACGGCATCCCCGACGCCCGCAGGCGAGCCAGCGCCGCGTCGAACTCCTCGTCGCCGACGAGGAACGCGTAGTGCTGCCCGTGCACCGCGCCCTCGGCCGTCGCGAAGTCCAGCGTGACGCCGTTCGCCAGCCGCAACTGCCGGAACGGCCCGGCCACCGGCCCCACCGGCAGCCCGAGGATCCCGGCCAGGAACCCCGCCGACACTTCCCGGTCCGACGCCCACACGATCGTGTGGTTCAGCTCCACGCCCATCACGCGGCCCCCGGCGTGAACGGCAGCGGGCCGCCGATCGCGCTGAGGTGGATCCCGGCCAGCCGCCAGCCGCCGTCCTCGCGCACCAGGACGTGCGTGGCGCGGAACTTCCCGTCCGCGGGCACGCCCTTGAACGACGCGGTCTGCTCGTGGACACCGATCGCGATCGCCGTGCCCCCGAACTCGCGCACCTCGATGTCGCGCCAGTCGAGGGACTTCGTGACCAGCTCGCCGGTGCGGTAGCGCGCCAGCCACTGCGGCCCGTCCAGGACGAACCCGACCGGCCCGACCAGCCGGAAGCCGTCGGCGACCAACGCGCCCAGCGCCTCGGTGTCACCCCGCACCTCGGCGTCCGCCCACCGGCGTCCCACGGCCCTGACCTGCTCTTCGGTACTGCTCATGATCGCGCTCCCCCACTGGGCGGTGACTTGACGAGGCAAACGTTAGAAGTCTAACCGTTCGAAGTCAAACGCTTAGACCTCTCCACGTCTGCGATACGGTCCCCCCGTGCCACCACCCACCACCGCCCCCATCGGCGTCGTCCTCGCCCGCACCGCCAAAACCGCCAGCCGCGCCTTCGACCACGCCCTCACCGCCGCCGGCAGCTCCCAGCCCATCTGGCAGATCCTCATCTCCCTCAAAACCACCCCCGTCGCCAACCAGCGCGAACTCGCCGACGCCGTCGGCATCCAAGGCGCCACCCTCACCCACCACCTCAACGGCATGGAAACCACCGGCCTCGTCACCCGCCGCCGCGACCCCGACAACCGCCGCATCCACGTCGTCGAACTCACCGACCACGGCGAACAGCTCTTCCACCAGCTCGCCACCGCCGCCATCGCCCACGACAAACGCCTCCGCGCCGGCTTCACCGACGACGAGATCACCACCCTCGCCGGCCTCCTGCACCGCCTCGCCGCCAACCTCACCGACCAACCCGGCGCAGAGCCGATCCAGCGAGAGTGACTGGACGCACCCGGACGGCGACCACGGAGAGGGATAGGCTCCAAGGCACAAGCCAAAGTCGTCTCGATTTCAAGCTGGAGTAGCGCTATGACCCAAGCCCCCGTCAACGTGACCGTCACCGGCGCCGCCGGCCAGATCGGCTACGCGCTGCTCTTCCGCATCGCGTCCGGTCAGCTCCTCGGCCAGGACGTCCCGGTGAAGCTGCGGCTCCTCGAGATCCCGCAGGCGGTCAAGGCGGCCGAGGGCACCGCGATGGAACTCGACGACGGCGCCTTCCCGCTCCTCGCCGGCATCGACATCTTCGACGACCCCAAGCAGGCCTTCGAAGGCACCAACATCGCCCTCCTCGTCGGCGCCCGCCCCCGCAGCAAGGGCATGGAGCGCGGCGACCTCCTCGAAGCCAACGGCGGCATCTTCAAGCCCCAGGGCGAAGCCATCAACGCCGGCGCCGCCTCCGACATCAAGGTCCTCGTCGTCGGCAACCCCGCCAACACCAACGCCCTCATCGCCCAGTCCCACGCCCCCGACGTGCCGGCCGACCGCTTCACCGCGATGACCCGCCTCGACCACAACCGCGCCCTCGCCCAGCTCGCCAAGAAGCTCGGCGTCTCCGTCACCGACATCAAGAAGCTCGCCATCTGGGGCAACCACTCCGCCACCCAGTACCCCTCGGTCCAGCACGCCGAGGTCAACGGCAAGACCGTCGACCTCGACCAGGCTTGGCTCGAGAGCGACTTCATCCCCACCGTCGCCAAGCGCGGCGCGGCGATCATCGAGGCCCGCGGCCTCTCCTCGGCCGCCTCGGCCGCGTCCGCCGCCATCGACCACGTCTACACCTGGGTCAACGGCACCGCCGACGGCGACTGGACCTCCGCCGCCGTCGCCTCCGACGGCTCCTACGACGTCCCCGAAGGCATCATCTCGTCCTTCCCGGTCACCGCCGCGGGCGGCGAGTACAAGATCGTCCAGGGCCTCGAGATCGACGACTTCTCCCGCGCCCGCATCGACGCCTCCGTCGCGGAGCTCGTCGAGGAGCGCGACACCGTGCAGAAGCTCGGCCTCATCTGAGCCGCGTTACCCCAGTGAAGGGGCCGCCGTCCGATGTGGACGGCGGCCCCTTCCGCGTCAGTACGAGATCCGCGCCAGCTTCCCGATCTCCAGCGCCGTCCACAGTGCACCGTCCGGCCCCACCGCGATCCCGTGCGGCTCCGACCCCGGCGTCGGCAGCTCCACCTCGGTGATCACGCCGTCCACCGTGATCCGCCCGATCCGGTTACCACCCCACACCGTGAACCAGCAGGCCCCATCCGGGCCCGCCACGATCGCGTGCGGCCGCGACCCGCGGTCCGGCAACGGGAACTCGACGATCTCCCCGCCGGTGTCGATCCGCCCGATCCGACCCGCACCGATCTCCACGAACCACAACGCGCCGTCCGGCCCGGCCGCGATCCCCACCGGCGCCGCGCCCTCCGTCGGCAACGGGTACACCGAAACCTCACCCGACGTCGTGATCCGCCCGATCGCGTTCGCCTGGTTCAAGGTCAACCACAACGCCCCGTCGGAACCCGCGGTGATCATGGACGGGAACGCACCCGAAACCGGCAGCGGAAACTCCGTCACCGCACCCTCGACGGTGATCCGGCCGACCCGACCGGCGTTGATCTCGGTGAACCACAGCGCCCCGTCCGGCCCCGCCGTGATGCCGTACGGCGTCGGCACCGCGAACGACGACACCGCCCCCTCGGTCGTGATCCGCCCGATCCGATTCCCCTGGTACTCCGTGAACCACAACGCGCCATCCGGCCCCGCCGTGATCACCGTCGGCCCGGTCGTCGCCGGCTCCAGCTGGTGCACCCTCACCTCATACGCGGTGCTCATGCGGCCGATCTGCCCACTGTGGACCAGCGTGAACCACAACCCGCCATCCGGCCCGGCCACGACCCCGTACGGCCCCTCGCCCGGCACCACGAACTCTTCGATCGACACCATCGCCCACCCCCATCCCCGGTGATCGCCCGGAGCGAAACTCGCACGCCCACAGCGAACGACGATCACCACCACACCCCGAGCACCCTACGGTCGGGCCATGACCCTCCTCGCCGTACCCGACATGCAGACACCCGGCCAGTCCTTCACCGACTCCGTCAACGAACAGCTCCTGCGCGACCGCATCGTCTTCCTCGGCACCGAAGTCACCGACGACGTCGCCAACCGGATCGTCGCCCAGCTGCTCCTGCTCGCCGCCGACGACCCCGCGAAGGACATCACCTTCTACATCAACTCACCCGGCGGCTCCGTCACCGCCGGCATGGCCATCTACGACACCATGCAGCTCGTCAAACCCGACGTCTCCACCTGGGGCCTCGGCTTCGTCGCGTCCATGGGCCAGTTCCTGCTCTCCTCCGGCACCCCCGGGAAGCGCTACCTGCTGCCGAACACCCGGGTCGTCATGCACCAGCCCTCGGCCGGCATCGGCGGCGCCGCCGCCGACATCGCCATCCAGGCCGAGGTGTTCGGGAAGATGAAGCGACGCATGGCCGAGCTCACCGCGCAGCAGACCGGCCAGAGCGTCGACCGCATCACCACCGACGCCGACCGCGACCGCTGGTTTGACGCCGACGAAGCACTCGCCTACGGGTTCGTCGACCACATCGTCACCCGCGAACGGGCGACGGCCTGACCTCCCTGGTCTTTGCTGGTTTGTATTCGATACGGGACCACTGATTTTGTTGAAATCAGTCCCGCGGTATAGGGCGTTATACACTTGAAGATGCTGCTGGACCCGGATGGTGGTTCGGGTCCAGCAGGGTTGGTCAGACGCCGTTGATGCCGCGGCGGATGAGCAGGGGTTCGATCTCGGGGTCACGGCCGCGGAAGGCGCGGAAGGCGTCCATCGGGTCGACGCTGCCCCCCTTCCCCAGCAGGGTGCGGCGGAAGTGGTCGCCGTTCTCGCGGGTCAGGCCGCCGCTCTCACGGAACCACTGGACGGTGTCGGCGTCGAGGACTTCGCTCCAGATGTAGGAGTAGTACCCGGCGCTGTAGCCGCCGCTGAAGACGTGGGCGAAGTAGGTGGTGCGGTAGCGCGGCGGGACGCTTTCGAGCGCCACGCCGGCCTTCACGAGGGCGGCGGTCTCGAACCGCTGCACCTCCCCCACGTGGTCGTCGACGCCGAGGCCGTGCCAGGCCTGGTCGAGCAGGGACGCCGCGAGGTATTCGGTGGTGGAGAAGCCCTCGCCGTACTGCTGGGCCGCGAGGAGCTTCTCGACCTGCTCGGCGGGCAGCGGCTCGCCGGTGACGTGGTGCTTGGCGTAGTGGGCCAGGACCTCCGGCCACAGCATCCACATCTCGTTGACCTGGGACGGGTACTCGACGAAGTCGCGCGGCACGTTGGTGCCGGAGAACGTCGGGTAGCGCACCGCCGACAGCAGCGCGTGGAGCGCGTGCCCGAACTCGTGGAACGCGGTGACGACCTCGTCGAAGGTCAGCAGGGTGGGCTCCCCCGCCGGCGGCTTGTTGACGTTGAGCACGTTCACCACGACCGTGCGCTCGCCGAGCAGGTCGGACTGGTCGACGAAGGTGTTCATCCAGGCGCCGCCCCGCTTGGCGTCGCGGGTGTAGAGGTCGAGCAGGTACAGCCCCAGCGCGGTGCCGTCGGTGTCGAAGACCTCGAAGGTGCGGACCTCCGGGTGGTAGACGGGCAGGTCGTGGCGCTCGGCGAAGGTCAGGCCGTACAGCTTGCTGGCGGCGAAGAAGACGCCGTCCAGGTACACCCGGTCGGCCTCGAAGTACGGCCGCAGCCCCTCGGTGTCGACGTCGAAGCGCTCACGACGGACCTGCGCGGCGTAGTACGGCCAGTCCGACGGCCGCAGCTTCGCGCCCGGGACATCGGCCTCCAGCAGCTTCTGCAGCTCCGCGGCTTCGGTGCGGGCGTTCGCGACGGCGGCCGGGGCCAGCCGCTCGAGCAGCCCGGCGGCCGCCTCGGCGGTCTTCGCCGTCTCGTCCGCGATGACGTACGCGGCGTGGTTCGGATAGCCCAGCAGCGCGGCGCGTTCGGCGCGCAGGTGCGCGATCTCGGCGACGACGGCGTTGTTGTCCTGGTCGTTGCCCTGGTTGCCGCGCGCCATCGACGCGGTGTGGATCCGCTCGCGCACGTCACGGTCGCTGAGCGTCTCCAGGGGCGAAGCCTGGCTGGTCGGCAGCGTCAAGTTGATGACGTACTTGCCGGTCTCCCCGCGGGACGCCGCCGCCTCGGCCGCCGTGGCGATCGCGCTGTCACCGAAGCCGGCCAGCTCGGCGCGGTCGCCGATGACGACGGCCAGCTCGTTGGTGTCCTTGAGCAGGTTCTGCTGGAACTTGGTCTGCAGCGTCGAGAGCTGCCCGTTGAGCTCGCGCAGGCGCGCCTGTTCGGCCTCGCCGAGCCCGGCGCCGGCGCGGCTGAAGTCGGTGTGCCGGCGTTCCAGCAGCCGCAGCGACTCCTCGTCCAGCCCGAGGTCTTCGCGCTGGGCGTGGAGCGCGTCGATCCGGGCGAACAGCCGCGGGTTGAGGTGGATCGCGTCGTGGTGGGCGGCCAGCTTCGGCGCGAACTCCGCCTGGATGGCCTGGATCTCGTCGGTGCTGTTGGAGCCGGCCAGGTTGTAGAAGACGCTCGCCACGCGGCCGAGCAGCTCCCCGGCGCGTTCGAGGGCCTCGACGGTGTTCTCGAACGTCGGCTCGGCGTCCTGCGCCGCGATCTGCTCGATCTCGGCGGCGTGCTCGGCCAGGCCCGCTTCGAACGCGGGCCGGTAGTGCTCGTCGGAAATCCGGTCGAAGGGCGGCAGGGCGTAGGGCAGCTCGCTGGGTGCGGCGAACGGATTGTCCGGCGAAATCATCTCGGGGCAGGCTCCTGGTCGGGGAAAACACTCGGTCCCGCCACCCTACGTGCTCCCCCGGGAGCGATGTCAGCGCTTTCCGTAGGTGGCCGGGGTCACCGGCCGGTGGTACCGCCGACGACCGCGTCGCTGCTCGAGGCGTCCTTCGCGGCCTTTTTGCCCCGCTTCGCCGGTTTCGGCGCGGGCGGCACGATGCCGCGGAAGTCACCGCTGTGGTCGTTGACGCGCAGGACGAACGGCCGGGTCTCGGTGTAGCGCACGACCGAGATCGACGACGGGTCGACGACGATCCGCTGGAAGGCGTCGAGGTGCTGGCCGAGGGCGTCGGCGATGAGGGACTTGATCACGTCGCCGTGGCTGCACAGCAGCCAGACGGCGTGGTCGCCGTGCTCGGCGGCGATCCGGCGGTCGTGGGCCCGGACCGCGGCCACCGACCGGGCCTGCATCTGGGCGAGCCCCTCGCCGCCGGGGAACACCGCGGCCGACGCGTGCGCCTGCACGACGCGCCAGAGCGGTTCCTTGGCCAGGTGCTTGAGCTCCTTGCCGGTCCAGTCGCCGTAGTCCACTTCGGACAGCCCGGGCTCGACGGTCTTCCCGATCCCCCGCGCCGCCAGCAGCGGCGCGACGGTCTGCTTGCACCGCAGCATCGGCGACACGACCACGTCGGCCAGCGGGACGCCGTCGAGGCGTTCGACGAGTTTCTCCGCCTGGGCCCGGCCCGTGTCGTCGAGGTTCACCTTCGGGGACCGCCCGGCCAGGATGCCGGATCCGTTGGCCGTCGACTTGCCGTGCCTGACCAGAATGACCGTACTCACAGGACCCACCCTACGTTGCCGCCGATCATCCTCCCGGGTGCTGGGCGGCAACGCGGGCGACCCGCGACGATCAGCCGCCGACCGGGCCGGCGGCGACGGCTCTCCAGGCACCGGGCCGGTCGGCGTGTTGGCCGTTCCAGGCAGTGTGTTGGCCGTTCCGGTCCGTGAGTTGGCCATCGCGGAGCCACCACACCGCCCCGCAACGGCCAACACGCTGACCGCATTGGCCAACACGCCGACCGGAACGGCCAACACGCGCACGGACTGTGGCGTGTCGGGCGAAGCCGGGGCGGCCCGGCGGCAACGCGGGCGACCCGCGACGATCAGCCGCCGACCGGGCCGGCGTTCGGGTCGAGGGCGCCGGTGAAGATGAGCACGAACAGCAGCACGCCGAGGACCAGGCGGTAGACCACGAACGGCACGAAGCTGCGCTTCTTGATGTAGGCCATCAGCCAGGCGATCACCAGGTAGCCGACGCCGAAGGCGACCAGGGTGGCCAGGATCGTCGGGCCCCACTGGGCCGGCACGCCGCCCGAGCCGATGTCCTTGAGCTTGTACACCCCCGAGCCGAACACCGCGGGCAGGGCCAGCAGGAACGAGTACTCGGCCGCCTCGGCGCGGGTGTAGCCCATCAGCAGGCCCGCGCTGGTCGTGCCGCCCGAGCGGGACACGCCGGGGATGAGCGCCAGCGCCTGGGCGAACCCGAACCCGAGGCCGTGCGGCACCGTCAGGTCGTCCAGGCCGCGCTCCTGCTTCCCGATCCGGTCGGCGACCAGCAGGATCAGGCCGAACACGATGAGCACGGTCGCGGTGATCCGCAGGTCGCGGAACGCGCTGTCGATGGCGTCCTGCAGCAGCAGGCCGAGCACCACGATCGGCAGCGACCCGACGATGATCAGCCAGCCCAGCCGGGCGTCCGGGTCCCGGCGCCAGTCCGGCTTGTACAGCGAGAAGAACCAGGCCTGCAGGATCTTCCCGATCTTCTTGCCGAAGTAGAGGATCACCGCGAGCTCGGTGCCGATCTGGGTGACGGCGGTGAACGCCGCGCCCGGGTCGTCCCAGCCGACGAGCGCCGCGACGATCCGCAGGTGCGCGCTCGAGGAGATCGGCAGGAACTCCGTCAGCCCCTGGACCAGGCCCAGGACGAGCGATTCGAACCATCCCACGTCAGGCCACCCCCGCCAGCTCGAACGCCTCGACGGCCGTGGTCAGCGCGGCCGCCGGGTCGGGGCTGAACGGCGACACCGACAGGGTCGTCACGCCGGCTTCGGCGAATTGGGTCATCTTCTCCGCGATCCGTTCCTTGGGTCCGAGCAGCGACGTGGCGTCGAGGAACTCCAGCGGCACCGCCGCCATCGCCCCCGCCCGGTCGCGGGCCAGGTACTTCTCCTGCACTTCGGCGGCTTCGGCTTCGAAGCCCATCCGGCAGGCCAGCTGGTTGTAGAAGTTCTTCTCCCGGCTGCCCATGCCGCCGAGGTAGAGCGCCGCGTACCCGCGGACGGCGTCCGCGCAGGCCCGCCAGTCGTCGCCGACGACCAGGGGCACGGTCGGGGCGACGTCGAAGCCGTCCATCGACCGCCCGGCCGCGTCGGCGCCGGCCCGGATCTGCGCCAGCTGCTCCCCGGCGTGGGCGGGCGAGAAGAACACCGGCAGCCAGCCGTCGGCGAGCTCGCCGGTCAGCGCCAGGTTCTTCGGCCCGATCGCGGCCAGGTACAGCGGGATGTGCTTGCGCGCCGGGCGGACGGTCAGCCGCAGCGCCTTGCCGGGGCCGTCCGGCAGCGGGAGCGTGAAGTGCTCGCCCTCGAACTTCAGCCGCTCGCGGCGCAGGGCACTGCGCACGATCCCGACGTACTCCCGGGTGCGGCCCAGCGGCGACGCGAACCGCACGCCGTGCCAGCCCTCGGACACCTGCGGGCCCGACACGCCGAGGCCGAGCCGGAACCGGCCGCCCGAGAGCGTGTCCAGGGTCGCGGCGGTCATCGCGGTCATCGCCGGGGTCCGCGCCGGGATCTGCAGCACCGCGGCACCGACGTCGATCCGCGACGTCTGCGCCGCGATCCAGGACAGCACCGTCACGGCGTCCGAACCGTAGGCTTCCGCCGCCCACACGACGGCGTAGCCGAGTTCGTCCGCTTGTTTCGCCAGGGCCAGGTTCGCGGGGTCGTTCCCCGCTCCCCAGTAGCCGAGATTCAGTCCGAGTCGCACGGGGCCAGACCCTAACGGGGGCCCTTGCAGGCGACACGACTCACCTTGGTCAGGTTCGGACAGAGCCGCCCACTAGGCTCGGCGGTCGTGGAAAAGCGACAGCTGGGCCGCTCGGGACTGCGGGTCTCGCGGATGGCGCTCGGCACCATGACCTGGGGTGGCGACACCGACGCGGAGGAAGCGGCGAGCCAGCTGGTCGCCTTCGTCGACGCCGGCGGCACCCTGGTGGACACCGCCGACATCTACGGCGAAGGCGAAGCCGAACGGGTGCTCGGCTCACTTCTGGGTGATCTCGTCCCGCGCGACGACATCGTCCTCGCGACGAAGGCCGTCGCCCGGCGCACCGACGGCCCGTTCGGCGGCGGCGCCTCCCGCGGCGCGCTGCTCTCGGCGCTCGACGGCTCGCTGAAACGCCTCGGCACCGACCACGTCGACCTGTGGCAGCTGCACGCCTGGGACCCGACGGTTCCGGTCGCCGAGACCCTCGCCGCCCTCGAATACGCGGTCAACAGCGGCAAGGCCCGCTACGTCGGCGTGTCCAACTACTCCGGCTGGCAGCTGGCGACGGCCGCCGCCGGGGCCGCCGCGGTCGCGCCGCTCATCTCCACCCAGGTCGAGTACTCGCTGCTGGAACGCGGGGTGGACCGCGAGGTCGTGCCCGCCGCCGAGCACCACGGCATCGGCCTGCTGCCCTGGGCACCGCTCGGGCGCGGGGTGCTGACCGGCAAGTACCGCACCGGCACGCCGGCCGACTCCCGCGGCGCCTCCAGCGTGTTCGCCGGGTACGTCGAGCACCACCGCACCGACCGCGCCGCCCGGATCGTACAGGCGGTCGCCACCGCCGCTGACGGGCTCGGCACGTCCCCGCTCGCGGTGGCGCTGGCCTGGATCCGCGACCGGCCCGGCGTGGTCGCCCCGGTCGTCGGCGCCCGCGACACCGGCCAGCTCACCGGCTCCCTCACTGCGGAGGGCATCACCCTCCCGCCCGCCATCCGGTCGGCGCTCGACGACGTCAGCGCGATCGACGTCGGCTACCCGGAGCGGTGGCCCCGATGATCGACACCGTGATCGACACCACGGCAGGTGTCTGTTGGGTGACATGCACGTGACGGCAAGACGATCGTGGAGGATGCTGGTGAAGACCGCCCGCCGAGGGACATCTGGAGGCACCAACGTGCGTCGGCTCACCGCCGCGTCGCGGATCGCGATCCCGCTCGCCGGTGTCCTGGTGCTCACAGGCTGCTCCTCGGCCAAGTCGGACAGCGACGACCTGCAGATCGTCGCGAACCCGGTGGCCGCGCAGGCCGCCGTCTCCCCCGCAGTCACGGTGAAGCCCGCCGGACAGGTCCTGCCCGGTGGGGCCGTTTCCGCCGTGGCCGTCTCGGGATCGACCCTCGTCGTCGCTCTCGCTCAACAACCGTCTTTGCAGCTCTACGATTTGAGCGCGCTCGCGTCACCGCCGGTGAATATGCCGTTATACGGCACGGCTTCGCGGTTGACCGTGGCGCCCGGCCGGGTGGAGATCGCGGAGCCGGGTCAGGGTGTGGTGCAGCAGCTGACGTTGCCGGACCGGAAGCTCACGGAGACGAAGACGGGCGGGCAGCCGGCGTCGAGCATCGCCTACGGCGCCGACCGGCTGGTCGCGATGGGGGCGGCGAAGGACATCCAGGTGCTGCCCGCGAGCGGTCCGGCGCGGACGATCGGCGGGCAGATCTACAGCGCCGACGACGTCCTGGCGGCCGGCGACGGTGTCGTGGTGCTGGATCGGCTGCGCACGGCCGTGTTCTCCGTGGACGTCGCCGGCGGCAAGATCAACGAGGGGCTGCGGGCGGGTGACGGCGCCGCCAACGCGGTCGCGGACTCCTACGGCCGGATCCTGGTGACCGACGCGCGGGCGGGCGCGCTGATCGCGTTTTCGGCGTCGCCGCTGATCATGCGGCAGCGGTACCCGGTGCCGGGTGGCGCGTACGGGATCGCCTACGACGCCAAGCGGAGCCTCGCCTGGGTGACGCTGACGGCACGCAACGAAGTGGTCGGGTTCGACGTCCGCGGCGGTGAGCCGGTCGAGAAGTACCGGTTCCCCACCGTGCGCCAGCCGGACTCGGTGGGGGTCGAGGACCAGAGCGGCCGGGTGATCATCGGCTCCGCCGCCGGAGAAGGGACCCAGGTGATCCAGCCATGACGACGGTCAGCGAGGCGGTGGTCGAAGGGGATTGGGAGTATCGCCGCCTGCACCTGCCCCCGGGCGTGTCCCGGCGTGCGGCGGCGATCCAGCTCTCCATCCACGCGGAGTTCGCCGGCTGGGAACTGCGGAACGTCCGGCTCTACGCCGACGGCACCCGCAAGGTCTGGCTGCGCCGCAAGAAGACGGGTGAGACCCTGCCCGGCGGCCTGCCCACCTGATCGACCGGCGCCGACCGGCGCCAGGCCGTCAGACCACGCCGTCCAGTTCGGTGCGCAGGCCGATCGCCTTGACCAGCAGGTGCCGGCCGGCGAACAGGAGCAGCACCGCCGCCGTGCCCGCCACGACCGCCGCGGCCGTGCCGAGCCAGAGGCCGATGACCTCCATGCCGTCCGTGGGTGACGGGATGTCGGCGACGGTCACGTAAGCGAAGACCGCGGCGGTGACCACGGTCGCGGCCGCCGTCGCACCTATCACGACGTTCGCCCCGGTGAGGGCCGACGGCCGGAAGACCGTGCCCCGGCTCGCCCGGCGCAGCAGCATGCCGAGGCCGACGAGCGCGAGCTGGCCGCACGCCACGAACAGGATCGCCGCGGCCACCAGCGGGACCCGGTTCGCCGCGTAGGGCGGGAACAGCTCGACCTGGTCGGCCGCGCTCGTCGGGATCACGACGAGCTGGGCGTAGAGCCCGACGAGGAACGCGCCGGCGACGATGGTCTGCAGGGCGGCGACGAGCAATCGAGGCATGTATCGATATTCGATGCCTACCGCTCGAATGTCAATCGAACACACGCACCAGCCAGCCGCTCCAGGCCTTTTCTTCGACTTCGGCGTCCGCGCCGGGGGTGAAGACGTGGTGTCCCGCGACCATCGGGCCGCGGAAGCCTCGGATGAACCGGAACATCGCGTCGGCCGTCCGGATCCCGACGGCCTGGTCGTTCACCGCGTAGACGATCCCCTCGACCGGCGCGCGGCCGGCCGGTTCCCAGCGCACCCGATCGCCGGGCGCGGGCCGCGCCGGCAGGCCCAGTGCCGTGCCGAGCTTCGTCCACGCCTCGCCCCAGTCCGGGATCAGCGGGCCGAACGCCGTGACCGGCACCGCGGCCCGGCCGGCGAAGTGCGTGACGTACTCGACCAGCGTGCGGAAGAACAGCGCACCGCCGGTGGTCATCGCCTCGAACTCGTCCTCCCAGTCGTCGCCGGGCAGGAAGCCGCTCGTGACGCACCGGATCACCGAGCTGCCGCCTTCGCGGCCTTCGATGAGGAACTCGTAACCGACGCGACGGCCGTCGGGCGCGGGTTCGGTGCCGTAGACCAGCCGCTCGAGCGGATCCCACTCGCGGATCGCGAACTCCGGCCGGTAGCCGCCGAAGGCGCCGCGGATCACGCCGCCGGTACCGCCCTCGACCTCGTTGCGCCCCATGAACCACGAGTCGATGCCCGGCCCGGTGGCGATCGCCTCCCACAGCTGCTCCGGCGTCGCGTCGACGTCGGCGGTGTCGGTCAGCTCGAACTCGTGCCCCATGTCAGGATCTCTCCGGAACGCTCGGGTGCACGGCGACGATCACCCGGTGCTTGCGGCCCTTCTCGGCCGTCTCGTCGTGGTACTTCCCCACCAGCGTGGTGACCGCCGTGGCCAGCTCCTCGGCGAACGCGGCCCGGTCGGCCGCTGAGGCGAACCGCACCTCGCCGTCGAGCGCGAAGGTGGCTACCCGCTGGTTCGCCCTGGTCGCGCCGGTGATGAGCACGCCGACGTCGCGCACCAGCCGGCCGGCCACCGCGAGCAGCCAGCGGGCCGAAAGCCGGTCCGGCGACCGGGCCGGGTCCGGCTGCACCGCGGCCAGGGCCGCCGGCGAGATGACGTACGAGGACGCCGTCGCCCGCATCATCCGCTCGGTGACGTTGCCCTTCCGGCGCTCCTCGACCAGCTCCACCAGGCCGTGCGCCTCCAGCGCCCGCAGGTGGTAGTTGACCTTCTGACGCGGCAGGTCGACCCGCCCGGCCAGCATCGTCGCGGACGCCGGTTCCGCCAGCTCGGCCAGCAGCCGGGCCCGGATGGGGTCCAGCGACACCTCGGCCGCCGCCGGGTCTTCGATCACCGCCACGGAGAACATGCGCCCAGCATCCAGCCGAACAGAAGAGTTGTCAAGAACTCTCGTCTTGTCGGTAGCTCGCGTTCACCAGGGCGAGGATCCGGGGCAGCACCTGCGGTGCGGCCTCCAGCGGCACGACGTGCCCGACACCCGGCAGCACCACGGCCGTCCCGTCGTCGAGGCCGCCGGCCCACTGCTCGACGTCGGCGGCCCGGACGATGCGGTCCCGCTCCCCCACGATCGCCGTCACCGGCAAGCCGCTGACCTGCGTCAACGCCGCGTCGCGCGCGTAGGCGTCCAGGGCCGGGCGGAACAGGGAGACGGTGTGCGGCCAGTTGCCGCGGATCATCTTCACGGTCAGCTCGACCAGGTCCGGCTCGGGGTCGTCGCCGAAGAGCCACCACCGCAGCCCGGCGCTCACCGCGCGGCTCGTGCGCTCGTGCACCACGCCGAACAGCTTCGAGCCGAGCACCGCTTCGAGGTCGCGGGCCAGCTTGCCCAGCGCGTTCGGCCAGGTCGCCGAGACCTCCGTCGCCAGCGTGCCCGACGACGTCGCGAGCAGCGCCAGCCCGGACACCCGGGCGCGGAACAGCTCCGGGTGCCGCTGGGACAGCGACATGATCGCCAGCCCGCCCATGTCGTGCCCGACCAGCACCACCCGCCCGGCCGGCACCTCGCGCTCCAGCAGCTCGGCGAGGTCGTCGCCGAGCTGCGCCATGGTCGCCGTCCCGCGGCGCGCCCGCCCGGACCCGCCGTGGCCGCGCTGGTCGTAGGTCAGCACGGCCACCGGCCCCGCGGCCGCGTCCGGCACCAGCGGCGCGATCCGGTCCCAGCTGCGCTGGTCGAGCGCGTAGCCGTGGACGAACACCACCGCGACCGGCGCGTCCGGGTCGCCCCGGCGGACGACCGCCAGGGGCGTGCCGTCGGCGAGCGCGAAGCCGGTCATCAGGACGTGCGCAGGAACCGGTCCAGCACGCGGGTGCCGAACTTGAGCGCCTCGACCGGGACACGCTCGTCGACGCCGTGGAACAGGGCCGAGAAGTCGAGGTCCGCGGGCAGCTTGAGCGGCGCGAAGCCGAAGTTGCGGATACCGAGGTCCTGGAAGGACTTCGCGTCGGTGCCGCCGGAAAGCATGTACGGCAACGTCTTCGCGCCCGGGTCCTCGGCCAGGATCGCCGCGGTCATCGCGTCGACGAGCGCGCCGTCGAAGGTCGTCTCGACCGGCGGGAGCTCCATCCACTCCTTCTCGATGTCCGGGCCGAGCAGCTCGTCGAGCTCGCGGTCGAACGCCTCGAGGCGGCCGGGCAGGATCCGGCAGTCCACCGACGCCTCGGCCACCGACGGGATGACGTTCGACTTGTAGCCGGCGGTGAGCATCGTCGGGTTGGCCGTGTCGCGCAGGGTCGCGCCGATCATCCGGGAGATGTTGCCCAGCTTGGCGACCGAGCCCTCCAGGTCGTCCTCCGGGAAGTCCCAGCCGGTGATCTCGGTGACCCCGGCGAGGAACTCCTTCACGGAATCGGTGAGCACCAGCGGGAAGCGGTGGTTGCCGAGCTTCGCGACGGCTTCGGCCAGCTTCGTCACGGCGTTGTCGCGGTGGATCATCGAGCCGTGCCCGGCGGTGCCGCGCACGCGCAGCTTCATCCAGCGGATGCCCTTCTCCGCCGTCTCGATCAGGTACGCGCGGACGTCGTCCTTCAGCGTGATCGAGAAGCCGCCGACCTCGCTGATCGCCTCGGTGACGCCCCCGAACAGCTCGGGCCGGTTCTCGACCAGCCACTGGGCGCCGTACTTGCCGCCCGCCTCTTCGTCGGCGAGGAACGCGAAGACCAGGTCGCGCGGCGGCACGACGTTGTGCATCTTGTAGTGCCGGGCCAGCGCGAGCGCCATCCCGCACATGTCCTTCATGTCGACCGCGCCGCGGCCCCAGACGTAGTCGTCCTGGATCGCGCCGGAGAACGGGTGGACCGACCACTCGGACGGATCGGCCGGCACGACGTCGAGGTGGCCGTGGATCAGCAGCCCGCCCCGGGACCGGTCGGCGCCTTCGAGCCGCACGATCACGTTGTGCCGGTTCTTGCCGCCCGACTCGACGTAGGTGATCTCGTAGCCGGCGTCGGTCAGCTTCTCCGCGACGTACTCGGCCGCCGCCCGCTCGCCGACCAGGGTCTCGGGGTCGCCGGTGTTGGTGGTGTCGATGCGGATCAGCTCGCTGGTCAGCGTGACGGCCTCGGCCGCGGCGGCTTCGATCAGGTTCGGTTCGGTCACCGGCCATTCCTATCATTCCGCGACGCGGGAAGCCGGACGCGATCACCCGCTGGACCGTGGGCGGCCCGCTCGGCGGCGGGTGGGCCACCGGTCACCGGACCCGCGTCCGGGGCTCCGCGAACAACTTCCGGCGCGCGGGCACTGGAAACTGCGGTCAGGGCCGCCGCCGGCTGTGCGTTTCCCCACCTTTCCGGGTACCGCGGGGTCACTCCCCCGCAGTACGGCCGCCCAGGGCGCCCGCCAGGTCCGGGCGGCCGTCGATCTTGAGTTTGCGGTAGGAGCTCGTCAGGTGCTTCTCGACCGCTCGGCGGCTGATGCTCAGCTGCTCGGCGATCTCCGAGTTCGTCCTTCCGCGTACTGCCAGTTCCGCCACCGTTGCCTCGCCGCGGGTCAGCTCCGCGGTCGCGCGGGCCGGTTCGGTGTGGGTGACCGGGCCGGCCTCGCGGGTCAGCAGGCGGCCCATGCCGCAGGTCTCCGCCAGGGCCTGGGCGCGGGCCAGCAACCGTTGCGCCGCTTCGGGTTCCGTGGAACGGAGCCGCTCGGCGAGGTCGGCGCGGGCCTTGGCCTCCTCGAGGTCGTCCGGTGAGCGGGCGAGCAGCTCGACCGCCTCGTGCAGCAGCCGGATCCCGTCGCGGCCGCCGTCCAGTGCGGCGAGGACGCGCAGGGAGCGGCCGACCGTCGCGGGTGCGCCCCACGCGACGCAGCGGCGGTGGTGCTCTTCGGCCAGGCGCCCGGCTTCGTCGGTGCGGCCGAGGCGGTGGGCCAGCAGCGCCGCCGACGTGCGCCACGGGTAGAGGGCGGGGTTGCGCCAGCCGGCCCGGTCGAGCCGGCGCCCGCAGTCGAGGAACTGCGCCAGCGCCGCGCCGGGGTCGTCGGCGGCGGCCAGCGTCCCGCGCAGGCTCCGCTGCACGGCGAGCACGGCGAGGCCGTCGCCGGCCGGGAGGTCGTCCAGCACCGCGCGGGTCAGCGTCCGGTCACCGGTCGCGGTCGCGACCAGGCCGAGGATCGTGGCCGGCAGCGCGAGCACGTCGTAGCCGGCGGGCTCGGCGAGCCGGAACGCCCGGCCCGCCGGTTCCCCGGCCGCCGCGGCCCGGCCGCGGGCCAGCAACGCCAGCGCCCGGTGCACGTCCAGCAGGACCCGGGTCGCCGCGGTGCCCGCCGCGCCGGTGGCCGACAGCCACGGCGTCACGACGTCGACGCGGCCCGCCGCGACCAGGACCACCGGCACGATCCGCAGCATGGCCCCGGCGCGGACGGACCGCGCGGGCTCGTGGTCCAGCAGGCAGGTCGCCCGGCGCGCGGCTTCCTCGGCGTCGATCCGCCCGGCCAGGGTCGCGGCCAGCAGCAGCACGGCCCGCAGCTCGCGTTCGGCCGCCCTGGGGCCCGCCGGGGTGTCGGTCAGCTCGCGCAGCCGGGTCGGCGCCGCGGCCAGCCGGGCCGGGTCCTCCAGCGCGGCGAACCAGTCGTGCGCTTCCAGCCGCAGAGCGAGGTCGCGGTCGGGCCCGGTCAGGGCGGCGGCCGGCCCGAGCTCGCCGGCGACGGCGCGCACGAGCTCGGTCACCAGCGGGCCGCGCGCGGTGATCGTGAACGGGATCCGGGTGACCGCCGCGGCCCGGTCGCGGGCCGTCGGCAGCAGCGGCGCGGCCTGGACCAGGTGCCGCACGGCGGACGCCGGGTCGGGGCCGAGCTCGGCGGCGGCCAGCTCGACGAGCAGCGGCGCGCGCCCGGCGCTGCCCGGCGGCAGTTCGAGCAGTGCCCGCCGCAGGTAGCGCGCCGCGGACTCGGGCGCGCCCCGGCGCAGCGCGCCGACGGCGGCCGCCCGCAGCATCTCGATCTCCGGGCCGCCGCACAGGGTGTCCACGCGCAGCAGCTGCCCGGCGATGTCCTCCGCGGGGTAGCCCCGCGCGGTCAGCAGCCCGGCCGCCGTGCGGTGGGCGGCGGCGGTGTCCGCGGCCGACGCGGTCTCTTCGACCACCCGCACCAGCGCGGCCTCGGGTACCAGCCGGCCGTCCGCGGCGACGGTGAGCCAGGGGCCCTGCAGCGCGGCGCGCGCCGCGGCGCAGGCGGCGTCGGCCAGCCCGCTCAGCGCCGCGACGAGCGCGGGTTCGGCGTGCCGCCCCAGCACGACCACGGCCCGGGCGAAGGCCTCGACCTCCGGATCACGCCGGACGAGTACCCGCAGCCGTTCGCGGCGGAGGTCGGCGCCGAGGGCCCGCAGCCGGGCACGGTCGTCGGCCTTCGCCGTCAACCGGTGGGAGAACGCCCGGTCCAGCAGGGCGCGCAGGTCCTTGGGACGGCCGCCGGTGAGCTCGTGGCAGGCCGCCGCGAACTCCGGGTCGTGGCCGGCGTCGAAGCGCGCGGCGACCAGCCGCCCGGTCGCGGCGAGCGACAGCGGCTCGGCCCGCACGTGGTGGCGGGCGGCGGCCTCGATCTCCGGCACGAACGCGGTGCGCGCGCCCGCGCCGTCGCGCAGGACCGCGCCGATCAGGACGCGCATCCCGGACAGCCGGGCGACCAGGAAAGCCAGGGCCAGCAAGGAAAGCTCGTCCGCCCAGTGCAGATCGTCGACGAGCACGACCACGCCGCGGGACCGGCTCAGTCGCGCCAGCAGCGCGTGCAACCCGTGCAGCAGGGACGCCAGCTCCGCCGGACCGGCCGAGCCGTCGGCCAGCGGGCCGAGCACCTGCCGGGCCACCGGCGGCAGCGCCGGGTCGTCCGGGTCGGCGAGGATCGGCAGCACGAGCTGCCGGACGACCCCGAGCGGGAAGGCCTGTTCGAGCTGCGCCCCGCTCGACCGCAGGATCCGCGCGCCGTGGGCCGCGCCGAGCTGGGCCAGGTGCCGCAGCAGCGCCGAGCCGCCGGCCCCGGCCTCGCCGTGGATCAGCAGCAGGCCGCCGCTCCCGGCGTCGGCGTCGCGCACCGCCTCGTCCAGCACCGACAGGTGCGCGTCCCGTTCCAGCAGCACCGGTCAGTCCCCCAGCGTCCAGGTCGCCCAGCGCTCGGTGAGCGCGGAGCGGCCCTTGAGGCCGAGCTTGCGGTACACCTTCGTCAGCCGCAGTTCGACCGTGCGCAGCGCGATCGAGAGCTCCCGGGCGATCTCGCGGTTCGGCAGCCCACGCGCGGCGAGCGCGGCGACGTCCTGTTCGGCGGGCGAGAGCACCTCCGGCCGGCGCGGCTCGAACCGGCGTCCCGGCGGCAGCACGGGTTCGGGCACCGGCTCGGCCGGCCGCCGCTGTGCGGGCACGCTGCGCCGCAGTTCGGCGACCGCGCGTTCCCGCAGGGCATCGAAGGCCCCGTCGGTACCCCAGTACCCGGCCAACGACAGCTCCTCGGCCGACAGCGCCGCGGCCGCCGCGCCGTCGCCGAGGCTGCGCGACGCGAAGCCGGCGATCGTGCGCCACGGGCACAGCATCGGGTTGACCCACTGCCGGGACCGCAGGATCCGGCCGCACTCGCGGGCCGCGGCGAGCGCGGCCTCCAATTCGTCGGCGGCCAGAGCCAGCTCCGCCCGCGCGTACAGGAGGAACGCCTGCCCCGCGGTGTGCTCGCCGCCGCGCGGGAGCGGTTCGGCGGCGAGCCGGCGGGCGCGTTCGGTCCGGCCCAGCTTGAGGTGCGCGGAGATCTCGACGGCGAGGTAGGCCGGGACGAGCGCGGGGTGCCAGCACCGGACGGGCAACTCCCGCCCGGCGGCGGTGAGGTCGTGGAGGGCGTCGTCGGGCCGGTTGCGCCGCAGGTTCACGACGGCCCGGTGCAGCAGCGCCTGCGCGGCCGCGGCCTTGGCGTCACGACGCCGGGCCGCCGCGGCGACGGCGGTGAGCCCTTCGGCGGCCGACTCCAGCTCGTCGCAGCACAGCAAGGCCCGGCAGGCGGCGATCCGCGGCATGAGCGGCGCGTCCTCACGCACGATCAGGGCCTGCTCGGCCAGGTCGAGCGCCCGGCGGCGGTCCTCGCCCCGGGTCGCGAGCCACCAGGCCTCGGCGCCGGCTTCGGCGGGACCGCCGGGCCGGGTGGTCCGGAGGAGCGGCGCGACGGGCATGACCGGGTCCACCGCGGCTTCCTCCTCGGCGATCCGGCCGAGGGCGACCAGGTCCGAGTCCACAGTGGACGAGACGAGCCCGCCCGCCACGTCACTTTCCACAGTGGACACCAACGCGCGGCCGCGTAGCTCCGCCACCGCGCGCCGGGTCGTCTCCACGTCGCCGCGGGCCAGGAGGAGGTCGGCCGCCGTCACGGCCGCCGGCAACGTGCTCAGTTCGGGTTCGGCCAGAATCCGGCGCAGCCGCCCGTCCGCCGCCTCGGGGTCCCGCGTCACCTCCATCGACGCCAGGCGCAGCAGCAACGCCGCACGCTCCGCCGGTTCCAGGGGCTCCAGCAGCACCCGGCGCAGCGCGTCGGCCGCCGCCGACGTGCGGCCCTGCAGGAACCACTGCTCCGCCGCCTCCACCAGGACCGTCCGCGCCCACGGCTCCCCCACCGCCGGCGCCGCGCAGAGCAGATCGGCCGCCACCGTCGCACCGGCTCCGGTGCCGTGCGCCAGTTCCGCCGCCCGCCGGTGCAGGTCGCCGCGGGCGTCGGCGTCCAGCTCCGCCAGCACTTCCGCCGCCAGGTGCGGTTCGGCGGGCCGCCCGGCCGCCACCAGGCCGCTCGCCACGAGCGGTTCCAGCGCACCGGCGACCGCGGTCTCCGGCAAGCCGGCCAGCCGGCCCGCGAGCACGACGTCCGATGTGGGCACCGACATCGCCCGCAGCAGCGCCAGCCCGTCCGGCGGCAGGCCACGCCGGACGCGGGCGGCACGCGCCGACGTCACCGCGCGCCCGATCCGCACCAGGTGGGGTACCTGCTCGGGCTCGGGCGGGCGCCCGTCGGTGCTCCAGCGCGTCACGATCTCGCGCAGCACCGCGGGCCGGCCGGCCGCGATGCTCAGCGCCGCCGTGGTGAACGCCGCCCCGCCCGGAGCCCCCGGGATCTCCCGCAGCAACGCCGCGGTCTCCGCCTCGCTCAGCGGCGGCAGGTCCAGCTGGGTGTCCGGGCCGTCGCCGAGGTAGCGCGAGAGCGGGCCGTGCGCGGCCGCGACCAGCAGGATCGGGCCGGGCCGGGCGGCCATCGCCGCGAAGCACCGCAACGACCAGGCGTCCGCCCACTGGAGGTCGTCGATCGCCAGCACCAGCGGCCCGTCGGCGGCCGGCTCGGCGAACACGTCGCACAGCAGTGGCACGGTGGCGGCGCAGGGGCCGGCGAAGCACTCGGTCGCCAGGTCCGCGAACCGCGCCGGCGAGTGCAGGGCGGCGACCAGCTGCGACGCGGTGCTGAACGGGATCCCGGTCTCCACCGGCGAGCACGACGCCAGGCCGGCGACGGCGCCGCGCTCGCGGGCGGTGGCGAGCACGTGGCGCAGCAGGGCCGTGCGGCCGGTCCCGGCGGCACCCGAGACGCCGGCCCGGGCGGGACGGCCCGCGAAGAGGCCGTCGACGAGGTCGTCGAGCAGGGCGAGCTGGCGCTCCCGGCCGATCAACCGCCCGGCCGGGCGGTGGTGTCCGGAATTGATCACGGACAGTGGCCGGTGGTACGGCACGGACGACCTCCCTCGGCGCGACGACGGGCGCTCGGACTGGCGGATCCACCTGGGAGGCTAGCTCCGCACTACGGCATCCGCCGACGCCGTGGCCGCCGGACGGGCATTTCCGTCCCCCTTGGCCATTCCGGGTGGCACAAGCGGGCAATGCGTGACGGCGGGTAAGGGCTACCGCGGCTCACCAGGTGCGCAGGGCCTCCGCGAGATCCGCCCGCCCCTTGATGCCGAGCTTGCGGTAGACGCTGGTCAGGTGCACCTCGACGGTGCGCTGGGTGAGGAACAGCGACTCGGCGATCTCGCGGTTGGTCGCGCCGGTCGCGGCCCGCTCGGCGACCCGCCGCTCGCTGCCGCTCAGCGCGTCCGCCGGCGAGTCGGTCCCGCTGCGCATCCGCCCGCCCGCCTCGGTCAGCGCCGGCAGCGCCAGCCCGAGCTGCTGCTTGTCCCGGCTGAGCACGGACAGGTCGATCGAGCGGCGCAGCCGTTCCCGCGCGCCCTCGGTGTCGCCCCGGCGCAGCAGCCGGCGGCCCAGCAGGTACTCGGCCTTCGCGAGCTCCAGCTTGGCGGGCGAGCCGGCCAGCACGTCGGCGGCCGCCGACAGCCGCTCGATCGCGGCGTCGCCGTCGGCCAGCACACCGCGGCCGGTCTCCAGCATGCCGAGGGCCCGCGTGGTGCCCCAGCGGCGGACCGCCGGCTCGACCTCGTCGAGCACGGCCGTGCCCTCGGCCACCCGGCCGAGGCCCGCCAGCAGCTCGGCCGAGTCGTACCACCACGGCGCCAGCACCGGGTTGCCGATGCCGCTGCCGCGCAGGCTGTCCCCGCAAGTGCGCAGCACCGTCAGCGCGCCTTCTACGTCGCCCTGCGCCGCCCGGGCCCGGGCCCGGGCCATCAGGAACCAGTGGTACTCCAGGGTGAACTCCGACAGCCGCGGCCGGGTCACGGTGTCCAGCACCTCCTCGGCGCGGACCGGGTCCCCCTGCCGGACCAGCATCGCGCCGAGCGCCGCCTGCGGCATGGAGACACCGGGGGCCCACCGCTCCTGCGTGACGACGTCGAACGAGTACTGCGCGTCCGACAGCCCTTCCGCGAGGTTCCCGGTGAACTCGTGCATCAGCGCGCGGGTGCTCGCGCCGAGGGCGTAGGTCCACGCCTCGCCGCGGCTCTGGGCGTGGTTCAGCAGCTCGTTGATCGCGGTCAGCGCCGGCTCGCCGTGGTCGCCGAGGTAGAGCGAGAGGACGGCGCCCAGCACGGCCCAGCCGCCGGGGGCGACGTCGCCGATCAGCAGGACCCGGCTCGCCTGGTCGGCCACCTCGGCCGCTGGCCGGCCCTGCAGCGTGCCCAGCGACGAGAGCATGCCGAGCAGCTGGCGTTCCTCGGCGGTGTCGCCGGGCGGCGGCGTGACGTCGCGCAGCCGCGCGCTGACCCGGGGCACGCCGGACTTCTCGTCGAGGCCCGAGAGCAGCAGCGCGGACTCGAGCAGCATCCGCAGGGCCCGGTCGGCGGGCGACGGGTCCGGGCCGCCGGCCGCGACCAGGGCGTCCAGCGCCTCTTCGCCCAGCGCGTACGCCCGCTGGGAGTTCTGCGCGGCCAGGGAGATCATCGTGTACTGCATGACGACCGGCACCCGGCGGCGCGGATCGGTCACCAGCCCCAGCACCCGCTCCAGGTGCCGCAGGGAGGACGCCGGGTCCAGCTGCCCCTGCACCCGCGACAGGTGCACCAGCACGGCGACGTCGTCCTCGCCGGCCCGCAGCGCGCGGGTCAGGTACCGGGCGGCGGCCGCGGGCGCGCCCCGGCCCTCGGCCGAGACGGCGGCGTCGCGCAGCACGTTCACCATCCACGGCTGCGGCACCGAGTCGAGCAGCAGCAGGTGGACGGCGACCTCCTCGGCGGGCCGGCCGCGGTCGTTGAGCAGCACGGCCGCGCGTTCCCGCAGCCGGGCCAGCTCGGCGGGCGGCACGGAGTCCAGCACCGCGGTGCGGATCAGGTCGTGCGCGTAGTCCAGCCGGTCCGGCGCCAGCAGCTCCCCGGCGCGCAGGGCCCGCACGGCGCCGCTCGCCGGGCCGGGCTGGGTCCCGGCGAGCGCGGCGATCGTCTCCAGGTCTTCGCCGCTCAGCACGGCGATCGCGCGCGCCACGGCGAACGCGCCTTCCGGCAGCCGGTCCAGCAGCGGCCGCGCCACGACCTCGCGGCCGATCCGGTCGAGCAGCGCGACGCGCTCGGCGCCCGGTGCCCCGTCGTCCCGGACCCGGCTGACGACCCGGTCGAGCAGGAAGGGGTTCCCGCCGGTGAGATCGAGGACGCGGGCGGCGAAGACCGGGTCCGGCGCCGCGCCGAACGCCGACTCCAGGACGTCGGCGACGGCGTCCGGGGACAGCGGCGCCAGGTCGACCGTCAGGCAGCTCAAGGTCGCGCCGATCTCGCCGAGCACCTCCGGGACGGGCTCGTCCGGCCCGGTCCGCTGGGTCATCAGCACCAGCAGCGGCAGGTCTTCCGCGCGGCGCAGCAGGAACCCCAGCCACCGCAGGGACGTCTCGTCGCACCACTGGACGTCGTCGAGCGCGAGCACCACGAGACCGCGGGCGGCCAGGCCGGCGGTGAGCCAGTGCAGGCCGTGCATCACGGAGTAGGTGTCGGCGCTGCCCTGGCCCTCGCCGAGCGCGGGCACGAGGGCCGGCAGCGCCAGCCGGGCGCTGCCGGTGAGCAGGTCGGCCGCGGCGGCGCCGGCCGGCTGCAGCGGCTCGAACAGCGCCCGGACGGCTTCGTAGGCCGCGACCCCGCTGTCCGGGCAGGCCACCGTGAGCACGGTGGCGGCGATCCCGTCGAGCTCGTCGAGCGCGGCGGCGAGCAGCTTGGTCTTCCCGATCCCCGCGGGCCCGCGCAGCAGGACGGCCTGCCCCGCGCCGACGGCGGCGGCCCGGGCCCGGTCCGCGAGCAGCCGGACCTCCCACTCCCGGCCGGCCAGTTCTGTCCCGGGCAAGGCCCGGAGGCCGCTGCGTAGGGCCACGGATCTCCAGTCTCAGCAGCGATGCGGGGGTTTCCGGCGCGGTGCCGGGCGGTGGGTCGCACCGCCTTGCGCTCGCGTACCGGCGCTCGGGACGCCGCCGTCGCGGACGTCACCGAACAGGGCCGAAACCCTCCGGTCACCTTACTGGCCGGACCTCGGGATCCGGTCACCCCGCCCGCGTCCGGGTGAGGTGACAGGATGCGGCGGTGTCTTCCCCGGCTTCCCTCCCGCTCGCCGGCGTCACCGTCGTCTCCTGGAGCAAGCGGTCGCGGCGCCGCTGGCCACGCGGCACCTGGCCGACCTCGGCGCGCGGGTGCTCAAGATCGAGCGGCCGGGCAGCGGCGACTTCGCGCGGGCCTACGACGAGACCGTCCGCGGGCTTTCGAGCCACTTCGTCTGGCTGAACCGGTCGAAGGAGAGCGTCACGCTCGACCTGAAGCACGAGACCGCGCCCGAGGTGATGGGCCGGCTGATCGACGGCGCCGACGTCTTCGTGCAGAACTTCGCCCCCGGCGTCGCCGAGCGGCTCGGGCTCGGCGCCGCCGCGCTGCGGGCGACGCGGCCGGGGCTGATCACGTGCACGATCTCGGGGTACGGCTCGACCGGCCCGTACCGCGACGCGAAGGCGTACGACCTGCTGATCCAGTCCGAAGCCGGGCTGGTGTCGGTGACCGGCACGGCCGACGAGCCGGCGAAGAGCGGCATCCCGGCGGCCGACATCGGGGCCGGGATGTACGCCTACTCCGGCATCCTGTCGGCGTTGTTCCACCGCGAACGCACCGGCCAGGGCACCGAGCTGGAGGTGAGCCTGTTCGACGCGCTGATCGAGTGGATGGGCTTCCCGCTCTACTACACGGGTTTCGGTGGCACCCCGCCGCCGCGACCGCCGCGCCTCGACCCGATCCCGGCGCTGAGCGAACACACGGACGCGGTGCTCACGGAGTTCGGCTTCGACCCCGCAGCCCTGCGACGGCGCGGCTTGTCGTGAGTGGTTAGGGCGGTTCTAACCGCCCTAACCACTCACGACAAGCTGCGGCAGACCACCCAGGCGGGCTTTCCCGGTGCTCGCGCTAGGCGGTGGCCGCGAGTTCTTCCAGGCGGCGGCCGTCCGGTTTGCCGTTGCGGTTCAGCGGGAAGCTGTCGACCACGACCACCCGGTTGGGGACCTCGTACGGCGGCAGGATCCGGGCCATCCGCTCGCGCCAGTACGCCGGAGCGTGGCCGGCCTCGTCCTCGACGAAGGCGACCAGGCGGCTGCCGTGGCGCTCGTCCGGGACCGCGACCACCTTCGCGCAGCAGCCCGCCTCCGCGACGCGCGCCTCGATCATGTCCGGGTACAGCGTGTAGCCCATCCGGTGGACCGCGCGCTTGCGGCCGAGGACGTGGAGGTTGCCGGCGCCGTCGAGCAGGCCGAAGTCGCCGGTGCGGAACCAGCCCCCCGGCTCCGGCGACACCTCGCCGGCGTCGTCCAGCACCCCGGTCGGCAGGTCGGGGGTGCGCACGAGCAGCTCGCCGACCTCGCCGGGCGCGACCGTGACGTCGGAGTCGTCGACGACGCGGACGTCCACCCCGCGGACCGGGCGGCCGGTGGCGACCGGGTTGCCGGGCACGGCGAAGGAGATGTTGCCGAGCTCCGTGCTGCCGTAGCCGTCCAGCAGGGGCTTCCCGAACTCCGCGCGGTACTCCGCGACCAGCCGGTGGTTCAGCGGCGCCGCGCCGACGCACAGCATCCGCGCCCGCTGCAGCGCGGCCCGCAGGAACGGCCGCTGCCGCGTGATGTTCAGCATGCTGCGGTAGGTCGAGGGCGCGGCGTCGAGCACGGTCGCACCGCGCAGGCCGGCCAGGCCGAGCGCGTGGTCGAGCCGGCGGTAGGGCACGACCACCAGCGAGCAGCGCACGAGCCAGGCGAGCAGCACGATCGACAGGCCGTACTGGTGGGAGAACGGCAGGAACGGCGCGAGGACGTCGGAACGCGTGTAGCCGAGGGTCTCCGCGGTGCGCCGGAGGTTGGCGAGGAACACGGCGCCGGACTTCACGACCACCTTCGGCCGCCCGGTCGACCCCGACGACGACATGAGCAGGCCGTCGGGCAACGCGGCCCACGCACCGGCGTCGATACCGCCCGGCATCGGCCGGGAGGCCGCGGCCAGCTCCGGCAGCAGGATCGCCGAGACCGGGGCGACGCTCGCCGTCGCGGCGGCGTCGTCCACCAGGCACGCCTTGACCTTCGCACGGCTGAGGACGTCGTGGGTGGCCGCCGGGCTGTCCCGGTGGTCGATCAGCACGATCGACGCGCCGAGGTGGACCAGGGCCAGCACCGCCGTGACGTAGCCGATCGAGTTGTCCGCCTTGAGCAGCACGCGATCGCCGCGCCCGAGACCCCGCGCGGTGAGTTCGGCCGCGATCCCCGCGGCGTCCGCCTCGAGCTCGTCGAGGGTGTACGCGGCGTCGGTCCCGCAGATGGTGGCCATGGCCCGCCCCTTCGTCGCCGGCAAGCTCCTGGCCCGAGTCTCGCCGATCGGGTTCAAGGATTTGTCCAGTACCGGCCGGACGGGTGGCGAGGTGTGCGCATCGCACTAGATTTTCCGCCCGGTGCTGGGCAGTCGCCGAGAGTCCACGATCCACTGGGTCTCCCGTGCGCGGGCAGGGAGACGGAGAAGGGGTACCGGCACATGCGGATGGCTGAGCTGAGCACGGAGTCGGGGGTGCCGGTCGCGACCGTCAAGTACTACCTGCGTGAGGGCCTGCTGCCCGCGGGGCGCCGGATCGGGCCGAACCAGGCGCAGTACTCCGACGAGCACCTCCGGCGGCTGCGGCTCGTCTGCGCGCTCCGCGAGATCGGCGGCCTTTCGCTGGCCGAAGTGGCCGCCGTGCTGGCCGCGCTCGACTCCGGCCACGCCTCCCCCGTCGTGCTGGGCGTCGCCCAGGACGGCCGGGTCAGCACGCGCCCGACCGGCGAGGCCGCCCGCGCGTGGGCGCTGGACCGGGTCCGGGCCCTGCTGGGCGAGCACAGTGTCCAACTCGGCGGCACCGTGGACGCCGCCGATCCCAGCATCGCGAACCTCGTGACCGTCCTGGCCACGTTCCACGCCCTCGGCCACAGCGCCGTCACCGGCAAGCTCGCCGACTACGCCGCGCTGGCCCGGGCGACTGCCGAGGTCGACGCCGGCCTGATCGCGGACGTCGGCCCCGCCCGCCGGCCGGCCGAGACGGCGTTGATCACCACCCTGCTCGGGGAACGGCTCTTCGCCGGGCTCCGCCACCTCGCGCTCGTGAACGTGGTCCGGGCGGAAACCGCGGAGGCCTGACTCGCGCCAGGCCTCCGCGGTCTTTCCTCAGCGCGCCTTCCGGGTCAGCGGGTGCCGGCCCGCGTACACGGCGGTGCTGCCGAGGTCTTCTTCGATCCGCAGCAGCTGGTTGTACTTGGCCGTGCGGTCGGCGCGGGAGAGCGAACCCGTCTTGATCTGGCCGCAGTCGACGGCGACCGCGAGGTCCGCGATGGTGGTGTCCTCGGTCTCGCCGGACCGGTGCGAGAGCACGACGCCGTACCCGGCCTGGTAGGCGACCTCGACAGCCTCCAGCGTCTCGGTGAGCGTGCCGATCTGGTTGACCTTCACCAGGATCGCGTTGCCGACGCCGTTGTCGATGCCGTGCTTCAGCAGCTCCACGTTGGTGCAGAAGACGTCGTCGCCGACGAGCTGGCACCGCTCCCCCAGCGCGCGCGTGACGAGCTGCCAGCCGGCGATGTCGTCCTGGGCCATGGCGTCTTCGATCGACGCGATCGGGTACCGGTCGACGAGCCCGGCCAGGTAGTCGACGTGCTCCTCGGCCGAGCGCTTCCGCCCTTCGCCGCGGTAGTGGTAGGCGCCCTCCTCGTAGAACTCCGACGCCGCGAGGTCGAGCATCAGCACGACGTCGTCACCCGCCACATAGCCGGCCTTCTCGACGGCGCGGACCACGAAGTCGAGCGCCTCGTCGGCCGAGCCGAGCTGCGGGGCGAAGCCGCCCTCGTCGCCGACGTTGGTGTTGTGCCCGGCGTCGCGGAGGATCTTGCGCAGCGTATGGAAGATCTCCGAGCCGATCCGGACGGCGTCGGCGAAGTTCGTCGCGCCGACCGGGGCGATCATGAACTCCTGGTAGTCGATCCCGTTGTCGGCGTGGGCGCCGCCGTTGACGATGTTCATCATCGGCGTCGGCAGCAGGTGCGCGTCGGCGCCGCCGAGGTGGCGGTAGAGCGGCAGCACGTGGGTCTGGGCGGCCGCCTTCGCGGCGGCCAGCGAGACGCCGAGGATGGCGTTCGCGCCGAGGCGGGCCTTGTTCGCCGTGCCGTCGAGCTTGATCATCGCGCGGTCGACGGCGGCCTGGTCGTCGGCGTCGAGGCCGATGACCGCGTCGGAGAGCTCGCCGTTCACGGCCGCGACCGCGCCGGTGACGCCCTTGCCCAGGTACCGGTGCGGGTCGCCGTCGCGCAGCTCGACCGCTTCCCGGGTGCCCGTCGACGCGCCCGAGGGCACCGCCGCGCGCCCGAACGAGCCGTCGGCCAGCTCGACGTCGACCTCGACGGTCGGATTGCCCCGGCTGTCCAGGATCTCCCGGCCCGTGACTTGGACGATGGCAGTCATTTCACTCCTCGGCGGCGGGTGCCCGCGACTTCGGCGCACCCTGGGATTCGGTTACGGGAAGGTCGTCGTCGACACCACACGCACCCGGCGGGCGCGACTTCGTCGTCGCCGGCCGCCGAGCCGACCCGTTGTACCGCGTCCCCCACTGGGGAAAACCCCAGCGATGGGTCACGGCGGCCCGGCGCGCACCGGCCGTCACGCTATGTTCGACGGGTTCCCACGCCGGAGATCGAGAGGACCTGACCGATGCCCATCGCGACCCCCGAGGTCTACGCGGAGATGCTGGACCGGGCCAAGGCGAACGAGTTCGCCTACCCGGCCATCAACGTGACCTCGTCCGAAACCGTGAACGCCGCCATCCGCGGCTTC
>NZ_JAEBDZ010000012.1:0-279387 GCF_046548675.1 Amycolatopsis sp. cmx-8-4
GGACATCCAGCACGTCTTGCACTGCTCGTACTGGCGCCGACGCCATCAATATCGCGCACACAAGCCCACTACCAGCGCCAATCGCTCCAGGAGCCATGAAGATCACGAAGCCCGGCTGGAGTACTAGGCAGCTCTGGCACGCGTTTCAATACGGAAGGCCAACGGATTCATCCATCTCGAACATTCTCAAATCGGCATGGAATGCATCTGGGCCACCATGGTCGACAGTGCCTGCCCAGACCGGCTCAGCGACGAACCATGCACCCCGCCGGATGATCTTGGCGCTCGGCGTGCGTGGCTCACTCCGGCGGCTGCCTGCTGCGCGACAAGCGACCGGATGCTCAAGGCTTCGCGTTCTCGATTCCGATTCTGTGCGCTTCCCGCTGGTCATACCTACGCGGGCCTGACACTCCAGGGCAGCAATGCGTCCCCACCGCGCCAGGCTCTCGTGCCGTCAGCGTTCCGAACTCAGACGCTGGCCCACCTCCTCACGCAGCGGTGCGAGCCGACCGGCTTCATGCTCCCACCGAACTCGCTCAAGGCTGGACACATCGGGCGGTCCGAACAGCTCGTCGAAGACCGGCTCGACCATGTGGATCGGCTGACGGTCCAGCTCCGGGTTCCAGAGCGGGTAGGAATGTCCACGTCCGAGCGCCTCCGTCGGCCGCCGTAGGCGACATCGTGCACTGCAGCGAGCGCGGGGAGCTCAGCTACCCTCCGACCTCGGTCTCGATCGGTCGCGTGCCGACGTGCCGAGCCCTCGCGGCGGTCGGCCCGTGGCTGGTGCACCCGGCGCTGCCGGGTCAGGGACAGCGGCCTCTGCTGCGGCTGCAAGTGGCACTGGAAAGCGACGATGACGAGTTCGCTTTGTTGCTCGCGGGCACCGTCGGTGCGGATCCTCAGCAGAGGATCGAGGGCGACTACGTTAGCAGCCTTGAGCCAGTGGTTCACGTTCAGAACTTTCGAGGCCACTGCTCCGGTGATGAGCAAAGGAGCGGACCAGGCCGTGCGCCAACCTCAGGTTTCGTCGACCTCAATGGCGACCGCCTCGCCCCTCCAGCAGGTTGAGTCTCGCCCGTGCGCCGCCGAACTCGGCGTCGGGTTGTGTCCCACTCTTGCGGCGCCCTGTTCGTGCCATCGTCGTGCTGGCGGTGCGCAGGAAGAGGCCGGCATTGCCGATGGAAGCCGCGCGCTCTCGCCCGAAACGAGGCGAAGCCATCTGCGGACTGGGTTCGGCCTGGCCAGCCTCGGCAATCCGACTCGTGGCGGTGCCGACATCGTCGACGAGAACATCGCGCTACTGGGCGGCGACCGCGGGCGTCAATGTCGCCTACGGTCCTCTGCGTCGACCCGCCAGACCTCGCCGACACCCCGTTCGGCCGGAACCACTCGGTTCCGTGCTACCTGCAGCGGGAACCACCGTCGGAGGAATACCACGAAGGATACGGCGCCACCGTCGCGTAGGTAAGCTTGAGACAAGCGTCCTCACTGACGGCCAGCTTGGCGACCTTCTGCGCTATGGCGTAGCTGACGGCGCAAGCGGCGCTACCCGGAAACGGGATGAAGCCACACCCAGCGCCAGGCAGGCTGCTGTTCGCGATGGTGCGCGTCTGGCTCCTGGTGAAGACGTAGCTGCACCGGAGAAAACCGCACTCGAACTGGCTGGTGGCGGAGGCTGGTCCACGCGACTCGACTGGGCTCGCCGTGGCGTTGGGAGCTATGACGGCGGTGCCTCCCAGCATCGCGCCACCGATCATCAGGCTTGCACAGAATCGTCGTAGCGGCATCGGTTCCTCCAAATGCGGATATTTTTCATTTATCTGGTTAGACAGCGACATCAATGCCGCAACCGCGACATATCACGTCACTCGAGACGCCTACGCGCATCTGAGCGCCTCGGTTTACCGCAATCGGCCAGCTCACCCGATCGAGTTGAAATTCCCATATCTACCTGCACCACCGTTGTCCAGCGTCAAGCTGTCAGCCCTCCCCGCTCGATCGGCATGCCCGCGTGCCGAAGCGGCGAAGACGGAGAACCCCGATGAATCCCGCAGCCGCCGACAGCATCCCTGGCGTCCCGTCCCCCCGCACGACCGTCCCGCCGATCGATCCCGATGCACTGCTGGACACCGACCTCAGCGCACCCGCGGACTCCACGACTCAGCTGGCGGCGACCGGCAAGGCCGATCAACTCACCACTTCGGCGCTGCACGTGGCCTGCGAGTCAGCCTTGAGGCCTCGCTGTCGACACCTGATCGCAGACCTGTCCGAGGTGACGTTCATGTCTTCGACCAAGATCAACCTGTTGGTGAGCTTACAGCGCCGCACGGACTGCGCCTGGTCCTCAACGCGACGTTGACCCGGTTGTGGGACTTGATCGGCGTCAGCGACCTGTTCACCATCCCTCTCGCGTGCAGCCGCGCTCGCCGCGACCGCCAGCAGGTGAGGCTGTTCCGAGATAAGGCGCAAGGAGATCCGCCGGCGTCGACTCAACGCCTGCCTAACGAGGCAGTTCCACGTCGAAGTACTTCAGCACCGAAGTCACCAGCATCAGACCGATGATCGAGTTGATCCGGCTGTACTGGGTTCGGGAGACGCCGTGCACGGTCGGATGGCGACCGAAGACCCTTGGGATGACGTCTCCCTGGTCCGGACGATATTTCGCGTGGGCGTACCAGACCGGCGCGAACGTAAGGGCAACCCGGAGCTTGTGACCGTCGAGGTCGAACCGCGTGCCATTCTTCTTCAGCTCGTTCCTCGTCAAGTCGACTCGCCGCGCGTTCGTCATGTGACGCTGCATGAGCGAGTCCAGCAGGTTCGCGGCCAGTGCCTGCGCCGCGTTCGAGTGCCCATCCTGCAGCGCTCGCACGCAATCCATGGCGAATCCGCGGCTATCACGCAGGTCGGCGTGGTCGACTTCGGCGATCACGCTCGCGCAGTCCCCTGCAATTCCACGCCACCGGCGGCCAAGGATACGTCGACGCTCGACGGCCGTTGCAGCATTCGACAGCGACCGGACCGTGTCGGAACGCGGAACCCATGCGAGTGGAATCCCTTCGTCCACGAGCATGACTTCTAGTTGCTCGTAGCTGGGCAACGCGGCGTCAAGGTTCGGCGGGAACCATTCAACCGAAAGCGTGACCAGCGAGCTGAAGATCTCTCTCCATCGCTCGGTGTAGGGTGCCATAGCCTGGTTGATCGTGTCGGTGAATCCGACCAAGCCCGCGACTTGATAGCTGATTGCCGACGCGGCGCGGTTGCCTTCCGGGAAGAACGCGGCGGCGTCCCACCGCGGGACCATGGCTGGCGCGAGACCTTCGATGAGTCGCTTTCCATAGTTCGGATACAGATTTTTGGGTAGCTTGAACATGTCGGCGAAGCCAGTTGAGAATGCGCTGGCAGCAAGCGTCGGAAAGGCGTCACCAGTATCGTCGATCACCTCCCTATCCTGCCAGGCGGTGTCGGCAATTGTCGGCAGCGCTGGGTCCGCTACAGTGTCCGAGTCGGCGGCAAATCGATCTCCACGGGCCGCAGCGCGACGGTCAGAGTGAATGGACTACTCGGCCCGAACTGGCCTGACTGAACGACGCCTGGGTTGCCCACGATGTCGATGGACGCGAGGTCGGCGACACACGCACACACACCGCAGGGCCGATCGAGCCTGACCAGTTCAGCTGGCCGCTGACAACGATGTCGAGCGACACGCCACCGGCGCGAACATTTACACCTTCGGCGACGCCGCATGGTGGGCCTTGACCCCGCGACGTCACCGACCGGCCGTCATGGACTCGGGACGGTCAGAGAGTTCACCGCAGTCTGCACAGCCTCGATCCGGTCATCGTCCCAGCTGATTCCGGGGTCCGGCTCGAGGAAGGCCACGGCCGTGCCCGCGATGCCCAGAGCCGGCAGCGACCAGTCCTCCGTCGCCGCAGCGCCGAAAGGCCGGGCCGGGATGCGTTCGTCGGCGAGGTCCGGTGTGGACAGTGCGATCAGGATCAGGCCGCGGGCGGTGGCACTGACCAGGATCGCCACCGTCTCGAACGTGGACCCCAGCTCAGGGCGCAGCCGGTAGCCGAATAACCCCGCGATGTGCTGCCAGGCCGCGGCGACCCGGGTGGTGAAGCCGTGCTCCGAACGGGCGAGGATCTCCTGAATCTGTTGCCGCAGTTCACCTTCCGCAAGACTGAGGAACGTGGCGTGCAGCGCCAGGTAGGTCCGCCACTCGGCGGACCCGTAGAGCGCCTGGAAGTCCTGCAGCGCCGCCTGCCGGAACAGTTCCACCAGCAACGCGTGCCGCCCCTCGGCGGTGCCGAGCCCGTCGCGGTGCGCACTGACGACGTTCTTGATCAGGCCGATGATCGCATCGGTGTCGGCCGCGGTCGGGACCGCGGCTTTGGCCAGCTCGGTCACCAGCTCGCCGAAGAACAGGTCCTTGTACGGCCACCGGCGGTACACCGCGCTCCGCGCCACCCCGGCCTCGCGGATGATGTCCTCGAAGCGGAGGTGATCCAGGCTCACCGTCAGACCGGTGCGGCCGACCATCGCCATCGCCGCCTCGAGCATCCGCTCGGCGGTTTCCTCATCCGACCGACGGCTGCGGCGCCGCCCCAGGCCCGTCGGCGCACGGTCGGCCTCGTCCACATCCACTCCCAAGTTACTTTGGACTCTATGTCTCAAGTCTCAAGTCCGGTCAAGCTTACCCCAGCACGACCCGACAAGGAGGCAACGATGACCTGGCTGTACTCCCCCGACCGGCTGCGAGCGATGTACTGCGGCGGCCACGCGGACCCCGCTGCCCGGCGGTTCGCCCGGCTGTGGGCCACCGTCTTCAGCCTCGGCCTGCAGCCCCGGCGCTGGGTGACCCTCGAGGTCGCCGGCCGCCGCTCCGGAAACCCGACGCGGTTCCCGCTGGGCATGGCCGATTGGCACGGCCACTGGTACCTGGTGCCGATGCTGGGCGAGCGGTGCAACTGGGTCCGCAACGTCCGCGCCGCCGACGGCCACGCCATCCTCCACCGCCGCGGCCGCCACCCCTGCCGGCTCGTCGAAATCCCCGTCGAGAACCGCGGCCCGATCCTCCACCGCTACCTCGAGACCGTCCCGGGCGCCCGCCCTCACCTGCCGATCAGCCCCGACGCGCCCCCATCCGAGTTCGACGCCATCGCCGCCGGCTACCCCGTCTTCCAAGTTCTCCCCGACACCGCACCCCGGCACTGACCAAGGAAGGTCCACCATGACCACGACAGTTTCCAGCCCGTCGCCACGCAACACCCACCGCGGACGACGCTGGACACGGCGCATCCTCATCACCCTCGCCGCACTCGTCCTGCTGCTCGTCGCCTCGACAGTCCTCTACGTCAAACTCGCGCCGGTCCCCGCCCCGCTCGCGCTGCACGCCACGACAAGCGCCCCCAGCGGTCCCCTCACCGGCCGATGGGACGTCACCACCGGATCCACCGCCGGCTTCCGCATCCGGCAAACCGTCCTGTTCGCGAGCAACGACGTCGTCCAACGCACCGAATCCGTCACCGGCAGCCTCACCATCACCGGGAAGAAGGTCACCGCCGGCCGGTTCACCGTCGACCTGACCACACTCACAACCGACGGCAAACCCACCCCCCAGCTCGCCATCAGCCTCGACACAGCGCAGCACCCCGACGCCGTCGTCGCCGTGACCACGCCCCTGACGATCGACCCGGCCGTCACCCCCGTCACCATCCCGGGTCAGCTTTCCCTGCGAGGCCACTCCCACCCGGTCACCATCACCCTCACCACCCGCCAGGACAGCGACACCCTCCAGACCGCGGGCACCATCCCCGTCACGTTCTCCGACTGGGCGATTCCCGGCCCCGCCGGCTACGGCCCCTTCGGCTCACTGGGACGACCACGGCACCGCCGAGTTCCTCCTCGTCCTCCACCGCCACTGAGCCGCAAGTCATGCAGCGCGGCGGTGAGCAGAACGGCACTGTCGGCGAGCGCGGTCAGTCCGTGCCGTTACGGCGGGATGCGGGAGCTGCCCGCGCTCGAGGGCCCAAGTGTGGTCCTCGGCGTGCAGCCGCTCGCTTCCGGTCACGACGGTACAAGGTGGCCGCGGGCGACGGCGGCTTCCGGGCGCGTGGTCGTCCCGGGCTTCCTTCCTCAGCTCGCCCGTTCGGCCAAGCCGGTCCCGTCGCGCCGCCGGACCACGCCGATCGCTTCCAAGGCATCCGGATCGATCGACACCGGCCACCGCCGATCAACCTCCAACCCGGCTGAGTAAGCCGCAGCATTCACGCCGCGAGCCGAACCCCGACACCGGACTGCGGTCATGCCAAGTCCTCCCATCTCCATGGCGCCTCCGGTGAACCGTCTGGTGTCTGGCCGTATCGAAAGCGCCGCGCTGGATCGCCGGCCGGATCAGCCGACACGGTTACTGCCGCGTTACGAGCACGCACCGGCCTGCGGCTACTTTCGAGTACCGGCTGCCTTCTTCTGGGCGCTAACGCGCCGTCGTACGACTGTCGAAGGCTGCGCGGCGTTCTGCTGCGCGCTGTCAAAGGCGGCGATGACCTCGGATGAGATTCGACCGCGGTCGGCGACTTCGTAGCCGTGCTCCTCGGCCCAAGCCCGGATGGCGCGCGACCGGTCGCGGTCCTCCGCCGCACTCGTGGCGCTCGGCCGACCGGCGGAACTCCGCATCTTCCGGCCGCCCGTCCGGCGGCCGGGGACGCGACATATGCGGCGAGTTCCTCACGTAGCGCGGCGGCGTTCTCTGCCGACAGGTCGATCTCATACGAAACACCGTCCAGACTGAACGGGACGGTCTCGCTAGCCATACTCCCATCGACGTCGTCCAGGATCTCGACCAGCACCTTCTGCACCATCTCACACTCCATGACGTCGTTGACTACCGTGCATTACATCGACGCAGATTACCCAATGCCAATATCCGCAATAGAGTCGACCGTACAATTTAATTACCACACAAATATCAGACGAAGACTATCAATACACTTCCACCAGGATAACGATATGGCGTCGCCATGTCGCCAGATGGCCGAACAGACGGAGTTGCTATCGAGGCACTGTTCACGACGACCCGGACGGGCACTTGCCCTCTTGGCGCCTACGACGGTGTCCTGGACGACCCGTACATCGATCAGGCACACAGGGGCAGGATATGACGAACTCCACGCAGCGCCACAGCCCGTCTCGGCCACCGGCAAGAGGCGACTCCGCCGGCAGTCGCCCGCGGCGACGTCGGCAGGACGACAGCCCACCCGCCGTCGAGCTACCGGCACACCCTCCCGCGCTGCCTCCTGGGGCTGCCGGGGCGCTGCTGCGACTGCTGCTCAGCGCCGACCACGACAACGTGACCAGCAGCCGACCCGCTTCCGGTCAGGTGGCAGCCTGATGCGATTCGCGTTCTACGGCCGGGTCTCGACCGAAGATCAGCAGGACCCCGTCGCCTCCCTGAACTGGCAGCTCGCCCGAGCCAAGGCTCTGGTCGGCGCCCACGGGGACATCGTGGCCGAGTTCTTCGACATCGGGCAGTCCCGTTCGATCCCGTGGAAACGGCGCCCCGAAGCAACCCGGCTCCTGGCCGCGCTGCGGGAAGACGAGCGCGGGTTCGACGCTGTCGTGATCGGTGAACCCCAGCGCGCGTTCTACGGCAACCAGTACGGCCTGACCCACCCCGTCTTCGTCCACTACGGGGTCACCCTCTGGGTGGCCGAAGTCGGTGGTGCGATCGATCCGGAGTCCGAGGCACACGATCTGGTGATGTCGGTGTTCGGCGGGATGAGCAAGGGCGAACGCAGCCGGATCAAGATCCGGGTCCGCGCAGCCATGGCCGCCCAAGCCAGCGTCGAAGGCCGATTCCTCGGCGGACGGCCGCCCTACGGCTACGTGATCGCCGACGCCGGGCCGCACCCCAACCCGGCCAAGGCCGCTGAAGGCAAACGGTTGCGCCGCCTCGAACCCGACCCCGCCACCGCCCCGATCGTGCAGCGGATCTTCGCCGAGTACATCGGTGGCCGCGGGAAGTACGCCATCGCCGAAGAGCTGACCCGCGACGACATTCCCTGCCCGTCCATGAACGACCAGGCCCGCAACCGGCACCGCACTGGGCGTGCCTGGGCCAAGGGCGCCGTCGGCGTCATCCTCGGCAACCCTCGCTACACCGGCCGCCAGGTCTGGAACAAGCAACGCAAAGACGAAGTCCTCATCGACGTCGAAGACGTCGGACTCGGTCACGAGACGAAGATGCGGTGGAACGCCCGCGACAAGTGGATCTTCTCCGAGAAGATCGTCCACGACCCGATCATCGACGTCGAGACCTTCCGCCAGGCCCAGGAGATCGCCGCCGCCAAAGGCGCCGGCCGCACAACTCGGGAGCGCACCCGCACGCAGCACCGCTACGTCCTGCGCGGGCTGCTGCACTGCGGAGTCTGCGACCGCCGGATGCAGGGACAGAAGACCCGCGAACAGCTCTTCTACCGCTGCCGCTACCCCACCGAGTACGGCTTGGCGAACAAGACCGAGCACCCCCGCAACGTCTACCTGGCCGAACGTGACCTCCTCGGTCCGCTCGACGACTGGCTCAGCACCTGCTTCGCCCCGCACCGGATCAACGAGACCATCGACGCGCTCCACCAGGCCCAGCCGGACCTCGACGTCGATCCTGGCGCCGCGGCGGCGGTCCGAGTGATCGCGGAATGCGATCAGGCCCTGCAACGCCATCGGTCCGCGCTCGAAGCAGGAGCCGACGCCGTTCTGGTCACCGGATGGATCACCGAAACCCAGGCGCGTCGCGCCGAAACCCAGGCACGGGCCACCGCGCGACCCCAGCAGCAGCGGATGACCAAGATCCAGATCCGCGACCTGGTCGAGCGACTGGGAGACATCCGGAAGGTGCTGACCGACGCCGACCCGGATCGTAAGGCGGAGGTCTACCGGCAGCTCCAGCTGCACGCGACGTACTACCCCGGAAAACGACTAGTGCGCATCGAGACTAGTCTCGATGCGCACAGTTGGGGTTATGGTAAGTGTCCGAGGGGGGACTTGAACCCCCACGCCCGTTAGGGCACTAGCACCTCAAGCTAGCGCGTCTGCCATTCCGCCACTCGGACCTGCTGGAGAAAAGAGTACCCGGCCGCCCCGTGGGGGTGTTCAGGGGGGGTCTGGATCGTCATCATGCCGAGGGTTGGGATGTTCATGCGTTTTGGCTTATCGCTGTATCGATCCAGTCATCCTGGCCTGCTCGGCTTCGGGCGAACTCGCGGAGGGGCTCCTGGTAGCGGTAGGCGTCTGGGCCGGCTGGGTCCAGTAGGTGGGCGTCCACCAGGGACTCCAAGAGGGCTGCCACCGCGGGTAGCGGGAGGTTCAGGGTCTCGGCGGCGGCAGCGAGCGGGACTACCGGCATCGGGAGGTGGGACAGCGCTCGGAACGCTCGGGACTGGGCCGGGGACAGCTGGGCCATCGCCGACTCGTAGGGCTTCTCTATCGCCCCGCACTCCGGGGGTGTCACCGGGGATCCCGGGGCCGGGCGGCCCAGGCGCTCGAGTGCCTGGGGCATCGTCCACTCCGGGCGGGACGACACTCGGGCTCCTACGGCCTGCAGGACCTGGGGTAGGCCCGCCGTGCGGGTGACCAGTTCTTCGGTCGCGGCGCGGTCGTGGTCGGTTCGGGGGCCGATCAGGCGGCTCAGCAACAGCAGCGCTGCTGTGGGGTCCAGGCCTCGTAGTTTCTGCCAGTGGGCGTGAGGTAGGCCGTAGAGGCGCTGGCGCGCCGTGATCATCACCGCCGGGCCTCCGGTGCCTGGGAGCAGCGGGCGGATCTGCTCCGCTGCCTGGGCGTCGTCCAAGACGATGAGTAGGCGGCGGCCTGTCGTGCGGGTGCGCCACAGCGCCGCTTGCTCGCTTGACGACGGTGGCAGGTCAGTGACGCCGATGCCTCGCAGCAGCTCGGACAGCGGGTCCGGCGAGATCGACAGGTCCGTGAACAGCTGGCCGTCCGGGAAGGACGTCGCGATCTTGTGGCCCAGCTGGATCGCCAACGTGGTTTTGCCTATTCCGGCCAGGCCCTCGACGCCCACCACCGGGATGCCTGGGTTGGTTGTCCGCAGGGTGTCGGCTAGCGCGGTCAGCATGTCCTCGCGGCCTACGAACTCCGGGAGCTGCGGAGGTAGCTGGGTGGGGCGGGTGATGGTGGCGGCCAGGGTCGAGTCCGAGGCCAGGATGCGACGCTGCATTTCGCGTAGTTCCGGGCCTGGGTAGAGGCCCAGTTCGTCCTCCAGCCGGTGCTGGATGCGGGCGAAGACGTCCAAGGCCTCGGCTTGCCGGCCGGAGCGGTAGAGGGCCAGCATCTGCAGCTCGCGGGGGCGCTCTCGCAGGGGCTGCTCGGTGATCAGCTCGGTCAGGGCGCTGATGGCGCCGGCGTGGTGGCCCGCCTCGATGTCGGCCGCCGCCAGGTCTTCGATCGCCTTCAGGCGCAGCTGCTCGAGGCGGACGCGTTCGGCTTCGAAGCCGTTGACGCCCGACAGCGGGGCGCCGTGCCAGAGGCCGAGCGCGGCTCGGAGGGAGGCGGCGTCGCCGGTTGCCAGCAGGTGCTGGAACTCCGTCAGATCCAGGGCCGGCGCGACGATCGCGTAGCCGCCGCCGATCGACTTGATCGGTGTGTCCGGCTCCAGGGCGTGGCGGAGGCGGGAGATGTACGAGCGGACCATGCCGGTCGCTGCCCTCGGTTCGGCGCCGCCCCAGAGCGCTTCGACCAGCTGGGCGGGTGAGAGCGACGTGCCACCCTGCAGGAGCAGGACCGCCAGCGCCGCCCGTTGCTGGGGCGGGCCCAGCTCGAGCTCGACGTCGCCACGCCACGCCCGTACCGGGCCCAGCACCTCGAACCGCACTGATTCGGTCACGCTCAGCGCAACCGCGGGCGGCGGGTGGCTATTCCACCGCGGCGAGCGACCGGTGCGTCGGCGCGTCCGGGACGTGCGCCGGCCGTCCTCGCGCGAACTCCTTGCGCAGCACCGGGACGACCTCCGCGCCCAGCAGGTCGATCTGCTCCAGTGCCGTCTCGTGCGGGAGGCCCATGCCGTCGACGTTGAACAGCTGGCGCTGGTAGTCGCCGAAGTCCTCGCGGAAGCGCATGGTCCGGTCGATCACCTGCTCCGGACTGCCCACGACCAGGGGTGTCTGGTCCATCGTCTCCTCGAGCGAGGGGCCGTGGCCGTAGATCGGCGAGTGGTCGAAGTACGGGCGGAACTCGGCGATCGCGTCCTGGGAGCGGCGCCGGATGAACGTCTGGCCGCCGAGGCCGACGATCGCCGTGTCCGCAGGGCCGTGGCCGTGGTGCTCGAAGCGCTCGCGGTAGAGCGCGATCATCCGCCGGGTGTGCTCGACCGGCCAGAAGATGTTGTTGTGGAAGAACCCGTCGCCGTAGAAGGCCGCCTGCTCGGCGATCTGGGGGCTGCGGATCGACCCGTGCCAGACGAACGGCGGGACGCCGTCCAGCGGACGTGGGGTCGAGGTGAAGCCCTGCAGCGGAGACCGGAACTTGCCGGACCAATCCACGGCTTCTTCGCGCCACAGCCGCCGCAGCAGCGCGTAGTTCTCCACGGCCAGCGCGATGCCGTCGCGGATGTCCTTGCCGAACCACGGGTACACCGGGCCGGTGTTGCCGCGCCCGAGCATGAGGTCGAGCCGGCCGTCCGCGAGGTGCTGCAGCATCGCGTAGTCCTCGGCGATCTTCACCGGGTCGTTCGTGGTGATCAGCGTCGTGGACGTCGACAGCACGATCCGGCTGGTGCGCGCCGCGACGAACCCCAGCAACGTGGTCGGTGACGACGGCACGAACGGCGGGTTGTGGTGCTCCCCCGTCGCGTAGACGTCGAGGCCGGCCTCCTCGGCGCGGACGGCCGTCTCGACCATCCGCTGGATCCGCTCGTGCTCGGTCGGCGTCACGCCGGTGACGGGGTCGGTCGCGATGTCGCCGACCCCGAAGATCCCGAACTGCATCCCGAAAGGCATCACAGCCCCTTGAAGGCGTCGTGGTGGGCGGCGAGCCAGGTGCCGAAGCCCTGCAGCCGCGGGTTCAGCTCGCGCACGGCGCCGGGGTCGCGCGCGCCGGCGAAGACGCTCTCGTACTCGGCGTAGTAGAAGAACATGTTGGCCAGGTCGTCGGCGCCCGGGAACCCCTGCGCGCGCACGGCTTCGACGCTGACCGGCCGGTAGGCGACGTCCTCGCCGAGCACCTTGGCGAACGCCGCCGCGTACTGCTCGCCGGTCAGGTTCTCGCCGGAGATGCTGATCGTGCGGCCGACGAGCTCGGGGCCGCGTTCGAAGACGCCGAACGCCGTCCGGCCGATGTCCTCGGCCGCGATCGCGGGCAGCTTGCGGTCGCCCATCGGCAGGTGCAGGGCGAGGACGCCGTCGTCATCGCGGACCGGGCGGAAGAAGTCGAGGAAGGACTCGAAGTAGAACGTCGTGGACAGGAACGTGGTCGGCACGCCCGCTTCGACGAAGAACGCGTCGGCCTCGGCCTTGCCGTCGAAGTGCGGGACCTTGTAGCGCTCGTTCAGGGTCGGGACGCGGTCGTCGTCCAGGCGCAGGTGCAGCCGGGTGTCGGGCAGCGTCGACCAGATGACGTGCCGCAGGCCCGCGGTCTTGGCGGCCGCGGCCATCGCGCGGGCCTGCTTCTGCTCGCGCTCGACGTCGTTGTACTCCCAGAACGCGCTGACGAAGTAGGCGCCGTACGCGCCCTGCAGCGCCGTCGTCAGGCTCGCTTCGTCGTCGAGGTCCGCGACCACGACCTCGGCGCCACGCGCGGCGAGCGCCTGCGCGGCTTCGGAGTCGGGGCGGCGGGTGATCGCGCGGAGGGCGAAGCGTCCGGCGGGGTCGTCGAGGATGGCGCGGGCGAGGCCGCCGCCCTGCTGGCCGGTGGCGCCGACGACGGCGATGATCTTCTGCTCGGTCATGGTTCTCCCTTGGCTCGGTGACCGGGACATCCGGTCGTGAACCCAGGTAACCGCGGCGATGTTGGCGGCGTGTGCACGCCGCGTGCACGCGGTTTACAAGACCTGCGCGGATTCCTAGGATTCGCCGGGCACGAGACGGGAGGTGCTGGATGGCGCGCCGCGCCCGGCGGGACGACGACGAGATCTCCGTCGCCGAGCTCTTGAAGGAGACCGGCGCCACAGCGCGGCCCTTGACCGGCGGTTCCCTGCCGCCGCGGGCGCCGCTGCCCGACGGGTTGTCGCCCGAGGAGCACGTGGACCGGATCGAGCAGCGGGCCCGGGAAGCCGCCGCCGCGCAGCAGCGGGCCGGGGCGCGGATCCGGTGGGCCAGCGCGATCTGCGGGCTGGTCGCCGTCGTCGGCAGTATCATCGTGATCGCCGTGACCACCAGCTCGCCCGGCCGGGAGGCGTCGCCCCCGCAGGTGCCGCTGCTGCCCGCGACCACCCCGAAGCCGGCCACGAGCACGCCACCGCCGCCGAGCCCGACACCGATCCCGACCGTCATGGTGGGCCGGCAGACCGCGCCGTCAGGCTCGGCGTCGGCCCCGCCGTCGTCGTCGAGCGCGGCCGCTCCGCCGGCGACCTGCTCGGTGCGGTTCACCGTGCAGAACCAGTGGGACGACGGCTTCACCGCGGCCGTCGCGATCACCAACAAGGGCGCGAAAACGCTCTCGCCGTGGACGCTGAGCTGGACGTTCGCCGGCGGTCAGCAAGTCACGCACGGCTGGGACGGCGACTACGACCAGCGCGGCGGCCGCGTCACGGTGGACGCCGCCGACTGGAACACCACCCTCGCGCCCGGCGCGACCGTGACCACGGGCTTTAACGGCTCGATCCGCGGCGGCAACCCGGCGCCCGGCGCGTTCACGCTCAACGGCGCGGCCTGCGACGCGGGCTGATCGCGGGATTGATCCGTTTTCCGTCCGGGTAGCCGCCGAAGATCGGCCACCCGGACGAGAAGATGCGATGACTCAACCCCACCACGAGACGAACGAGGACGACTCCAGCGGCAACCCGATGGACGACCGGACCGAGGACGAGCGGGAGAACAGCGACTCGGACGGGGACTGATCGCTCAGATCGTCTCCTCCGGACGCCGGGTCATCGTCGGCTCGGGGTCCGCGCTCCGGCGGTCGGAGTCGCGCAGCACTTCGCGGGCCTGAGCTTCGGGATCGGCGCTCTCGACGGCCTTTTCCTCGGGCAGCAGCTCGGCCCGGCCCGCGGTGCGCTCGTCGGGGTTCTGTTCCGCTTCTTGTGCCATACCCGCCTGGTACCCACACGAGCGGCGGCTCAGTCCCGGGAGCGGCGGTTGCCGGCGGCGGCACGGCGCAACCGGGCCGCTTCGGCGGCGATTTCACCCACCCGGGTACCCAGGTCGCCGGTCAGGTGCGGCCGGGCCGCGGCCAGCGGCGGCAGGAGGTTCGCCGGGTCGTCGTCGCCCAGTGCGACGCCGAGACGATCGGCGCTCGCCTGCGCGGCCGGGGCCAAGCCGTCGAGCGCGCTCACGCGGCCGGCGAGCTGGCGCAGCACGGCGGCGTTGCGCCGCGCCCAGTCCGCGACGGCCCGGTCGCCCGCCCGCCGGTCGCGCTCGGCGTCGACGCGGGCCTCGCCGGTCTGTTCTCCGGTGCTCGACGGCTGCAACCGCAGGTAACGCCGCTCCGCGGCCTGTCTGCTGGCGACGCCGAGCGCGGGCGCGAGGGTCACCCAGCTGGCGCCGGCCGCTCGTGCCGCCGTGATCAGCTCTGGCTCCCAGCCGGCCAGTTCGTCCCGCAGCAGCCGGAGGCCGTTCAGCGCGGTGACCAGCTGGTCCTGATCGGCGGTGCCCGCCCGCGCGGCGGCGACCGCTTCGTGGATCCGGCCCAGTACTCCGGCGGTCTCGTCCATGGTCGTCCTTTCGACGACGGGTATCTTGTCGTCTTAAGGACGACATGTTAAAACCGCCGTGCGTGTCGACGCCAGAGTTTCGAGCAAGACGTCGAGAAAGGTTTCGAGGTGACCGGAAGACCCGCGGCCGACGACCAGGCGCCGCTGACCGCACTGCTGCAGGAGCTGCTCGACCGCATCGCGGCCGAGGTGCCGGGCGCGCTCGGCGCGGCCGTGACCGTCCAGCACGGCGACGGCCCGTTGCGTGTGGCCGCCGCCCGCGGGCTCCCGGCCGCGTGCGTCCGGGCCCAGCTGGAGCGGTTCGGCGGCCCGGTGCCGCTCGCCTGCCGCACGGGCGTGCCGGTGGTCGCCGCCGACGTCTTCGCCGACGAGCGGTGGCCCGCGCTCACCGTCAGCGGCATGACCGAGCACTCCCCCGAGTTCGCGGCGGACTGGCTGCGCACCCGCGGGGTCGCCGCGATGCCCGTCGCCTGGGACGCCGACGGCGGCCTGGTGCTGTCGGCCACACTCGACTGCCCCGCCACCGAAGAGACCGTGACGGTGTTGCGGCGCTACGAAAAGCTCACGGCGATGGCGCTCGTCCTCGCCGAGTCGGCCTGGCCGGACCAGACCGAGCAGATGCTGGACCTGCTGCAGTCGCGGGCCGCGCTGGAGGAGGCGAAGGGCATTGTCATCGCGCTGCGCCGCTGCAGCCCCGACGAGGCGTGGGCGACGCTGCGGCGGGCGAGCCAGGAGTTCAACGTCAAGGTCCGCGAACTCGCCGTCGCGCTGGTGGAGCTGATGTCCGGGGCGCCGGCGCCGCAGCCGGACGGCGAACGCACGATCCGCCCGGGAAACGCGGCCCGCACCGCGGCCGAACAGCTGATGCAGGTGTTCGACGGCGCGACTGCGGCGTTGTAACACTTCCGGGCGCTCAGGCGACCTGCGAGCACCGGGACATCCCGGAAAGACACCCGGGAGGCCCCCATGGCGGACGCCAGTTCCTGGCCGGAGATCCACCGGGAACGCGCCGCGCTCGCCGACGATCTCGCGAACCTGCCCGCCGCGGCGTGGTCGACGCCGTCGCTGTGTCGCGGGTGGACAGTCCACGAGGTACTCGGCCACGTCGTCGCGACCGCGAAGCTGACGCCCGCCACGTTCTTCGCGCGGCTGGCCGGTTCCGGGTTCCGGTTCGAGGCGATGGCCGCGAAGAACCTCGCCCGCGAAACGGAGGCCGGCCCGGAAGCCACGCTCGCACAGCTGCGCGAGCACGCGAACGACACCACCGGGCCGCCGGGGCCGGCGGACTCGTGGCTCGGCGAGATCGTGGTGCACGGCACCGACATCCGCCGACCGCTGGGGCTCGAGCGCGCGTTCCCGATCGCGACGCTCGTGCAGGTCGCCGAGTTCTACCGGCGGTCCAACCTGCTGATCGGCGCGAAGAAGCGGGTCACCGGGCTGACGCTGCGGGCGACCGACGCGAGCTGGTCCACCGGGACCGGGCCCGAGGTGACCGGGCCGATGCTCGCGTTGGTGCTGGCCATGACCGGGCGGAGTGCGGTGCTCGACGAGCTTTCCGGGCCCGGCGTCGACCAGCTGGCGGCCCGCTGCGGAACGGATTCCTGAGCGATCCGGCTTAAGCGGTCGGCTGTAGACGACGGTCTCTCGGCGCCGGCCGAGCGCCGCGGCGCGCTGTCTTCGCCGCTGCTCGAACAGGTACCGCGACCGGGCCGCCGGCAGCGCGCGGCGGAAGCGGCTCCTAAACGGATTCGACACGGAACACCGCGATCCGGCCTGCCGCGTCGGCGACCGCGTCCGGGTTTGACGCTTCGGCCAGACCCGTTGTCACGTAACGGTTGCCGACGCTCGGCGGACTGGTCTCCACCAGCTTGCGCAGGATCGGCCGCCGCTCCTCCACCGGCACCTCGACCAGCCGGGCAGTAGCCGAACGGCGGCCGCGGGTCAGCGTGACGTCGGCCGCGGCGCGCACGTTCGCCACCCAGGCGGCCTTCGGGTACGCCTGGATGATGTAGCGCTCGCCGTCCTGCGGGATGACGGCGATCGGGAAGGTGCGCGGGACGCCACTGCGGCGCCCCGCGACCGTGAGCAGCTGCATCGGGCCGAAGGCGATGCCGAGCCGCTGGAGCCCGACGACGAGCTTGTTCCCGGCGTTGACCATCCGCCGGTAGTTCTGTGCTGTTGCCATGCCCCGAGCGTACACCAACTAGTACGAAACTCATATCATCCGAAAGCCGTAACTCAAATCGGATCGGGACCCGGCGCCGACTCGGGCGGGACGGGATCCGGCACGGGCACGCTGCCGGGCTCGGGTGTCGGCAGCTCCGGGCCGGGGCTCGGCGGCACCGGATCCGGGCCCGGCGGCGCGGGGTCGGGGCTCGGCCCGACCGGGTCCGCCGGGATCGGCTCGGGTGGTGCCGGGGGTGCGGTCAGGCGCTCCGCTGCGATCGGCATCGATCTCCCTCCGCCGTCCGTGGGTCGGGCGGCTGTGACTCTTGGTTACCCAAGACGCGCATCCGGGAACCCCGCTTGACCCTGACACCGTGTCAGGCCGTACTCCTCGGCCCATGACCTTCCGGACCGCCACCGAAGCCGCCGCCGGGATCCGCCGCAGCGCGCTCTCGGCTCGTGACCTGACCGAAGAACTCCTCGACCGCATCGAGGAGTCCCAGCTCAACGCCGTCGTCGAAACCCATCGTGACGTCGCGCTCGAAGCCGCCGAGGACGCGGACCGGGCCGTCGCGCGCGGTGCCGATCTCGGGCCGCTGCACGGCGTCCCGATGACCGTCAAGGACGCCTTCGCCGTCGAAGGCATGCACACGACCTGGGGTGAGCCGGCGTTCGCGGAGTACGTCGCGGACCACGACGCGGCCGTCGTCGAACGGCTGCGGGCCGCGGGCGCGATCGTCGTCGGCAAGTCCAATGTGCACCACATGCTCGCCGACTTCGGGCGGACCGTGAACCCGGTGTACGGCCACACGCTCAACCCCCGCGACCCGGCGCGCACGCCGGGTGGCTCGTCCGGGGGTGCCGCGGCCGCGGTCGCGGCGGGTCTGTCCTATCTGGAGTACGGCTCCGACCTGGCGGGCTCGATCCGGATCCCGGCGGCCTACTGCGGCGTCTACGGCCTCAAGCCGACCGCCGGAACCGTGCCGCTGCGCGGGTTCCAGCCACCGGGGCCGCCCGCGGAGCCCGGCCGGGACTTCCCGTCGGCGGCCGGGCCGCTCGCCCGCTCGGCCGCCGACCTGCGGCTCGCCCTCGGCGTCACCGGCGGGCCGGACGGCGCCGAGGCGCACGCGTACTCGTGGCGGCTCGCGCCCCCGCGCCACACCCGGCTGGCGGACTTTCGCGCCGGCGTCGTCCTCGACGACCCGCGCTGCCCGGTGACCGCCGAGGTCGGCGCCGCGCTCTCGGACGTCGCCGACGCGCTTGCCCGCGCCGGCGTCCAGGTCACCGAAGGCTGGCCGGACGACGTCGACCCGGCCGCCCAGGCGGAGTCTTTCGGATTCCAGGTGGAGCTGTTCTTCGCGATGCACGAAGGCGATCTCGCGGGCGTCGTCGAGCAGGAACGGCGTCGGCACGCTTCGGCGGCGGCGTGGGGCCGGTACTTCCGGGACGTCGACGTCTTCCTGTGCCCCACCGTCTTCACGACGGCCTTCCCCCATGACGGCGAGCAGGACCGCTACGACGACCAGGTGTTCTGGATCGCGCAGGCGTCGCTGCCCGGCCTGCCCGCGGTGTCCGCCCCGGCCGGGGGCGCGCCGCCGGCCGGGCTGCAGGTGGTCGGCCCGGCGCACGAGGACGACACGGCGATCACGTTCGCCGAGCTCGCCGCGGCCGTCGCGGGCGGGTTCGTCCCGCCTGGGGAATGATCGGCGGATGTTCTCGATCGGGGACTTCGCCCGCCACGGCCGGGTGTCGGTCCGGATGCTGCGCCACTACGACGCGCTCGGGCTGCTGCGCCCGGCCCGCGTCGACCCGGCGACCGGCTACCGCAGCTACACCGCGGGGCAGCTGGCCCGGCTCAACCGGATCGTCGCGCTGAAGGACCTCGGGTTCACCCTCGAGCAGGTCCGGACGCTGCTGGCCGAGGAGGTGCCGGTCGAGCGGGTGCGCGGGATGCTGGACCTGCGGCGCGCGGAGCTGGAGACGGCGGTGGCGGAGAGCGCGGCGAAGCTGGCGCAGGTCGAGGCCCGGCTGCGGACGATCGAGGACGAGGGCCGCGCGCCGGCGTACGACGTCGTGGTCAAGGAACTGCCGGCCGTGCGGGTGGTGGAGCTGACCGGCGTCGCGGCGGGGTTCGCGCCGGAGGCGATCGGGCCGGTGGTCCGCCCGCTGTGCGCGGAGCTGGGCCGCCGGCTGCGGACGGCGGACGTGACGCCGGCCGGGCGCCTGACGTGCTACTACGAACAGCGCGCGGAGGACGAAGTCGTGGTCCACGCGGCGATCCCGGCGTCGGTGGGCCCGGGTGACCTGACCGGCTTGAGCGTCGCGGACCTACCGCCGGCGCGCGCGGCGACGCTGGTCCACCGCGGCGCGATCGACGGCGTGCTGCCGAGCTGGCAGGCGGTCGTGCGGTGGATCGAGGACCACGGCCACCGCTCGGCGGGCGCGCAGCGGGAGCTGTACCTGGACTGTCCGGAGGATCCGGCGGGCTGGGTGACGGAACTGCAGGAGCCGATCGCCTGAGCTTCTACTCACAGCCCACCACGACCAGATCGTCCCAGAGCGCCGTCACTGTCCGCCGGGTGGCGAGCAGCAGGTTGTCCAGGAGCGCGAGACTGCCGCTGTCCCGGTTCGGCTTGCCCGCCGCAGCCGCGGCGCGAGCCGCGTCGTGCGACGACTTCAACAGGTGTGGCTGGATGACGACGACTTTGGTCCGGCCGGTCGACACGCGCCGGCTCAGCTGCTGGACGAAGTCGGCACTGCTTACCCGGCGACCATCGCGCCAGGCGGCCGGTGCCGCGATGCGCGGCGTTGCCAGGCGATGCACGAGGGCTTGGGTGTGAAGCTGCCGGATGTTCTTCTCCGCCTGGCTGACGACCTGCTCGAACCGGGTCACCGCGATCCGCCGGCTCGCGGTGTGGTTGCCGGCCGCCTTGACGTGGATCGCGGTCAGCTCCCCGTCGGAGGTGAGGTGGAGGAAGTCCGCGACCTCGCCCGCACCGTCGTCGCACAGCAGCCAACCGCCGGAGTACTCCCGGACCACCCATGCGAAGAGCGAGTTGTCACCGTCGCGGGCAATCGCATCGTGGATCGCCTGGTCGCCGTGAACGCGCGGCTTCTCGCGTGTGATCGAGAAACCGGTGAAGTTCCGGAAGTCGAAATTCGGGAACGGCGTCGTGGTCAAGCGCTGGCGGAAGAGCTGCTGTCCGGTGAACGCGTGACCCGACTCGTAGTAGACGGTCAGCACGTCCCCCTCGGCCACCGCGTCCCTGATCTGACGGGCGACGGGTTCGGCGGAGGGGACTCCCTGGTACCGCACGTCGAGGACGACGGCCTTGCCCAACTTCACGGGTTTGACCAGGAGAGTTCCGGCGACAGCGCCGTCGAAGCCGACATCCAGAGCGGCGACCGGCGAGTTCTCGTCGCCGCGCACCTCGATGACGGCGGTGCGCAGCAGTTCCGCACGTTCGACACGGTCTTCGTCCGCGTCCGGTTCGCCGCGGACTTGATCGGGGTCGGCGATCATGACGTCGAACGCACCACGGACTCGGTCCAGGTCCGCCTCCGGCACCGCGAACTCCGGAAAGGGCGGCTCCGGATCGTCGTCTGCGACCAACGCCTTTTCCAGGAGATCCAGGGCCTCTCCCGTGGCCGCGAGGAACATCGGGAGGTGCGATGTCCGCTTCCAGGAAAGCCGGGACTTGTCCGGGGACACCGTGATCAGGTCCCGGAGAACAGCCGCGTCGTCGGCCGGCAGGTAGGCGACCTTCGCCGCGGTCAGCGCGTACGTGCTGTCCTCGATCGTGCTCAAGGTGTCCTGGAGCCGGATACCCCCGACCGATCTGCTGTCCGCCTTGGTCGTCCGGCGGCGATGCATCCCCCGGGCCCACAGCATCCGGCCGTCGCCGCGGAATGTGCCGGTCAGGACATGCGGCGGCAGCAGCCGGAAAGGCACAGTCCCGTCCTGAAGCCAGCGTGCGATCCTCGCGTCACTCACGATGCCGGTGCAGATGGCGACCAAGCGCCGCCGCCTCACTGCGAGGCTCAGCTGGTTGATCACGTTGACGAAGCCGGATTCGTCGTCCGTCCAGTCCGGTGGTCCGGTCACTTCGCGGGCGACTCCGTAGAGTTCGTCGAATCCCAGTTCACCCAGCACTCCTGTTTCCTCGACGAGATCCCGCGCTCCCAGGGTGATCTCCGCCTGGATCCGCGCCGAGTTCGCGCGCCCCCGATCCGCCGCCGTCTTGCGCAGAAACCGCTTGAGTGCCTGGAATGCCGGAGCGGGGTCGTCGTCGACCGCCTCCAGCACCGTGATCGTCAGAAACGGATTCAGATCCGCCAGCCGCAGTTCGGAGGGGCCGTTTTCTTGGTCGAGAGGAAGGTTCATGAGTGCGAGAAACTAGCCCACAAGACCGGGAAACACGAACGATTACGGCCCTGTTCCGGGAATTGACTGGGAACTGTCCACTTGATGGTTCAACCCGGCCGGACAGGTTCCGGTCAGATCTCGGACACCCCGCTGTTCAGCACCTCACCGAGCCGCGCGGCCAGATCCCGAAACCCTGCGCCCACGGCCAGGTCGCGGATCTCCGGCAGTCCGACCGCACCCAGCTCGAGCTGCCTGACCATCCTGGCAGCCTGGTTCTTCACCTTGTCCGCTCCGCTACGCGTCCGGCGGCCGAGGAACAGGTCGACCCGCTCCAGCAGCGCCCGTTCTCGCGTCTTCCGATCCGTACACCAGATGTGCAGCAGGTCTGTGCCCGACACCACGAAAGATCCCAGCTTGTGCAGCGGCACCCGCCCCTGAGGTTCGAAGCTCTTGGCGGGCACCACGACCCGCCACGCACCGTGTGCCGACCGCACCGGGCGGCAGTCCTCCAACGACATGCGCCGCAGCCATTCGGTGATCCGGGTTTCCGCGCGCGCGGCACTGGAGGCAGCCGCGTCCGATTCGAGCACGAAAGATATTTCCGGGGTCGTCTCACAGAGCTCTCCCAGATCCGGATCCGCCGCGTCGGAAGCCTGGCTGTAGACGAGATGCCGGACCCGGCCGCCCGGTTCCAGCGCGCGCACGATGAACGTCGGCAAGTACACGCACTCCTCGCCGAGGCTTTCCGGGCGATCGATTCGCAGCGGCAAGTTGAAGTAGTCGCGGTCGGGGCGGCCGGCGAGCTCCATCAGAGCCTCACGACGGAACCCCCGGGTGGTGTGGAGCATCTTGAAGATGCGGTTCCGGTCGCCGGACGTCGCCGCAGGGATGTCCTGGGGGGACAGGAAAGTGACCACGCCGGCATCGTAGTGCGCGCGGCTCAGCGGGAACGACCGGAAGCCGTCGAAGTACAGCTTACGGCGGTCTTCCCGTTCGACGATGTAGCACACCTGGTCGCGGTGGGACCGCGTCCCGAGCTCGGTGAGCTCGATTCTGCCGTCACGCGTCCGGATGTGTCCCAGCCGGCCGAGAACGCGAAGAGCCCGGTCGACCAGTGCCTCGTCCAGTGCCAGAAAGGCCGCCAGTTCGCCGACTGTGCCCAACCCGGCTTCGGCGATGCCCCTCTCGAGATAGCGGTCGATGAGCGCGTACGGCCGGCCGTCGGTCGTCGTCGCCCGCACTTCGACCTGCCACACCGGCAAGAGCACGGCGAAAACCCGGGCCGGCGTCAGGCCGTGCCCGAAAGCCGCGTCTTCGAGCACACGCTCTTCCGGGTAGCGCATCAGGTACTTGCGAGTGGTCACGACGCGCCGGCCCCCGGCTCCTCTTCGTCCAACAGACGCCAGATTTCCTCGTACGGGCGGACGTCACCCGACCGGGCGACATGGTCGCCCAGCGCGCGAGCCAGTTTCCGGAAGCCGGGGTCCTCCGCTCGGCGCAGCATGCCGAGGTCACCGGTCAGCACCAGCTGGTGCTTGGCGCGGGTGAACGCCACGTTCGCCCGTCGCAACTCACCCAAGAACCCGACATTTCCGGATCGGTTACTCCTGGTGAAGCCGTAAAGGATCACGTCACGCTCCCCGCCTTGGAAGGAATCCACCGTCCCGACGTTGGCGTCGATGGTGTCCGGGTCGAGAAGCTCACCGCGCAGAAGCTCCTTGATCAGCTTGACCTGAGCCGCATACGGAACGATCAAGGCCCACTCCTCGTGACGTCGTTCGTAGAATGCCGCGAGCGCACTCAACAGGCGAGCCTCGGCGTGGTTCACGGAGCCGCCCGGCAGCCGGGGGTCCCATTGCTGCGCGCGCGTCTCGGCTCGCTGATCCACGGACAGCTCCGACGTGTCGACGAAGGCCAGCGGACTGGCGAACAGCGGGTCGTCGTGGGTTCTCGCCACCATGGTCTTCAACGTCTCGTCGTAGAAGGTCTGGGAGATGAAGTCCGCGATCACCTTGGGCATCCGGCGCTGCTGGCGGAGCTGGACGACGTGGCTCTCCGGCAGGCGTTCCACCAGCACCTCCAGCGCACTTTTCGTGAGCAGGTCCCGCAGCTCGGGATCTCCGGACTCCTTCGCCCAGGCTTCCAGCTCGTCGTCGACGAACGGGGGCAGCTGGCGATGGTCGCCCACCAGTACCGCGCGCTCCGCCCGCACGAGCGGGACCAGGAGATTGCTGAAGCTGATCTGCCCGGCCTCGTCGACGATCGCGAGATCGAACTCGACCTCGGCGATCTCCGGACGCGAGGCGGCGCCGATGCACGTCGCACCGATCACGTCCGCATAGCGGATCAGCTCGGGATAGAGCTGCTCGACGGCACCGGCGACCTCGTCGTGCCATTCCCGGAGCAACTCCGCTCGCGCGCGCAACAAGGCAAGGCGCGGGCCGAGCCAGGTGTGCAGGTCGGTCAGCGCCGCCAAGGTCGTGTTCGCGTCAAGGTCCGTACGGACCTGAGGCAGGACATCGGCCGGCCCCACGGCGGCCTTGATCGCGGACGCGGCATTCAGTGTTTGCAGTCTGAAGTCGGCTGTCCGGCCGATTGCCTGCTGAAGAGCGAATGACGCAGCTTGGACTTGAGGGATGCCGCGGGTTGCCAGGTCCAAGGCGTGCTCGGCCCGGGCGACTTCGCCGCGGTGTACGCCGACGACCTCGAGCAACGCGGAAAGGTCAGTCTGCCGCGCGGCCAGCAATCGCGCTCGCCGCCGGGCGAGCGCCCTCGCCGGCCCGGCGAACAACGGCCACGGTGCCCGGCCGCGAGCGCGATGATCACGCCGGCCGAGCCGGTCCAGTTTGCCCCGCAACGTGGCTACTCGCGTCTGCAGCCGGGCAAGAGTGGCGACGGCCGCATCGAATCGCTCGACCACCTGCCCACCCACGCTTCGACGCGCGAGGGCCAAACCCGCTCCCGCAGCCCGTTCCGCCTCTATCGCCGCTCTCAGCCCACCGATCCGGCGACCGAGTTCCCCAGCCCAGCCGGCCGCGCTCGGCAGCCCGTCGTACCTGCTCTGCGCAGCCGCGGTCGCGGCCAGGACTTCACCGCGGTGCTCGGCCGCCAACCGCTCCAGCAGGAAGGACCGGCCATCCGGATCGACTTTTCCCTCGTTCCCGACTCGGACGACCACCACGTCCTTCGGCAGCTTGGCCAGCACGTTGTCGACAGCACGGTTCGTGTGAGAGGCAACCAGTACCGGTCCTCGGTCGGGCGACAGCGCGCACGCACGGGCGATCTGGCTGATCGTGCGGGTCTTGCCCGTACCAGGCGGCCCCAGCACCACTTGCATGTCGGTCACCCCGAGCGCGTTGCGGAACGCGGCCAGCTGGTCCTCGTCCAGCACCTCTCCCGGATTCTCCGGAACCGGCTGGAACGGGCGCACTTGATGGTCGACGAGCACGGAGAGCAGCGAGCGGTTGCGAATCTTCCCCGCGCGCAGAAGCGCGACCGCCTCACGTTGCTTCGCGAACACGACGTCGCTCGAGGTCAGTTCGAGCTCACCTTGCGGGCTGAGTCGGTCCCAGCCGATCGGCTCGTCGAAGCGAACGGTCACCTCGGTGCCGTCGACCCGGGTCACCTGACCACGTTGCCCGGACTCTCCCCGCAGCCGGACGAACTTGTCCCGTTCCGGGACCCGGCCACCGACCACCTTGAACACGTAGACCGACGAACTGCTGTATCGCCGTTCCCCTGCCGGCTGCACCGACTTGTACGGGTAGGTCGGCACGGTAACGGCTCGCCGCGCGGCCAGCTCCCGGTCGGTTTCGATCAGGGTGTCCAGCCGATCGAGAAACCGCGTTTGTGCCGGGCTGGAGCGAGGCGTCACGCGCTGCCCGTCCGGCCCCGCGGCCAACGCGGCCCATTCCGCGGTGAGCCGATGCCAGTGCGCGGACGAGCCCGCGGGGATCTGCCGGTATCCGAAGGCCAGGTGCCAGTTCGTCCTCAGCAGGAGACACCCGCGCGCCAGCCGGTCGTGGTCGTCGAGACGGAGCGGGTTGATCCCCGCGATCGTGTACGCATCACCGTCCCCGCTCACGAAAAGCCGTACGACGTAGGCGTGGGTGTAAAGGAGCAGGCTCCAGTCACTCCCCTTGCGGAATGGTTCACTCAGGGTGGCCGGGACTCCGTCCGGCCGGCTGGTGAGATCGGCCGCGATCCGACCGACGCCCACCGGGATGCCGGGGTGGTCTTTCGACTGCTGGAGCAAGCGTGCGTCGAGTGACTTCCCCGGCACGAGGGAGATCCGTCCACGCAGATCGACGACGCGTAGCAAGTCCGTACTCCTCACAGACGATGGTCACGGACGGCCTGGAGCGCCGCGACGAAGGAACGCATGTCGGGGCGGCGGGAGGGATCGGGCACCAGGGCGGTGTCGACGGCGGCGGTGACACCCGCCGGAAGGACCGCTCCTGATGCCCGCAAGGGCAGCGGAAACGCCGGGGCCGGCGGGAATCCGGTGATCATGTGATAGGTCACGGCGGCGACCTGGTAGACGTCGGTCCACGGGCCGACGTGTCCGTTGTGGCGAACGCCCTGCTCAGGAGCCTGGTACGGTCCCGGCCCCTCACCCGGCTGATATGACGTCACCGCCAACCCGAGGTCTCGCACCTGCACGTTGCCGTCGTCGAACCGCACGAGCTCGGCGGGCGCGAGCCTGCGGTGTGCCAGGCCTTGGGCGTGCAGAAGTGCCAGGGTTCGGCCGAGACCGGCCAAACCGAGCAGCGTCCGGCGAACCTGCCAGTCGTCGATCGTCTCGCCTCGATGAGGCAACCAAGCAGCCAAGGCGTCGCACGGTCCGCCGAGTGATCGCGACACCGGCCACAGGGTCACGGACGTCACCGAACGGCTGTCTTCGACCAAGCGCAAAGCGCGAGGCAGCCCACGGTCCCGGCCCTGGAGCTCGACCAGCAGGCCGTGTTCGCGGACCACAGCGGCCGACGCGGCTTTTGCGGCCGGAGTCTCCTGGCGCAGCTCCACCTGGCGGAGCCAGACGTGTTCGTGAGGAGGGCCGATCCGCAACGCCCGTGCCCTGCGCTCGACCGATGCCTGGTCCCTGCTGGGCCGGACGTCGAGCGTGCCGCTCTGGACCAAGTACCGGGACTCCCCGATCTCGACTTCGGCGTCCGCAGCCAGGATCCGGGCCGTCCGCTCCTGCTGGCCTGGCAGCCCTGGCACGACCGGGTCGACGCGCGGCGCCGGCGGCACGAAGGGACGCAGTGGCGGCATCGCGTGAAGTGGCATGCCCGCGAGCACCGCCAGCAGGTCTCGGACGCCGTCCACCGTCAGTTCCGAGACGCGATAATGCGTCGCGGAATAGCCGCAGAGACAATCCGGGATCTCGTCGGCGGTGTGACCGGGAAGGACCACCGGCAGGATCCGCCGCGTCTCACCGGGCAGATCTCGCGCCAGGTTGTCACGGAGCATGGCGCCTTCGAGCTGGTTCGCCCTCCCGGTTGCGGATGACGGGCCACCGTCGACAATGCTTTTGTGCTGCGGAGAAGCGATCACGAGGACGAACTCCGCTTTCTTCAACTGACCGATCGTCCACGCGGTCCAATCTCGCCGGACCCCGCTTGACCAGGCATCCAAGCGCGCGTCGACACCCGCCTCCGTCCGCAGGAAGGCCGCGAACTCGCGCACCGCGTCGGTATGCTCCGCGGAATCGTGCGCATAGGAAACGTATACCCTCGGCGAGGTTCCGGCTCCCCCCGGTTCCGTCACCGGCACCGCCCTTCCACTGCATGATCATCCGTGTGACGCACACTCCCACGACGGCCGTCAGGCGTGGGAGCGAACGCGGAAACTGACCGGAAATTGTCCTCTTCTCACCCATCGGGAACGCATCGGGTCCCCATCGCAAACCGATGCGGTGCGCTGTTGCTATCGTTCCCCGCAGTGCGAACGCCGCGAGCGCGGCCAGGCGAAGAGGATTTCCGATGGTGTCGCCGGAGCAGTACGACCGCCACGAACCCGGTGATCACCCGAAGGTCTTCGTGTCGTACACCCACGACAGCGAGCGGCACCGCGAGGATGTGCTGCAGTTCGCCGCTTTCCTGGTGACCCAGGGTGTCGATGTGGTGCTCGATCGCTGGGCATCCGGGCAGCGGCAGGACTGGCAGGTCTGGGCGACGAAGAACATCACGGAATCGGACTACGTGCTGATCGTCGCATCCGAAGGTTATCGACGGATGGGTGACGGCTACGGGCCGAACGACTCGAACCTCGGAGGCCAGGCGGAGGCGGCGCTGCTTCGCGACCTCCTGCAAGGTGATCGCACGCGGTGGACGACCAAACTCCTTCCGGTTCTCCTGCCCGGCCACGATAAGCGCGAGATTCCGAACTTCCTGCAGCCCAACGCGGCGGACTGGTACGAAATCCCGTCCAACACCCCGGAGGGCGCAGAGGGCTTGCTGCGAGTGATCACCCGGCAGCCTCGCGACGTGCGACCACCGCTTGGCCCCCGGCCCCTTCTCCCGCCCCTGGCGGGCTTCCCGGCGGCGAAGCAAGGCCAGGTGACCCTGCTCGAGGAGCTCCCGGTCACCTGGCGAGCGGAAATACTCCCGCGGCACTACCAGGCGCAGAGCCCGCTCGTCGAGGTGCACCTCGTTCCGGCTGCCTCGCCTGCACGGCACGGCGTGCTGGAGCTCGAGCGGATCTGCGACGAACTGGCTGCGCTGGGGCGGTCCGAGCGGCTCTTCTCGCAGGAACAGGCCATCAGCGTCGGCTCGTCGGCGGATGCCGCCTGGGCGTTTTCGGCTGACTGGCGAGCCGGGGAATGCGGACTCACCGTGCTGCGGGGTGGTCAACGCACGTGCTGGTTTCCTCTCCCGAAAGTCGGCGTCAGCCGGGTCCTCGATCGAGAACACCTGGCACCGCAGGTCACAGACCGGCTGAATACTCTCCTGGCCATCGATCTTCCGATACCCGACAGCCTCGCTCCGGCGATCGGGTTGGACCCGATCTCCGCGACGACCAGACTCGGCAAGATCAGCGATGCTTCGGCGAACACGGCGACCTTCAGCATGAACAGTCCCGGACGGGTCCGGATCGGGACTGAAGAGGCTTTCCCGACCGAAGACCTGCGCACAACGTCGAAGGAAATCGCCGAGGAGCTGGTCGCGCGGCTTGCGGCGCCCCTCAGCCGCTGAGTTAGTCCGCTCGCGGGTGGTGCGGCTGGGCGTGTGCGCCCGGGGGCAGGTCGCGGTCCAGGTGGTCGGCGTGGTGCAACGCCTGGGCCAGCAGGCCGCGGACGTGGTTGTCGGCCGCCGAGTAGTAGACGAACGTGCCTTCGCGGCGGCCCTTCACCAGGCCCGCCAGCCGCAGTTTCGCCAGGTGCCGGCTGACCGCCGTCGGAGTCGCGCCGGCCAGGTCGGCCGGGGCAGGCCACCGACGACTCGCCCTGCAGCAGGGCCCAGGACCTTGATGCGGGTCGGGTCGGCCGGCAGGCGGAACGACTCCGCCCACCGCATCGCCCACGACGTCGAGCACCGGCTGCTGCACGCGGTCCCCCACCTGACGGCGGTCGTCGTCCACACCTAACCGGCGACCGGCGCCGAGCAGGCCCACGAGGAGCCGGCCCACCACCATTGACCGAGGTCACGCCACCGGCTGCTCCACGGGTTCCGGCTTCGGAGTCAGCACGCCCGCGAACAGCGCCGCCAGGACGCACAGCACCACCGGGACGGCGAACGTCACGTTCAGCGGCATCCACCGCGTCAGCCCGCCGATCAACGCCGGGCCGGCCAGCAGGCCCACATAACCCAAGCCGACCACCCGGGCCATCAATGCGCCCGAGTTGCGTGTGTCCAGGTTGCCCGCCGCCGAGAACAGCTGCGGTACGCCGCCCGAGAGGCCCAGGCCGAACACCGCCCAGCCCACCAGGGACAGCGGGACCCACGGCGCCGCGGCGGCCACCGAGAGCCCCACCGCCGCCATGGCCGCGCCGTAGCGGACGATCGCCGCCGGGCCCGCCCAGGCCGCGACGCGGTCGGTCAGGAAACGGCCCGTCGTCATGGCCACCGCGAACGCGCCGTACGCCAGCGCCGCCGTCGAAGCCGAGGTGCCCAGCACCTTCTCCATGTGCAGCGCGGCCCAGTCGTTCGCTACGCCCTCAGAAAGCATCAGCGCCAGGGCCAGCGCGCCCAGCAGCCAGATCAGCCGGCCCGAGGTGCGGCGGGCGGACGTCGGCGCCGGGACCGACGCCGCGACGTCGGCGGGCGCGTCGGCCGGCTCGATCAGGAACCGGGCCGCCACCAGGGAAAGCACGATGCACACCAGGCCGGTGCCGGTGAGCGTGACGCCGGTCGGGACGCCCGCGCCGAGCGTCGCGGCGCCGATCACCGCGGCCAGCGCGCCGCCGATGGACCACATCGCGTGGAACGAGGCCATGATCGGACGCGGGTACGCGCGTTCCACGACGACCGCGTGCGAGTTCATCCCGACGTCGATCGCGCCGTTGCCGAAGCCGAACAGGATCAGCGAGAGCCCCAGCGTCCACCACGAGTTCGCGAACCCCGGCGCGCACAGCGCGAGGCCGAGGAACACCCCGGCCGCCGGGACCAGCTTGCGGTGCCCGAGCCGGTCGACCAGCGGCCCGGAGACCTGCATGCCGGCGAACGCCGCGCCGCCGAGCACCAGCAGCAACGCGCCCAGCGTGCTGTGCGAGATGCCGGTGGCGCGCTCGACGTTCGGGATGTGCACCACCCACATCCCCATGCCGAACCCATTGAGGGCGAAGAACATCCACGTCGCGACACGGGCGGCACGCGGACGGGCGGAAACGGTCGTCATCGGTTCTCCAGCGAGTCTGGCACGGGGACAGCGACGTGCACGAGCACGCCCCGCTCGGCCAGCGCCGCACGCTGGTCCGCGGGGGCACCCGGGTCGGTGATCAGGACGTCCGCACGGTCGGCGGGACACACGTGGGCGAGCGCGGCGCGATCCCACTTCGCGCTGTCGGCGAGCACGATCGACCGCGCCGACACCGCCAGGGCCTGCTGCTTGACCTCGGCGTCGGCGAGATCGAACGCGGTCAACCCGGCTTCGAGGTCGAACGCGCACGGGCTCAGCACGGCGACGTCGAACCGCAGTGCCCGCAGCGAAGCGAGCGTCAGCGGCCCGACCAGCGCCTGCTCCCCCGGCCGCGGTTCGCCGCCGGGCAGCAGCAGCCGCACGTGCGGCGCGTCGGCCAGTTCACCGGCGGCGTGCAACGACAGCGGCATGACGGTGACCGCCCGGTCGCGCAGCAACCGCGCCAGCTCAAGCGCCGTCGTGCCGCTGTCGAGGACGACGGTCTCCCCGTCGGCGATCAGCTCCGCGGCCGCGGCCGCGATGGCCCGCTTCGCCTCGGCGGACGCCGTGGCGCGGGCCGCGAACGGCGGCTCCACCCCGGACGGCGACGCCGGGACGGCCCCGCCGTGCACCCGCCGCAGCACACCCCGGGCGGCGAGGTGGTCCAGGTCCCGGCGCACGGTCATCTCCGACGCGCCGGTCACCTCGGCCAGCTCGCCGACACCGACCTGCTCGGTGCCGCGCAGCCGCTCGACGATCACTCGTTGCCGCTCCGCGCTCTTCACTCCGCGATGCTCGCAAGAACCGCGCATTCGCACAACTGATTTGTTCGACCGATCACGCAGCTTGTGCGAAATCCCGCTGCGGCATGATGGGGACGTGCACGTCGCCGAGACCACCGCAGCCCCGTGACCGGGGGCTACCTGAAGGGCCGGATCCGCCGAGAGGACATCATCACGGCGGCGGCCGCGGCGTACGGCGAGCTCGGCTACCACAGCTCGTCGCTGCGGGAGATCGCCAAACGCGTCGGTATCACCCACGCCGGCCTCCTGTACTACTTCCCGACCAAGGAAGCGCTGCTCGCCGCCGTCCTCGAACGGCGTGACGCCGACGACTCCGACCGCGAGCAGCTGCGCGTCCCGCCCGGGCTCGACGTCCTGCGCCACTTCGTCGCGCTGGCCGAGCACAACGTCCGCCACCCCGGCATCGTCGACCTCTACTCGCGGCTCGCCGCCGAAGCCGTGGCCCCGGACCACCCGGCGCACGACTACTTCGTCGAGCACTACCGGGCCGCGCGCGCGGGCGTGCGCGAGTCGTTCGAGGTCCTCGCCGCGCGCGGCCAGCTGCGCGACGGCGTCGACCCCCGGGTCGCGGCGCTGACCTTCATCGCCCTGATGGACGGCCTGCAGGTGCAGTGGCTGACCGTGCCCGGGGATGTGGACCTGGTCGGCTCGCTGCGGTTCGCCCTGCAGAACCTGCTCACCGTCCCGCTTTAGAGCGTCTTTTCGTACGGATCCCACGCCGCCGGCAACGCGGGCGGCACAGCGACCACGCTGTCCACCTCCACGGGCTGCCCGCGGGTCAGCGACTCGTCGATGGCCAGCATCGCGTCGAGCACGTGGTAGGCCAGCTCGCCGGACGCGCGTTCGGGCACCCCGGCGCGGATCGCCCGCGCCAGCTCCAGCGTGCCGGTGCCGCGCGATGCCTTGTGCCCCTTCGGTTCCAGCTCTTCGGGCTCGTCCTGACCGAACAGGTGCAGCGCGGTCGCGCCGTCGAACCGGTTGGGGTCCGGGAGCACGGCGGTGCCGAGCGTGCCGGTCAGCTCGACGAACCCGGTGCGCTTCAACGCCGAGTCGAAGCTCAGCACGAGCTGGGCGGACCCGCCCGAGGCGAACTCGACCAGGGCCGTGACCGTGGTGGGCACCGTCACCGGGAACTCCGTCCCGGCGCGCGGCCCGGATCCGATGACGCGGGTGTCGCGCGCCCGGCCGCCGGCGCCGGTGACCCGGCGGATCGGGCCGAGCAGGTGCACCAGCGTCGTCAGGTAGTACGGGCCCATGTCCAGCAGCGGCCCGCCGCCGGCCTGGAACAGGAACTCCGGCGCGGGGTGCCAGCTCTCCGGCCCCGGCACCTGGAACAGCGCGAGCGCGGTGTTCGGCTGCCCGATCCGGCCTTCGTCGATCGCGCGCCGCGCGGTCTGCAGCCCGGCGCCGAGCACGGTGTCGGGCGCGCTGGCCACGCGAAGGCCCTTCTCCCGCGCGCGGTCCAGCAGCTTGCGGCCGGTCTGGCGGTCGAGCGCGAGCGGCTTCTCCGCCCAGACGTGCTTGCCCGCCTCGAGTGCGGCGAGCCCGACGTCGACGTGCGAAGCCGGAGTGGTCAGGTTGACGACCAGCTCGACGTCGGGGTCGTCGAGCAGCTCGGCCACGGTGCCCGAACGCGGGACGCCGTGCTCGGCCGCCCGCGCCGCCGCGCGCTCGGTGTCGAGGTCGGCGACGCGCAGGACGCGGACGTCCGGGAAGCTCGTCAGGTTCTCGAGGTAGGTGCCGCTGATGACGCCGGCGCCGACGAACCCGACGCCGACCGGCCCGCCCGTCACTGCCCGGCGCCGGTCAAGAAGGTGTAGCTGGCGGCGATGGCTTCGAAGAGGTCGCCGTCAAAAGCGTCGAACTCGACCACGCGAAGGGCGGCCGGCGCGGCGGCGAGCACCTCGGCGATCGGGACCTGGCCCTGACCGGCGGGAAGCTGGCCGGAGGCGTCGGTGGCGAGGCCGCCGTCCTTGACGTGGATCGCCTTGACGCGGTCGCCGAGCCGGCCCAGCAGGGCGGCCGCGTTCTCGCCGCCCGCGGTGGCCCAGTAGGTGTCGACCTCCAGCGCGACGGCCGGGTCGAGCTGGTCGGCGAACACCTCGAACCCGGCGCGGCCGTCGATCCGGGACTCCAGCTCCCACCAGTGGTTGTGGTAGCCGACTCCGACGCCGTGCTCGGCCGCCACCTTCGCGGCGGCGTTGAGCGCGTCGGCGGTCGCGGCGATGTCGGCCGGGTCCTGCCACTGCTCGGGCTTGACCAGCGGGTCGACCACCAGGCCGATGCCCAGCTCGGCCGCCGCGGCGAACACGGCGGCCTGGTCGGCGCCGATCAGCCGGGCGTGGGCGGTCGGCGCGGTCAGGCCGTTGGCCGGCAGCCCGGCCCGCAGCGCCTCGACGTTCTCGACGACGCCGTACGGCTCCACCTGCGTGAAGCCGATCGCGGCGAGACGCCGCAGGGTGTCGGCGGGATCGGCCGCGAACGCGTCGCGGACCGAATACAGCTGCACGGAAAGCAGGCTCATCCCCAGCTCCTGAGATCACGGTGGCGGACGCCCGCCACGGCTCCACAAGATTTCTACCACCTGGTCAAAATTCACACCAGGGCTTTCCCGGTGACTCGAACGGACAGATTCGCGGTTTTCCCGGACGTCTTCGTGCGTGCCCCGGCTCACCGGCCGCGGGGGTTTTGGGGTGCTCCGGATGGGGCAGTAACGCAGCGCGGGAAGGGGCCGGACCGACGCGGGAGGTGCCGTCAGTGGACAGGACAGGGGACGAAGTGGACACGGGGGCGCTCGGCCACCCGGGGTCCCGTCGCGACCTGACGGAACTGTCCGAGGCCGCGCGCGATCTCGACCGGCGGATCGAGCAGCACCTGGCGCGGTTGCGCCGGGACCGCGCCGGATGCCGGGACGACATTCCGGACCAGCGGCTTCGCCCGAGCGGCTGACCTCGCGTTTACCGCGGAGACGCGACCTACTACGCTGGGTGGCCCACGCCGCCCGCCGATGTCCTGCGAGGTCGCCATGTCCGACGCCCCGTCCGTGAGCTCTCCCAGCCAGAAGCCGGTGGGGGTGGATCCCGAGCGGCCGAGCATCGCGCGGATCTACGACGGGTTCCTCGGCGGCCACAACTTCTACGAAGTCGACCGCGTGGTGATGGAGAAGATCCGGCAGGCGGTCCCGGAAGCGGTGGACATCGCCCGCGGCAACCGCGGTTTCCACAACCGCGCGCTGCGGATGCTGGCGAGCCAGACCAAGATCCGGCAGTTCGTGGACTGCGGGTCCGGGCTGCCGACCGCGGAGAACACGCACCAGATCGTCCAGCGCATCGACAAGGACACGAACGTCGTCTACATCGACAACGACCCGGTGGTCCTGGCGCACGGCCGCGCGCTGCTCGCCGAGAACGACTTCACGCACATGGTCGAGGCGGACATCTTCAAGCCGGAAGCGGTGCTGGGCAACGACGAGGTGCTGCGCCACATCGACTTCACCGAGCCAGTCGCGCTGCTGCACGTCGGCACGATGCACCACTTCGAGGGCGACGGCGCCGCCGACGTCATAGGCGAGTACATCGACGCGCTCGCGCCGGGCTCGTACGTGGTGCTGTCGCACTTCTTCGACCCCGAGGTGCCGGAGCTGACCGCGATCGCCAAGCGCATCGAGGACATCCTGACCCAGGGCCCCCTCGGCGCCGGCCGGTTCCGCACCCGCACCGAGATCGAGGCGATGCTGCCGGGCCTGGAGTTCCTGCAGCCCAACGCGACGTCGCAGCCGGGACTGGCGGTGTGCGACGAGTGGTGGCCCGACGGCCCCCGGCTCACCCCGCTCAGCGGCTCCGCGAAGTGCGTGGCCGGGATCGTCGGCATCAAACGCTAGCCACGGTCGTGAGCGGTAATGCGGGTTCTAACCCGCATTACCACTCACGACAGGCTCTCTAACGCAGCTGCCAGAGGTGGTCCGCTGTCCCGTTGTCGGCGAACTGGACGACCTGGGCGCTGTCCGCCGTCGACATCAGGTCGACGCCGAGGACCTTGCCGGAGTTGCGGTTCTTCAGCCGCCACCAGCCGTCGCCGTTGTCGACCAGCTGCCAGAGGTGGTCCGCGGTGCCGTTGTCGGCGAACTGGACCACCTTCGCACTGTCCACAGTGGACATCTGGTCGACGCCCAGCACCTTGCCCGAGTGGTGGTTGCGGATCCGGTACCAGCCGTCGCCGTTCGCGACCAGGTGCCAGAGGTGGTCGTCGGTGCCGTTGTCGGCGAACTGCACCACCCGCGCGCTGTCCGCTGTGGACATCTGATCGACGCCCAAGACCTTGCCCGAGTTGCGGTTCACGATCCGGATGGCCGCTCCCCCGCCGCCAGGCAGCCACGGATGACCGTCCGGCGCCGCCGTCGGGAACGACGTGACGCGCAGCCGCGCCGCGCCCATCGGGATCAGCGTGATCGTCTCGACCGGCGCGTCACTCTTCGCCGGTGACGCCTGCAACGGCGTGACGACGTGCTGGTCGTCCGCGGTCCACTCGGCGATCTTCCGCGCCGACGCGGTGATCTTCACCGGGACGGCGTCCGGGGTGAACGGATTGGCGGGCAACGTTCCCCCGGCCGCCGAGAAGGTCAGCGCCGCGTCGGCGGCCAGGCCGTAGTTCCACGGCGTCGTCGCGTGCACCGCGTACTGCGGGAACTGCGCGGACCCGCCGAGCGACTGGTAGCTCTCGCCGATCTTCAGCGAGTACGTCAGCGGGCCGTGGTCGACCGACCGAGAGTCGTGGTTCGCGCTCCAGGTCCGCACGGTCGTGCGCTGCGGCAGCGTCAGCGTGACGACGTCGCCGTCCGCCCAGGTGCGGGAGACCTTCGCGAACGACGGCCCGGCGGTCACCGCGACCGACGCGCCCGCGACCGTGAGCCGCGGCGTCGCGCACCACGCGGGAATCCGGAAGTACAGCGGGAAAGCCAGGTTCCGAGGCGTCCGCACGGTGAAGGTGACCTGCTCGGAGAACGGGTACGTGGTGTCCTCGGTGATGGTCACCGCCGTACCGTCGGCGACCTTCGCCGTGACGCTGCTCGCGGAGTACATCGCGGCCGCGAGCCCGTTGTCCGGGGTGGCCAGCCAGAGTTCCTCGGTGAAGTACGGCCAGCCCATGCCGTAGTTGTGCGGGCAGCAGCGGTACTGGTCGACCCCGGGCAGGTAGGCCTGCATCGCGAAGCCGTTCTGGAACTGGCCTTCACTCTTGGGGACGTTGTCGAGGTCGACGCCGTTCGCGCTGGTGATGTAGTGCACCGCGCGCCCGGCCGGGTCGAGCGCGGCAGGCAGGGAGTTGAACGCGAGGTCCTCGCAGCGGTCGGCCCACACCGGGTCGCCGGTCAGCCGGGTGAGCAGCTGGTGGCTGGCCATGAACTCGACGATCCCGCAGGTCTCGAAGCCCTGCCGCGGGTCGCCGAAGCCGGGACGCGCGTTCTCGTCGCCCGCGAACCCGCCGCCGGCGAACTGGCCGTACGCGGCCATGACCGTGGTGTAGTCCTGGTAGGTGGCTTGAGTGAGCGACGCCGAACCGGTGCGCAGCGCGTACTGCGCGGGCTCGCGGAAACCCTGGGCGACGTTGACGTTGTGCAGGCTCGGCAGATTGCCGACCCAGTTGGCGCCGTAGGTGTGGATCTTGTCGGCGAGGTCGAGCAGGAACGTGTCGCCGGTGCGGTTGAACAGCCAGAACACGCTGTCGAGCCCGTCACCCCAGCGGACGGACACCCAGCTGGAGTTGAATGCACCCGGCCCCTGCGCGTTCATGTACCGCAGGAAACGGGTCAGGAACGGGACGACACGCGCGTCTCCGGTGTACTCCTGCCACGAGCGCAGGGCCTGCATCAGCGGCAGGTACGGCCAGAAGTCGGGGCCGTTGTTGAGCGCGGTGCGCAACGCCGTCGGACCGAAGAAGCCGTCGGACTGCTGGGTGGCGAGGATCGCGTCGATCCACTTGCCGGCGGTGGCTTTCGCGGTGACATCGCCGGTGACCGCGGCGAGGTCGACGTAGCCGCGCAGCCAGTACGGCACCTCCTCCCAGCCGGTGCGCTCCGGGTGGACCCAGCCGCTGGTGGCGAAGTCGAGGAAGTGCGACGTCTCGGCGTAGTGCCCGCACAGGCCGTCGAGCTGCAGGCGCAGCTGCCCGGCGAGCCAGCCGCGCGCGGTGACCGCGCCGGGCGGGAGCTTGAGAAACGCGGTGGGCTTGAGCGGAGCCGCGTTCGGCGTGTACAACCCGCCGGCCGCGGGAGCGACGGTGCGGCCCCCGGGAACGGCGGCCCCGGCGTCCCGCGTACTCGCGAACAGACTGGCGGCGACGGCTCCGGCGACGAACTGCCTGCGGCTCAGCGACACGGGTATCAGCCTCCGCGGTTGTTACAACGTTGTAAAAACAGTCTTACCCGCTGGATACAACGTTGTAAATCCGCCGTTCGTCGGAGGCGCCGGCATACGGCACGGATTCGGTCGTGTACCCGCGGTCAGATCCGGGTTAAGATCCGACCGGAGGGTCCGGAGCGCACCGGGTCGCAACGACTGTGTGCGTGGCTCGGTGCAAGCCGGGCGGGTATCACGGTGGCCGATGGCGACCGGGCAGACCCGGACTGCCCTCCGCAGCACCGAACACCCCAGCTGAACCGACTTCGACGAGCACCGCCGGTACCGGGACGGGCGGCGTGATGAGCGAGGTCAAGGTGAGTGTCAGCTCGTGGGTGGCGGCGCCCTTCTACGTCGTGCTCTGCCTCGCGGCGTGTTTCGTCGCGGCGCTGCCGGTGTGCGTGTACATCGCGAAGAAACGCGGCCCGGAAGGGCTGCGCGCCTTCGCCGAGGTGGTCCGCGCGTTCTGGGGCCGGAAATCGTGAGCCGGGCGCGGGTCAGGCGAGCACGCGGACCCGGCGGATCGCGAAGAACACCAGCGCCGCCGTCAGCACCGCGAAGATGCCCGTTTCGATGCCCTGGAACGTCCAGAACCGGTCCCCCGGTTGGTATTCCATCTAGTTGTAGGCACCCGGGCCGGCGCCGCCCGTGCCGCAGCCTTCGGCGCCGCACGGGCCGATCTGCGAGTTGGGCAGCACCATGTCGCCCGCCGCGTTGCGCACGCCCTGGTCCATCACCCAGTCGCCCGCTGCGATGTTCGGGGTCTGCCCGCTGTCCGGGGCGAACGTGAGGGTCTGCGCAGGCAGGTACCGCGGGCGGGCGAAGACCTCGATCGCGACGCGGACCACCGCGTAACCGACGAGCGAGATGCCCATGGCGGGCAGCACTTTCGTCCAGTACGTCCCGGCGAAGATCCCGAGCGCGAGGGCGAACAGCGTGTATACGACCGGGACGACGCCCTGGACGTCGAAAGCGAAGTAGCCCAGCCGGCCGGTCGCGCTCACCAGCGGCTCGAACCACCACGACACGCCCAGCGCGTACCCGACGGCCAGCACCGCCGTGATCGAGCCGACCAGCCCGAACTTGACCAGCGCCCAGTGCAGCCGGCTCACGCCCTGTGTCCACACCAGACGGTGCGTGCCCTGCTCGACCTCACGCGCGATGAGCGGCGCGCCGAAGAACACGCCGACCAGCACCGGCAGGATCACGAACAGGACGGCGACGAACACCATGCCGCCGAACTGCTGCTGGAACTGGTGGGCGAGGCTGTCGCAGTTCGCCACCGACCCCGTCTGCGTGATCATCGACGCCTGGCCCAGCGCGGCCCGGCAGGCGGCCAGGCCCGAATCCTCGTACTTCGCGTGCATCGCCAGGCCGGTGGGGACGATGATCGCGGCGAGCGCCCCGAGGACGGCGAGCGTGAACCACGCCTGCCTGCGGTACTGGCGCCAGGTCAGCCAGATCATGCCGGCACCCCCCAGGCTTCCGTGGCGACGCGGGGTCCGGCCGCGGCGAGGTGGGCGAGCACCAAGTCCTCCAGGGTCACTTCGTGTTCCGTCCACAGTGGATCGATCGAACCGGTACCGCGGCGGACCAGCAGCGTCGACTGGCGGTCCGTGTGGCTCGCGCGGACGACTTCCGCGACCCCGGCGATGGATTCGCTGCCGGCGCGCGGGCCGGTGAGCGTGCGGTGCGCGTCGAGCAGTTCGTCCACCGCGCCGGTCAGCTGGACGCGGGAGGACTGCAAAACGACCAGGTAGTCGCAGCTGCGTTCGAGGTCGGCCAGCAGGTGCGAGGACAGCAGCACCGTGGTCTCGCTCTCGGCCACCGCGCCCATCAGCGTCTGCATGAACTCGCGGCGTGCCAACGGATCGAGGCTCGCGATGGGCTCGTCGAGCAGCAGCAGCCGCGGCCGCTTGGCCAGGGCGAGCGCCAGCGCGACCTGCGCCCGCTGCCCGCCCGAAAGCTTGCCGACGGCTTTGCCCGGCGGGATGCCGAGCGCGGCGAGCCGCTCGCGGGCCAGCGCGGCGTCCCACCGGCGGCGGTTCAGCTTGCCGCCCATGGTGATCAGCTCCGCCGCGGTGAAGTCCCGGTACACCGGGGTGTCCTGCGCGACGAACCCGATGTCGGCGAGCACCACGGGCCCGTCACGCGGGTCGCGGCCGAAGACGCGCACCTCCCCCGCGTCGGGCTTCAGCAGCCCGACGGCCAGGTGCAGCAGCGTGGACTTGCCCGCGCCGTTCGGGCCGACCAGCGCGGCGATCCGCCCGGCGGGCAGCGTCAGCGCGCAGTCCTGCAGCGCCCAGCTGCGCCCGTAGCGCTTGCCCAGCGCCCTGGCCTCCACCGCCAGCTCCATCTTCGGACTCCCCTCGGGGTCACTACAGCTTCCATTGGTCGAACGGCGGCGTGGTGCCGCGCATCGTCGTGTCGATCAGCGCGCTGATGTCGTCACCCGACATCCCCGCCTCTTCCGCGCGCTCCAGCCAGGCCACCAGCTCCTCGCGCAGCCGCGCCTGGTAGCCGAGCGACGGCCCGGCGAGGGTGCCGGTGACGAACGTGCCCACCCCCGGCTTGCCCTCCGCGAGCCCCTCGAGCACCAGCTCGCGGTAGGCCTTGAGCACCGTGTTCGGGTTGATCGCCAGCGCCTGGGCCACTTCACGCACCTTCGGCAGCTGGTCGCCGTCGCGCAGCAGGCCGACGCGCAGCGCCTGTTTCACCTGCAGGACGAGCTGCATGTACGTGGCGACCCGCGAGCGGCCGTCCAGGACGAACTCGATCACGCCACACCCTCCTACTGTCCTACGACATTAAGACAACACCCGGAATCGAGCCCTGTCAAGGACCGGGCTCCCGGCATAGGGTCTCGGACGAGACGTTCACCCGCACCCGGGAGGCAGGCATGTCGTTGTTGGACGGACTGGGCCAGGCGATCACCTCGGGGGCGGTCGGCATCGTCGACCTCACCGCGCCGCTGAGCCCGAGCACGCCGATCCTCCGGCTGCCCGAGCCCTTCGCCAACACCATCCCGTTCCGCCTCGAGGAGATCAGCCGCTACGACGAGCGCGGCCCGCGGTGGTACTGGAACGACATCCACACCGGCGAGCACACCGGCACCCACCTCGACGCGCCGGTGCACTGGGTGTCCGGAAAGGACGGCCACGACGTCTCGCAGGTGCCGCTGAAGACGCTCGTCGCGCCCGCGGTCGTGCTCGACTTCTCGGCACGGGCGGCCGCGGACCCGGACTTCCTCCTTTCGGTGGACGACGTGACCGCGTGGACGGCCGAGCACGGGCCGCTGCCGGCCGGCGGCTGGCTCCTCTACCGCACCGGCTGGGACGCGCGCGGCGGCGACCAGGACGAGTTCCTCAACGCCGACGAGACCGGTTCGCACACCCCCGGCGTCTCCGCGGAGTGCGCGCGGTGGCTCGCCGAGGAAGCCTCGATCACCGGGTTCGGGGTGGAGACCGTCGGCACCGACGCGGGCCAGGCGCCCGGCCTCGAGCCGATGTTCCCGTGCCACGAGCTGCTGCTCGGCGCCGGGAAGCACGGCCTGACGCAGCTGCAGAACCTCGCGTCCCTGCCGCCGACCGGCGTGCTGCTGATCGTCTCGCCGCTGCCGATCGTCGGCGGATCCGGCAGCCCGGCGCGCGTACTGGCCCTGGTGGAGCGGTGAACGTCGCCGAGCTCGTCGGCCGCACCCTCGCCGGCCTCGGCGCCGGCACCGCGTTCGGCGTAGTGGGCAGCGGCAACTTCGAGGTCACCAACGCCTTGCGCGCGGGCGGCGTCCGGTTCGTCGCGGCCCGCCACGAGGGCGGCGCGGCGAGCATGGCCGACGCCTACGCGCGGATCAGCGGGAAGGTCTCGGTGCTGTCGCTGCACCAGGGCTGCGGGCTGACCAACGCCGTCACCGGAATCACCGAGGCGGCCAAGAGCCGGACGCCGATGCTCGTGGTGACCGCCGACTCCGCGGGCTCGTCGGTGCTGTCGAACTTCCGCATCGACCAGGACGGGCTGGCCACCGCGGTCGGCGCGGTGCCCGAGCGGGTGCACTCCGCCGCGAGCGCGGTCGCGGACACCGTCCGGGCCTTCCGGACCGCCCTGCAGGAGCGCCGGACGGTCGTGCTGAACCTGCCGCTCGACGTCCAGGCGCAGCTCGCGCCCGACCCGCCGGACGTGCCGGACCCGCTGCCGCCGATCCCCGGACCGGCCCCGATGCGCCCCGACATCGGCGCGGCGGCCGACCTGGCGGACCTCTTGATCGCCGCCGAACGGCCGGTGTTCGTCGCCGGGCGCGGCGCCCGCGGGAGCCGGGAACCGTTGCGAGAGCTGGCTTCGCGCACCGGAGCACTCCTGGCGACGTCGGCCGTCGCGCACGGGCTCTTCCACGACGACGAGTTCGCGCTGGGCATCTCGGGCGGGTTCGCCTCGCCGGTGGCCGCGGAGCTGATCGCCGGCGCCGACCTCGTCGTCGGGTGGGGCTGCGCGCTGAACACGTGGACCACCCGCGACGGGAAGCTGCTCAGTCCGCACGCGACGCTGGTCCAGGTCGACCTCGAGCAAGGCGCGCTCGGCGCGCACCGGCCGATCGACCTCGGCGTCGTCGGCGACGCCGGCTGCACCGCCGAAGACGTCCTGAGCGAGCTCGGTGACCACAAGGCGGTGGGCTACCGGACCGAAGACGTCGCCGGCCGGATCGCGGCGGCCGGGCGCTGGAACGACGTCGAGCACGACGACCTGTCCCGCGGCGGCCGGATCGACCCGCGGACGCTCAGCGGGCTCCTGGACGACCTGCTGCCCGCCGAGCGGATCGTCTCGATCGACTCGGGCAACTTCATGGGTTACCCGAGCGCGTACCTCTCGGTCCCCGACGAGCTGGGGTTCTGCTTCACCCAGGCGTTCCAGAGCGTCGGCCTGGGGCTGGGGACGGCGATCGGCGCCGCGCTCGCCCGCCCGGACCGGCTGCCGGTGCTGGGCACCGGCGACGGCGGGTTCCACATGGCACTGTCCGAGCTGGACACCGCGGTCCGGCTGCGCCTGCCGCTGGTCGTGATCGTCTACAACGACGCCGCGTACGGCGCGGAGATCCACCACTTCGGCGACGCCGACATGACCACGGTCCGGTTCCCCGACTCCGACATCGCCGCCATCGGCCGCGGCTTCGGCTGCGCCGGCGTCACCGTGCGGTCGGCCGAGGACCTCTTCGCGGTGAAGGACTGGCTCGCCGGACCGCGCGACGCGCCCCTGGTCATCGACGCGAAGATCGCCGACGACGGCGGTTCGTGGTGGCTCGCGGAGGCCTTCCGGCACTGACACGATCGTGGGACGCCCTTGACAACGGCTCGGGCGCGGCTGGATGCTGGCCGAGTTGTCTTACAGACGTAAGACAGTGGGGTAACTTCGTCGCTCCGAGGAGCCGTTCATGCGTATCTTCCTGGCCGTGCTCGCGGCCATGGGCCTGGTGGTCACGCCGGCCACACCGGCCACCGCCGATCAGTCGCGGTCGTCGCCGGACGCCGCGGGCGCGTTGCTGGCCGCGTTCGACGACCACGCGCTCGTCGCCAAGTCCAGCCCGGACGTCGGGAGCTTCCTGCTCGACCTGGTCCGCGATCCACGTTTGCCCGGCAAGGTGAACGACATCGCCGTGGAATGCGGGAACTCGCTGTACCAGCCGATTCTGGACGCCTACATCGCCGGCGCGGACATCCCGATCGCCGACGTCCGGCCGGTGTGGCGCAACACCACCCAGCCCAGCTGCGGGTTCTCGACGTTCTACGAACAACTGTTCCCGCTGGTCCGGCAGGTCAACACGACGCTGCCGGCGAGCCGCCGGATCCGGGTGCTGGCCTGCGATCCACCGGTCGACTGGAGCAGGATCCACCACCCGGCTGACTTCACGCCGTTCGAGGACCGCGACCCGGCGATCGTGTCCGTGCTCAAGACACAGGTGCTGCAGAAACACCGGAAAGCGTTGCTGCTGTTCGGACTCGGGCACCTGACCCACAACACGGGCAGCGCGGTTGGCCGCCTGGAGCAGGAGTACCCGGGCAGCGCGTTCGTCGTCGCGGACCACCGCGGCTTCCTGAAGGACAACGCGCGGCTCGAACCGCGGCTGGGCTCGTGGCCATCACTGATCACGCTGAAGAGCTCGTGGCTGGGACAGCTGGACGCGTCGTACTTCCCGCTGGACCGCGACTTCCCACCGGGCACGAAGGGCTTTCCCGGCGTGGACGCCTACCTGTACGAAGGCCCGGCCGGCACGCTGCTGCGCGAACCGATCTCGGCCCGGACGGTGCTGGACACGGACTTCCTGACCGAGATGCGCCGCCGGGCGACCGCGTTGGAGGCACCGCCGGACTCGCTCGAATGGCCGGAATTCTTCCTGCAACGGGAGCGCGACTCGGGCGTACTGCTGGGCGATTAGGTGTTCTGTCCGGGTGCGGGTACTTCGGGGACCAGCACCGAGCCGTGGCGATCGAACGGCAGGCCGGTCCGGCGCCGCCGGTCGGCGAGAGCTGCTTGGACGGCCGTCGAGCGAACAGGTCTCGCGACCCGGAGGGCGCGGACCAGGCGGCTCGCCCACCGTCTACCGCGGCGAACCCGGCGGGTACGGGATGGCACAGGTCGCCTCGGCGAGATCCGGCCGCTGGGAGAGCGTGCCGCTAGTGCCCACGCGACCAGGACTCCAGGGCGATCAGCGTCTTGGTGCCGGTGATCTGGTGGTGGCGGCGGATCTCGTCGATCGTCTTCTGGAGGTGGGCCATGTCACGGACGCGCAGCCACACGAGAGCGTCCGGGTCGCCCGCGATCGTGAACACCGCCTGGGCCTCCGGCATCCGCGTGGTCGTGCGGAGGATCTCGGCGACCTTCGTGTTGCCGACGAACCGCAGCTCGGTGAACGCCTCGATGCCCCAGCCCAGCTTCGCGTGGTCGACCTGGACGGTGAAGCCCGTGATCACGCCCGTCTCGCGGAGGCGGTCGATCCGCCGCTTGACCGCCGCCGTCGACAAAGTGACCCGGCCGGCCATGTCCGACAGCGTGCGCCGGGCGTCCTCGCGCAGCAGGCCGAGGATCTCGTGGTCGGTGGCGTCGAGTAGCTCTTCGGTCATGCGGGCGAGCGTAACTCCGCGCAAAAAACCGGGCCAATCGTCGATCATGACCGCCGAAGTTTGCGTGAGAGGCGGTGATCCCGCGTCGGCTGTTGCGTCCGGGGCCGATACCGTGTGCCGTGGCCCGCATCGCACTGTGCGCCCGAGCACAGCCGCGCGAGGGCGAAGGGAGCCGCGCCGTGGAGTCGTTCACGCTGGAGGACCGCTACCTGCGGGAGGCGGGAACCGTGCACCTCACCGGGGTGCAGGCCCTGGTGCGGCTGCTGTTCGACCGCGTCCGCCACGACCGCGCCCATGGCGGCGACCCCGCGGTGTTCGTCTCCGGTTACGAAGGCTCACCGCTGGCCGGGTACGACCTCGAGCTGGGCCGCCGCGCGACCCTGCTGGAGAAGCACGCCGTCGTGCACCGGCCCGGGCTCAACGAAGAGCTGGCCGCGACGTCGGTGATGGGCAGCCAGCTCGTCGCGGGCGCCGGCGGGCAGCGCGGCGTCACCGGGTACTGGTACGGCAAGGCGCCGGGTCTCGACCGCGCGTCCGATGCCCTGCGCCACGCCAACCTGGCCGGCACCGACCCCCGCGGCGGCGCGGTCGCGCTGGTCGGCGACGACCCGAACGCTAAGTCCTCGACGATCCCCTGCGCGTCCGAGCTCACGCTGGCCGACCTGGCCATCCCGATCCTGTACCCCGCCGACTCGCAGGACGTCCTCGACTTCGGGATGCACGCGGTCGAGCTGTCCCGCGCCAGCGGCCTGTGGTCGTCGCTGAAGGTCGTCACGAACGTCGCGGACGCGTCCGGCACCGCCCAGGTCGGTCCACAGTGGACGGCTCCGGACCTGGGACCCACGGCCTACCGGCACGCTCCGACGTCGAAACTGCTCGGCGCGAGCCTCGCCGCGCTGGAACGCAGCCTCTTCACCGTGCGGCTGCCGCTGGCGATGGAGTACCTGCGCCTGAGCGGGCTCAACCGGATCACCACGCGCGGCCCCGTCGACCGGATCGGCATCGTCTCGGCCGGGAAGTCCTACCTGGACGTCCAGCAGGCCCTGCGCATCCTCGGCCTGGACGAGGAAGCCTTGCACCGGCACGGCATCCGCGTCCTCAAGCTGGGTGCGATCCACCCGCTGGAGCCGTCGATCGTCCGCGAGTTCGCCGACGGGCTCGACGAGATCGTCGTCGTCGAGGAGAAGCGGTCGTTCATCGAGGCCGCGCTCAAGGAGGTCCTCTACGGCACGTCCGGCGCGCCCGCCGTGCACGGCAAGAAGGACACCGACGGCCGCACGCTGTTCACCGAACTGGGCGAGCTGGACCCGGACGTCGTCGCGACCGGCCTGGCCCGGCGGCTCGCCGCGCACCACGAGATCCCGTCGGTCGAGGCCTGGCGCGGTCGCCGGCGGCGCGAACGCATCTCCGTGCCGCTGCTGGCGCGGACGCCGTACTTCTGCTCCGGCTGCCCGCACAACTCGTCCACGAAGGTCCCGGAGGGCACGCTCGTCGGCGGCGGTATCGGCTGCCACACGATGGCCTTGTTCATGGAGCCCGACCAGGTCGGCTCTGTCCTCGGCGTGACGCAGATGGGCGGCGAGGGCACCCAGTGGATCGGCATGGCGCCGTTCGTCGAGGCCGATCACTTCGTGCAGAACATCGGCGACGGCACGTTTACCCACTCCGGCAGCCTCGCCGTGCGCGCGGCGGTCGCGGCCGGCGTCAACATCACCTACAAGCTGCTCTACAACTCGGCCGTCGCGATGACCGGCGGGCAGGACGCCGTCGGCGCGCTGCCGGTGGAGAAGGTCGCCGAACTGCTGCTCGTCGAGGGCGCGAAGCAGGTCGTGATCACCAGTGACGCGCCCGGGGCCCTGCGCCGCCGCAAGCTGCCCGCCGGCGTCGTGGTCCGCGACCGCACCGAAATCCTGCGTACGCAGGAGGAGCTCGCCGCCGTCCGCGGCGTCACCGTGCTGATCCACGAGCAGGAGTGCGCGGCCGAGAAGCGGCGGAAACGCCGTCGGGGCAAGCAGGAGACGCCCGCGACCCGCGTCGTGATCAACGAGCGCGTCTGCGAAGGCTGCGGCGACTGCGGCACCAAGTCGAACTGCCTGTCCGTGCAGCCGGTGGCCACCGAGTTCGGCCGCAAGACCACGATCCACCAGTCGTCGTGCAACGTCGACTACTCCTGCCTGGCCGGCGACTGCCCGTCGTTCGTCACCGTCGTGCCGACCGGCCGCAAGCAGCACCGCAAGCTGGGCGAGCTGGCCGCCGACGCCGTCCCCGCGCCCGCCTCGCCGGGGTCGCCGGACTTCACCGTGCGGATCACCGGCATCGGCGGCACCGGCGTCGTCACCGTGACGCAGATCCTCGCGACGGCCGCGGTGCTCGACGGCCGGCACGTCCGCACGCTGGACCAGACCGGGCTGGCGCAGAAGGGCGGCGCCGTGGTGTCCGACCTGAAGGTGACGGCCGAGCCGGTCGCCCAGGCCGCGAAGCTCGCGACCGCGGAGTGCGACCTCTACCTGGCGTGCGACGCGCTCGTCGGGGCGGACGCGACGAACCTGGGCGTGGCCGACCCGGGCCGGACGACGGCGGTCGTGTCGACCACCGAGGTGCCCACCGGCCGGATGGTCGTCGACACGACGGTGGCGTTCCCCAGCCCCGGCAGCGTCCTCGCGCCGCTGGAAGCCGCGGCGGCGCGCACCGTGTCGCTGGACGCGCGCGGCCTGGCCGAGACGCTGTTCGACGACGACCAGTTCGCGAACGTCCTGCAGCTCGGCGCGGCCTTCCAGACCGGCGTGATCGGGCTGCCCGCCGCGGCGCTCGAGCGCGCGATCGAGCTGAACGGCACCGCGGTGGCCGCGAACCTGCAGGCCTTCCGCCGCGGCCGGCAGCTCGTCGCCGACCCGGCCGCTCTGGCCGCCGCGGTCACCCCCGCGCCCGCCGCGACGCCGAAGCCCGCCGCACCGGCCGTGCGTTCGCTGGTGCACGCCGAGCCCGGGTCCGAGCTGGCGCGGCTGCTCGACATCCGGATCCCCGACCTGGTCGCCTACCAGGACGAGACGTACGCCCGGACGTATGCGGAATACGTCGAGCAGGTGCGGGTCCTGGAAGACGGGCCGACAGCGGTCACCGAGGCCGTGGCGAAGCACCTGTACAAGCTGATGGCCTACAAGGACGAGTACGAGGTCGCGCGGCTCTCGCTCGACCCGGCGTTCACGGCGGACCTCGAAGTGCAGTTCGGCACGGGGACGCGGTTCGCGTACCGGCTGCACCCGCCGGTCCTGCGCACGCTCGGCATGAAGCGCAAGATCAGCCTCGGCCCGTGGTTCCGCCCGGCGTTCCGGCTGCTGCACGCGCTGCGGCGGCTGCGCGGGACGAAGTTCGACCCGTTCGGCCGCGCCGAGGTCCGCCGGGTCGAGCGCGAGCTGGTCGAGGAGTACCGCGGCGTCGTGCTGCGCGCGTTCCGGGCCGAGGACGTCGACCTCGCGCAGGTCCTGGCGCTGGCCGAGCTGCCCGACCTGGTGCGCGGCTACGAAGACGTCAAGCTGGCGAATGTGGCGCGGTACCGGGAGAAGCAGGCCGAGGTACTGGCGCTCACGCACGCAGGTAGCTGAGCATCGCCTGGGCCTCGTCGGGGACGCGCAGCTTCGTGCTGACGTCCCCGGCGTGGCGGCGCGCCGCGTCCGTGCCGATGCCGAGCAGACGGCCGATCGCCGGGACCGAATGGCCTTCGGCGAGCAGCGCGACGACCTCGCGTTCGCGCGCCGTGAGCGTGGTGACCGGGTCGCCGGGCCGGCGCCGGTCCAGTTGCAGGGCGACGACGTCGCGGTCCAGCACCGTCCCGCCGGCCGCCACCCGGCGAAGGGCGTCCAGGAACTCGTCGGCCTTCCCGACGCGCTCCTTGAGCAGGTAGCCGGCCCCGCCGCCGCCCGCGGCGAGCAGGTCGCCCGCGTAGCCGTCCTCGACGAACGCGGACAGCGCGAGGATCGCCAGCCCCGGCGCCCGGCGACGCGCTTCCAAAGCGGCGCGCAGGCCTTCGTCGGTGAAGGTCGGCGGCATCCGGACGTCGACGACGGCCAGGTCGGGTGCCACGTCCCCCACGGCGGTGAGCAGGTCGTCGGGGTGGTCGACGGCCGCGGCGACGACGAACCCGGCGCTGCGCAGCAGCAGCACGAGCCCTTCCCGCAGCAGTGCGTCGTCCTCGGCGATCACGATCCGCACGACGGCCGGCCTCCTCACGTCGATGCCCCCTACCGGAAAGCACGGACACGGCGGCCGAAACGTTCAGGAAATGCCCGTGGTCCGGAACCGGGACCGGTAGTCGCTCGGCGTCACGCCCAGGCCACGCGCGAAGGCTCGCCGCAGCGTCTCCACCGAGCCGAAACCCGAGCGGCGGGCCACCACGTCCAGCGGGTCCACGGTGCCCTCCAGCTGCTGCTGGGCGAACTCCAGGCGGACCTGCTCGACGAACCGGGCCGGCGTCCGCCCCAGCTCCTCCCGGAACAGCCGGGTCAGGTGCCGGACGCTGACACCCGCGCGAGCCGCCATGTCGCCGAGCGTGTGCGGGGCCGACGGGTCCGCCGCGACCGCGTCCAGCAGGCCCCGCAGCACCTCGTTGCGCGGGCGGCCCGTCTCCAGCCGGACGCTGAACTGCGACTGCCCGCCCGGCCGCTGCAGGAACACCACCAGGTGCTTGGCCACCAGCCGGGCGATCTCCGGGCCGAGGTCCTCCTCGACCAGCGCCAGCGTCAGGTCGATGCCCGAGGTGACGCCGGCCGAGGTGATCACCGGGCCGTCCTTGACGAAGATCGCGTCCGCGTCGACGCGGACCAGCGGGAAGCGGCGGGCCAGCTGGCCGGTCAGGTCCCAGTGCGTCGTCGCGCGCCGGCCGTCCAGGACGCCCGCCGCGGCCAGTGCGAACGCACCCGCGCACACCGACGCCGTCCGGCTCGCGCCGTCGGCGAGGCGGCGGATCTGGGCCACCAGCTCGGTGTCGGCGATCGTGCGGACCCACTCGGGACCGCCGGGCACCAGGACCGTCGCCCCGCGCGGGTCGGCCGCCGCCAGGTCGAGGTCGGCGCCGAGGCGCGTGCCGGTGTTGGCGCGGACGTCGGCGCCGCCGGGCGACGCCGTCCGCAGCTCGTACCGCCCGCCGTGCTCGTTGGCCTCGGCGAACACCTCCAGCGGACCGGAGACGTCGAGGAGGCGGACGCCGTCGTAGAGCACGACGAGGACGGGACGGGCTTTCACCGGTCCAGTATCACCAGTTCCGCCTCCGCCCATCTCGGCGGGAGAGCCGGTGCTCAGCCCTCGCCGGACCAGCCGCTCAGCCGGGTGAGCAGCCGTTCGAGGACCTGCGGGTCCGCCGTCACCGGGTCACCGGAGACCGGCTCGTCGACCAGCGTCCGGCGATCGCCCCGGCGGGGCAGGCGCACCTGCTTCGCGGTCATCCCGCCGGGCAGCGGCAGCTCGCACCAGGTGGTGCGGCCGCCGCCGGGAGCCGGGTCGACGCCGACGCGCTCGCCGGGTGCGGCCTGGGGTGGCGGCAGGTGGGGCAGGTTGTCGTCCACCTCCACCAGCAGGACCTCGGCGGTCAGCCGCAGCCGCAGGGTGACGAAGGCGGGTGCCTTGGGGTCGCCGGCGTCGATGACCGCCTCGACCAGGCGTCTCGCCGTGGCCGTGACCTGCTCCAACATCGGCTTCAAGGACCAGTCGCTGAGAATCAGGCGGACGAACAGCTCGCTGACCGGCAGCGCGCTGGGCTGCGCGACCAGCCGGAGGTCGTCCATCTGGGAGGTGTGCGCGCTCAAACCTGACCTTCCTCGGCCCGGGTGCCACTGTTCGAGTCACGCATCATGCCACCCGTCCGGGAACCACCCGTAAGGAGGACGTCACTCGACGCCGAGCATGACCTCCGTGGACTTCACGAGCACGGTCACCGGCTTGCCCGGCGCCAGCTCCAGCTCCTCGGTGGCGTCCTTCGTGATCGACGCGACGACCTGCTGGCCGCCGTCGAGCTCGACGGTCACGACGGACATCACGGCGCCGGGCTTGATGGCCGAAACGGTGCCGGTGAGCTGGTTGCGGGTGGAGAGACGCATGGCCGTCCTAACGGGTTACAGGGGCGGTGAACGGCGTCAGGCTACGACCTTTCCGCAGGTCACGCCGCCGGAAGCGGCCCGGCACGATCGGGTGGTGCGGCACCGGGGCGGGCCCGTTCACCGCAGCTGCGTCGCGGCGGGACGCGCTGGGGAGCACCCGCGAATCCGGTGTGACTTGCTACCGTCGGCCCATGGGTGACGTGGTCGAGGACGAAGCGCTGCGGGCCGAGCGGCTGCTGGACGCGCAGGCGAAGGCGGTCGAGCTGTTCGCCGCGGTCGAGGAACGCGGGATCCTCGCGCCGGGCGTGCGCGAGACCGAGGCGAGCGACGCGATCCGCGACCTGGCCGGGGACCTGCTCGGCATCCGCCGCTACTGGCACAAGCGGATCGTCCGCGCCGGCGTCAACACGCTGCGGCCCTACCGCGAGAACCCGCCGGATCGCGTGCTCGGCGAGGACGACATCGCCTTCGCCGACTTCGGCCCGATCTTCGAAGACTGGGAAGCCGACTTCGGCCGCACGTTCGTGCTGGGCGACGACCCGGTCAAGCACGCGCTGCGCGACGCGCTGCCGAAGGTGTTCGACGCCGGGCGCGCGTACTTCGACGCGCTGCCGGACATCACCGGCGAGCAGCTGTACGCGCACATGGTCCAGCTCGCGCACGAAGCGGGCTGGGAGTTCGGCGGCGAGATCGCCGGGCACCTCGTCGGCCAGTTCCCGCACGAGACGATCGACGGCGCCAGGATCGCGTCCTACATCGCGCCCGGCAGCGACCAGCCGATGCGCCGGCCGGACCGGGGCGGCCAGGCGTCGCACTGGATCCTGGAGGTCCACCTCGTCGACCGCGACCGCGAGATCGGCGGCTTCCTCGAGCAGCTCCTCGATCTGGGCCCCGCCGCCGCGCAGTCTTGACGTCCTCCTCACCGGCCCCGACGCCGGTGAGGAGGACCGGTCACCTCAGACCCGCGCGGTCGCCCACAGCTCGTCGATGGTGCGTTCGGCCGTCGCGAGGCTGGCGTCGGCCAGCGGGATGAGCTCCGCCATCGCCGGCTTCACGTACGACAGCGTCAGCTCGGCGGTGATGAACCGCGGCTCCAGGCCGGTCGGCGCGAGGCCGTGCGGCAGCCACGCCTCGGCGTGGTCCCAGCCCGCGCGGGGCGTGCCCGCGCCGTAACCGCCGCCGCGGCTGGCCAGCACGATGAACTCCCGGCCGCCGAGCAGGCCGGCCATCGTCACGGCGTCGGTCGAGAGCCCGGGGGCGATGAGGTGGTCGACCCACGCCTTGACGCTGCTCGGCGGGCCGAAGTTGTACAGCGGCAGGCCCAGCAGCACGGTGTCGGCCGCCTGGACCTCGCCGACGATCTCCCGCGTCAGCGCCCACGCCGCCGCCTGCGCGGGCGTGTGGCGCTCCGGCGGCACCCGGCCGGCCGTCCCGCCCGCCGCGTCGATGTGCGGCACCGGGTTTTCCCCCAGGTCGCGGTAGGTCACCGTGCCGTCGGGGTGGGCGGCCCGCCACGCGGCCGCGGCCCGCGCGCTGAGCCTGCGGCTCACCGAAGCCTCGCCGGTGATGCTCGAGTCGATGTGCAGGAGATGCGCCATGTCGTTCGCCGTCCATAGATCGTTGGTGTTAGACAAACCATTAATAGCACATCGATCATCAGGCCGGCCATATACTGGGCAGATGACTTCGCTGCCGGTCGTCAACCAGCCGCCCCACCGCTGCGGCGCGCTGCTCGACCACCTCGCGCGCCGGCTGCGGCTGCGCAGCGAGTCGGTGCTGGCCCCGCTCGGGCTGCGCCCGCGGCACCTGATCGCCCTGACGGTGCTGCGCGACCAAGGCGGCAGCTCGCAGCAGGACCTGGCGAAGATCCTCGAGATGGACGGCACGAACGTCGTCGGGCTGCTCAACGACCTCGAGACGGAGAACCTGATCGAGCGCCGCCGCTCCCCCGTCGACCGCCGCCGGCACATCGTCGAGCTGACCGACGTCGGCGCGAAGCTGCTGGCACGCGCGGAGTTCGCGCTCGCCGCGGTCGAGGACGAGGTGTTCAGCGGCCTCGACGAAGAGCAGCGCGAGACGCTCTACACGCTGCTGCAGCAGGTCACGAGCACCACGAACATGGAAGCCTGCACGGAAGCCGCGAGCCGCCCCTGCTAACCGCCCGCGATGTCGCGGGCCAGCTGCCGCGCCTCGGGCAGGGTGAACTCCCCGGAGATCTGCGTTTCGCCGCCGGTGATGGCGGACTGGACGGCCGGCGCGGTGAGCACGCGGCTCTGAAGCACCATCGCCACCTGCTTGCCGACGTTCCCACCGGTCCATTCCGCCCAGGTCCGGGTGCCGGCCGCGGCGAACCGGATCTCGATGACCGGGCGGCCTGACTGCGGGTCGAGGCGGGCGGCCACCCAGCCGACGTCGGCGCCGCTCAGGAACGCCGGGCCGAGCACGTACTTCGTGCCCTTCGCGCGGTCGCAGCTGACCAGCGGCCGCGCCGGGTCGTCCCGGCCGGCCAACGGGTCCGGGCTGCCCTGAGGACAGTCGAGCGCGGCCGCGGCGGCCTGTTGCGCGGCGGGGTCGGCACTCTGCCGATCCGGCGCCGAGCCCGTCGGTGCCGGTGAAGGTGACGGCGGCAGCTCGGTCAGGACCGGCCGGAAGTGCAGCAGCGTGCCGTCCTTGACGACGAAGCCGTCTCCCGAGGGTGCCGCGCTTCCGGGCACCTGGGCCGAGCACCCGGCGACAGTGACGAGGACGGCCAGCGCCGCGAGGGAGATCCGCACGGGACTCATTGTGACGTCCCGGCCCCGGATCGGGAACTTACCACTGGTAACTCCTTGACTTTACCAATGGTAAGACGCACTCTACTGAGGCTAATTCGTCTAGACCAATCTGTCCGCTCTTCGAGGTACCTCCCCCGAGAGGAGAGACACCACCATGTCCCCCCGGAAACCGGCCAAGGCCGCCGCCGCGCTCGCCGCCGCGACGGCCACAGCGGCCGCGCTCGTGCTCGCCCACGGCGCGGACGCCAGCCCGGCCGCCCCTGCCACAGCCACAACCACAGCCGCCTGCGGCGTCCTGTTCGACGACTTCCACTACGCCTCTCCCACCGACGGCGCGTTCGGCGCGGCCGGCTGGACCACCCGCAACGACGTCGGCAGCCCGGGCGTGCCCGGCGCGCGCTGGCTGACGAGCAACATCAGTTTCCCCACGGTGAACGGGGAAAAGGTGGCGCAGCTCAACGCGTCCACCGACGGCAGCGCGAACGGCACGACCCACGCCGAGATGTACCAGAACCAGCTGCGGTTCCTGGACGGCACCTACGCCAGCCGCGTGAAGTTCACCGACGCGCCGGCCAGCGGCACGGACGGCGACCACGTCAACGAAACGTACTTCACGATCTCGCCGCTGCGGTACGACCGCGACCCGCTATACAGCGAGCTCGACTTCTCCGAGTACCTGCCCAACGGCGGCTGGGGCGGCTCGACCGCGAACTACCAGACGTCCTGGTACACCTACTGGAACAACCCGTCCTGGGACGGCCTGCGCACCTCCACCGCGCAGAACCGCAGCTTCGACGGCTGGCACGACATCGTCACGCAGGTCTCCGGCGGGCACGTGAAGTACTACCTCGACGGCGTCCTCACCGCGGACCACACCACCGACGCCCAGGGCGATCCGGTCTACCCGCGCACGCCGATGTCGATCAACTACAACATGTGGTTCATCGACACAGCCGGCCACACGAGCGGCACCAGCACCTACACCGAGCAGGTGGACTGGACCTACTACGCGGGCAACCAGGTCGTCACCCCCGCCGCCGCGGTCGCGCAGGCCTCGAACTACCGCAGCGCGGGCACCGCACACGTCGACACGGTCGGCTCCGGCAACTGCACCACGCCGACCAGCCCGCCGCCGACGACCACCCCGACGACACCCACCACCCCGACGACCCCGACCACGCCGACCCAGCCCGCGAACTGCTCCAGCGCGGCGGAGTGGAACTGGGGCACCGTCTACCTCGGCGGGCAGCGGGTCAAGCACAACAGCCACCTCTGGCAGGCGAACTGGTGGACGCAGGGCTCCGAGCCCGGCCTCACCGCGCAGTGGGCCGACCTCGGCCACTGCTGAGCCAGGCCGGGCCGCTGCGTGGCTTCCCACCCGCCGCGTCCGGCCCGGCCTACCCCGCCGCAAGCACCGCTTCCAGCCCGGACGCCTGGGTCCGCCAGTCGGTCGCGTTCGGCGTCGCCCCGCTCCAGCGCTCGCCGATCCGGTCGAGCGAGTCGCGATCGCTCGCCCACAGCGTGTCGGCCTGCTTCTGCGCGAAGGCCCGGTAGGTCGCCGAGCCCGTGGCGTTCGCCAGGTCGCCGAAGTAGCGCATGAAGATGCCCTTGAACTGCTTTTGGTTGTCGTCACACGAGTTCGCGGCGTCGCAGGACTCGACGAGCACGCCGTTCGCGGTGAGCCGGGACGTCGCCGCGTCCGCCAGCCTCCTCGCGGCGTCCAAATAGGACGTGACGCCGGTGGCGCGCCAGAGTTCGACCAGCCCGCCGATGCCGAGGCCCTGGTTGTACGTCCAGACGGTCTGGCCGTTGTTCGCGCACGAGGACGTCAGGCCGTCGTTCACCAGGCCGGAAGCGTTGATCAGGCCGCCGTTCAGGTACCAGTCGCCCGCGGTTCGAGCCCGCTGGCCCCACACGGTGTCACCGGCGAGCCGCGTGTGCAGCGACGCGGTCAGCCGCAGGTACAACCCGCTCGTGACGGCGTTCTTGTACGTCCGCTCGCGGTTCCACCACACCCCGCCACCGCAGGTGCCCGTGTCCCAGAAGCCGTTGACATAGCTGGCGATCGTCGTCGCTTCGGTGAGGTAACGCGCGTCGTGGGTGCGGTCGTAGACGGCGATCCAGGCCAGGCCCCACCACGCGCTGTCGTCGATGGCGCGGCTGACGAAGTCGCCCTCGATCGGGTCGGAACTGCGGCCCCCGGCGGGGAAAGCGGCCCGGTTGACGTCGAAGGTGCGCGCCATGGCGGCGTCGAAGCCGCCCGCGTCCGCGACGGCCGTCACCGCGACCGCCGAGTTCCACCAGCTCGACGGCCACCACGCGGTGTAGGGCTCGAAGGACCACATCAGCGCGTCCACCGCGCCGGCGGCCCGGGTCGTCGCCGAGCGCGCCCAGGCCGTGCAGCTGCCCGAGGCGTGCGTGGCTTCCCGGCCGCACGCGCGCACGGCGCCGCCGTACAGCCGGCCGCGCGGGTCCCGCGTGGCGAACGCCGTGGTGTGGGTGCCGGTCGCGCCCGCGGCGACGCTGGTGCGGCCCAGCGACGAGCCGTCCGGCCAGCTCGCGCCCGCGTCCCAGGACCGGTCGAGCCAGACCTCGTCGCCGGCGCCGCCCGCTTCGATGCCGGCCCACGCCATGCTGCGGCCGTCGAAGTGGAGCCGGATCGTGCGGCCGTAAAGGGTCGTGGGAGCGACCGGCTGGGCGTCCCCGGTGCCCGGGGCGGCCCGGTCGCACGCGGCGTCGCAGACGTCCGGGTAGATCCAGGCGGTGCAGGCGACGCCCTGCGCATCCCCGCAGGCCCGGACCAGGCCGCGGCGGTGATGCGCCGGATCGGTGAGGTTGTACATCAGCGTGCGGGTGCCGGTCCGGCCGCTGGGGATGCTCGCCTTGCCCAGCAGGCCTTCCCAGGTCGCGCCACCGTCCCAGGAGCGGTCGAGCCAGACGGCGTCGTTGGCGACGCCGTTGTCGATGCTCGCCCAGGCCATGCCGTCGGGGTCGGAGGCGTGCAGCCGCACGACCCGGCCGTTGATCACCTTGTCGGGCAAGGGAAAGCTCTCTCGCGCGGCTCGCGATGGATCGAGCGTGTCGCACGAGGTCACGCACACCGCCGTCGCCGCCTCAGCAGGCCGGGCGGACAGGGGTGACAGGGAACCGAGGACGAGCAGGAGCACGAGCAATGTCCGCATCGACATCCCTCTCCACGCGCCGGAGTTCTTTCCAGGATAGGAAATCCGGCGCCCGGTCAGAAGGGTTCAGACAACTTCTGGCTCGTTCCGGACAATCGCCGACGGGGGGCCGAACAGGCGCGGCATGACCGCGAGCATCAGCGCGGACCAGACCACGTGCGTCAGCACCGGTGCCTGGACGCCGTCGCCGCGGTGGCGCTGCCACGCGAACAGCGACCCCATCACCGCGGACGCCAGCACGAGCGCGGGGTTGCGGGTCGCGCAGGTGGACAGCACGTAGATCGCGGTGGAGCGGCGCGCGCCCGCGGCGTCGTAGAGGGCGCCGCGGAAGAAGACCTCTTCGGCCGCGCCGGTCAGGAGCGTCGTCGCCACCACCGACGTCGTCGAACCGCGGTGGGCGTAGTCGAGCACGCCGGCGATCGCGCGGCGCAGCGGCGGGATGTGCCGCGACACCAGCGCGCAGCCGTAGAACACGCCGAACGCGCCCGCGCCGGCCAGCACCGGCTGCACGACGTCGCGGCGGCCCCGGCGCACCGGCCCGGCCGCACGCGCGCCCGCCAGCCAGGTCGTGGCGACGCCCGCGGTGAGGCCGTAGAAGCGGAGTGACCCGGGTGGGCTGGACAGGGACGCGCCGAGCAGCCCGGTCCCGGCGGCGGTCACGGCGGTCAGGAACCGACGTTTCATTCGGCCCGCCGGCTCTTCGCGCGCTCGCCGAGGGCCTGGAGCACGGCGTCGTCGTAGCTCATCGGCTCGAACTCGACGATCTTGCGGATGCTGTCGTCGCGGACGACGACCTCGTTGGTCATCGAGTCGATCAGCGAGCGCCCGGTCTGCACGTCGATGTCGGTGACCAGGGAGAGCCAGTACGACGAGAGCCGCGGCGACAGCAGCGGGACGGGCACGATCACCAGCGGCCGGCCTTCGATCGCGGCGACGCGCTGCAGCATTTCCCGGTAGGCCAGGACGTCCGGGCCGCCGATGTCGAACGCGCGGCCCGCGGCGTCGGCGTGGTCGAGCACGCCGACGAGGTAGCGGACGACGTCGTCGATCGCGATCGGCTGGGTGCGGGTGCCGACCCAGCGCGGGGTGACCATCGCCGGCAGGTGCTCGACGAGCTGGCGGGTCAGCTCCCACGACGTGCCGCCGTGCCCGATCACGATCCCGGCGCGCAGCACGGTGACCGGCACGCCGGTCTCGCCCAGCAGCTCTTCGACCTCGCGGCGGCTGGCGAGGTGCTCCGAGAGCGTGCCGTCGTCGTCCCCGAGCCCGCCGAGGTAGACGATCCGGCCGATCCCGGCGTCCGCCGCGGCCCGGGCGAAGGCGCGCGCCGCCTCGGAGTCGCGGCGCTTGAAGTCCGAGCTGTCGAGCGAGTGGACGAGGTAGTAGGCGGCGTCGGCGCCCTTGAGCGCGTCGCGCAGGGAACCGACGTCGGCGACGTCGCCGCGGACGGGTTCGCCGGTGCCGCGGTAGTCCTCGGGTCTGCGGGTCATCGCGAGCACGGTGTGCCCGGCTTCATCGAGTGCCGGGCACAACCGGCTGCCGACGAACCCCGACGCTCCCGCTACCAGCACTCGCATACCGGTGACGCTAGTCGCGACCGCGCCGCCCCGCAGGTCGCGCGGTGCCCGCGAAGCAGACGGCGCCGAGCACGGCCGCGCAGCCGACCAACTGGAGCACGCCGGGCGACTCGCCGAGCAGCACGATGCTCAGCAGCACCGCGCCGACCGGCTGGAGCAGCATGAGAGTCGCGCCGGAGGTAGCCGACATCCGCGGCAGCGCGGCCGAGATCAGCAGCCAGCCCGTCAGCTGGCCGACGAGCGCGAGCGCGATCAGCCACCCGAACGAGGGCCAGCCCGGCGCGAAGTCGAGCGTGCCGGACGGGAGGCCGAGGACCAGCGCGACGGCGCAGGCGGAGAGCGTCGCCAGGAGCAAGGAGTGCGACTGCGTCCCCTTGGCGCCGCTGAGCCGGATCAGGAACAGGTAGGCGGCGTACCCGGCACCGGCGATCAGCGCCGCGACGGCGCCGGTGACCGGGTCGGGGCCGAACGCGCCGGTCCCGGCGAAACCGCCGGCCAGCACGATCCCGCCGAGCAGGACCGGCGCGGCCACCAGGAACCGCTTCGACGGCCGTTCGGCGAGGAACGCGAACGCCAGCACGGGCACGATCACGACCTGCACCGCGAGCAGGACCGTCGCGATGCCGGCGCCGACGCGCGGGATCGCCTCGCCCCAGAGCACGAAGTCCAGGCCGAGCCCGGCCCCGGCCAGCAGCGGGAAGAGCACCCGGCGGCGGGTCTCGGGGCCCGCCTTGCGCCGCTCCCACCAGGCCAGCGCGAACAGGACCGGGAGCGAGAGCAGGCGCCGCCAGAACGCGCTGGTGGCGCCGCTGGTGTGCGAGACCTTGATGAAGACCGACGACAGCGCGATGCAGAAGCTGCCGAGCGCCGCGAGCAGGCGGGGGTCGACGCGCTGGGTGAAGGTCGTCTTGACGGGGCGGGGCGCGGTCGTGGTCACCCCTCCAGCGTGGGCGTCTCGACTGTCAAGGACAAGCGAATGTTTCTGCGCGAAATCCGGTAGCATCACTACCGTGTTCGGACTCGAGCGGATGCGGGCGCTGCACGCCCTCGCCACCCAGGGCTCGGTCGCCGCGGCGGCCGCGTCCCTGCACGTCACGCCCTCGGGCGTCTCCCAGCAGCTGGCGAAGCTGGAACGGGAGGCCGGGCAGCCGCTGTTGGAGTCCCGCGGCCGCGGCGTCCGGCTGACGAAGGCGGGCCAGGTGCTGGCCGGGCACGCCGAGCGGATCCTCGCGCAGGTCGCCGAGGCGAAAACCGACCTGGAGCTGCTGCGCGAGGACGTCATCGGGCCGCTGCGGGTCGGCGCGATCCCGACGACCGTGCACGCGCTGCTGCCGCCCGCGCTGGCGACGCTGGCCGTGCAGCACCCGCGGCTGGAGGTGACGCTGCACGAGGGCGAGGCCGAGCAGACGATGCCCCGCGTCCTGGCCGGCGACCTCGACGTCGCGGTGCTGGAGAGTTGGGCGGACCGCCCGACGGTCCTCCCGCCGGAGACGACGAGGATCGCGTTGTTCTCCGACGTCGCGGACCTCGCCCTGCCGGCCGGCCACCGCCTGGCGCACCGCAAGACGGTGGATTTGTCCGAAGTGGACGACCTGCCGTGGATCGGCTGGAGCGCCGGCTCCGGCTGCCACGACTGGCTGGTCCAGGTCCTGCGCAAGCAGGGGCTGGACCCGCGGATCAGCTGCACGGTGGGCAGCTACCCGACCCAGCTGGCCCTGGTGGCGGGCAACCTCGGCGCGGCGCTGGTCCCCCGCTTGGCCCGCGACCGGCTCCCGGACCGCGTCCGCATCCTGACGACCCGCCCGGCGCTGACCCGCACGATCTACGCGATCTGCCGGGCGGGCGAGGAGGACCACGGCGCGGTCCGGGCGTGCCTGGACGCGCTGAGCGAGGCGTCGGCCCGGTTCACCACCGCCCTCCGCCCGGTCGGCTGAGGCCACCTCGTGCCGGCTCGTCGTGAGTGTTTAGGGCGGTTCTAACCGCCCTAAACACTCACGACGAGCCGGGTATCAAGGCGTCGCCGGTTCCGCCGCCCAGCTGGCCAGCAGCCTCAGCGCCGTTTCCGAAGGTGAGCCCGGCTCCACCGTGTGCACTCCCAGCACCTGGTCGTGGTCGCCCGTCGGAGCCAGGGCTTCGTACCCCAGGACCAGATCCCCCACCACCGGGTGCCGGTAGTGCTTAGTGCCGTGCGTGCGCTGGTAGACGTCGTGATCCGCCCACCAGACGCGGAAATCCTGGTCCCGCACCGACAGCTCGCCGATCAGCTCGGCCAGGGCCGGGTCGTGGGGGTTGCGGCCCGCGTACAGGTGCAGCGTCGCCACCACGCTGCGCGCCGACGACTCCCAGTCCGCGTACAGCTCGCGGGCCGGCGGGTCGAGGAAGACGAACCGGGCCATGTTGCGCTCGCGCGGGGGCAGCGCGTCGAAGTCGCGGTAGAGCGCCTTCGCCAGGCGGTTGGCGGCCAGCACGTCCAGGCGCCGGCCGGTGACCATCGCCGGGACGTCGGTCAGGGTCTCCAGCACCCGCAGCAGCCCGGGGCGGACGCGCTGGGGTGCCGGGGTCCGCGGCCGGCGGCGGCTCGGCTTGGCCAGCGCGACCAGGTGCCGCCGCTCGGTTTCGTCCAGCTGCAGCGACCGCGCGATCGCGTCCAGCACCGACTCCGAAACGTTCAGGTTCCGGCCGCGTTCGAGCCGGACGTAGTAGTCGACGCTCACCCCGGCCAGCCGCGCGACCTCTTCCCGCCGCAGCCCGGGCACGCGCCGCACGCCGGGTTCCGGCGGGAGCCCGGCGTCCCCGGGTGTCACCCGGGCCCGGCGGGCGCGCAGGAAGTCCCGCAGTTCCGGGTTGTCCTCGCTCATCCCGCCAGCCTAGATCGGGCGCCGCGCGCGTGCGGGGGTCTGCTGGACCCCCGGTCGAGCCATGCCCCTCTCGCGACGTCGAACGGCCGGAGCCGGCGGTTAGCTGGAAGCAGAACCAGCTCCCGAGAAGGAAGAACCGAGATGGAACGCGAAATCCTGGGCGGCACGGGCATCTCCGTCAGCCGCTTCGCCTTCGGCGCGATGATGCTGGGCGCGATGGGCAACACCGATCGCGCCGAGTCGGTGCGGATGATCCACGCGGCGCTGGACGCCGGGATCAACCTCATCGACACCGCCGACGTCTACTCCCACGGCGAGTCGGAGGTGATCGTCGGCGAGGCGCTCAAGGGCCGCCGTGACGACGTCGTGCTCGCGACGAAGTTCTCGATGCCGATGGGCCCCGACGCCAACCAGGCCGGCGCCTCGCCGCGGTGGATCAAGCAGGCCGTCGAAGCCAGCCTGACGCGGCTCGGCACCGACCACATCGACCTCTACCAGCAGCACCGCCCCGACCACCTGACCGACATCGACGAGACGCTGGGCGCGCTGTCCGATCTGGTCCGCGCGGGCAAGGTGCGCGTGATCGGGTCCTCGACGTTCCCGGCCGAGCTGATGGTCGAGGCGCAGTGGGCCGCGCGGCGCGGCGGGCACCACCGGTTCCGCACCGAGCAGCCGCGGTACTCGATGCTCACCCGGATCATCGAGAACGACGTCCTGCCGACGGCCCAGCGCCACGGCATGGGTGTCCTGACCTACGGGCCGCTGTCCAGCGGCTGGCTGACCGACCGCGACCCGGCGCGCGGCCACCGCGCCGGGATGGCCCCCGAGGTGTTCGACCTCGCCGTCCCCGAGAACCGCGCGCGGGCCGAAACCGTCGAGCGGCTGCGAAAACTCGCGGGCGACGCGGGCCTGCCGCTGGCGCACCTCGCGGTGCGGTTCGTGCTGAGCCACCCGGCCGTGACGTCGGTGCTGATCGGCCCGCGCACGCCGGAGCAGCTCGACGACCTGCTGGCCGCGCAGGGCCCGCTGCCCGGTGACGTGCTCGACCGGATCGACGAGATCGTCCCGCCCGGCACCGAGGTCAACCGGCACGACAACTACCAGGCGGCGGCGCCGGCGATCGAGAACCCGCGGCTGCGACGCCGCTGAGTCACGCCCGCAGCCGGTCCGCCATCTCCGTCACCAGCCGGCCCGGACGCTTGTGGTGCACCAGGAAGACGTCGCGGGCCGGGCGGGCGTCGGCCGCGTCCCGGACCTCGATCCGGGCGCCGCCGGCGCGCTCCAGCACGCTCTCCGGGATGAACGCGATCCCCAGCCCGGCCTCGACCAGCGCCAGGATCACCTGGTAGTCGCGGCTTTCGTGGGCGACGCGCAGCCGGACCCCCGCCGCGTCCGCGAGCTGTTCGAGGCACACCCGGTTGGGCACGCCGGGGCTACCCGAGATCCAGTCCTCCCCCGCGAGCCCGCGCAGGGTGAGGCGGCGGACGGCGGCTTTCGCGTGGCCCACCGGGAGGATCAGGCGGAACCGCTCCGAGCGCAGCAACGAGCGGTCCAGTCCACGCGGGTCGGGCAGGACCGCGCCGGGATAGTGATGGGTGATCAGGAGATCCAGGTCGCGCGAGCTGACCAGGCCGTAGCCGTCGGGTGGCTCCAGGTCCAGCAGCCGCAGCGCGACCGCCGGGTGGGCCTCGCGGAAGCCCGCGAGCGCGGCCGGGACGAGGGTCGCGCCCGCGCTGGCGAACGTGCCGACGGTCAGCTGCGCCGGCTCCTCGCCGAGCAGGGCCCGCACGGTCCGCTCGGCGGTCCGCAGCTCCCCGACGATCGTCTCGGCGTGGGTGAGCAGCGCTTCACCGACGGCGGTGAGCGTGACGCCGCGCGGGTTGCGGTGCACCAAAGGTGCGCCGACGTCGCGTTCGAGTTTGGCCAGCTGCTGCGAGACGGCGGACGGCGTGAACGAAAGACGTTGTGCCGCACCGGCGATCGACCCGGCGTGCGCGACCTCGGCGAGCAGGGCCAGGCGGTGGGCGTCGAGCACGGGAGCCTCCAGCCGTAAGCGTTGCTAACGCCAGCATAGGAGACGTCGCTGGTGCTTACGGCCGGGCGCGCGCATGCTGAGGTCATGATCAGCACTTCGGACGTCGAACGCGCCGCCACGAGGATCCACGGCCGGGTCCGCCGGACGCCGGTCTTCGCGGCCGACGGCGTGTGGTTCAAGCTGGAACACCTGCAGCACACCGGGTCGTTCAAGGCCCGCGGCGCGTTCAACCGGATCTTGGCGGCCGGTGACATCGCGGCGGCCGGGGTGGTCGCCGCGTCGGGCGGCAACGCGGGCCTCGCCGTCGCCCACGCCGCCCGCGAATTCGTCGTCCCCGCAAGGGTTTTCGTCCCCACCACTGCGCCCGCGGTCAAGGTGGCGAAGCTGCACGCGCTCGGCGCGGCCGTCGAGCTCGTCGGCGACAAGTACGCCGACGCCTACGACGCGGCGGTGAAGCACGCGGCCGGCAGCGGCGCGTTGTTCTGCCACGCCTACGACCAGCCGGAGATCTGCGCCGGCCAGGGCACGGCCGGTCTGGAACTGCTGGAGCAGGTGGACGGGCTCGACACGATCCTGGTCGCGGTCGGCGGTGGCGGGCTCCTGGCGGGCATCGCCGCGGCGGTCGAGGGCCGGGCGCGCGTGGTCGGCGTCGAGCCGCGCACGATCCCGACGCTCCACGCGGCTTTGGACGCGGGCGAGCCGGTCCAGGTCGAGGTGTCCGGCCTGGCCGCCGACTCACTCGGCGCGTCCCGGCTCGGGGACATCGCCTTCGCGGTCGCCACCCGCACGGGCGCGGGGTCGGTCCTGGTCGAGGACGCCGCGATCGCCGAAGCCCGGACGACGTTGTGGGACCGCTACCGCCTCGCCGTCGAAGCGGGCGGGGCCACGGCCTGCGCCGCGTTGCTCAGCGGCGCCTACGTGCCCGCGCCCGGCGAGCGGGTCGCCGTCCTGCTCTGCGGCGGCAACACCGACCCCGCGACGCTCACTTCCCCGTCAGCAGCGCCACCAGCGGCGCGAACTCCTCGATGAAGGCGCTGTTGACACTGACGTAGGACACGCCCAGCTCGTCGCGACGGCGTTCCAGCTCGCCCGCCATGTCGTCGACGCTGCCGCGCAGCATGGTCAGCGAGTCATGCTCGATGAGCGTCGCGGCGTCGACGCCGATGAACCCGCGGATCCACGGCGGGACGACCTCGCCGACGACGAAGATGTTCATGGCCAGCTCGATGTCCCGGCCGTCGGCGGCGGTCCGGATCTCCTCGACGTGCGACGCGAACTCGTCGCGGGTGGTCAGCACGCCCCCGGCGAGGGTAACGATGTCGGCCTTCGCCGCGGCGAGCCGGCGGGCCTTGGGACCGCCCGCGGCGAGCATCACCGGCGTGTGCGCGTCACCGTCGAGGCGGCGGACGTGGTCGATCGTCTCGGAGATCGAGTCGAGCCGCTCCTGGCCGGTGCCGTAGGGCAGGCCCAGCTCCTCGGCCTGCTGGCGCATCGACGCCAGGCCGGTGCCGAGGCCCAGCTCGAACCGGCCGTCGGTCATCGCCGTCAGGCTGTGCGCTTCCCACGCGGCCGCGCGTGCTGTGCGCAGCGGGCTGGCCAGCACGAACGAGCCCACCCGCAAGGTCGTCGTGACCGCGGCGGCCGTCGCGAGCGACGCCGTCGGGGTCGGCAGGTTCAGGTTGTCCGGCGAGAGCAGGGTCGAGTACCCCAGCTCTTCGGCCCGGCGCGCGGTCTCCCGCCACTTCGCGCCGCCCTCCTGGGCCGCCGCGACCACACCGAACCGGAACGCCTTCTCAGCCATCGGATCAACCCCCACTTGTGTCTTTGCCCCGATCAAACACCGCCGCGCCCGGCCGTGCCACCACGAACGCCGTGAAGGCCTCCTTACCGGCTCTTATGGCCGGTAAGGAGGCCTTCACGGACTTCGGGAGCCGCGTCAGCCGCGCTGGTACTCCTCCCAGGTGACCTTCGTGACCGAGGGGCCGTCGTCGGCGCCGCGGCCGGCCAGGCCGTTCTTGCCCAGGTAGTAGTCGCCCGTCTGGTGCTGCGCGCCCGACGAGAGGTCCGGGTCGGAGATCGCCATCGCGTGGATGTGGTAGGCGAAACCCTGGTCCGGCGTGCGGTACCAGGCCGCGAACCCGACGTTGCGCAGCGCCTTCAACAGGGTCGTGCGGGTCGCCGCCGACATGCCGGACACCGAGATGTCCATCGCGCCGCCGCCGTCGTGCGTCCCGGCCGAAGCGTCGACACCGCCCGGGTTGTAGGAACCCTGGGTCAGGCTGACGGTGAAGCCGGCGATCTTCTCCGCCGCCAGCAGCATCGCCTTGGTGCGGGTGTTGATCGTGACCCCGCGGTAGGCCACGCGGCTGCCCGCGGACACCGCGCTCGTCACGGTGTAGCGGCTCGCGCCCAGCTTCTCCAGCGACGTCTTGCCGGGCAGGCCCGAAGCGTCGATCCCGGTGTAGCCCAGCGACTTCTGGTACTGCGAGTACGCCGTGATCGTCGTCGTGCCGAAGTAGCCGTCGACGTACTTGCTGTCCAGCAGCCCCTTCGCCTGCAACGCCTGCTCGACCAGCAGGACGCTGTCGTGCGCGCCCGGCGTCTGGGTGTCGTCGGCGCGGCGCGGGTCGATCTGGGCCGCCTTGAGCACGGCCTCCATGTTCGCCGCGGGCAACGCTGTCGTGGCTGCCGGCACGGCCTGGGCCGGCGCCGCCACAGCGAGCGTCGCGGCGGTGAGTGCCGTCAACACGGCGGCCTTCGTGAACATCCCTGTCCTCCACTCGTCGGAATCCCTGCCGCCATCAGGATCACCCGGCCGGATACAAGGGACGTACAAACGACCTCCAATCACCCATCCGTGCCGATTCGGCCGTGTTTATTCGGCCGTGCTTATTCAAACCGGCGCAGACGCAGGCTGTTCGTGACGACGAAGACCGAGCTGACGGCCATCGCCGCGCCGGCGATCATCGGGTTGAGCAGGCCCGCGGCCGCGAGCGGCAGCGCGGCGACGTTGTAGGCGAACGCCCAGAACAGGTTGCCCTTGATCGTCCGCAGCGTCCGGCGCGCCAGCCGGATCGCGTCGGCCGCCACGCGCAGGTCACCACGCACGAGCGTCAGGTCGGCCGCCTCGATCGCGACGTCGGTGCCGGTGCCCATGGCCAGCCCCAGGTCGGCCTGGGCGAGCGCGGCCGCGTCGTTGACGCCGTCGCCGGCCATGGCGACCACGTGCCCCGCCGCTTGAAGCCGCTCGACGACGGCGGCCTTGTCGTGCGGCAGCACCTCGGCGATCACGCGCTCGATCCCGACCTCCGCGGCCACCGCGCGGGCGACGACGGCGCTGTCGCCGGTCAGCAGGACCGGCGTCAGCCCGAGCCCGCGCAGCCGCCGGACCGCCTCGGCCGACGTCGGCTTGACGGTGTCGGCCACGGCCAGCGTGCAGCTACGGCCTGTCAGACCGGACACAAGTTTTCCCGGCGCACCTGGTCCAGCGATGATTCCGGCCGTCACGGAGAGTTCCGACGCGAACCCCCTGGACTCTCCCGTGTTCTTTTCGTAACCTGTTCGAGATCTCGCGGCCCCGCGCCACCGACAGGTGGCTACGCGAGATCGCCGCCGATACCCCCTTGCCGGGTACCGGACCCCCACACCGCGTGGCTCACCTGTTGCGGGAGAGCGCGCACCGTGACGGGGCAGTGCGGACGAGGCCCCCGACTCGCCGCCCCGGTCCCGACCGGCGGCCGAACAGCAAAGGAGACCCGCGCGACCGTGCATTCGCATCCCGTCAAGCGCGTGGTGTCAGGTGCCCTCGCGGCCGCCGCGGTGATCGCAGTGATCACCGTCGCCGACCCCGCGGCCACCGCCGCCCCGATCCCCGCTCTCCAGGCTCCGCCCACCGGGTCGGAGGCCCTGGCCAAGTACCGCGACCTCGCGGCGCAGGCCGAGAAGCTCAACGAAGACCTGCTCAAGGCCCAGGCCGACCTCACCACCAAGCAGGGTGAGCTCGACAAGGCCACCACCGACGTCGACGCGGCGAAGACCGCGGGCGCCGAGGCCGCCGACGCGAAGCAGAAGTACCAGTCCCAGGTGGACAAGTTCGCCAACGCGTCGTTCACCAGCGGCGTCCAGCTCAACAAGCTGTCCGCGCTGCTGGCCGGCACGTCGACGCAGGACTTCCTGGACCGCTCGTCGGCCCTCGAGGTCATCGCGACCGACAAGAACTCCGCGATGGACAACCTCAGCGGCGCGGCCGAGAAGGCCAAGACCGCCGAGAAGACGGCGACGGACGCCGCGAAGAAGGCGACCGACGCGCGCGACGCGGCGGCCAAGCTGACCTCGGACATCGAGGGCAAGAAGAAGAACCTGCAGACCCAGATCGACCAGATCGAGGCGCAGAGCAAGACCCTCAGCACGGCCGACAAGGCCGCGCAGAAGGACACCGGCGGCAAGGCCCCCACCGTCAAGGCGGCGACCGGGGCCGCCCAGACCGCGGTCAACGCGGCGCTGAGCAAGCTCGGCAGCGCCTACGTCTGGGGCGCGACCGGACCGAGCACGTTCGACTGCTCGGGACTGATGCAGTGGGCCTACAAGCAGGCCGGCATCTCCCTGCCGCGCAACTCGGCGGCGCAGGCGGGCTTCGGCACGCCGGTGTCGCGCGACCAGCTGCAGCCGGGCGACCTGGTCGCCTACTACTCCCCGGTATCGCACATCGGGATGTACATCGGCGACGGAAAGATGGTCCACGCCCCCACCAGTGGTGACGTGGTCAAGATCTCCCCGCTGATGAGCGAGTACGCCGGAGCGACCCGCCCGACGGCCTGACGTTTCGCGAATCCGTCCACAGTGGTGTTCACGCCGCCGTGGACGGATTTCGCGTTTCCGGGCGGGATTCGCGGGGAAACTCCTCCGCGGGGACGTGCACGGAAACTGTCGGGGCTCTGGGTTACAGTCGAACCCGAGCGAACAGACGTTCGAATGGAGTGGTGATGACCGAACAGCCGGAACCCAACCCGGAGAAGGACCCGAGCGACTGGACCACCGGCGACGAGCCGATGACCGGGCCGCAGAAGTCCTACCTGCAGACGCTCGCCCAGGAGGCGGGGCAGGAGGTGCCCGAAGACCTGACCAAGGCCGAGGCGTCGAAGCGGATCGACGAGCTGCAACAGACCACCGGCCGCGGCGCTTGAGCGTTTCCGCGGTGGCTGCGCGGACCGGCACCGGCCAGGTGCCGCAGCGGCTGAAGCGGCACCTGGCTGCGGCGGCTGACCGGCACCCGGCGGACGAGCGCTTGGGCTGGCCAGAGCTTGGGTCGGCGGGCGCTCGGCGGCGGACCGAACCAGCCCGATCGGGCGGCGCGAGCGCTTGAGCTGGCACGGCACCCGCTGAGAGCACATCGGCGGACCAAGCGCGCCGGTCCAGGTGCGCGGCACCGAAGTGAGTGCGGCGGCCGAGCAAGAGCGCCGGTCGAGCGGACCGCATGAGCGCCGCAGCTGAGCGGGCGCGGCAGCTAACGGATGCGCGGTGCCGAGCAAGCACACTGCGGCTCAGCGCGTCGCGAACGAGAGGGCAGGCACCTGCCGCGAAGGCGCACTGTGGCGCAGTGGGCTCAGGCGGCCTGGGGCAGTGCGGCCGCGCCGGTCACGCGGAGCAGGAACTCGGCGTTCGAGCTCGTCTTGCGGAGCTGGTCCAGCAGCTGCTCTACGGCGTGCGGGCCCTGTAGTGCTCGGCGGACGTCGCGCATTGCGGCGAGTTCCTCCGGCGTCACCAGCAGTTCCTCGCGCCGGGTGCCGGACGCGGCCAGGTCGACCGCCGGGAAGACCCGGCGTTCTGCGGTGCGACGGTCCAGCTTGAGCTCGGCGTTGCCCGTGCTCTTCAGCTCCTCGAAGAACACCGTGTCGGCCAGCGAACCGGTTTCCACGAGCGCGGTCGCGATGATCGTGAGGGAACCACCGCCCTCGACGTTCCTTGCGGCGCCGAGGATGCGCTTCATCGGCTGCAGGGCCGCCGCGTCGACACCTCCGGAGAGTGTGCGACCGGAAGGGCGGGCCGACAGGTTGTACGCGCGGCCCAGGCGGGTCAGGGAGTCGAGCAGCAGCACGACGTCCTCGCCGCGCTCCACCAGGCGTTTGGCGCGCTCGACCGCCAGTTCCGCGATCGCGACGTGTTCGGCCGGCGGGCGGTCGAATGTGGACGCGATCACCTCCCCGCGCACGGTCCGGCGCAGCTCGGTGACCTCCTCTGGACGCTCGTCGGCGAGCAGCACCATGAGCTTGCACTCCGGGTGGTTGGTGGCGATGCCGTGCGCGATTTCGCTCAGCACCGTGGTTTTCCCCGCCTTCGGCGGCGAGACGACCAGCGCGCGCTGGCCCTTGCCGATCGGCGTGACGAGGTCGATGACGCGGGTCAGCACCCGCGCCGGGGTGGTTTCGAGCAGCAGGCGCTCGTCGGGGTGCACCGGGACGAGGTCGTCGAAGTCCGGCCGCGGGGTGGCCGGGTTGACGCCGTCGACGCTGATGATTTCCTCGGCGGTGCCGGTGATTTCGTCGCCGGTGCGCAGCTTGTGCTTGCGGACGACGGAAAGGGGGATGGTGATGTCGCCGTCGGCGCGCCGGTAGCCGGCGCGGACGAAGGCGGATTTTCCTTGTACGTCAAGGATTCCGTGGAAAGGCATGGTTTCTCCTGAATGCGGGAACGGCCGGCGCGCGGACGGCGCGGGCCGTGAATGAAAGGAAAGAGGCCGAACTGGCCTGGATCCGGGAGCTTCCTCCGGGCGGCCTGAAGGCCGACGTCCGCAAGGAGCACCTTCACTGTAGCCGGACTTTCCCCGAAGCACAATGCGTGAGAACCGGTGGCGGTGGGTAGGTCTCCAGGGAAGCCCGCCGAACCGTGGCCGACGGATGGGAGCACACCGTGCACCGACACACCCTGGAGCCGGACGTCGACACCGGCGAAACCGCCGACGACGGCCCACCCGGGACCACGTCCCCCGACCGCCTCCCCGCGGGGTCCGGGACCGTGGTCACCTCGACCTTCGAAGAACTCGCGCCGGCGCTGCCCAACGACGTCGCCGACCTGCGCCGCAAGCTCATCCGCTGGCTGGCCGCCCTCCCCCTGGACCCGGAGAGCACGCACGACATCACGCTGGCGACCTACGAGGCGCTGGCGAACGTCGCGGCCTACGCCTACCCGGACAAGCACGGCTGGGCGCGTCTGCAAGCGGCGCGGGTGGGCGACGCCGTGACCGTGACGGTCACCGACACCGGCTGCGGCATCCCGGCCACCCGCGCGAACCGCCCCCGCACCGCGGGCCTGCGCACTTCGGGCGGACGCGGCCTGCTGCTGATCGACAAGGTGACGGACCAGTCCGACATCCACACCGGCGAGCAGGGCACCACGGTCCGGATGACCTGGCGCCCGGCGGCCTTGCGGCATGCGGGAGCAGCCTGACCCGCGGCGGTCGAAAGAGGGCACGAGCAAGAGGCCGCGAAAGCAGCCGATTCGGAAATCGAGCAAGATGAAAGAACATCACGGCTGACGACGCAGCGGGCGACCACCGACCCGAATACCGTCAGTCACTCCGGCATCGCTCATTGAATGCGGTGAGCAGGCCCGAAAGCCGAGAAACGCGGTGAGCCGGAGCAGGCCCACCGCGCTTCAGGGAACCTCAGGCCGCGCTGGCCAGCCGCACGAGGCGGTTGCGCGGGTACGACACCAGTTCGCGCTCTTCGTCCGTGGTGAAGATCTCGACGGAATCCTCCAGGATGTCCGCCGAAGTCACCTGTAGCTGCCACGCGGGCAGCCCCGGGGCGGGCTCGTGCCAGAACCACTGGCCCTTGGTGAGCTGGTCCGCCGGGACCGTCGCGTCGTCCGTGTTCATGCCATGAGGCTAACCGCCACCACCGACAGTTTTTGAACGGGCTCAGCCATGGGTCGCTCCCACCGTGATCGTCAGCACGTCCGGGTCGCCGGCGAACACCGCGCCGCTGAAGTCCGGGCCCGGGCTGACGTCGTCGTACGGGAACGCGTAGCCCCGGTTGTCGGGCAGTTTCGAGTGGACGATGCGGGCGTAGTGGTTGGTGACGTCGCCCAGGTAGAACTTCGCCGGGTCCTCCGCCGTCGGCTGGTGCGCGTTGTCCAGCAACGTCGTGCGGTTCAGCGCCGCCGCCAGGCGCGGGATGATGCTCTTGCGCGCGTCGCTCGCGCCGGCCGCGATGGCGAACGGGCCGCTGTCGCAGCTCCAGACGTCCGCGGTGGCCGGCTTCGCGAAGGACTCGGCCCCGAGCACCAGCCGGCCGCCCGTGACGCGGCCGGTGAACGTGCCCAGGCCCGGGTTCTGCGAGTCCACCACGAGGTCCGTGCCCTCGTACTTCTGCCAGACCTGGTCGATGTACCCGTCGAGGTACCCGCCGAACTGGTCGGCGTGGTGGTGCGGCGACAGCGCCCGCAGGTTCCCGCCGCCGCCGGTCTGCACCAGCCCCGGCCAGTTGCCGCCCAGCGCCGTCAGCTCCGACGAGATGGCGTCCAGCGATCCCGAAGGCAGGCCGTTGACGGTTTTCGTGCCCGAGCCGGACGTCGTGAGCGACAGACCCATCGGCATCCCGACGAAGTCGACGTAGCTGATGTTGGCGAACAGCTGCTCGTCGTTGAACGTGAACTCGCTGAACGACCAGTTCTTCCCGAAGTTGGGATCGGCGGTGTTGAGGAAGCTCGGGTGCACCAGGGCCGGCCCCGGATCGAGGAAGAAGTCCAGCTTCGCGTCGGTGACGACGTAGATCCGCGCGCCGCCCATCTTCGGCACGGAGACCTGGGCCCCGGAACCGACCGGGATGGCGCAGTCCTCCGGCAACGGCGTGTGCGCGGCGCCGGGCGAGTCCGGGTAGTACGGCGAGCCGTCGGCGCGCAGCAGGACCAGCCGGCCGTCCGGGGTCGTGCCGGTGACGTAGGCGTACACGGTGCCGGAGCCGGAGTTGTTCACCAGCTCGAGACCGAAGGTCGACGGCGTCGCGGCGTAGGCGGTGCGGGCCAGGGGCAGCACGGTGGCGGTGGCGAGCGTGGCCGCCGAAAGGCTCAGGAACGAGCGGCGCGAGATCATGATTCCTCCACGTTGAGGATTACCAGAACACGCGGCGTGCTCCACAATGGAGACACCGGCCGCGCTCGCAGATTCGTTGTGGACGCCAACAAACTATGAACGCCGCCCACCGGGCCTGACAACCCCTCCAAGGTAGGTCTAGACCACCGTTCGCACTCAGCGCGCGATTCCCCGCACCGGGAATTTTCAAACAATCCCGGCCGGTGACTGCCCCTGGGTACCGGGTCGTGGGTAATTCCGGGCAGGGGCCTTGACTTCCCCGCGAACGGTCGGTGACAGTGGACGGCCTCGCAGGTGGACGCACCCCCTTTCCGGCTTCATCACAGAGAAAGCGGACCCCCATGCAGCCCAGCAAGCGTTTCCTGCGACTGACCGCCGTGATGGCAACGTTGTCACTGCCCTTCCTCGCCCCGGCGACGACGTCCGCCGCGGAGACCTGGACCACCGTGTTCCAGGACGACTTCGACGGCGCGGCCGGTACCGGTCTGAACACCCAGGACTGGCTCTACGACAAGGGAACCGGCTACCCGGGCGGCGCGGCGGCCTGGGGCACCGGCGAGCTCGAGACGGCCACGGACTCGACCGGCAACGTCTACCACGACGGCGCGGGCCACCTCGCCATCAAGCCGTTGCGCGACGCCGCGGGCAACTGGACCTCCGGCCGGATCGAGACGCAGCGGACCGACTTCGCCGCCCCGGCGGGTGGACAGATGGAGATCAGCGCGTCGCTCAAGCAGCCGTCCCCCGCCGGCGGGCTCGGCTACTGGCCGGCGTTCTGGGCGATGGGCGGCGACGCGCGGCCGGTCGGCGCGACGAACTGGCCGAGCATCGGCGAGCTCGACATCATGGAGGACGTCAACGCGCTCAGCAAGCACTCCACCACCTTCCACTGTGGACAGTGGCAGGGCGAGTGCCACGACCCGGACGGCATCACGAGCGACCTGCAGGACTGCCCGGGCTGCCAGGACGGCTACCACTCCTACTCGGTCGTGGTGGACCGCCGCGACGCCGCCGCGGAAGAACTGCGGTTCTACCTCGACGGCAACCAGACCTACTCGGTGAAGCAGAACCAGGTGTCCGACGCGACCTGGAAGGCCGCGGTCGACCACGGGTTCTTCGTCATCTTCGACGTCGCGATCGGCGGCTCCTACCCGAACAAGGTCTGCGGCTGCACCTCCCCGGGTGCGGACATCACGCCGGGCGCCGAGATGAGCGTCGACTCGCTCTCGGTCAAGGTCAGCGATTCCTGAGCCGTTAAGCTGGCGCCATGAGCGTCCGGCACACCGTCATCGACTCCCCCATCGGGCCACTGACCCTCGTCGGTGACGCGGCCGGTGCACTGCTCGGCCTCTACTTCGACGGCCACCTGCGCACGCCCCGGATGACCGACCTCGGGGAGCGCACCGAGACCGGCTTCGAGGTCGTGGAAGCACAGCTGGGCGAGTACTTCGCGGGCACGCGGCGCGAGTTCGACCTCGAGCTCGCGCCGCGTGGTTCCGCGTTCGAGAAGCAGGTCTGGGACCTGCTGACGAAGATCCCGTTCGGCGAGACCCGCACCTACGGGCAGCTGGCCGCCGCACTGGGCGACCCGGGTGCCGCGCAGGCCGTCGGCAACGCCAACGGCTGGAACCCGATCAGCGTCATCGTGCCGTGCCACCGGGTGGTCGGCACGAGCGGGAGCCTGACCGGGTACGCCGGCGGCCTGGCCCGCAAGCGGTTCCTCCTGAGCCTGGAGGAACCGCCCGCGGACGAGGTCGGCCGGTTGTTCTAGCTCGCCGCGCAGGTGACGCCCGGCGCCGTCAGGTTCCCGCCGTGCTCGACGGTGAACCCGATGACGTTGCCGCTCCCGTTGGGTTTCGCGGTCAGCACGTACCCGGTGCTGTCCCAGGTGCCGGTGTAGTTCCAGCTGCCGATGACCTTCTGGGGTGCGTGGAAGGTGATCGTGAGCACCCAGTTGTTCGAGCCCGTCACGCTCACCTGGCCGTTGAAGCCGACGTTCCACTCGGCTGTCTTGGTGTAGGTCCCGGTGCACCCGCCCGACGGCGGCGGGGTCGTGGTCGTCGGCGGCGGGGTGGTCGTCGGCGGCGGCGTGGTCGTGGTGCCGCCGTTCAGCGCGTCGAGGACCGCGGTGTAGGCGGCCTTCTTGGTGCCGCTGCCGTCGAACAGCAGCGGGGTGGCCGACGCGCGCCAGGAGTCGGTGTCCCGGATGCCCCACACGGTCAGGCCGTTGCAGCGCGCCACCGCGAGGCAGGCGTTCGTGACCGTGCGGAAACTGTTCGCCTGCGTGGTGCCCGACCCTTCGATGTCCAGCTCGGTGATCTGGACGTCCACGCCGAGGTCGGCGAAGTTCTGCAGCGTGGTCTGGTAGTTCGACGGCACCGGGCTGGCGCTGTTGAAGTGCGACTGGAAGCCGACGCAGTCGATCGGCACGCCGCGGGACTTGAAGTCCTGCACCATGTGGTACACGGCCTGGGTCTTCGCCTGGCTCCAGTCGTCGGTGTTGTAGTCGTTGTAGCAGAGCTTCGCGCCGGGGTCGGCCGCCCGGGCGGCGCGGAACGCCGCCTCGATCCAGTCGTTGCCGGTGCGCTGCAGGTTGGAGTCGCGGCGGGCGCCGGAACCGCCGTCGGCGAACGCCTCGTTCACCACGTCCCACGAGTAGAGCCGGCCGCGGTAGTGCGTCGCGACCTGCGTGACGTGGTTGAGCATCGCCGAGCGCAGCGACGAGCCCTCCATGCCCTGCATCCATCCGGGCTGCTGCCCGTACCAGGCCAGCGTGTGCCCGCGGACCTGGGCGCCCTGGGACTTGGCCTGGGCCACGATCCGGTCGGCGTTGCCGTAGGAGAACTGGCCCTGGTTCGGCTCGGTCGCGTCGATCTTCATCTCGTTCTCGGGCGTGATCATGCTGAACTCACGGCTCAGGATGCCGGTGTAGACGCTGTCCGAGAGCCTGCTCGCCGAGACGGCCGTGCCGAAGTACCGCCCGGTCCGCGCCGCCGCGCCGCCGAGCGTGGTGCCCGTCGCCGGCGGGGCCGACGTCGTCGTGGTGGGAGTGGTCGGGGTGGTCGGGGTGGTCGGCGTGGTCGTGGTCGTGCCGCCGCTGTTCAGGCCGAGGAACGAGATCGCGTAGCCCACCATGCCGCTCTGCGGCAGCACGTGCCCCGCGCCCTGGACGCTGATCGCCTCGACCGGCGCCTGGACGCCGGTGCCGCCGTAGCGGGCGCGGGTCCAGCCGGACTGCGGCTGGTCGGTGACCGACGCCGTCTGGCTCACCCCGGCGAGGTTGGTCCACTGCTTGACCTCTTCGCCGAAGTTCGGGTAGCGCAAGGTGTCGTCGGCGGTGCCGTGCCACAGCTGCATCCGCGGGTACGGCCCGCTGCGCCCGCCGCTCATCTGCCGGGCCTGGTCGCCCCACTGCTGGGCGGTCTTCGTCAGCTGGCCGTTCGCGCACTGGGAGTTCCAGCTCGACCCGTCGGTGGTGCCGAAGCAGCCGGCGGGCACGCCCATGAACGCCGAACCGGCGGCGAACACGTCCGGGTACTCCGCGGCGAGCACGTTCGTCATCATCGCGCCCGAGGAGAACCCGGTGACGTAGACCCGGGCGGGATCGACGTTGTAGTGCTGCTTCGCGTAGTCGACCATCGACAGGATGCCGACCGGGTCACTGCCGCCGCCGCGGGTCAGGGCCTGTGGTGAGGAGACGTCGAAGCAGGCGCCGCCGCGGGTGGCCTCCGGGAACACGATGACGTACCCGTACTGGTCGGCCGCGGTGACGTAGTCGCGGGCGTAGCCGTTGAAGACCGCCGAAGCCGAGCCGGTGCAGTAATGGATCGCGACCAGCAGCGCCGGCTTGGCCGCCACCCGGTCCGGGACGTAGGTGTACATGTTCAGGTTGCTGGGGTTGGTGCCGAAACCGGTCACGCGGGTCAGCGACGCCGCGGACGCGGGCTGCGCGACGAGCAGCACGACCGCGGCGACCACCGGCACGACGGCGGCCAGCAGCACAGTGAGCAGTCTTCTCACTCGGGGTTCCTTTCGGGGCAAGGCGCGCAGCTGAACCGATCGTTCGTCGCACCCCGGAACCGGTCAACGACTATCGGTATGTTTCGGGGCTTTCGCACCACCCACTGCGCGCCGGACAGCCGGGACGACGCGGTTCTGGGAGGATCGCCGGATGACCGCGCTGCTGCTGGGCCCGCTCCTCCGGCACGTCGACGCCACGTCGGCGACGATCTGGGTCGAGACGGACGGACCATGCGAGGTCGGCGCCGGCGACGCGACCGCCCGGACCTTCGAGGTCTCCGGCCACCACTACGCGCTGGTCGTGCTCACCGGCCTCGAACCGGCGAAGAGCACGCCGTACGAGGTCCGGCTCGACGGCGACGTCGTCTGGCCCGAACCCGGCGGTGACCTGCCGCCGAGCCGGATCCGCACGCTCTCCCCCGAGGACTCCCGGTTCCGGCTGGTGTTCGGTTCCTGCCGCAAGCCGCGCGAGCAGGACGCCCTCGGGCAGGACGCGCTCGCCGCGTACGCCCGCCGGATGGCCAAGCTCGCCGAGGAGGAGTGGCCGGAGTCGCTGGTGCTGCTCGGCGACCAGGTCTACGCCGACGAAACCACCGACGACACGCAGAAGTGGCTCGCGAGCCGGCGCGACACCTCGCAGCCGCCCGGCACCGAGGTCGCGGACTTCGAGGAGTATTGCCACCTCTACTCCGAGGCCTGGTCCGACCCGGCGGTGCGCTGGCTGCTGTCCACGCTGCCGACGTCGATGATCTTCGACGACCACGACGTCCGCGACGACTGGAACACCTCGCAGGCCTGGCGGGCGGAGATGGCCGCCACGTCGTGGTGGACCGAACGCATCCGCGGCGCGCTGGTGTCGTACTGGATCTACCAGCACCTGGGCAACCTCGGTCCGGACGAGCTCGCCGGCGACAAGCTCTTCCAGCAGGTCGGCGCGTCCGGTACGGACAACGCGCAGCTGCTGCGCGAGTTCGCCGACCATGCCGACCGGGAGGCCGACGGCGCCAAGGGCACGCGCTGGTCCTACCGGCGCGACTTCGGCCCGGTCCGGCTGCTCGTGATCGACTCGCGGGCCGGGCGCATCCTCGAAGGCGGCGTGCGGTCGATGATCGGCGAGGACGAGTTCCACTGGATCGAGGAGCAGGCCGGCGGCGACGTCGACCACCTGCTGATCGGCACGTCACTGCCGTGGCTGCTGCCGACCGCGCTGTCCTTCGCGCAGTCGATCAACGAACGCGCGTGCACCCGGCCGGGCGTGCGCGGCAAGGCCGCCGAGTGGTTCCGGCAGTTCGCCGACCTCGAGCACTGGCCGGCGTTCCGCGAGTCGTTCGACCGGCTGGCGAAGCTCATCGCCCGGGTCGCCGACGACGGCGCGGCCTCGGTCAACGTGCTCTCCGGCGACGTCCACCACGCCTACGTCGCCCGGGCCCGGTTCCCGCGCGAACCGGCCGCGCCGGTGCACCAGCTGACCTGCTCGCCGATGCACAACACCGTGCCGTGGTACATGAACCGCGTGTTCCGGCTCGGCTGGTCCCCGCGGCTGACCGGGCTGATGGGGTGGCTCGCGCGCCGCTCCGGCGTCCGGCCCACGGACCTGACGTGGGACTGCGTTTCGGGGCCGCACTTCGGCAACGCCGTGATGACGCTGGACGTCGACGGGCGCACCGCGTGGGCGACGATGCAGCGGACGACGGACGACGGCCTCGTCGACGGGCCGTCGATCCGCCTCACCTGAGGGTGGGTGCGGCGCGGCCAGTCACCCCCGCCTGATCCGGGTTAGCCTCGGATCATGGCTGAAGAGAAGCCAGCGGAGCGAAGCTCCTCCGTTGAGGGTGGCGGCGGGGGCATGGATGGAAACGTACTCGGGGAGTTCCTCCGGGCCCGCCGTGCGCAGGTCAACCCGGAGGAGCTGGGCATGCCCGGCGGCCGCGGGCGGCGCGTCGCGGGCCTGCGCCGGGAAGAGGTCGCGCTGCTGGCGGGCGTCAGCACCGACTACTACGTCCGGCTGGAGCAGGGCCGCGAACGGCACCCGTCGGAGCAGGTGCTCGACGCGCTGGCGCGGGCGCTGGTGCTCGACGACGAAGCCACCGCCCACCTGCACCGGCTGGCCCGACCGGCGGCCCGTCGCCGGGCCCGGCGGCGGGAGCAGGTCAGCCCGAACCTGGTCCGCCTGATGGCGGGCTGGCCGGCGACGCCCGCGGTGGTCCTCGGCCGGTGCCTGACCGTGCTGGCGCACAACCCGCTGGGCCGGGCGCTGTTCGACGGCCACACCCACAGCGGCGACCTGGTCCGGCTGGTGTTCCTCGACCCGGACGCCCGCACGTTCTACCCGGACTGGGACCGGGTCGCGGCCAACACCGTCGGCGGCCTGCGCGCGGCCGCCGGGATCGACCCCGACGACCCCCGGCTGATCGAGACGGTCGGCGAGCTGTCGGTCAAGAGCGAGGCGTTCCGCAGGCTGTGGGCACGCCACGACATCCGGCAGAAGACCCACGAGACCAAGCGGTTCCACCACCGGCTGGTCGGCGACCTGACGTTGAGCTACGAGGCGCTGACGGTGAACAGCGCGCCCGGGCAGCAGCTGGTCGTCTACCAAGCGGAGCCGGGCAGCCCGTCGGAAGCGGCGTTGTCGTTGCTGGGCAGCCTCACCGCCGAAAGCATGCCGGAGAACGTCAACCGCTGAGTCAATTCCACATTGGACAGCCTGTTTGTGCTGCCCGAAAACCCTTGAAGGGAAAGTCAGTGAAGATCGTCCTCATCACCGGGGCCAGCAGCGGCATCGGCCACGCCACCGCCGTGCGGCTGGCCGCCGAAGGCCACCACGTCGTGCTCGGTGCCCGGCGGAAGGACCGCCTCGACGCGCTCGCCGCGCAGATCCGGGCGGCGGGCGGCCGTGCCGACGTGCACAGCCTGGACGTCACCGACCGCGCCGACGTCGCCGCGTTCGCCGACGCGGCGGTGCGCGACCACGGCCGGATCGACGTGTTCGTCGCCAACGCCGGCGTGATGCCGTTGTCCCGCTTGGATTCCCGGCACGTCGAGGAGTGGGACCGGATGCTCGACGTCAACGTCCGCGGCCTGCTCAACGGGATCGCCGCGACCTTGCCGCACTTCACGCGGCAAGGCGGCGGCCACTTCGTGACGATCGCCTCGACGGGCGCGTACGAGGTGGTGCCGACGGCGGCGGTCTACTGCGCCACGAAGTACGCGGCGCGCGCGATCACCGAAGGCCTGCGCCTGGAGTCCGACCCGAGCCTGCGCGTCACGACGATCTCGCCGGGGGTCGTGGAGTCCGAGCTGGCCGACACGATCACCGAGCCGGGCGCGAAGGAGGCGATGGTCGCCTACCGCGCGAACGCGATGCCGCCGGACGCCATCGCCGGGGCCATCTCGTACGCCATCGGGCAGCCGGACGGCGTCGACGTCAACGAGCTCGTGGTCCGGCCCACCGCCCAGCGCTAGGGCGTCCGCTGCGCCAGCACCATCGTGAAGCCGCCGTCGCGGTCGCGTTCCCAGGTCGTCAGCGAGCCGTTGGGGACCGCCGTGGCGGCGGCCGCGCGCATGAGGTCCGGTTCCGGCACTCCCTCCAGCAGGTACCGGAGAGCGAACACCGTCATCTCGTGCGCGCTCAGCAGGACCCGCGCGCCCGGCCGCTCGGCGCTCAGCTCGGCGAGCAGGGAGCGCACCCGCAGCACGACGTCCGCCCAGGACTCGCCGCCCGGGGGCCGGTAGTAGAACCGGCCGAGCCGCCGCTTGCGCCGGGCCTCGTCGGGCCAGCGCTCGCGGACGCCACGGGTGGTCAGCAGATCCAGGACGCCGAGCTCGCGATCGCGCAGCCGCTCGTCGGGGATGATCGCCACCCCGGCCGGCGCGGCCAAGCGAGCGGTGTCCCAGGCGCGGCGGTAGGTCGAGGTGACCACGACGTCCGGCGGGTGCGCGGCGAGCAGCGCCCCCGCCGCCGCGGCCTGGTCCCGGCCCGGCTCGGTCAAGGGCACGTCGGCGTCGCGCTCGGCGAGGTCGATCACGTCCGCGCCCGCCGTCTCCGCCACCTCCCGGGCCACGTTTCCGGTGCTCTCGCCGTGCCGCAGCACACCCACCCATTCCAGGTCGACTTTCACGCGCGGCTGGTACCCCCTGGGACCCGCCGCCGAAACCCGGGATGTCTAGGCCCGCCAAGGAGGTCCGGCTAGGGTCGATCCATGTCGCGGAGCCTCGACGCCCAGGACCGGCTGCAGCTGCTGGAGACGATCATCGGCGCCCCCGCCGGCCACCTCGGCCTGGCCGAGCTGCTCGCCGCGACCCTGGACCGCGTCCGCGAGGTGCTGAGGGTCGACACCGCGACCGTGCTCCGCTACCAGGCGGGCGGGCAGCAGCTCGTGGCGATCGCGGCCGCGGGCATCGAGGAAGAGGTCCACCAGGGCGTGCGCGTGCCGGTCGGCACCGGGTTCGCCGGGCGGGTGGCCCAGGACCGCGCGCCCGTCGTCCTCGACCACGTCGACGAGACCACCGTCGTGAACTCCCTGCTCTGGGAACGCGGCCTGCACGCCATGCTCGGGGTGCCGATGATCACCGGCAGCGAGCTGGTCGGCGTCCTGCACGTCGGGTCCGTGCGGCCGCGCCGGTTCTCCGAGGCCGAAGCCGGCACCCTGCAGCTGCTCGCCGACCGCCTCGCCACGGCGATCCAGGTGGAGGCCCTCGAGGAGAACCGCACCGCCACCATGGCCCTGCAGCGCAGCCTGCTGCCGGACCGGCTGCCCGAACTGCCCGGTCTCGGCTTCGCCGCCCGGTACGTGCCCGGCGCGGACGCCGGGCTCGGCGGCGACTGGTACGACCTGTTCCCGCTGCCGGGCGACCGGGTCGGCGTCGTGATGGGCGACGTCTCCGGGCACGGGCTCGAGGCGGCCGTGATCATGGGCCGGCTGCGCAGCGCCCTGCGCGCCTACGCCCTCGACTGCGACGACCCGGCCGAGACGCTCGGCAAGCTCGACCGCAAGGCCAACCACTTCGAGCACGGCGCGATGGCCACGGTCGCCTACGGGATCGTCGACCCGCCGCGGGAGACGCTGACGCTGTCGCTGGCCGGGCACCTGCCGCCGGTGCTGGCGCGCCCGGGCGAGCCGGGCGCGCTCGTCACGGCGCCGCCGGACCCGCCGATCGGCCTGACCATCGGGCACCCCGTCCGGCGGAGGACGGTCGTCGCCCTGCCGCCGGGCGGCGTGCTGGTGTTCTACACCGACGGGCTCGTCGAGCGCCGGAACCGGACGGTGGACACCGGCATGACCGACCTCGCGGCCACCGTGCGGGCCGGGGAGCCCGAGCGCGTGTGCGCGCAGCTGATGGCGGCGATGATCGGCTCGCGGCCGGCGCAGGACGACGTCGCCCTGCTCGTGGTCCACCGCCACGCCTGAGCCGGCTCAGGAAGCCGTCAGCGCCGCCTCCCGGGTCGGGAACAGCGAAAGGCTGTCCTCGAGGCCGGTCAGCTGGATCGGCCGCAGGGTGGCGCGGCCGGTCGCGACGATCCGCACGGTGGTGCCCGCCGCGGCGTTGCGGTGGATCATCAGCAGCGCGGTCAGCCCCGGCGAGGCCAGGAACTCGACGCGGCTCAGGTCCACCACGAGCAGTCTCGGTACCGCGGCGAGCGCCTCGTCCGCCGCCTGGACCAACGCGGGCGCTGTGGTGGTGTCGACGTCCCCGGCGACCTCGAGCACCACCGCGCCGTCCCGCTGCTCCGTTCGGGCGATCCTGAACTCGCCGAATGGCACAGCGGCCGGCGAGCCTTCAGTGTGGGTGTTCTCGGTCATGTGTCTCTCCCGCCCTCGGCGCCGCCGCCGGAACGTCCGGCGGGCGCGCTTGATCACGAAGGCTGTCTGCTCAACCGTGACCAATCATGCCTGCCGCAGGGCGCCTGCGCCGTTTCAGCACCCGCGAGTTTGCCTCGCGCGCGCAAACGGGCAGGATGGTGACCATGGCCGAACCGGACGTGGGTGCCGAGGGCACCGTCGTTCTGGAGCACCGCGACGGCGCGGCGGTGCTCCGGGTGAGCGGCGCCCTCGACCTCGCCCTCGCGCCGAAGCTGCGGCAGTTCGCCGACCGCGCCTCCCGGCAGCAACCGGCGGTGCTGGTCATCGACCTGACCGACGTCACCTTCCTGGCCTCGGCCGGAATGGCCGAGCTCGTGCGGGCGCACCGCGGCGACTCCGGCTCCGCCCCGCTGCGCGTGGTGGCGAACGGCCGGATCACACTGCGCCCGCTGGAGCTGACGCGGCTGACCGACGAGCTCGCCATCTTCCCGTCGCTCACCGACGCACTGAGTCCCTGATGTCCCCGCCCCCCATCGACGCAGTCCTCGACGCGGTGCGCCGGGCCTTCGTCGACGGGGCGGACGAACCGGCCGTGACCGAGGCCGCCGCCGCCGCCGCTGTGCGGGCCGCCACCGCGGACCTCGCGGACACGGTGGCGCGGCTGCGGGGCGACGCCGCGGTGATCGACGCGCTGCACTCGGTCGGCCGGCGGCTGACCGCCCAGCCGGACCTCAGCCGGATCGTGCAGGACGCGACCGACGCCGCCACGAAGGCGACCGGCGCGGACTTCGGCGCGTTCTTCTACAACCTCGTCAACGATGTCGGCGAGTCGTACACGCTCTACACGCTCTCGGGCGTGCCGCGGGCGGCGTTCGAGCGGTTCCCGATACCGCGCAACACCGCGGTGTTCGGCCCGGCCTTCGACGGCACCGGCGCCGTCCGCAGCCCCGGCACCACCGCGGACCCGCGGTTCGGGAAGAACGCGCCCCACCACGGGATGCCCGAAGGACACCCGCCCGTGCGCAGCTACCTGGCGGTGTCGGCGATCAGCCCGGCCACCGGCGAGGTGCTGGGCGGGTTCTTCGTCGGCCACCCCGGATCCGCCCGGTTCACCGAGCGGCACGAGTACCTCGCCGAGGGCATCGCCGGCTACACGGCCATCGCGCTGGACAACGCCCGCCGCTACGAGCGCGAGCGCACCCTCGTCACCGAGCTGTCCCGCAGCATGCTGCCGGTCGTCCCGGACCTGCCCGGCCTCGACGTCTTCACCCGGTACCTGCCCGCGGCCACCGGGACGAAGATCGGCGGCGACTGGTCCGACGTGATCCGGCTCCCCTCCGGCGCGACCGCGTTCGTGATCGGCGACGTCGTCGGCCACGGCGTCACCGCCGCGACCGTGATGGGCCAGGTCCGGACGGCGATCCGCTGCGACGCGCTGCTGGAGCTGACGCCGTCGGAAGTGCTGCGCAACGTCTCCGAGCTGACCGCCGGGCTGTTCGGCGGGAGCTTCGTCACCTGCTTCTACGCGGTCCACCACCCGGACGGCACGCTGAGCTTCGCGAACGCCGGGCACCTGCCGGCGATCCTGATCCGGCCCGGTGCCCCGGTGGAGCAGCTCGGCGAGACGATGGCGCAGCCGCTGGGCGTCGGCTCGGCGTTCCCCGAGGACACCACCACGTTCCCGCCGGGCACCGACCTGGTGCGCTACACCGACGGCCTCGTCGAGAGCCGCACCCGCGACCTCACCCGGGGCATCGAGTGGCTGCTGGCCGGGATCCCGGCCCTGCTGGCCGCGACCGACCTCGAAGCGGCGTGGGACACCCTCGTCGAGGAGCTCACGCACGGGCGCCACGACGACGACATCGCGCTGATCCACGTGCGTCACCGCGGAGAGGACCGCCCATGACAGACCCCGTCCCCCCGGGCGCGCCTCCCTCCCCGGCCTCGTTCCACCGCCGCACGGTCGCGCTCGCCGACCGGCTGCCGGAGCTGCGCGAAGCGCTGACCGAGTGGGTGCGCGCGCTCGGCCTGGGCACCGAACGCGCGGAGGACGTCGTCCTCGCCGGCTACGAAGCGATGGCCAACTCCGCCGAGCACGCCTACCGCGACCAGGAAACCGGCTACATCGACGTCCGGGCCGAAGCGCTGGCGGGCGGGCTGACCGTCACCGTCACGGACTACGGCAACTGGCGCGCACCGGTGCCCACCAACGGGTTGCGCGGCCGCGGGCTGCTGCTCATCGACAGCCTCACCGACCAGTGCGCCCAGGTTCACCGCGACGACGGCACGACGATCACGATGACCTGGCTGACCGACGCGGCGCGCTGACCGCACGGATCAGCGCGGCCCGCGGCGCCCCGGTAGGCTCTTGCGGAGCCCAGATCCGGGAGAGAGATGACCGCCGCTGACGAGTCCGGCCCCCGTGCCGTGATCCCCGGGACCAGCCGGATGGCGGCCCGGATGCGGGAGTTCGACTGGGCGTCCTCGCCGCTGGGCCCGCCGGAGAGCTGGCCGCCGAGCCTGACGACGGCAGTGCGGATCTGCCTGACCTCCCGCTTCCCGATGATCGTCTGGTGGGGACCGGACCTGCGATTCCTCTACAACGACGCCTACCTGCCGCTGCTCGGCACCAAGCACCCGGCGCTCGACAAGCCGGGTGAGCGGGTCTGGTCCGAGATCTGGCACATCATCGGGCCGATGCTGGCCGGGGTGATGGAGACCGGCGAGGCGACCTGGTCCGAGGACATGCTGCTGCCGATCAACCGGCACGGCTACTGGGAAGAGACGTACTGGACGTACTCCTACAGCCCGATCCACGACGACAGCGGGGCCGTGCAGGCGGTGTTCACGGCCTGCACCGACAGCACCGAGCGCGTGATCGGCGAGCGCCGGCTCGCCGCGCTGCGCGAGCTGGGCGCGCGAGCCGGGATCGCCCGCACCGTCACGGAAGCCTGCGAGCTGGTGACCGACGTGCTGGGCCGCGCCGGGGCCGACGTACCGTACGCCGCGATCCACGTCCGCCGCCCGGGCACCGATGACCTCACCCTCGCCGCCGTGACGCCCGGCGGCTCCGGGGACACGGCCGGCTGGCCGCTGGCGGAAGTCCTCGCCGACGGCGTCCCGCGCGTCGTGTCCGGGCTGACCGGGAAGTTCGGCGAGCTGCCGGCGGGCGGCTGGTCCACCGCGCCCGCCGAGGCGGTGGTGCTGCCGCTGCCCGGGGCCGCGGACACCCCGGCCACCGGGGTGATCGTGCTCGCGGCGAGCGGCGGGCACGCCGTCGACGAGAACTACCGGACGTTCCTCGGGCTGGTCGCCCACCAGACCACGGCGCTGGTCAACGGCGCCGTCGCCTACCAGGTGCGGCAGGAGCGCGCCGAGGAGCTGGCCGCGCTGGACGTCGCGAAGACGACGTTCTTCTCCAACGTCAGCCACGAGTTCCGCACCCCGCTCACCCTGATCCTGGGGCCGGCGGCCGCACTGCGGGAGACGCTCGCCGGTGCCGACGCGGCCGTGCGTGAGGAAGCCGACGTCATCCACCGCAACGCGATGCGGCTCGGACGGCTGGTGAACAGCCTCCTCGACTTCTCCCGGATCGAGGCGGGCCGGATGCAGGCGCGCTTCGAGCCGGTCGACCTCGCGGAGTTCACCGCGGAGCTCGCGAGCGTGTTCCGCGCCGCCGTCGAGCGGGCCGGGCTGGCGTTTGAGGTCGACTGCGAGCCCGTCGGCGAGCCGGTGCACGTGGACCGCGGGATGTGGGAGAAGGTCGTCCTCAACCTGCTGTCCAACGCGGTCAAGTACACCTTCGACGGCACGGTCCGGGTGTCGGCCGGGCGCGACGGCGAGCACGCCGAGGTGCGGGTGAGCGACACGGGCATCGGCATCGCCGCCGCCGAGATGCCCCGGCTGTTCGAGCGGTTCCACCGCATCCCCTCGGCGCGGGCGCGGTCGAACGAGGGCAGCGGGATCGGCCTGGCCCTGGTGCGCGAGCTGGTCGGCATGCACGGTGGCGACATCACCGCGGACAGCACGCCCGGCGCCGGCACGACGTTCCGGATCCGGCTGCCGCTGGGCACCGGGCACCTGCCCGCCGAGCAGGTCGCCACCGGGCCCGCGCGCGACGGGATCGACGCCGAGGCCGTGGAACCGTTCGTGGCGGAGACCCTGCGCTGGCTGCCGGGACCGGACGACGACCCCGCGGCCGAGGTCGTCCCGTCCGGGCTCACCGGGGCGCGGGTGCTCGTCGCCGACGACAACACCGACATGCGCGAGTACCTCGCCCGGCTGCTGCGCGACGAGTACGCCGTGACGTCGGTGCGCGACGGCGTCGAAGCGCTCGCCGCCGCGGCCGCCGACCCGCCGGACCTGATCATCAGCGACGTGATGATGCCCCGGCTGGACGGGCTGGCCCTGCTGGCTCGACTGCGCGGCGACCCGCGCACGGCCGCCGTCCCGGTGCTCCTGCTCTCGGCGCGGGCCGGGCAGGAGGCCGCGGTCGACGGGCTGGCCGCCGGCGCCGACGACTACCTCGTGAAGCCGTTCTCCGCGCGGGAACTGCTCGCCCGGGTGCGCACCACCATCCGGCTGGCCCGGCTGCGGACGCAGCACACGCGCTGGCGCGCGGCGATGATCGACTCGCTGCAGGAGGGGTTCTTCGTCGGCGACGCCGACGGGCGGATCGTGGAGATCAACGCCGCGTTCACCGAGCTGCTGGGCTACGGCACGGACGGGCTGCCCTACGCCCAGCCGTTCCCCTGGCTGCCTGCCGCGGACACCGATCCCGACGGACACCGGCAGGTGCTCGACGCTCTCGCCCGGACCAAGGCCGAGCCCGCCGGCAGCTTCGTGCTGCCGATGCGGCACCGCGACGGCCACCGGGTGTGGGCCGCGACCGCGTACACCGAGCTGAACGACGACCAAGGCCGGCGCCGCCTCGTCGGCACGATCCGCGACGTCACCGCCGAGCGCTACGCGGTGCAGCGGGAAGCCGCGCTCGCGGCGATGAACCAGCGCCTCACCGGGGAAAGCGGCGTCCCGGCCGTGCTCGGCGCCGCCGTGGACCTGCTGCGCGACCTGTGGCGGGCCGACCGCGTGCTCGCCGTCACCTGGCCGCGGATCGGCGAACCGGAGCTCACCTCCACCGACCCCGGCGACCGGCGGTGGGCCGACCTCGACACCTCCGTGCGGGCGACGCTCGACCGCATCCGCGCGCTGCCCGCGTTGCACGCGGCGACGGCGGGCACGGCCGCCGGCACCACCCTCGACCACCCCGACGGGCAGCTGACGCTCTGGGTGGAACCCGCGGCCGGGCGGCCGCTCGGCACCGAGGACCAGACGCTGCTGGCGTTGCTGGCCGGCACCCTCGCGCACGCCCTGCGCCGCGCGCACCGCGACGACCGGCAGCGCGAGGTCGCCCTCGCGCTGCAACGCTCGATCCTCGGCCCCGCCCGGCTTCCCGAGGGGTTCGCGGTGCGCTACGAACCGGCGACCCCGCCCCTGGAGGTCGGCGGCGACTGGTACGACGTGATCGCCCTCGACGACGACCGCATCGGCATCGTGGTCGGCGACTGCGTCGGGCGGGGCCTGCCCGCGGCGGCCGTGATGGGCCAGCTGCGCAGCGCCTGCCGGGCGTTGCTGCTCGAGGCCAGCAGCCCGTCGCACACCCTCACCGCGCTGGACCGCTTCGCCGCCCAGGTGCCGGATGCCTTGTGCACCACCGTGTTCTGCGGTGTCCTCGACCCCGCCACCGGCACCCTCACCTACAGCAGCGCCGGGCACCCGCCCGCGACCCTGATCCACCCGGACGGCACGGCCGAGTCCCTCGACGCGGGCGGCAGCGTCCCGCTCGCGGTCCGTCTCCCCGAACCGCGGCCCGAGGCCACGGCGGTCGTCCCTATCGGCTCGCTGCTCATGCTCTACACCGACGGGCTCGTCGAACGCCGCCGTGAATCGCTCGACGACGGCATCGACCGCGCGACCGGCGTCGCCCACAGCGCGCACGACGCCGAGCTGACCGACCTGGCGAGCACGCTGATGACCTCGCTCCGGCCGGCCGGCGGCTACGAGGACGACGTCGCCCTGCTGCTCTACCGCCGGACCGTGCCGCCGCTGACGATGGAGTTCGCGGCGCACCCGGACAGCCTCGCCTCGACCCGGCACTGGCTGCGGGCGTGGCTGGCCACCGCGGAGCTCGACCCGGACCTCGCGCAGGACGTGCTGGTCGCCGCGGGCGAGGCTTGTGCGAACGCGGTCGAGCACGCCTACGTGGGCGGCGACGGCGCGAACCCGCACCTGTCCGCGAGCCTCGGCGGCGCCCGGCTGGTCGTGACGATCACCGACCGCGGCCACTGGAAGCAGCCGCCGCCCGACAACCACGTGCTGCGCGGGCGCGGCATGCCGATGATGAAGGCGCTGGCCGACGCGGTCACCGTCCGCCACGACCCTGAGGGCACCACCGTCACCCTGGAATGGAGAATCGGTTCGTGACGACGGCACTCACCCTGGTCCCCGGTCCCGATGACGCGGGAGACCGGACACTGACCGTGACCGGCGAGATCGACATGAGCAACGCCCCCGAGTTCGGCTCGGCGCTCGATCGCGAACTGGCGGCCAGTGGCACCGTCACGGTGGACCTCACCGGCGTGACCTACCTCGACAGCGCCGGCGTCGCGGTGCTGTTCGACCGGGCCGGCTCCCACGACCTGCGGCTGGTGGCCCCGCGGCTGCTCGGCCGGGTGCTGCGGGTGTCGGGCCTCACCAGGGTCGCCGAGGTCACGATCCGCTGAGCCCGCGGGGGTTGGGATCCGGCCCGCTGGGGTACGCGTGGGGCAGTGGCGGCTGGATGTGTGGGTGGCACTGCCGGCGGTCGCTAGGTGGCGTCCCGGCAGCCAACCCACGGTGTTCAGCAGCGAGCCCGGGCCGGTGCCACCGCCATACCGGGCCCAGAGTTGCGGAGGACGCGACCGGCGCGAGTAGGGTTTCGCCGTTCCGTTGAAGCAGCAACGGTTCGAGACCTGACCGCAGCGGCCCGGACGGAGTTGAGCAGTGACCGGTGCGCCGATCCCCGCCGAGGACATCGACGAGCTGACCGCCGCCATGGCGGACCTCACGGGTGCTTTGGAGACCGAATCCGCCGAAGAGATCCTTCAGGCCGTCTGCGCGGAGGCCATCCGGGCCATCCCGGGCGCCGACATGGCCAGCATCACCGCGATCCGCGACGGCGAGCCCACGACCGCGGCCGCCACCGACGACCGCGCCGTCGACATCGACCACGTCCAGTACGCGGCGGGTGAGGGCCCGTGCCTGCAGGCGGCGTCGTCCGGCGAGATCGTCCGGGTGCCGCTCGCCACGGCCGGGCGGGTGTGGCCGGAGTTCACCGAGTTCGCCGGGAGCGTCGGCGTCGGCAGCTACCTCGCCGCGCCGCTGCGGGTCGACGAGCACCTCGGCGGCGCGCTCAACCTCTTCGGCTTCGGCGACCACGGGTTCGCCGAGACCGACTCCCAGCTGCTGAAGCTCTACACCACGATCGTCACGTTCGGCCTGCGCACCACGCGGCGCTACCACCAGGCGCGGCAGCGGGCCACCGAGCTCGAGGCCGCGATGAGATCGCGGGCGGTGATCGAGCAGGCCAAGGGCATCCTGATGGCCGTGCACCGGATCTCCGCCGACGAAGCCATGAAACGCCTCATCACCGAGTCCCAGCACACCAACGTGAAGCTGCGGGACATCGCGGCCCGGTTCGTCGCCGAGCTGTCCGACGGCGCGACTCCGGGCTGACCGCGTCCGAGACGCTGCTCAGGCGCTGCGGCGGACCGGGAACGGCCAGGTCAGCGTCATGACCGTGCCGTCGTCGGTCGAGCGCAGGTCGAGCCCGTCCACCAGCGCCTGGATCAGCCGCAGCCCGCGGCCGCGGCCGGCCTGCTCCTCCAGGGCCTGCCAGCTGCCCCGGTCGGCGATCGTGACGATCAGGACCCGGTCGTCGATCCGCGCCCGGACGTCGATCTCGCCGGGCCGGCCCCCGTAGGCGTGGTCCAGCACGTTGGCCATCGCCTCCCAGCAGGCCAGGACGATCTCGTCGGCCTGCCGGCCCACTTCCTCGCCGGCTCTTCCGCGCAGCCACGACATGAGATGGCGGCGCAGACCCGGCAACGTGCGCGGGGTGATCGTGCCGCGGTAGTTCCATCCATCCGATCCGTGCTCTTCCATATTCACCTCCTCGGGGGGACTGCGGGTTTGCTACCCACTCGTCCGGGTTCTCAACCAACGGTTACCGCGCCCGGGCGGCCGTTCGGCCCTGGTGCGGCGCGAACGGGCGTGATCCGATGTGCGGATGACTCGGTCGACGTGGTCCGTGGTGCTCTGCGCGGTGCTGGCCGCCGCCACCTTCCTGCCCGTGCCCGCCGCCTCGGCGGCCGCCGATCACGGTCCGGGCGCCGTCTCGCACTTCGGCCTGGCCCGCAAGGACTGCCTGGGCACCGCGCGGAACACGACCAGCAAGGCGTGGTTCACCGTCGCGAACGGCGTGCTCTCCGACGTCTACGCGCCGGTGATCGACAACACGAACGTCGAGACGCTGCAGTTCGCCGTCACCGACGGCCGCAGCTTCACCGACCTGCAGGCGCGCGACATGACCTACACGGTCCGGACCAGCGCGGGCGGGATGGCCTGCGAGGTGACCTCGACCCCGCGCAGCGGCAAGTACCGGCTGGTCACCGAGTACCTGGCCGACCCGGCACGCACCGGCGTGCTGATCCGGACCCGCCTCGAGCCGCTGCGCGACTCCGGCCGGGACCTGAAGGTCTACGTGCGGTTCGACGCGAGCGTCAACGGCAACGGCGGTGGCGGGGAGGCCAACGGCGGCGGGGACACCGCCACGGTCGACGCGGCGACGACCGCGCTGGTCAGCGCCGACGCGAACACCGTCTCGAGTGCACCGGCCCGCGACTACGGCACGCCGCTGGCCGCCGCCCTGCGCGCGGACCGCAAGTTCTTGAGCACCGCCAGTGGTTTCGCCGGCACCGCCGGTGACGGACTGGCCCAGCTGGACCGTGATCACCGGCTCACCGACCCGACGTCGACGGCGGTGAACGGCAACGTGGTGCAGACCGCGCAGCTGGACCTGGCCCCGCGCCGCCCGGCCGTGCTGGCGCTGGGCTTCGGCACGGACGCGCGGGCAGCCGTCGCGACGGCCGGGGCGAGCCTGCGCACGCCGTTCGACCAGAGCTACCGCGACTACGCGCGCGGCTGGCAGAACTACGACAACGGGCTGACCCCGTTGCGCGGCAAGGATTCCGACGCATATTACCAGTCGGCCAACGTCCTGAAGGCCAGCGAGGACAAGACCTTCCCGGGCGCGGTGGTGGCGTCGCTCGGCAGCCCGTGGGGCCAAGCGGTGTCCGCGGGCGACGCCCCCGGCGGCAAGCCCGTGTACTTCGGCTCCTACCGCGAGATCTTCGCCCGCGACCTCTACGAGAGCTTCTCCGGTCTGCTCGCGGCGGGCGACCGCGACACGGCGCGGGCGAGCGTGCGCTGGCTGTTCTCCCCCCAGCAGCAGCCGGACGGCCGGTTCCCGCGCAACTCCCTGCTCAACGGCAAGAAGGCCCCCGACTCCGGCGGTGACCAGCTCGACGAAAGCGCGTACCCGATCCTGATGGCGCTGCAGGCCGGGCTCGACCGCGACCGGACGCTCTACACCGGCCACATCCGCGCGGCCGCCGACTTCGTCGTCGCGCACGGACCGTCGTTCGGCTCCGAGCGCTGGGAAGAGCAGGGCGGCTACTCCCCTTCGACGATCGCCGCCGAGATCGCCGGGCTCGTCGCGGCCGGCGTGATCGCCGACCACAACGGCGACCCGGCGCGCGCCCGCGTCTACCGGGCCACCGCCGACCAGTTCCAGCGCAGCATCAAGGGCTGGACCGTGACGTCGAACGGCCCGTACGGCGGCCGCTACTTCCTGCGGCTGACCAAGAACGGCGACCCGAACTCGGAGTACTTCTACAACCTCGGCAACGGCTCGGTGGACGCCGACCAGCGCGCGGTCGTCGACGCCGGATTCCTCGAGCTGACCCGCCTCGGCGTGCTGCCGGCGAACGACCCCGACGTCACCGCGTCGCTGGCCGTCGCCGACCGCGTGATCAAGCGGGACACCCCGGCCGGGCCGGGCTGGTACCGCTACGGCACGTCGGCGCCGGGCAGCGAGGACGGCTACGGCGACTGCTACGAGCCCGACCCGACGAACTGCGCCCCGACCGGCACGCCGTGGCCGACGACCAACACCGGGTCCGGGCACCTCTGGCCGGTGCTCGCGGGCGAACGCGGCGAGCAGGCCGTCCAGACCGGCGACCGCGCGGGCGCGGGCGCGTTGCTGCGCGCGATGCGCGCCCAGACCGGCGGGACCGGCCTGATCCCCGAGCAGATCTGGGAGAACCCGGCGGTCCCGGCGTCGCCGTACGGCACGGACCCGCGAACCGCGTCCATCGGGTTCACGCCGGGCCAGTCGGTCGGCTCGGTCGCGCCGCTGAGCTGGGCGCAGTCCCAGTCGGTGCGCCTGGCCCGGGCCGTCGCGGACGGCAGGCTGCCCGAGCAGCCCGCCGACGTCCGCGCCCGGTACGTCACCCACGCCCCGCCCGCGGCCTTGACGGTCACTCTGGACGCGCCGGCGTCGGTGTCGACCGCGACGGCCGCGGTGACCGGCACCGCGCCTGCGGGCAGCCAGGTCGACCTGGCTGTCTCGGCCACCGACGCCGGGACGACGACGGTGCTCTCGGTGCGGGCTTCGGCGGCGGGAACGTTCGCCGCGACGGTGCCGACGCCCCTGGGCGCGAACGTCGTCACCGCCACGGCCACGGGTGCCGGCACGGGTTACGTGCAGCGGACGATCAGCTCGGACTTCGTGACGGGCACGGTCCTGCTGGACCAGACCGACCCGGACGGCGACGACAACGGCCCGGGTACCTACACCTACCCGACCGCGACGGACTTCCACGCGGGCGCGTTCGACCTGCAGCGGTTCCAGGTCATCGACTCGGGCACCACCCTGGTGTTCCGCGCCCAGGTCCGCGACCTCACGCCGACGTTCGGGTCACCGCTGGGCGCCCAGCTGCTGACGATCTACGCCCACGACCCGGCCGCGGCGACCACGTCGACCGCGGCCCCGTTCCCGAGCCGGGCGTACACGATCGCGCCGTCCGACGCCTGGAGCCGCCGGATCGAGGTCCAAGGCTTCGCCGACCCGTCACTCGTCGACGCTTCGGGCGCCGCGCTGGCGACGCCCTCGGTCCAGGCCTCGCAGGCGACGCGGTACATCACGGTCAGCGTGGCGAAGTCGGCGTTCGGGACGCCCGGCGCGGGCTGGACGTTCGCGGTGGTCCTCACCGGCCAGGACGGCAACTCCCCCGACCAGGCGAGGCCGTTCACGCCGACAGCGGGCCAGTACACGTTCGGCCTGTGTGCGGCAGGCGGCACGGCCCCGGTGTGCACCGCCGACCCGGCCACGGCACCGAAGGCCCTCGACGTCCTGACCCCGGCGGGAGTCGACCAGGCGGCCGAGCTGGACCCGACCCGCGGCCCGGTCGCGGTCCGCGGCGTGCCGGTGGGCTGACCCGCCGGGTTCGGACCGGCAGTTCGGCGATCCCCGTCCCGATGGTGTGGACGGGGATCTGCCGGCCGTTCAAGCGCACGAAGGACCTGTCACCGGGCGAAGCGCTCGCCAACGTCACCGGCAGGCCGGGCCGCGCTTATCGAAGCCGAGCCGGCCGGTGCACGTGAACAGCACCAGCGCCGTCGCGCACGGGATCACGTCCGACAGGACGTTCAAGATCACCCAGGGTTGCTTTTCTGCGGGCAACCCCACTTCGGAGCTAACCCGAACGGGTCGTGGGCATCTTTCCCAGTGAGCGCGGAGTTCGGTGAACCACTCACCGGACTCGCCTGACACCGGAAGGGGTACAGCTCATGACCACTCGTCCGAGCATCCGCCGCACCGCGACCGTTCTCGCCGTGACCGGCGCCGCCGCGTCCGCTGTCGTCGCCGGGGCGGGGGCCGCCTCGTGGTGACCACCGTGGTCGTCACCCGGCTCGCCACCCCGGCCACCGTGGTCGTCACCCGGCTCCGCGCCCCGACCGCCGTGGTCGTCACCGGGTTCGACACCCCGGCCGTGGTCGTCGCCCGGCTCCACAGTGGACCGGCCGCGGTCGTCACCGGGCTCGGCCGTGCGGCTGCCGTGCCGGCCGGCCGACGGGTACGTGCTCGGGACGGACGTCACGCCCGGCGCCGAAGTCGCCGATGACTCCGGCACCGTGGCCGTCGCCGAAACCCCGCTGTGCGTGGGCGTTCCCGACGTCGTCGAGACCGTGGACGGCCGGACGCCGTCGTCCGTACCCGGGTGCGACGACGCCAGTGCCGCCGTCGTCCCGCCGATCGTGAGGGCCGCTCCCGCTACCGCGAACACCAGTACCTTGCGCATCGCTGCTCCTTTTTCGTTCTCCGACAACGAAACCGAGCATCCCGCGATCAGTGATAGCAGCGCGCTTCCGGCAGCCTAAAGAACTCCTAAGGACTTCGGAGATCGAGGACGATCCGCGCGCCGTGCGGCGGGACCCGGTGCACGTGGAACTCCCCGCCGGACGAGCGGGCCGTCTGGCGGGCGATGTCCAGCCCCAGCCCGGTGGACCCGGCGCCGCTCCGGCCGCGCAGGGGAACCTCGTCGAACCCCGGACCCTGGTCCTCGACCTCCAGCCGCGCGCCGTCCGGCTTCGGATAGAGGCTGATCGTGTACGTCGTTCCTTCGGGCGTGTGCGCGAAGACGTTGCCCAGCAACGCGTCCAGGCACGCGGCGAGCTCCGTCGCGCCGACCGCGACCGGCAGCGGTCCCGGGTCGAGGTACAAGTGCACCTCGCGGTCCTGGTCCTGGGCCAGCACCGACCAGAACGCCGCCCGCTCGACGACGACCTCCGCCGCATCGCACGAAACCGGCGCCGAATCGCGGTGGCGTGCCTGCTCGATGAGGGCGGTGACCTGGCGTTCCAGGCTCTCCGCGTGACCGGTGATCCGCTCGGCCTCTTCGGGGTCGCGCAGGGACTCGGCGTCCAGCCGCAGCACGGTCAGCGGGGTCCGCAGGCGGTGCGAAATATCGGCCACGGCCTCCCGTTCCTGCCGGACCAGCTCCCGGATCCGGGCGGCGAGGGAGTTCAAGGCCAAGGTCACCGACCGCACCTCCGCGGGCCCGCCTGAGCGCGCCCGCGCGTCGAGGTCGCCGTCGGCGAGCCGGCGGGACACCTCGGCGAGCTCGTGGACCGGCCGCACGACCGCGCGGGCCAGCCGGTCGGCGACGAACACCCCGAGCGCCAGCAGCAACACCCCCAGCCCCGCCAGCACCAGCCACGCCGACCCCAGCCCGCGGGTCAGCTCCGCCCGGTCGACGTAGGCCCGCACCACCGCCGTCCCCCGCGGCAGGCCCTGGACGGCGACCAGGATCTCCCGCCCGTCCGCGTCCTCGACCGTCAGGCTGCCCTGCACCGCCGCCAACTGGACGCCGGGCGTGCGCGCGGCGGGGGCGCCGAGCACCGTGCCGTCGGGCAGGAACACCGTCACCGGGTGGCCCGCGGTCGTGTTGAGCTGGTCGATCGCCGGCTGCAGCGTGCGCGCGTCGGCCGTCGCCACCAGCGAGGTGAGCGACTGCGCCTTCGCCGTGGCCGCGGTGACCGCGCGGTCGGCGGTGACCGACTGCAGCAGGATCGCCAGCGGCACCAGGAAAGCGACGAGCACCAGGCTCATCGTGACGGCCACCAGCAGCGCGAGCCGTTTCCTCACGACCTGGCCCCCGGTTCGGCGAGCCGGACGCCGACCCGGCGCACGGTGTGCAGGTACCGCGGCTCCTGCGCGGTTTCGCCGAGCTTGCGCCGCAACCACGAAAGGTGGACGTCGACGGTCTTGTCCGCGCCCGCGTAGGGCAGTTTCCAGACGTCGGCGAGCAGTTCGCGCTTGCTCACCACCGTTCCGGCCCGGGCGGCGAGGTAGTGCAGCAGGTCGAACTCGCGCGGCGTGAGGTCGAGCGGGACGCCGTCGAGCGACGCCTCCCGCGTCCGCGCGTCGACCGAGATCCCGCCGACGACGACCGGGGCCGTCGTCTCCTCCGGCTCGCTGCGCCGCAGCACCGCGCGGATCCGGGCGTCGAGTTGCGCGCCACCGAAGGGTTTCACGACGTAATCGTCGGCGCCGGCGTCGAGCAGCCGGACGATCTCGTCCTCCGCGCCGCGCGCGGTGACGACGATGATCGGCACCGCGCTGACCGCCCGCACCATGCGCAGCACCTCACGGCCGTCGAGATCGGGCAGCCCCAGGTCGAGCAGGACGACGTCGGGGCGGTCGGTCACCGCCGCCTGCAGCCCGGTCATCGCGTTCGCGGCGGACGTCACCGTGTGCCCGCGGTCGGTCAACGCGCGGAGCACCGCTGTGCGGATGGTCGGGTCGTCCTCGACGATCAACACCGTGGCCATGCGCAGGACGGTATACCGGCGAGGCCGCGTCGACCGGATCGTGGCGAACCCTAGGACCGCGTTAGGAGTGCCTTAACCCTTCGGGGTGGCACAGTGGACCACATGGGACGACGTGGGGTGCTGATCGCGGTGGGGTGGCTGCTGGCCGCCGGGGCCACGGCCGCGGTCGCCACGTTCGCCCTGGACGTCGTCGGCGCGGGCATCCTCGGCCCGCAGAACCAGCCCCTGTCCCAGGACGACGTCACCCGCGCGCTCGCGGCCGCGCCGGTCACCTCGTCGGTGGTGGTGCCCACGACCACCGCCGCCGCTCCTTCTTCGAGCGCCCCGGCACCGCGTGGCCTGACGGTGCCGGGTGGCAGCCTCGTCGCCGAGTGCGCGGGCGGCCAGGTGACACTGCGGTCGTGGAGCCCGGACCCGGGCTTCCGCACCGACGACGTCTCCCGCGGCCCGGCCGCCTCGGCGTCGATCAAGTTCAAGAACGGCGGCACGGAGAACGTGACGGTCGTGACCTGCGTCGGCGGCGAACCCCACGCGGAGTCGGTCGCCGACGACCACCACGGAGGCCACGGCGGCGACGGCTAGCGCGGCAGGCCCGCGTTGAGCTGCCCTCGCGTCGCGTGTTGGCCATTCCGGTCGCCGTGTTGGCCATTCCGGACGCCATGTTGGCCGGGCCCGGGCGCCGTGTTGGCCATTCCCGTCGCCATGTTGGCCGGTCCCGGGCGCCGTGCTCGCTGCTCCGGGCACCGTGTAGGCCGTGTCGACCGTGTCGGCCGTGTCGGCCATTCTCGTCGCTGTGCGGCCTTCGTGCGTGGCCCGCAATCCGGCCACCACAGCGACGAGAAGCGCGACCGGCCGGACGACGGCTAGCGCGGCAGGCCCGCGTTGAGCTGCGCCAGGATGCCGTGCGGGAACGGCAATGGCACCGCGCTCACCTCCGTCAGCCGGTCCACCTGGGCGTCGGTCAGGTCGAGGGCCAGCGCACCCAGGCTCTCGGTCAGCTGCTCCGGCGACCGGGCGCCGATCAGGGGTGCCGGCATCGCGGGCCGGCGCGTCACCCAGTGCAGGGCGACCTGCGCCGGGGTCGCGTCCACCTCGGTGGCGATCTCGCGGACGGCGTCGAGGATCGCCCATCGCGGCTCGGGGACGCCGGAGCCTTCGAGGCGGCCGGTGCCCTCGCCGTCGCGGGTGTACTTGCCGCTGAGGAAGCCGCCGCCGATCGCGCCCCACGGCTGGATCGCGATGCCGAACTCCTGGGCCAGCGGCACGTATTCGGCCTCGATCGCCCGCTCGATCAGGGAATAGGCCAGTTGCAGCGCCGTCACCGGCTGGCCGCCGAGCATGGCCGCCTTCGTCGCGTACCACGCCGGGACGTCGCTGAGCCCGACGGCGCGGATCTTCCCGGCCCGCACCAGATCGTCGAACGCGGCCATCACCTCTTCGGCCGGGGTGAAGCCGTCCCAGACGTGCAGCCAGTACAGATCGACGTGGTCGACGCCGAGCCGGCGCAGCGACGCCTCGAGCGAAGCGACCATGTTCTTGCGCCCGTTGCTGCGGTGCCGGGGATCCGACACCGGGCCGCCGCCGGCGAACTTGGGCCCGGCGTACTTGGTGGCGAGCACGATGTCGTCGCGTGCGGTGTCGCGCAGGAACTCGCCGACGAGCACCTCGCTGCGGCCGTCGCCGTAGTTGTCCGCCGTGTCGACGAAGTTCCCGCCGCCGTCGACGTAGGTGCGGAAGATCTTGCGGGCCGTGTCGTCGTCGGCGCAGAGGGCGCCGGTGCCGAAGGTCATCGCGCCCAGGGCGAGCGGCGAGACCCGCAGCCCGGAGCGGCCCAGGGGCCGGTAGTGGTCGAGTTCGGTCATGCCCTCGATCGTGCAACCCGGACCGCGCTCCGGGTCAACCCGACCGGGTGAGGCACAACCGGGCAAGAACGAGGAGAAAAGCAGGCATACCCCCGACTATCAGTGAGTGAACGTCCGGTGTGCGCTAATCTGCCCGAATTCAGGTCGTCGCTGGTAGACGGCCTCCCCGGATGGCGAGGAGTCGAATTCGTGCAACCGAACCTGGGGCCAGGTGAAGACTTCCAACTCCTGCTGGATCGGCAGGTCCGGGACATGCAGGCGAAGGCGGCGGCGCTGAGTGAAGCGCTTTCGGCCGCCGGGGCCACCGTGCGGACCCGCGACGGGGCCGTCACCGTGACCCTCGCCCCCAACGGCGCCCTGACGAACCTCGAGCTCGGCTTCCGGGCCTGCGAGATGGGCCCGGCCCGGCTGACCGCGGCGATCATGGGCGCGGTCCGCGACGCGCAGCGCCAGACCGCCCGCAGCGTCGCCGACTCCTTCGCGACCATCAACGGCGACAGCGAGTCCACCGACATGGTCCGGTCCTTCCTGCCGCCGGACCCGCCGCCGGACGGCGACTTCGCGGCGCCGGACAACGCCGAGCCCGAGCGGACCCCGCCGCCGGCCGCGACTCCGCCGCCACCACCACCGCGCCCGGCCGGCCCACCGCCGGCCGCAGGGCCTGCTCCGCGTCGCCGTCCCTCGGGCGACGACACCTTCGACGACGAATCGAACCCCTGGTGAGCGGCGGCGGGTTCCGGGTCGATTCCGAGCCGCTGGCGAAGTTCGCCCAGCACCTCGACGAACTGGAGAGCAACCTCAAGAGCACCGGGGACCTGGTCGGCGGCATGACCTGCGACCCCGGCATGTTCGGCATCAACCCGGCGTGCCAGCTGATGGCCGCGGGCGCGAGCACGTGGACCGACAAGGCGCACCACCAGTTCGGGGACTACGCGAAGACCATCGGCGAGTTCGCGGACAAGGTCACCGAGGCCGCGAAGCGGTACAAGTCCGGTGAGCAGGACGCCGTCGATTCGATCGTGAGGTTCGAATAATGGCCGACGACTACAAGAGCAAGGACGTCAGCCTCCACGGCGGCGAGCTCTTCAACAGTGACAACGCGTCGGCCGGGGCCGGGTTCTTCGAGGCGGCGGTGGGCCTGGACAAGGCCGTCAAGGACAACGACAAGGTCGCGATCGGCATCGGCTCGGCGGGCATGGCGCTGGAGACCATCGGTCTCGTGCTGGACCCGATCGGCAGCCTGCTGACCGCCGGGATCGGCTGGCTCATCGAGCACATCACGATCCTGCGGTGGCCGCTGGACATCCTGATGGGCGACCCGATCGGCATCGCGGCGGCCAGCGAGGCGCTCACAGCCGAGAAGAAGAAGCTGGAACAGTGGTCGCAGGACCACCAGACGGCGATCGACACGCTGATGAAGGACTGGTCCGGCAAGGCGGCCGACGCGTTCAAGAAGGACATGGACGCGGTCACCGAGCAGCTCGGCTCCCTGGGCTGGTACCTGGACCAGGCCGGCAAGAACATGAAGATCGCCGGCGGCATCGTCGGCGCGTTCCGCGGCATCTTCCGCGACCTGATCGCGATGCTCCTGGCGACGATCATCAAGGGCGCCCTGATCGCGGCGGCGCTGGCCCCGGTGACGTTCGGCGCGTCGATCGCGCTGTTCGTCGGCACGACGATCGGCACGGTGGCCACGGCACTGGGCAAGATCGGCACGAAGCTCATCGAGCTGGCCAAGAAGCTGGGCGACCTGGTGGCGTCGCTGGCGAAGATGGGCAAGGCGGGCGACGAGCTGGCCGGGGCGAAGCCCCCGGCCAGCAGCCTGACGCCGACGCCCACCCCGAAGCCGCCCGCGACGCCGTTGCCGAAGCCGGACGCGACTCCGGAACCGAAGCCGTCCTCGGCCACGCCGGAACCCAAGCCGGAACCCACGCCCGAGCCGAAACCCGAGCCCGTTCCCGAGCCGAAGCCCGAGCCCGCGCCGTCGTCCTCGGCGACCCCGGAACCCAAGCCGGAACCCAAGCCGGAGCCGAAGCCCGAACCGGAGCCCAAGCCGTCCTCGGCCACGCCCGAGCCCAAGCCGGAGCCGAAACCCGAACCCACACCCGAGCCCAAGCCCGAGCCCGCGCCGTCGTCCTCGGCGACCCCGGAACCGGCGCCACCCAAGCCGGAACCCAAGCCCGAGCCCGCCCCCAAGCCGTCCTCGGCCACTCCGGAACCGAAGCCCGAACCGGCGCCGCCCAAGCCGGAGCCCGCGCCGCCGAAGCCGGACGACGCCGGCAACCCGCCGGCCACTCCGACGCCAGATCCCAAGCCGCACAAGCCGTTCACCGACCAGATGACCGACGTCATCAAGGACAAGCTGTCCAAGGTGGACGGTGTGACGCCGGAGATCATGCAGAAGTTCGACAAGATCAGCAACCTCTCCGTGCACGAGCTGGGCAAGCTCTTCAACAGCCCGGCCGCCGCCGAGAAGTTCGAGTCGGCGATCAAGGTCATGACCGACCCGTGGTTCGGCAAGTCGGGCCTGGCCGGCAAGACCGTCGTCGACATGATCAAGGGCGTGCCCGCCAGCATCGGGAACGTCACCGGCGGCGGAGACGACGACTAGATCCCACCCGTGACCGGCGCACCCCGCCGGTCACGGGTCGGACAGGATGACCGCTCGCGACGCCAGGTGCAACGCCGGCCGTTCGTCGGGCCGGGGCAGGTCGACGTGCAGGAAGTGGCCCGTCTCGGGGCGGGTCGCGAGCGGGCGTCGCTCGCCTCGGCGAGGCGTCGCGGCCAGGCCGTCCGGACGTGGCGGCCAAGCCGGCGCGGGGCGGGCTCTCCCCCAGCGCCAGCACCCGGCGGCCCAGCGCCAGGGCGGCGAACCGGCCGGGACGGGTCCCGGAGACGTCACCGTGCGATGGGCACCGCCGTGCCGTCAGCGCTGTGCGGGTCGCACGGTCACCCCAGCGGGTCCAGCCCGGTCAGCGTGACACTTTCCGCCCACAACCGCGCCGCGGACGGATCTTCGGTCAGGTTCGCCCAGCGGGGTTCGAGCCGGGGGCGGCCGCGGAGGCCGAACGTCCGCGGGCCCCACAGCTGCCCGCCCGCGACGTCCGGGCCGAGCACCGCGCGGACGGCGGGACGCGCACCGGCGTCCTTGCCCTGCAGCAGCACGCGGGCCGGTAGTCCGCGCAGCCACTGCCCGGCGGTGCGGACGTGCACCGGCGGCCGGGACGGCGTCAGCGAGTCGAGCGCGCCACCCGGGTGCGCGACGACGCTGAGCCGCTTGGAACCCGCGGCCCGCAGCCGCCGGTCGAGCTCCAGCGCGAACAGCATCTGCGCCAGCTTGGACCGCTCGTACGCGCGCTTCGGGTGGTAGTCGCGTTCGCTCTGGAGGTCGGCGAAGTCGAGGCTCGACGACTTCGCCGCGAAGCTGCCGGTGGTGACGATCCGGCCGTGCGGGGCCAGGTTCGGCAGCAGCCGCGCCACGAGGGCGAAGTGGCCGAGGTGGTTGGTGCCGAACATCATTTCGTGGCCGTCGGCCGTCTCGCGCCGCGGCGGCTCGTCGAGCATCACCCCGGCGTTGCAGACGAGGGCGTCGAGCGCGCCGACGGCGTCCGCGACCGGTTCGAGGGACGCGAGGTCGGCCAGGTCGATCCGGACGTGGCGGATCTTCGCGCCCGAGACGTGCGAGCGGATCGAGGCGGCCGCCGCCTCGGCCTTCGCCGCGTCGCGGCTGCCGATGGTCACCTCCGCGCCCGCCGAGGCGAGCTGCTCGGCGGCGAAGTACCCGATGCCGGCATTGCCCCCGGTCACCAGCACGTGCATCGCGAATCCCCTCCGGGGCAGCATGCCAAGCTGTCTCCCGTGGACAACGCTACCGGGGACGAACCGGCCCGGGCGGGCTACCGCCGGTCGGCCGGCTCGCCGCGCGGGGAGGCCCGGCGCCGGGAACTGCTCGACAAGGTGACCGACGACGTCGCCGAGAACGGCCTCGTGGACTTCTCGCTCCGGCGCGCCGCGCGGGCGGCCGGGACGACGCACAAGGTGCTGCTCTACCACTTCGACGGCAGCGAAGACCTGCTCCGCCAGGCGGTCGTCAACCTGCGGGAGCGCCGGATCGGCAACGCACTGGCGGCGAGCACCGCCGAGCCGGCCACGCTCAGCGCCCGCGTCCGGGCCGCGTGGCACAGCCTCCGCGACGAGGAGTCGCGGCTGCGGCGGGTGCTCGACCAAGCCATGGGCCTGGCGATGTACGACCCGGGCCGCTACGCCGCCCTCGGCCGGGGTGCGTCGCAGCAGTACCTGCCGACACTGGTGTCGTTCTGCCCGGCGCACTGGCCTGACCAGCGGAAACTCGAAGTCGCGGAGATGATCCTGGCGACCTTGCGCGGGTTTCTGGTGGACCTGCTGACCAGCGACGACGGCTCGGGCGCCGAAGCCGGGTTCCAGGCGCTGCTGCGCGCGGTGGAGCGGGAGGAAGCGGCTTCCTGAGTTCCTCGACAGTTTGCGAACCACGTGGTTCACTTCTGCCCAGGGGGACGTCACTGGGAGGCCGGCATGCAGGTCGAACTGTCCGCAGGAACCGTCGAGTACACCGACAGCGGCGGGCCGGGCCCGGTCGTGGTCCTGGTCCACGGCCTGCTGATGGACGGCTCGCTGTGGGACGGCCCGGTCGCGGATCTCGCCGCCGACCACCGGTGCGTCGTCCCGACGTTGCCGCTCGGCGCGCACCGGCACCCGATGCGCGCGGACGCGGACCTGTCGCTACCCGGGATCGCCCGGCTGCTGGGCGAGTTCCTCGCCCGGCTGGACCTGCGGGACGTCACGCTGGTCGGCGTCGACACCGGCGGCGCGCTGGTCCAGCTGCTGATGGCGGACGGCGCGGCGCGCGTGAGCCGCGTGGTGCTCGGTTCGTGCGAGGCGTTCGACAACTTCCCGCCCGGTCTCACCGGCAGGACGGTAGTGACGTCCGGCAAGCTCTCGCCGCGGCTGTTCGGGCTGTTCATGCAGCAGATGCGCCTGCGCGCGGTGCGGCGCCTGCCGATCGCGTTCGGGTGGCTGACCAAGCGCGGCGACGCGACCACGGCGGGCTGGGTCCGGCCGATCCTGACCGACGCGGGAATCCGCCGTGACGCCGTCCGCATGCTGCGCGCCGCGGGCGCCGACCCGGGCTTCCTGCGGGAGCCCGCCGAGCGGCTGCCGGCGTTCGACCGGCCGGTGCTCGTCGTCTGGGCGAGCGAGGACCGCGTGATGCCGCCGGAGCACGGGAAACGGCTGGCGGCGTTGCTGCCCAAGGGAAAGCTCGTCGAAGTGGCCGACAGCTACACGCTGCTCCCGCTGGATCAGCCGGCCGAGTTCGCCCGGCTGATCCGGGAGTTCACAACGCGCTGAGGCCCTGGAGGATGCGGTGCATCAGGTCCAGGCTCGGCCGGTTGCCCGCGGTCATCCGGACGGTGTGCACGGCCACCAGGCCGCGGTCGGCGAGATCCGACAGCAGGACCCGCGCCACCCCCAGCGGAATCCGGCGCAGCGCCGCGACTTCGGCGACCGACTGGGACGTCCGGAGCAGCGCGCAGATCTCCGACTCCTCCCGCGAGCTCCCCCGCACCACGGCCCGCCCCCGCGGTGTGGTCGAGACCAATGTCTCGACGGGAAGATCGCGTGTCGGCCGCGTCCGGCCATGGGTGCGGAAGTACGGACGGACCATGCCCGCCCCGCCATCTTCGAGCACGGACCCCCACTGCACAGCCAGCTCCTCACTGCGATTAATCCTTGTCGGCGATTATTTGACCCGGTGATCGCCTAGGCCGCAATCGACCGAACAGAGCAACGCCGGAAAAAGTGCAGGTCAACGGCTCGCCGGCGGGGCGGTACTGCCCCGAAGGACTAGCCTTGTCCGCAAGATCGCCGGAGATGTCAGGATTTTTCCATCGGACAATCGCGCCAAGATCCGCTCGCCGGCACGCCCACCGAGCTCGGCCACCGGCTGGGCGACGGTGCTCAGGTCGAGCAGCTCGGCCAGGTCGTGGTCGTCGAACCCGAGCACCGAGACGTCGTCCGGCACCCGCAGCCCGGCCCGGCGCAGCGCCCGCAGTGCGCCGAAGGCCATCTCGTCCGACGCGGCGAACACCGCGGTCGGCCGGCGGGGCAGGCCCAGCAGGGTGCCCATCGCCCGTTCCCCGCCGGCGACGGTGAACCCGCCGCCGGTCTCGAACGCGGCGTCCGGCGCCCGGCCGTCTTCGCGGCACACCGCGTGGGAGATCTCGCGGTACGCCGCCAGCCGGCGCAACGGCGTCGTGAACCCGAGCGGCACCGGCGCGTCTTCGCCGATGAACGCGATTTCGCGGTGGCCTAGCTGGACGAGGTGGCGCATCGCGGTCACCGCGGCGCCGTGGTCGTCGATCCCGACGGAGTCCGCGCCGGGCTCTTCGGTGCCGATCGTGACGAGCGGGACGTCGAGGCCCAGCAGCAGTTCGCGTTCGATCGCCGAGAGCGGGAGCGACAGCACGAGCACCGCGTCGACGCGCCGGCGCAGCGGGAGGCCGGCGAAGAACCGGGCGCGGCCCGTGTCGTCACCCAGGTTGTAGAGCAGCAAACTGATCCCGGCCTCGCGCAGCACGCGTTCGACGCCGGCGATGAGGCGCGCGAAGTACCAGCGGTCGACGTAGGGCACGATCACGCCGACCGTGCCGGTGCGGCCGGTGGCCAGGCTCGACGCGGCGGGCGAGATCGCGTAGCCGAGCTCCGCGGCGGCGGCCAGCACCCGCGTCCGCGTGCGCTCGGCGACCCCCGGCACGCCGCGCAAGGCCCGCGAGACGGTCGCCGCCGAGACCCCGGCGAGCCGGGCGACGTCGTCGAGCTTGTCCGGCATTCCCCACCCCGGGTCTTGCAAGCGCTTGCGGTCCTTCACGGTTGGCGGATTGACACCCACCTCGATCGAGGATAATCATCGCTGCAAGCGCTTGCAATCAGCGTGGCCTGTCCGGCAAGGAGGCCGTCATGCGCCAGATCCTTCCCGTCGTGGGCGCCGCGCTCCTGGCGAGCAGCGCGCTCGCCGCGTGCTCCGGGGCCGCGGGACTCACGATCAACCTCTACATCTCGCCGGAAGACCACCTCCAGACGGTGGTCGACAAGTGCACGCAGGAAGCCGGCGGCCGGTACAAGATCGTCTACAACAAGCTGCCGCGCGGCGCGGACGGCCAGCGCGAGCAGATGGTCCGCCGGCTCGCCGCGGGCGACACCTCGCTGGACGTGCTCGGCCTCGACGTCACCTGGGTGCCCGAGTTCGCCGAGGCGGGCTGGGCGCAGGAGTGGACCGGCGCCGACGCCGCGGCCGCCACCCGGGACGTGCTGCCCGGCCCGCTGGCGACGGCCAAGTGGAACGGAAAGCTCTACGGCGCCACGAAGAACACCAACGTGCAGCTGCTCTGGTACGACGACCGGATCACGCCGTCGCCGCCCAAGACGTTCGACCAGCTGATGGACCAGGCCCAGCAGCTGAAGGCGGCCGGGAAGCCGTACCAGGTCGTGTTCACCGGCGCGCAGTACGAGGGTCTGGTCGTCTTCTACAACACGCTGGTGGCGTCGGCGGGCGGGCACATCCTGTCCGACGACGGCAAGTCCGTGGTGATGGACGACGGCGCGGTGAAGGCCCTCGAGCTGCTGAAGCGGCTCACGACCGCGGGGATCACCGACCCGTCGCTGACGAACCAGAAGGAAGACGAGATCCGCCAGGCGTTCCAGCGCGGCCAGGCGGCGACCGAGCTGAACTGGCCGTTCGTGTACGCCTCCTACGCCAAGGAGAAGCCGCAGGAGCTGAGCCACTTCAAGTGGACGCGCTACCCGTCGGTCGTCGCCGGGCAGCCCAGCCGGGTCACCATCGGCGGCTTCAACCTGGCGGTGAGCACGTACTCGCAGCACAAGCCGGAGGCGTTCGAAGCCGCGCTGTGCCTGCGCAACGCGTCGAGCCAGAAGTACCAGGCCCTGGTCGACGGCATCCCGCCGAGCCTGGCGTCGATCTACCGCGACACGGCCCCGCTCGACGCGTCGAAACCGGCCGACCCGACGGCGAACCCGACGATGGCGGACCAGTACCCGATGAAGGGCGACATCCAGGCGGCGCTGACGGACGCGGCGGTCCGCCCCCTGACCCCGGCGTACCAGAACCTGTCGACGGTGATCTCGAAGGTGCTCTCACCCCCGGCGGAGATCGACGTCCAGGCCACGGCGCAGGAACTGCGCGAACGCCTGGCGGACGCGCTGGCGTCGCGAGGAATCATCCCGTAGCAACCCGGATGGGACGGGGAACGGTGCGACTTGGCCCCGTTCCCCGCTCGCCACCCTTCAGCGGAGTCGCCCCGAGCGCCAGCACTCAGCCACTCCTAGTGTATACAGTATTCAGTAGGCTATACTCAGCTTCGACCGCGTTGCCGTCGAAGCTGGAGGCCGTCGCTCTCATGTACTCAGTCACTGATCCCGCGACGGGTGAGCTGGTCGAAGAGATCCCGAACGCGACCGACGACGAGGTCCGCGCCGCGATCGGCCGGGTGCACGGCGGATACCGCGCCTGGCGGCGCCGGCCGGTCGCCGAGCGGGCCGCGATCGTGCTGCGGGCCGCGGACCTGTTCGCCGAACGCGCCGACGAGCTGGCCGCGATCATGACGCTCGAAATGGGGAAGCGGATCAACGAAGGCCGCGGGGAGATCGGCATCGTCGTCGACATCTTCCGGTACTACGGCGAGCGCGGCCCGGACCTGCTCGCCGACGAGCCGCTCCCGATCCGCGGCGGCGAGGCCGTACTCACCAAGGAGCCGATCGGCGCGCTGCTCGGCGTCATGCCGTGGAACTTCCCGTGTTACCAGGTCGCCCGGTTCGTCGCGCCGAACCTGGTGCTGGGCAACACGATCCTGCTCAAGCACGCGTCGATCTGCCCGCGCTCGGCCGCCGCGATCGAGCGGGTGCTGCAGGACGCCGGCGTGCCCGAAGACGCGTACGAGAACGTCTTCGCCGCCAGCCGTCAGGTCCCGTGGATGCTCGCGGACCCGCGCATCCAGGGCGTCTCGCTGACGGGCAGCGAGCAGGCCGGGATCTCCGTCGCGGCCGAGGCCGGGCGGAACCTCAAGAAGTGCGTCCTCGAGCTCGGCGGGTCCGACCCGCTGATCGTGCTGGACACCGACGACCTGGACGAGACGGTGAAGGTCACCGCGACCGCCCGGATGCGCAACTGCGGCCAGTCGTGCAACGCGCCCAAGCGGATGATCGTGCTGGGCGGGCTCTACGACGAGTTCGTCGACCGGCTCGCCAAGCGCGTCGCGGAGTACTACGTCCCGGGCGACCCGGCGGACCCGGCGACGACGCTGCCCCCGCTGGCCTCGATCGCGGCGGCGGACGAGGTCGCCGCCCAGGTCCAGACGGCGATCCGCGAGGGCGCGACGCTGCGCGCGGGCGGCCACCGCGTCCCCGGCCCGGGCGCCTACCTGGAGGCCACGGTCCTCACCGACGTGACACCGGAGATGGCCGCCTACCATGAAGAGATCTTCGGCCCGGTGGTCCTGGTGTTCCGCGCGGAGACCGAGGAGGAGGCGATCGCCCTGGCCAACGACACACCGTTCGGCCTGGGCGCGAGCGTCTTCGGCACCGACCGCACCCGGGCCACGCGCGTGGCCCGCGGCATCGAGGCGGGCATGGTCTACCTGAACAAGTCGGGCGGCTCGGAGGCGGATCTCCCCTTCGGCGGCATCAAGCGCTCGGGCATCGGCCGGGAACTGGGGCCGCTGGGCATCGAGGAGTTCATGAACAAGAAGCCCATCCGGCTCTGAACGGGTGTCACTAGACCGGGCGGCGCAGCCGACGCAACCCGCGCGGCGGTGTCGATCACCGGTTGATCGACTATCGTTTTCCCATGACGCTGGAGATCGTCGGCGGGCGGCGCGGAGTTCCCGCTGGGGCAACGGAATCCGCTCGCTGGACGCGTCGGTGCGTGGGCGGCTCGGTCACGTTCGGCCACCTCGTGGGGGACGACTACCGTACGCCGCGGGTGTGGAGCGGGCGGGGGCTTGGGCTGCCGGAGACCGATCTCGCCGGGTTCGCCGTCCAGCTGGCCAAGGTGATGAAACTCGGCGCGTACTGGGTCGCGCGGGCCGAGTGCCCGGATCGCCGGGCCGGTGATGCGACGCGCTGGTCTCCCGGGCGTTACGACGACGAAGACGCCTTCGTTTACTTCGCCGGGCCGTGTACGCACGGCGACCGGCTGTCCGGTTATCACCCCGCGGCCGCGTTCACGATCGCGCTTCCCTACGTCCGCGGGCTGCGGATCCGGCTGGCCGGCTACCTCGCGGCGCTGTGAACCGCTTCGTCCGTGCCGGGGTGATCGCCGCTGTGGTGAGCGGGGTTCCGTCCACCGCTCATGCCGTGCTGACGCGTGGTGACGTCCTCGCCGCGACGCGCGCGGCCGGGACTCTGCTGCCCGGACGGCGCGACCGGCCCGGCGTCGCCGCCGGGCTGGTCGCGCACATCGGTATCTCTTCCCTCTGGACCGTCGTGCTGAGCTGCGCCGTCCGCCGCCACGAACTCGGCGTCACCCGCGGTGCCGTGGCCGGGCTGGCCATCGCGGCGCTCGATCTCGGGATCGCCGCGCGGGCCTACCCGGCGGTGCGCACGCTTCCCCGCGTTCCGCAGGTGCTGGACCACTTGGTCTTCGGCGCTGTCCTCGCTGGACTGCTCCACAAAGGACAGCCAGGTCAGGCCACGACCTGGACCACGTCACCCGGGTGCAGCGTGTTGTAGAAGATGACCGCGTCCGCGTGCGAAAGGTGCACGCAGCCGTGGGACTTCACCTTCAGGCTGCCCTGGTGGAACGCGACCCCGGTGTTCGTGAAGAACACCGAATACGGCATCGGCCCGTTGAACTGCTTGCTGTAGTGGTCGATGTCCTTGTACTGCACGTGGAACGTCCCGAGCGGAGTCGGGTACTTCGCGAGCCCGACCGTGATCGGGACCCCGCCGTGCGTGACGTTCCCGGCGCCGTCCGTCAACCACGCCGTGTTCGTACTGCGCTGGACGCAGGCTTTCGCTTCGGCACTGCACGGCGTTGAAGCCGCTTCCGCCGTCCCGGCGAGCGTCACCACGCCCGCCATGGCGGCGATCCCGCCCAGTACCGCGGTCATCCTCCGGATCATCGTGTGCCTCCCGCTGTCGTTCGGCTACAGGAGGTGAGGTGCCCCGTTTCCCGATCTTCGAATCGCCCCGAAGATCATTGGAACGGTTCAGTTCTGCGGCTGGGACAGTCCGAGGAACTCGTTCTGCTCGCGGTCGTAGCGCTGGGTCAGCCCGTTTCCGTAGCGGTCCCACCAGTTCGCCGTGTGCCCGCCCTGGTGCGTGGTCGTACCGCCGTAGATCTGGCGGTCGTACTCGATGCGCGCGTCGTGGAACTGCTGCTGGAAGTCCTGCGCCGACAGGCCCTGGACGTGCTGGACCGCCGCGTCGCTGATCGTGTTCGAGCTGCGCACGATGTCGTCGCCGCCCATGTGGTTGATGATCGCGCGGACGCCGCCGGCGCCGCGCATGTGGGCGCCGGACATGATCGCGGCCTGCGTGCCGGCGTCGGTGAAGTTGAGCGCGCCGGCCGCGCGGGCGTTCGCGCTCATCAGGTCGCTGACGACGGCGCGTTCCTCGGCGCTGCCCTGGCCGTACTGCTCGCGCGCCGCGATGATCTGGTCGTAGCCGTTGTGCATGTTCTGCCGGAAGCCGTAGGCCTCGGGCACGCCGCCCTGCTCCCCCGTGGCGCCCTCGGACGCCATGATCGAGTCGACGACGCGCGGGTCGAGCTGCGGTATCGGCGCGGCCGCCGCCGCGGCGCCACCGCCACCCGCGGCCTGCTGCGTGCCACCGCCGTAGCCCTGGGCGACGTCGGCGTCCGCGGCGTTGTAGCCGTTCGCGGCCGTCTGCACGTTCTGGTTGACGTTCCCGATCAGGCTGAGGAACTTCTGCAACGCGCTGCCGAGCTGCGAGTGCAGCGCCGAGTTCGCGGCGGCGACGCCGCTGCCGATCCCGGCGAACGACAGGGCGTTCAGCACGAGACCTTCGAGGTCCCGCGTGGTCGACAGGAACGACGACCCGACGTCTTCGACCGCCTTGACGACCGTCCCCATCTCCGTCGTCTCGGCGTGGTACGCCCCGGCACTCATGGTCTGCTCCCTCCGGCAAGCGACTTACCGCGTCGAGAATTCACCACCCGGCCGCGACCGCACACGGCCGAATTACCCACTGCCGGACGCGCCCCTGTCGTTCATCTTCAGTTCACCCCCTGGTCGTCTCGCCGGGTACCTCCCCCTTACGCGACGCAGGGAGGCCCTTCATGAGCACACCCACGCTGGACACCATCGCTTCCGAACAGCTGGACCTGCAGCTGTCGGTGGTCGAGGACCGGCTGGCCCGCGACTACGGCCGGGAATCCGTCCACGACCTGGTCGAGCGCGAACGCGCGCGGTTCGGCGACGCCCGCATCCACGTCTTCGTGCCGATCCTCGTCGAGCGGGCGGTCCGCGCGACGCTGGCGGCGCCACCGGCGAAGCACCGGCGGGACTGACCGCTCCGGCGCTAAGGTCGGTGGCAGACCGGCAGTGGCGAGGAGCGACGATGAACGACAAGCCCGTGGACGACCCGAACGTGGTGGACGGCGAGATCGTCGACGAAACCCCGGCCGCCGCCCTCGCGGTGCCGTCGCCGGCGCTGCCGGACCCGGACTACAGCGAGGGCGGCGTCCCGAGCTTCGACTTCGTGCGGGACAAGATCGAGAACCGGTACACGACTTCGCTCGGCGCGGAGGAGGTGGCCGGGCTGGGGACCGAGAACACGACCGAGGCCCTGGACAAGAAGATCGCCGACCGCGACCAGGCGGCCAAGGACAGGCTGGCCGCCATCCGCCGCTCGATGCGCGGCGAGTAGCCCGGCTCAGCCGAAGATCGCGGCGGGATCGCCGGTGTACCAAGCGTTTTCGATGACGACGCGGCGCAGCACCCAGCGGTCGCCGTCCCGGACCAGGTCGACGTCGTAGCGGTTCTTCAGCAGCGCGTGGACGTCGTGGGCGGGGCTCAGCAGGTGCTGCGCCTCGACCAGCGCGGTCAGGCGCGCGGTGTCGCCGTCGATCGTGACGCGCGGGTTGGTGACCTGGTGGGTCGTGTCGACGCGGCCGGCGAACAGGGCGAGGATCGTGTCGGCGATGGCTTCCCGGCCGGTCAGCACCGGCGGCGCCGCGCCCCACCGCGCGGCCGCCGGCCGGAAGTCGAGCTCGGCGTCGGCGGCGAACGACGACGCGAACAGCGCCCGGTCCTTGAGGTCCTGGCCGAGGCCGAAGCGGTACAGCGCGTCGATGATCTCGACGCGGTCGTGGAGATCCTGGAGCGAAGTGGTCACGCGCTCCAGGCTCGTCGCGCTCGTGAGGGTGATCAACGCGCTTTTGTGCCACGATCGTGAAGTGGTGGTTAACGGTGCGCCGGAGCGGCGTGAGGTGGAGTCCTTCCTGACGCTCGCCGAGGAGCTGCACTTCGGCCGCACGGCCGAGCGGCTGCACGTGTCGACCGCGCAGGTCAGCCAGACGATCCGGAAGCTCGAACGCCACGTCGGCGTGCCGTTGTTCGCGCGGACCAGCCGCCGGGTCGAGCTGACGCCGGCCGGGCGGCGGCTGCTGGCCGACCTCGGGCCCGCGTGGTCGGCGGTCGAGGCGGCGTTCGGGAAGGCGATCGAGGCCGGGCGCGGGGTGACGGGCACGCTGCGCGTCGCGTTCGGCGACGCGGCGGGCGGGCAGCTGCTGGCCGGGGTGGCCGAGCTGTTCCGGCGGCGGCAGCCGGGCTGCCGGGTCGAGTTCCGGGAGGTCCGGCCCGCCGAGGTGCTGCCGTGGCTGCGTGACGGCGAGGTCGACGTCGTACTGGCCGGCCTCCCCCTCGACGGCCCGGGCCTGGTCACCGGCCCGGTGCTGGTGCGGGAGCGGCGCTTCCTCGCGGTGGCCGCGAGCCACCCGTTCGCCCGGCGCGAGTCGGTGCCGGCCGCGGACCTGGCGCGGGTGACGGTGCTGCGCTGCGCACTGCCGGACCCGTGGCTCGACGAGCACGCGCCGGACGCCGTGACCCGGCCGGCCGCGGGCCTGCAGGAACTGCTGACGTCGGCGGGCGCGGGCGAAGGCGTCCTGCCGGTGGGCGCCCACATCCGGCGGTACTACCCGCGGCCCGACCTCGCGTACGTCCCGTTCGGCGACGCGCCGCGACTGGAGTGGGGCCTGGTCTGGCGAGCCGACGCGACGACGGCCCGGGTGCGGGCGTTCACCGAGGCGGCGGCGGAGCTGGTGCGCGAGCCGGCCTGACGTCGCGCGGGCCCAGGTCCCGCGACAGCGCGAGCGGCAGCCGGGGGCCAGCCGGGTGGTCAGCGTGCGTGGGCGTGCAGCCAGCGCATCTCCACCGGCTGGGACGCCGCGATCGCGGCCAGGCGGTCCGGGTACACCGGGACCCGGCGGTCGAGCCCGGACAACCGCACCACCCGGCTGACCGCCGTGCCCGGGGGGACGATCAGGCAGCCGTCGATGCCCCGGTCGCGGCAGAGGTCGAACGCCTCCAGCAGGCCCGCCGCGCCGCGGGCGGACAGGAAGCCCAGCTCGCCGAGGTCGACGACCAGCAGGTGGGGGCCCGGCAGCTCGCAGATCGCGGCTTCGATCACCGTCGTCCAGCGGACGACCGTCGCGATGTCGAGCTCCCCGCGCACTTCGACGACCAGGACGCCGCTGGTGCGTTCCGGGGCGATGTCCGGCATCGCGCCTCCTCCCCAGGCAGGACCGGGGACCGGCCCCGGGGCCATGGTCGCATCGCCGTGCGCCCGTCGCCGCGTGGAACGCGGAACGCGGCGAAGACAACCCGGATGGCGCATCACCCACCGCACTGCGGTCGGGTGTCCGGCCGAGTGTCCACTGTGGATCATTCGGCCAGGCGGTCCAGCCACTCCTGCAGCAGCGTCACCTCGGCCGCGGACAGAGCCGCCGGGGCGTCCTTGCGCAGCTGGGCGCCGAGCGTGGCCGCCGTGGCGGCCACTCCCCCGGCCGGTTCCGCCGGCTCGCCGGCCAGGATGCCCGCGAGCACGCTCTCCCGGACCCGCACCGAAAACCCGGTGTCCGGGTACAGGGCCGGCCGGGTGATCATCGAGAGCGCGACGCCGGCGTTGGCCGCCATCACCATCCGCGCGGCGACCGCCGGCGCCACCGCGAGCCGCCCGGCGGCCGCGCAGCGTTCGAGCACCTCGAGCAGCAGGCCGTGCGCCTCGGCCGCGGCGTTGGGCGGCGTCGAGAGGCCGGAGTACATCAGCCGGTAGTAGTTCGGGTTCCCGACGGCGAACGCGACGTGGTTCTCCCAGCCGTCGCGCAGGTCGCGCACCGGGTCGCCGGACGGCCGCGCGGCCCGCTTGCCGGCGAGGTACTTCTCGAACCCGTGGTCGACGACGGCGGCCATCAGGCCCTCTTTGTCGCCGAACTGCCGGTACAGCGCCGGCGCGCCGACCCCGGCGGCCTCGCAGACCGCGCGCGTCGAGAAGTCGGCCTCGGCCGACCGCGACAGCAGGTCGGCGGCCGCTTCCAGAATCCGCGTTCGCAAGTCCACAGCAGCGACGCTACCAGCCGGTATCGTCGTTATCAAGCAGACGGTAGCGTCGATCCACGGAAAGTGTTAACGTCGGTTACGTCATCACGTAAGCGACGATAACGAAGGACACCGACATGCCGTTCGCCAACTTCAAGGTCCCCGCCGGCACACTCACTCCCGCACAAAAGGAGCAGATCGTCACCCGCACCACCGAGCTCTACGCCGAGATCTACGGCGACCGCGCCCGCGCGAGCACGATGGTGCTGGTCGAGGAGGTCGCCGACGGCGGCTGGGGCATCGGCGGCGACGTGCTCACCCTCGCGAAGCTCCAGGCCGGGTGACGTCAGGCTTCCGTAATCCCCGCGTGGAATCATCGGCTGACCACAGAAGTTGTACCGGTGGTAGCACCGCACGAGGAGAAGGAGTGACGCCGTGACCACGTCAACCGAGAAGGCCATCCTGGCCGGTGGCTGCTTCTGGGGAATGCAGGAGCTGTTCCGCCGGCTGCCCGGGGTGCTGTCGACCCGGGTCGGCTACAGCGGCGGCGACGTCCAGCACGCCACCTACCGCAACCACGGCACGCACGCCGAGGCCATCGAGGTGGTCTACGACCCCGCGCAGACCACGTTCCGCGACCTGCTCGAGTTCTTCTTCCAGGTGCACGACCCGACCACGAAGAACCGCCAGGGCAACGACATCGGCGTGAGCTACCGCTCGGCGATCTACTTCGAGAACGACGAGCAGAAGCGGGTCGCCGAGGACACGATCGCCGACGTCGACGCGTCCGGTCTGTGGCCCGGCAAGGTCGTCACCGAGGTCGCTCCGGTGGGCGAGTTCTGGGAGGCCGAGCCGGAGCACCAGGACTACCTCCAGCGCATCCCCAACGGGTACACGTGCCACTTCGTGCGCCCGGGCTGGAAGCTCCCGAAGCGCGCGACGACCGCCTGACACGCTCGCACCAAGAAGGGCCCCTTCGCCGTCCGCGGCGAGGGGCCCTTCTTTTTTCGCCGCACCAAAAATCACCCGAACGGCGGTGAGCAGCCGGCAGTCCTCAGTGGACGATCACCCGACAGAATCCCAAAGGTGTTAAATGTCGGTTTTGGGAAGTATTGCCATATGTCAATAAGACCGTACGTTAGTCGCTTGTTCACGAGGCCTCAGCACCGGATTCTGATTTCCGTTCCACAGCACCACCTCTCGTTCCCCTGAGCTGGGCCCGCCTCAAACCCGGGCCTGGTTCACCCTGCCCGGAGGAGATTCCTCGATGGAACTGAGACGTCCTGTCGTCTTGGCAGCAACCGGCGTGCTCATCGGCGCCCTCTGCATCACCGGTACCGCACAGGCGCAACCCGCCCCGAACGCGACCCCGAACGCCGCCCCGAGCGCCCAGGCCCAAGCCGCCACCGCGGCCGCCGGCCTCGTGGCGAGCAGGCCCGCCGCGCTGCACGCCAGCTCGGACGACGTTTTCCTGGCCCAGAAAGCGATCTCCTCCACCAACGGGCTGCAGTACATCCCCTACGAGCGCAGCTACAAGGGCCTGCCGGTGGTCGGCGGCGACTTCGTCGTCACGACCAACTCGACGGGCCAGGTGCTCGGCACCTCCGTCGCGCAGGACCAGACCATCAACCTCGCCACGACCTCGGGCAAGGTGAGCAAGGCCGCGGCCGAAGCCACCGCCCGGCAGCAGCTGGCCTCCGTGGACAGCGTGAGCCCCGCGCAGCAGGTCGTCTTCGCGCTCGGCTCGCCGGCGCTGGCGTGGCAGAGCACGGTCGTCGGCCGCAACGCCGAAGGGCCGAGCCGGCTCGACGTCGTCGTCGACGCGGCCACCGGCAAGGTGCTGCACACGCAGGAACACGTCATGAACGGTGACGGCACCAGCGCGTGGAACGGCCCGAACCCGGTGCACCTCGACACCACGCACTCGGGTAGCACGTACTCGCTGAAGGACCCGACGATCACCAACACGTCCTGCCAGGACGCGGCCAACAACACCACCTTCAGCGGTCCGGACGACGCCTGGGGCAACGGCAACGCCACCAGCCGCGAGACCGGCTGCGTCGACGCGCTGTTCGCCGCCCAGACCGAGAACAAGATGCTCTCGCAGTGGCTGGGCCGCAACAGCTTCGACGGCAGCGGCGGCGGCTGGCCGATCCGCGTCGGGCTGAACGACCAGAACGCCTACTACGACGGCACCCAGGTCCAGATCGGCAAGAACACCAACGGCCAGTGGATCGGTTCGATCGACGTCGTCGCGCACGAGCACGGCCACGGCGTCGACGACCACACCCCGGGCGGCATTTCCGGTTCGGGCACCCAGGAGTTCGTCGCGGACGTCTTCGGCGCTTCGACCGAGTGGTTCGCGAACGAGCCCGCTCCCTACGACCAGCCGGACTTCCTCGTCGGCGAGCAGGTCAACCTGGTCGGCTCCGGCCCGATCCGCAACATGTACAACCCGTCGGCGCTGGGCGACAAGAACTGCTACGACAGCTCCGTCCCCAACGGTGAGGTCCACGCGTCCGCCGGCCCCGGCAACCACTGGTTCTACCTGCTGGCCGAAGGCACCAACCCGACCAACGGGCAGCCGACCAGCACCACGTGCAACAGCACCAGCATCACCGGCCTCGGTGTGCAGAACGCGGTGAAGATCTTCTACAACGCGATGCTGCTGAAGACCACGGGCAGCTCGTACCTGAAGTACCGCACCTGGACGCTGACCGCGGCGAAGAACCTCTTCCCGGGCAGCTGCACCGAGTTCAACACCGTCAAGGCGGCGTGGGACGCGATCTCCGTGCCGGCGCAGTCGGGTGACCCGACGTGCTCCGCGACCGGCACCGTGACCGTCTCGAACCCGGGCAACCAGTCCACCACGACCGGTGGTTCGGTCAACCTGCCGCTGTCCGCCAGCGGTGGCACCGCGCCGTACTCCTGGACCGCCACCGGCCTCCCGGCCGGCCTGTCGATCAACGCCTCCACCGGCACGATCTCGGGCACCGCGACCACCGCGGGCACCTCGAGCGTCACGGTGACGGCGAAGGACGCGGCCAACAAGACCGGCACGGCGTCGTTCTCCTGGACCGTCGGCACCACCACCGGCTGCTCCGGCCAGAAGCTCCTCAACGGCGGCTTCGAGTCCGGCGCCACCAGCTGGACGCAGACCAGCGGCGTCATCGGGCAGAACGGTTCGTCGGGTGAGCCGACCCACGGCGGCACCTACAACGCCTGGCTGAACGGGTACGGCACCACGCACACCGACACGCTCGCGCAGTCGGTGAGCATCCCGGCCGGGTGCCACGCCAGCCTGACGTACTACCTGCACATCGACACGGCCGAGACGGGCAGCACCGTCTACGACAAGCTGACCGTGACCAACGGCAGCGCCACGCTGGGCAGCTTCTCGAACGTGAACGCCGCCGCCGGGTACGTCCTCAAGACGGTCGACGTTTCGTCGGCCGCCGGCGGGACCCTCGCGCTGAAGTTCACGGGTACCGAGGACAGCTCGCTGCAGACGTCGTTCGTCATCGACGACGCCGCGGTGACGCTGAGCTGAAACAACTGAATCCGCACTGAAAAGGCGGGGAATCCGGAAAATCCGGGTTCCCCGCCTTTTCGCTTTCCCTTGGCGAGCGGGCACAATCGGGCCCATGGACACCGAAGAGCTGCGCGCGACCCAGGCCCCGCTGAAGGACAAGTACCGCGACGCACCGGAAAGCGCGCTCGTCACCCTGCACGCCGACGCCGAACTCGACGGCCTCGGCATCTCCTGCAAGGTGGAAACCGGCCGCGCGGTGACATCCGGGGCTTCGCCCCGGGCCGGGGGCTCCGCCACCCGGACCCCCGAAGGGAAGTCGGTCGTGGAAGCCGGCCTGCACCCGGCGACCGGCGGCGACGGCACCCTGGCCTGTTCCGGCGACATGCTCCTGGAGGCCCTCGCGGCGTGCGCCGGGGTGACGCTGCGGGCGGTCGCGACGTCGCTGGGCCTCGACGTCCGGGGCAGGCGCGTCCGGGCCGAAGGCGACCTCGACTTCCGCGGCACGCTCGCCGTCGCGAAGGACGCGCCGGTCGGCTTCCGCGCGATCCGGCTGTCGTTCGCGCTGGACACCGACGCTTCCGAGGAGCAGCTGGCGACGCTCAAGAAGCTCACCGAGCGGTACTGCGTGGTGTTCCAGTCGCTGCGGACGCCGCCGGAGTTCGCCGTGACGCTCTCGGCGAACTGACCCCTCTCCGGGAGAATCCCGGAGGACAACCGGGACAGCGTGCCCTAGCTTGGCGGTGTCGTCGGAAGGAGAGCCGCCATGCCGGCCCTGTCGCCACCGGAGCCGGACATCGCCGTCCGGGTACGCGGGCTCGTGAAGACCTACGGTTCGACCCGCGCGCTCGACGGCGTCGACCTCGAGATCCCGGCCGGACGGGTGCTCGGCCTGCTCGGCCCGAACGGCGCCGGCAAGACCACCACCGTCCGGATCCTGACCACGCTGCTGCGTCCCGACTCGGGCGAGGCGTGGGTGGCCGGGCACGACGTCCTGGCCGAACCGGACGCGGTGCGGCAGCGGATCGGGCTGTCCGGGCAGTACGCGGCCGTCGACGAGAACCTCACCGGCTTCGAGAACCTCTACATGGTCGGGCGGCTCTACGGCCGTCGCAAACCCGCGGCCCGGGCCCGCGCCCGGGAGCTGCTGGCGCGGTTCCAGCTCGCCGAGGCCGCCGACCGGCCGGCGAAGGGGTACTCCGGCGGCATGCGCCGGCGGCTCGACCTGGCCGGCGCGCTGGTCGCCGAGCCGGCGGTCGTCGTCCTCGACGAGCCCACCACCGGCCTCGACCCCGGCGGGCGCCTCGACACCTGGGCCGTGATCAAGGAGCTCGTCGCCGACGGCACCACCGTGCTGCTGACCACCCAGTACCTCGAAGAGGCCGACCAGCTGGCCGACTCGATCGTCGTCATCGACCACGGCAAGGTGATCGCCCGCGGCACCGCCGACGCGCTCAAGGCGCAGATCGGCGGCGAACGCCTCGAGCTGGTCGTCGCCTCGGCCGCGGACCTGCCGGCCACCCTCGACGTCCTGCGCGCGGTCGGCACCGGCGAACCGACCGGGGACGAGCACACGCGCCGCGCCGAGATCCTCGTCGACACCGGACCCAAGGCGCTCATCGAGGCGCTGCGGCAGCTCGACGGGCGCGGCATCACGGTCCAGGACGTCGGCCTCCACCGGCCCACGCTGGACGACGTCTTCCTGTCCCTGACCGGGCACGGCGCCGAAGAGGAGGCCGCGAAGTGAACGCGCTCACGAAGGGCATCTCCGACGGCGGCGTCATCACCTGGCGCAACCTGATGAACGTCCGGCGCAACCCGGACTGGCTGATGGCCGCGACGCTGCAGCCGATCATGTTCGTGCTGCTGTTCGCCTACGTCTTCGGCAACGCGATCGGCGGCGACGCGGGCGGCGGGGCCTACCGCGAGTTCCTCATCGCCGGGATCTTCGCCCAGACGGTGGCGTTCAACTCGGCGTTCACGGTCATCGGCTTCGCCAACGACCTGCAGAAGGGCATCATCGACCGGTTCCGCTCGCTGCCGATGTCCCGGATCGCGGTGGTCCTCGGCCGCACGACGTCGGACCTCGTCGTCAGCGTGGTGGCACTGGTCGTGATGTCGCTGTGCGGGCTGATCGTCGGCTGGCGGATCCGCGGCAGCTTCCTCGACGCCGTGCTCGGCTACCTGGTGATGCTGATGTTCGCGTGGGCGCTGTCGTGGGTCGGCGCGCTGATCGGCCTCACGGCGCGCAGCGTCGAGGTGGCGCAGAGCGCGGGGCTGATCTGGATGTTCCCGCTGAGCTTCGTGTCGTCGGCGTTCGTGCCGACAGACAAGATGCCGCCGTTCCTCCGGGCGATCGCCGACTGGAACCCGTTCACGGCGGTGATCAACGCGACGCGCGCCCTGTTCGGCAACCGCTTCGGCGTCCCGCCGACGGGCTGGCCGGCGGAGCACGCGGCGCTGTACTCGATCCTGTGCTGCGTGGCGATCATCGCGGTGTTCGCGCCCCTGGCGACGGCGCGCTACCGCAAGGTGGCGAGCAAGTAGCACCGTCCTCAAGGGACACTGCGAGACCGTCCCGTGTCGGCCACTCCGGACGCCGTGTCGACCACTCCGGTAAGTGTGTTGGCCACTCCGGTCAGTGTGTTGGCCACTCCGGGCGCCATGTTGGCCGTTCCGGTCGTCGTGGTGGCCACTCCGGTCCGCGACTTGGCCACTCCAGGCGCTGTGTTGGCCGTTGGCCGCGGCCCGGCCGGACCGACCTGGCGACCGGAATGGCCGACATGTCGACGGGAATGGCCAACACGGTGACGGGAGTGGCCAACACGGTGACCGGAACGGCCAACACGGCGCGCGGTGGCGGGTTCAGAGCGTCGGGGGCAGGGTGAACGCCGCGAACGCCCGCGGGTCCTGGAACACGACGTTGTGCGCGATCCCGAACGACGTCACGGTCAGCACCTGCAGGGTGTGCAGGCGGTGGCCGCCGGCGGCGTCCGGGCAGTACGCGGCGAGCGCGGGCTGCCCGTTCGCCGTGAGCGGGACCGCGCGCCAGCCGCCGGGGCGCATCGCGAACACGCGCGCCATGAAGCGCCCGTAGTCCGCGCGCCCGGCGTACCAGAGCGGGACCGGCGGCATCTCGAGCACGGCGTCCTCGGCCAGCAGCGTGACCAGTGCCGCGACGTCGGCGGCCTCGAACGCGCGGACGTAGCGCTCGACCGTCTCCCGGACCTCCCGGTCGCCGGGCTCGCGCACCTCGTGGTCCCGGGGCGTGGCCGCGGCGAGGGCGGCCCGCGCCCGCTGCAGCGAGCTGTTGACCGCGGCCGCCGACGTGTCCAGCTGCGTGGCGACTTCGGCGGCGCTGAACTGCAGGACGTCCCGCAGCACGAGGACCGCGCGCTGGCGGGGCGGGAGCAGCTGCGTGGCGGCGACGAACGCGAGCCGCACCCCGGCACGGGCCTGCGGATCCTCCGTGTAGCGGCCCGGTAGCGGCTGCAGCCAGGGCACCTCGAAGTCCGGCGTCAGCGGGGCGTCCGGATAGGTGCTCGCGGCGCCGAGCCCGGACGGCAGCGGGCGGCGGGCCCGGCCCTCGAGCGCGGTCAGGCACACGTTCGTCGCGATGCGGTAGAGCCAGGTGCGCACGGACGCGCGCCGTTCGTCGTAGCGCTCCCGGGCCTTCCACGCGCGCAGGAGCGTCTCCTGGGCCAGGTCTTCGGCGTCGTGCAGCGAGCCGAGCAGCCGGTAGCAGTGCACCACCAGCTCACGCCGGAACGGCTCGAAGTCCTCGCTCGCGTCCACGCCGGAGATTGTGCCCCGGATCGCGATGAGTTCCGCCGTCGGCGCCGGTATGTACCCACGACCGCACCGCTCGCGAAGGGACCACCATGAACGACGTCATCGTCATCCAGTTCACCACCCTCGACGGGGTCGTCGAGGACCCGGACGGCTCCGGCGGCACCGCCGGCGGCGGCTGGGCGTTCCGGCACGGCCCGGAAGCCGTCGCCGGGGACAAGTTCAAGCTCGGCGCGCTGCTCGACACCGGCACGCTGCTGCTGGGCCGCGGCACGTGGGAGCTGTTCTCGAAGCTGTGGCCTGCCCGGACCGACGACTTCTCGACGCGGATGAACAAGATCCCCAAGCGGGTGGCCTCGCGCACGCTCACCGACGTCGGCGCCTGGACGAACTCCGCGTTGCTCACCGGGGACCTCCTCGACGAGGTCCGGCGGCTGCGCGAAGAGCGCGACGTCATCGTCATCGGCAGCACCAGTGTCGTGCACACCCTGGCCGGGCACGGGCTCGTCGACGAATACCGCCTGCTCGTGTTCCCGCTCGTGCTCGGCTCCGGCCGCACATGGTTCACCGCACCGGGTGACCTCCGCCTGGCCTCGGCCGAGCAGAACGGGGCCGCCGCGCTGCTGCGCTACCGCACCGCCTAGCGCGTCAGTCCTCTTCGGACAGTTCCACGATTGGGATCGACCGCTTCGCCTTCTCCCGGTGGTCGACCAGGAAGGGGTAGTGCTTCTCCAGTTCCGTCCACGTGCGCACGTAGTCCGCGCCCAGCAGGGGCAGGGCTTCGGCCTCGAACGCGCGGCCGTCGACCTCCACCTTCACCCGGGAGTCGGCCGTCAGGTTCTGGTACCAGTCGGGGTCTTTCGCGGCACCCACGTTCGACGCCACCACGAGCAGCCGGTCACCGTCCCGGTGGAACATCATCGGGACGGTGCGCGGCTTGCCCGAGTTGCGGCCCGTCGTCGTCAGGAGCACGAGTCGTTCACGGTGCATGCCGTCCACCTCCTCGCCCGCGCGGAACTGCTCGATCACGCGGCGGTTAGTCTTGCGCTGCCCCATGCTCAGCGGTCGTAGTAGCGGGTCGGCGGCTCCTGCTGCTGGTTCCACTGCCGGGTCGGCGGCGGCTGCTGCGCCGCCGGCGGCGCGGCCTGGGCCGGGGGCGCCGTCGAGCGACGCCGGTGCAGGGTGCGCGCGCTCGCCGCCATGCTGCTCACGATCGCCGCGATCACCAGGCCGATCACCAGGTTGATCGCCGCCGTCGCGATCTTCGCGCTCGGGGCGACGCTCAGCGTCAGCGGCAGCACCACCGCGATCAACGTGACCAGCACCATGATCCAGCCGAAGAACTGGGACGGCGCCGGCGTCGCCACGCTCAGCAGGTGCATCAGCCCGGTCGCCAGCAACGCCACCGCGGCGGCCACCACTGCGTACGTCGTGGTGCTGGCGTTGCCCCAGACGCCTTCCCCTTTTGGGGCCAGCACTTCGACCTCGAAGATGCCGCGGGCGATCAGCAGCCCGACCACCGCGACCAGGGCCGCGACCACCGCTGTCGCCACGCCACCGGCCCACAGCCGGCGTGCGTCGATCCCCGGGCGGACGTCCTGGGGTGTGTTCCCGTAGTAGTCGGACATCACGGCCTTCCTCGCGTCGCTGGGCCTCTCGCGGTCGATTGTCCCCTCTTTCGGCCCGGGACGCGCGACTTGCGCTGGAGTGCGCTCCAGGTCTTAGCGTCGGGACCATGACCACCGCACAGCACAAGCTCGGCTCGGGCTTCGGCGCCGGCACCACCGCCGCGGAAGCCGTCGCGGGCATCGACCTCACCGGGAAGCTCGCCGTCGTCACCGGCGGTTACTCCGGCATCGGCCTGGCGGCGACCCGCGCGCTCACCGGCGCCGGCGCCCACGTCGTCGTCCCGGCCCGTCGCCGCGAGACCGCCGAACAGGCCCTCGAAGGCCTGGCCGACGTCGAGGTCGACGAGCTGGACCTGGGTGACCTCGACAGCCTCCGCGCCTTCGCCGAGCGGTTCCTCGCCTCCGGGCGGCGGATCGACCTGCTCATCACCAACGCCGGCATCATGGCGTGTCCCGAGACCCGCGTCGGGCCGGGCTGGGAGGCCCAGTTCGCCACCAACCACCTCGGCCACTTCGCGCTGGTCAACCGGCTGTGGCCGGCCGTCGCCGAGGGCGCCCGCGTGGTCGCGCTGTCCTCCCGCGGCCACCACAACTCGGCGATGCGCTGGGACGACGTCATGTTCACCGAGGGCTACGAGAAGTGGGCCGCCTACGGCCAGGCCAAGACGGCCAACGTGCTCTTCGCCGTCCAGCTCGACAAGCTGGCCGCGGCGAAGGACGTGCACGCCTTCGCGCTGCACCCGGGCGGCATCATGACGCCGCTGCAGCGGCACCTGTCGCGCGCCGAGATGGTCGAGCGCGGCTGGATGGACGAGGCGGGCACCATGCTCGTCGAGTTCAAGACGCCGGAACAGGGCGCGGCGACGACCGTCTGGGCCGCCACGTCACCGCAGCTGGCCGGGCTCGGCGGGCTGTACCTCGAGGACTGTGACGTCGCCGAACTGTCCCCTGAGGACGCCGAAGGACTCGCCGCGTCGGGCGTGCGCCGCTACGCCGTCGACCCCGAACAGGCCGAGCGGCTGTGGACGCTGTCGGCGCAGCTCACCGGCGTGGACGCCTTCGACGGCCGCTGAACGCGCGTACCCCGCCCGCGATCTTCGCAGGTTTCCGGATCACGGGATCGGGGTACATCGCGAGGGTGGCCGACCAAGCGGCAGGACGGGGTGCCCGGGCGATGAGCGAGGCGGACGAACCCACGTGCGCGCACTACGCACTCGGTGAGTTTTCCGTCATGCCGCGACCGGCACTGGGGGACGAACCGCCGCCCGCCACGCTCGGCGGGCGCTACGAGATCGGCCGGCTGATCGGCAGCGGCGGCACGGCCCGCGTCTACCGCGCCTACGACCTGCACCTCGACCGCCCGGTCGCCGTCAAGATCTACGACCGCGGCGCGGTGGCGCAGGACCAGCGCCGCCGGCTGCGCGAGATGAGCATCCAGGGCAGCATCGCCCACCCCGGCGTGGTGGCGCTGCACGACAGCGGCACCGAGCACGGCCGGACCTTCCTGGTGATGCAGCTCGTCGAGGGCGAGAACCTCGCCGAACGGCTGCTCGGCGGCGCGATGACGACGGCCGAGGTGACGGCGCTGGCCGCCGGGCTCGCCGAAGGCCTGGCCCACGTGCACGCGCTGCGGGTCGTCCACCGCGACCTCAAGCCGGCCAACGTGTTCCTGAGCGCGGACGGCCCGCTGATCGGCGACTTCGGCATCGCGCACGCGCTCGACACCACCCACATCACCGGCACCGGCGTCATCCCGGGCACCGCCGCCTACCTCGCGCCCGAGCAGGTCGCCGGCCAGCCGGCCGGGCCGCCCGCCGACGTCTACGCGCTCGGCCTGATCCTGCTCGAGTGCGTCACCGGGGAACGCGAGTACCAGGGCACGATGGTCGAAGCGGCCATGGCGCGGCTGACGCGGGCCCCCCGGATCCCGGAGGACCTGCCGCCGTCGCTGGCGCACACGCTCCGGCGGATGACCCAGCGCGAGCCCGCGGACCGGCCCACCGCCGCCGAGGTGCTGGGGTCGCTGCGCACCCCGCCGGCGACGCTGCCCACCGCCGCGCCGGCCGGACGTCCGCCGCGGCACTTCCGGGCCGTCTTCGCCGCTGCCCTGACCACCGCGGCCGCCGCCACGGTCGCCGCGGTGCTGCTGGCCGCCCCGGAAGGCGGCGGCTCCTCCACCCAGTCACCGGCGCCGGGCGTCACCGAGGCGGTGCACCCGCCGGCCCCGTCGTCGACGTCGCCGCGGCAAGTGGCCGCGCCGGCCGTGACCGAGTCGGCGGACCTGGAGCCGGCCGCCGTGACGCACCAGAGCCCGGTCCAGCCGCAGAAGACGGGGAAGCAGCAGGGCAAGTCCGGGAAGAACGCGAAGCCGCCCGGCGGCAACAAGGGGAAGGGCAAGGGCCCGGGTCCGGGCACCGATTCGTGAACCGGGGCCTCCGGCGAGGTAAGCAGGGCCCAACGGCCCTACCGCCGGGAATGGCCGTGGAATAGTCATGGAGAACGTCGGAATTCTCTCTTCCGAATTCGGACTCGGAGCAATAACGACCGGTAACCCGGACGCCTCGCGGCACGACTGATCGAACGTGCCGGCCGCGTCCGGTCCCCGCGTTTCGAGCCGGCACGACCACCGGGAATTCCCCGTCCCGGCCGGTTCCACGACTTTCCGGAGGTTCGGATGAATGTCCACGCTGCCCTTGCGCGCCCCGTTCGCGGAGCACCGCGCGGACGGCACGCCAAACCCCGCGCCACCTGGCCGCGGATCGTCGCCCGGTCGTCTTTCCTGGCCTTGGCCTTGATCTCCGCCGGCGTGGTCGTCGCCGCCGGCTGGCCGCCGATCCTGCTCGTGGCGCCCATCGCCGTCCTGCTGCTGCTCGTCGCGAGCGTCACGAAACTGCGCACCGCGAGCCGGAAGATCGACGCGATCTTCGCCGAGGAACTGGCCGAGCCGGTCGCACAGGAAACCGGGATCGAAAACGTCGAAAACGCGGCCGCTTGATCACGAGATCATTTTCCCGGCGCTTCGGGAAACGATCTTCGGATTCGCTAGCCCGCGTCCTGCCAGGGTTCGAACCCGTTCAGGAGCGGCTTGATCTGCGCCGGGTCGGTGACCTCGGCTTCGACCCCGGCGGGCATCGCGAGCACGAGGTGGGTGCCGCGGGACGCGCAGGCGGCCACCGTCTCCGTCAGGGCCGCCGCGGCGACGGCGTCGACCGCCGTGGTCAGCGCGAGGTCGACGACCATGCGGCGGGCGTCGGCGGCGAAGGCCGCTTCGACCGCGCGGAGGTACCCGGGAGCGAGGACGGCGTCGAACGCGCCGTCGATCGAGAGGATGACTTCGTCGTCCAGTAACACGCTGTGAAGTGCCATCCTGGCCTCCTGCCGACCGGGTCTGCCCACCTGGTACGGGTTTCGTCCCCCAAGGTTACGTCAGGCACCCCGCCGGGTGCAGGCTGGAACGCACGCCACGACGTCGACGAGGACGGGGCCCATGAGCGCACAGTTACCGACCTTCTCCCTGGTGATCGACGGCAAGGCCGCCGGCGCCCGCTCCGGGCGCACCTTCGAGTCGCAGAACCCGTACACCGGGCGGCCGTGGGCGGTCGTGCCGGACGGCGGGCCCGAGGACGTCGACGACGCCGTCGCGGCGGCCCGCGCGGCGCTCGAGGGCGAGTGGGGCGCGATGACGGGGTTCGCGCGGGCCGCGCTGCTGCACCGGCTCGGCGACCTCGTCGGCGAGCACGCCGAGCGGCTCGCCCGGCTCGAGGTGAACGACTCCGGCAAGCTCTACCGCGAGATGCTCGGCCAGCTGACCGGCCTGGGCGGCTGGTACCACTACTACGCGGGGCTGGCCGACAAGATCGAAGGCCGCCAGATCCCGGCGCCGAACCCGGACTACCTCGTCTACACCCGCCGCGAGCCGGTCGGCGTGGTCGCGGCCATCACGCCGTGGAACTCGCCGTTGCTGCTGCTCACCTGGAAGCTCGCGCCCGCGCTGGCCGCGGGCTGCACGGTGGTCGTGAAGCCGTCCGAGCACGCCCCCGTCTCGACGCTCGGGCTGGCCGAGCTGATCACCGAGGCCGGGTTCCCGCCCGGCGTCGTCAACGTCGTCACCGGCCTGTCGCGCGAGACGGGCGCGGCGCTCGCCGGGCACCCGGGCGTCGACAAGGTCGCGTTCACCGGCTCGACCGCCACCGGCCGGGCCGTCGCGGTGGCGGCCGCGGCGAACCTGAACAAGGTGACGCTGGAGCTGGGCGGCAAGTCGCCGCAGGTGGTGTTCCCCGACGCCGACCTGGCCGCGGCCGCGAACGGCGTCATCGCCGGCGTGTTCGCCGCCACCGGCCAGACGTGCATGGCGGGCTCGCGGCTGATCGTGCACGCCGACGTCCACGACGAGCTGATCCGGCTGATCGCCGAGCGCGCGTCGGCCATCAAGCTGGGCGACCCGGCCGAACCCGCCACCGAGATGGGCCCGGTCGCGAACGCGCCGCAGTACGCGAAGGTGCTGTACTACCTGGAAACCGCGACGGCCGAGGGCGCGACCGTCGCCTGCGGCGGTGTGCCCGACCCCGGGCTGGGCGGGCTGTTCGTCCAGCCGACCGTGCTCACCGGCGTCACCCCGGAGTCGACGATCTTCCGCGAGGAGGTGTTCGGACCGGTGCTGGCCGCGTGTGCGTTCACCGACGAGGCGGAAGCGATCCGCCTGGCCAACGACACGCCCTACGGCCTCGCCGGCGCGGTGTGGACGAAGGACGTGCACCGCGCCCACCGCGTCGCCGCGAAGCTCAAGGCGGGCACCGTGTGGGTGAACGCCTACCGCGTGGTGGCGCCGTCCGTGCCGTTCGGCGGGGTCAAGGATTCGGGACTGGGGCGGGAGAACGGCGTCCACGCGATCGACGAGTACCTGACCGACAAGGCGGTGTGGGTCGAGCTGTCCGGCGGCACCCGCGACCCCTTCACGCTGGGGTGACGGTCGTTCTGTCCACTGTGGACGAGCGGGCGGCCGCGGCGGGGATCCCCGCTTCCCCTTCCAAGGTATAGCCGAGAGGGGGACTTGCGGCAAGGCCCCGGTGCGGGTCCACACTTCGGGCTCACTTTCACCGAGGGGATGTTCTTGATGCGTGTGCTGCTGTCCACGATCGGTTCGCGGGGCGAGGTCCAGCCGGTCCTGGCGCTGGCTTCGGAGCTGCGGGCGCTCGGCCAGGACGTCCGCCTGTGCGTGCCGCCCGACTTCCGCGACTGGCTTTCCGGGCTCGGGTTCGCCGTCACCCCGATCGGGCCCGAGCTGCGCGGGAAGGGCCGTCCCGCGGCCGGCGACCTGCGGAAACTGGCCGAGGAGACGGTCGCTGCCCAGTTCGTCAAGGTCGCGGAGGCGGCCGAGGGCTGCGACGTGATCGTGGCCGCCGGCGCCCTGCAGCTCGCCGCCCGCTCGATCGCCGAGCGGCTGGGTGTCGCCTACGTCTACGCGAGCTTCTGCCCCATCACGCTGCCGTCGGACCGGCATTCACCGCCGCCGATGCCGTGGCGGTCGGCGGACACGCCTCGCGCCCGGTGGGCCGAGGACGCCCGGCACCTGAACGCGACGTTCGGGCCGACGCTGAACGCGCACCGGGTGGCGTCCGGGCTCGCGCCGGTCGAAGAGCTGCAGAGTCACGTGTTCACCGACCGGCCGTGGCTCGCGGCCGACGCCGCACTGGCCCCCTGGCCCGGGCCGCCCATCGTCCAGACGGGTGCCTGGATCCACCCCGACTCGCGGCCGTTGCCGGAGGAAGTGCGGGAGTTCCTGGACGCGGGTGAGCCGCCGGTGTACTTCGGCTTCGGCAGTATGAGCGCGGAGGCAGGCCTCGCGGAGGCGATGCTGACCGCGGCCCGCGCGCACGGCCGCCGGGCGATCATCGCCCGCGGCTGGGCCGACCTGGCTCTGGCGGACGCGGCGCCGGACTGCCTGGGCATCGGCGAGATCAACCAGCAGGCGCTGTTCCCGCGGGTCGCGGCCGCCGTCCACCACGGCGGCGCGGGCACCACGACGACGGCGGCCCGCGCGGGGGCGGCGCAGGTCGTCGCACCGCGGATGTACGACCAGTTCTACTTCGCCGACCGGGTCCACGACCTGGGTATCGGAGCGGCACACGCACCGGGCGCGCTGACGGCGGAGTCGCTGGCCGCGGCCCTCGGCCCGGCGTTGGCGCCGCAGGTGGCGATCCGGGCGCGGGAGTTCGCGGACCAGGTCCGGGTGGACGGCGCGAGCGTCGCGGCACGGCGCTTGCTGACGACGGCGCCCCTCGCGTCGGCCTGAGGTGTCTGTCCTGCGGGCTGCCGTTCGTCGGGGCAGTATCCACCGCGGGAAAGGACTTCGCCATGACTGTGATCGTCGCCGGGCCGGGTCCGCAAGCACGTCGCCACCCGGTCCGGCCCGGCTTTCGGCCAGCGGGTTCCGGAAAACCCGGGGGTCCGGACGCCTGCTGGCCTCATGGATCGCGGATCCGGCCCTCGTTAGCGTCACTTTCGTGAGGATGAGACGAACAGCCCTGGTCGCGGCCGTGATCGTGACGGCGGCCCTGACGACAGCGACCCAAGCCGCCGCCGGCACTCAGCTCGAACGACTCGCCCGGAACCTGGTGGCCGCCGGCGCGCCCGGCGTGATCGTGCGGGTGGACGACGGGCACGGCCGGCCCGTCGAGATCACCGAACACGCGCCCTGGGCGCACCGGCTCGAGGCCGGGGACGAGTTCCGGATGGGGTCGAACACCAAGACCGTCATGGCCACCATCACCCTGCAGCTCGTGGCCGAACACCGGCTCGCGCTGAGCGATCCCGCCGGGAAGTGGTTGCCGGGCACGGCATCCGGCGTCACGCTGCGCATGCTGCTGAACCACACCAGCGGCCTGTCCGACTACGCCGAAGACCCAGCGGTCCGGGGCGCGATCCTCGGCAAGGACCCCCATCGGTGGACCGCCGCCGAGCTGTTCGCCATCGGGGCCGGGCACCCGCCGCTGTTCGCGCCGGGCACGGACTGGTCCTACAGCAACACGAACTACGCCGCCGTCGGCGTGATCCTGGAACGCGTCACCGGCACGAGCCTCGCCGACCTCGTGCGGGACCGGATCGCCCGGCCGTTGCACCTGGCGCACACCTACCTGCCCGCCGACGGCGCCTGGCGCGGCCGGCACGCGCACGGCTACGAGCCGGACGCCGCCCACATGCCACCGGCGGTGCCCGCGGAGTTCACCGACGTCGCCGGGACGCCCCGGGCCGGGCACGTGGACGTCTCCGGCAACGACCCGGGCTGGGGCAGCTCGGCCGAGGCGATCGTGAGCAGCGCGCCGGACTGGGCGCGCTTCTACACCGCGTTGATGTCCGGAAAGCTGCTGCCCGCGGCACAACTGGCCGAGATGCGCACGGTCGTCGGACCCGGCTACGGGCTGGGGATCCTGACCGCCACCACCCCGTGCGGCACCTTCTGGGGCCACGACGGCGGGATCACCGGCTACTCCAGCAGCACCATCACCGACAGCACCGGCCGCCGCACCGCGACGATCCTCGTCCCGACGGAGTTCCTCTACGAGTTCGACGCCGATCCGGCGCTGGCCGAAGCCCAGCGGGCGCTGCAGAACGCCGTGACCTGCGCGATGTTCGGCAAGCCAGTCAGCGCAGGTCCAGCCACATGACGCGCAGGCCGACGTCGCCCCGCTTCGGGTGGCGGAACGCGCCGGGTGCCGTGCCGAGGGTGACGAACCCGAGGCTCTCGTAGAGCCGGACCGCGGCGGTGTTCACGTCGACGACGGCGTTGAACTGGATCGCCGCGAACCCGGTGCGCCGGGCCCAGCCGATCAGGTCGGTGGCGAGGGCCCGGCCCACCCCGGTGCCCCGCGCATCCGCGGCGACCATCAGGCTGCCGGACGCGATGTGGCTGCCGGGCCCGGGCCGGTTGGCGTACATGTTCGCGGTCCCGGTCACCCGCTCCCCCTAGGTCGCGACGACCACCCGGCCGGGCGCGGCCACCAGCCACATCCGCCGCGCGTCGGCCTCGCTCATGGCCGGGTCGTAGGGGAACGTCTCCTGCTCGGTGCTGATGTCGTGGACGATCGGCCAGATCCCCGGCCAGTCCTCCGCCCGGGCCTCGCGGATCACCCGCGCCGCGCCGGCCCGTAGCACCACCGCGCACGGGGACTGCCCCACCGGTGGCGCACCGCCGGCGGCCAGGAGGAACCCCCGCGCCGCGAAGACGTCCCGCGTGTCGCGTGTCTGTCCGAAAAGGACGCACACCGCGCCGTGCTGCGGAACCGCCGGGTCGCCGGCGCCCGCGACGCGCGCCAGGACGCCCGGCACAGCGCGGTGTCGGGTGGGGCCCACACGCCGTCCAGGCCGCGATCCCGCAGGCGATCGACGAGTTCCTCGTTCATGGTTCCCGAGGTTAACGAGCGGCGGGCCGCCTCACGAGCGATTTACCGCGTCACTTCCGCAGCCGCATGGCCAGCACCGGGCACGCCGCGGCGGCGCGGCGGGCGTCCGCCACCAGCGCCGGCGGGACCGGGCCCGCGGCCAGCACCGGGTAGCCCCATTCGTCGAGCAGGATCCGTTCGGGCAGCAGGTCCGCGCACAGCCCGTGGGCGCGGCAGCCGATCGGATCCACCGAGAGCTTCACGCCACACCCGCCGGGACCCGGCAGCGCCCGCCCGCCAGGTGCGCGGAGACGTCGGCCTCGAACGTCCGCAACGCCGATGCCGCGAGGCGGGCCGCGCCGTCCGGGTGGGCGCACGCGCCGCGGCCGGTCAGCAACGGGATGCGCCGCGCCAGGCGTCCGGTCGCGTCGCCGCCGCGGACCAGCTCGGCGAAGTCCGCCGCGATCGCCGGGAGGCCGAACATGCACGGCCCGCACTGCCGCGCCGACTCCGCCGCGAGGAACGCCAGGACCTTCGCCGTGTAGTCGAGACCGCAGGCCGACGCCGGCAGGACGTGCACCGCCGCGATCCCGGACAAGGCGCCGCGCAGATCGGCCGTCCAGGTCCCGCCGTACCCGCCGACGAGCACCGCCTGCACCGGCTCGGCCTCGCCACCCGCCGCCGCGAGCACCTCCGGCAAGGCAGCACCCGCCCGCACCGAGACGACGCCGGGGCCGCGGACCGCGCCGGTCACCGTGACCAGGTCCGTCCGCGCCGCGCGGTAGTGGTGCGGGCCGAGCAGGACGACGAGCGCGAGCTGCGCCAGGGTGTCGACGTTGTCCACCAGCGTCGGCCGGCCGCGCACCCCGCGTTCGGCGGGCCGCGGGTGTTTCCCGAGCGGCCGCGCGTCGCCGGAAGTCAGGTAGTGGACGAGCGCCGACTCCTCGCTGGCGACGTACCGGCGCGGGATCTCCACGACGCGCACCGGCACGCGGTCGTCGCGCTCGGCGAGCGCCGCGGCGATGCTCCCGAGCACCGGGCTGCCGGCGTGCACGCACAAGACGGCTTCGGTCGCGCCGATCGCGTGCGCGGCGAGCTGCAGGCCGTCCAGCACGAGGTGCGGGGACAGCGCGAGCAGCGCGGCGTCCTTCCGGCTCAACGGGTCGCCTTCGCAGCCGTTCGCGACGACGATCGAGCGCCGGGCCCGGGCCGCGCGCAGCTTGACCGCCGTCGGGAAGCCGCCGCCACCGCGGCCGCGCAGGTCCGCCGCCGCGACGGCTTCGATCAGCCGGTCGCGGCCGTCGTCGCCGTGGTAGGCGACCCACGGCACGACGCCGTGGTGACGCCGGTGGCCGGCCAGGTCGAGCCGGTGCGGGGGCAGGGTGGTCGTCAGGGTGCTCATCGGGTGCCTCCGAGCGGGGAGAGCTTGCGGGTTTCGGGATCGGCGTGCCGGGTGCCGGCGCGGAAGGCGATCCCGCCGAGCACGGCGAGCACGCACAGGACGTCGAGCGCGATCAGCCAGCCGTGCGCGGCGTCGCTCTCGGCCATGCCGATGCCGTGCGTCAGCGCGACCGGCCAGCAGAAGTAGGCCAGCCAGTGCACGGCCTTCCACGCCTTCGCCGGGATGCGGGTGCGCACCAGGCTGGTGACGACGATCGCGAGCAGCAGGTCGATCGCGACGGCGCCGAGGCCGACCCAGAACGGCTGGTAGCCCGCGCCGAACGGGATCACGACGTCGAGCCAGCTCAGCGAGACGTACCCGTCGAGGATGGCCGACGCGATGTGCGCGACGAGGAACGCGAGGCTGGTCAGGGCCAGGTTCCGGTGCAGTGCGGCGACGGTGAACCGCGGCCACTCCCGGGTCGCGAACCGGCCGGCGCCGAGCGCGCCGAGGACGACGACGGCGGTGAAGAGCACCAGCGACACCAGCCCGGTCGCGCGGCTGAAGTACCAGACGGCGGAGCTCACGACGCCTCCCGCAGCTCGGTGTCGCGAGGCCAGCCCGGCGTCGTCACGACGTCGCCGCCGACGCCGACGAGCCGCGCGGGCAGGCCGCGCTCGGCGAGCCACGACGGGGCCGCGTCGCCGAGGACGACCGCCGCCGTGCTCGCGGTGTTGGCGTCCACAGTGGACTTCGCCACGACGGAAACCGTGCGCCAGTGCGGTTTCGGCACGTCACCGGTGCGCGGGTCGACGATGTGGTGGACCGTGCGGCCGCCGCGCCGCCAGCGCCGCCGGGTGGTCCCGGACGTCGCGAGCCCGCCGTCGGACAGCGCGACGGTCGTGGCCGGCCGGGTGACGGCGCCGGCGTGGTCGTCGCCGATCGCGACCTGCCAGCCGCCCGCGGGTGCCGGGCCCGCGACGCGGAGGTCGCCGCCGAGGTTCACCAGCGTCCCGCAGCCGGTCGCGGTGTGGATCCGGCGGGCCGCGCGGTCGGCGGCCAGGGCCTTCGCCGTCGCGCCGAGGTCGAGGCGGACGCCCCGGGGCAGCACGACCAGCGCGCGCACCGGGTCGAACAGCACCCGGTGCCAGCCGGGCGCGGGCGCCGCCACGCCGAGCGGGCCGTCGGTGACGGCGGCGAAGTCCCGGTCGTAGCCCAGCGCCCGGACGGCCGTGCCGACGGTCGGGTCGACCAGCCCGCCAGTGAGCCGGGCCGCGCGCAGGGCGGCGGACAGGGCTTCGGTGAGCAGCGGGCCGACCCGGACCTGCCGGCCGGCGGCGTCGTGCAGCCGGGAGATCTCGGAGTCGGCGCGGAACCGGCTGCAGGCCGCGTCGACCGCGTCGAGTTCCTCGTGCAGCAGCTCGACGGCGGTTTCGAGCCGGGCCGGGTCGGTGACGAGCACCTCGGCGGTGGTGCCGAGTGCGCGGAACGCCGTGGCGGCCGGGGTCACGACGCACCCGAGCCGGTGTGCGCGCTGCTGCCCGAACCGGAGCCGACGCCGCTGTCGGAGGACTGCAGCTGGTCCTGCGAGGTCGTGTTGTCGGTGCTGGTCGTGGTCTGCGTGGTGGTGTCGTCGGCGGCGTTCGCCGACGACAGGCCGAAGCCGATCGCGCCGACGGCGGCCGCGCCGAGCACGGCGGCGGCCGCGGTGGCCAGCGCGGCCTTGCGGCGGCCGTGCTCGCGGCGGGCGGTCCTGGCTGACGTTTCGGGGTCCATGGGAACGAGTCTCGGCGCCGCTCCTGTGAGCCTCCTGGGTACAACCTGTCAGATCCCTACTCCCTCATCCGCACTACCAAAGGAGGTTGACGCCGGACAGGCATTCACCCACTCTTTCTCCTGTCCGACGGTGGTTTCCCGGTGTTCACGCGCTGGACCGCAGCACGGCACGCACCGGCTCCCTGCTCTCGGCACCATGAGGCGCTCCCACCACGAAGCCCGCGGCCGGGCCGGCCGCTCCAGCGCTGGAGGACCCATGATCCGCAGGCGGATCTTCGCCGTGTTCGCCGCGGCCGCCCTCGTCACGACCGGCGCCGTCACGGCGGCCGTCGTCACCCGGGCGGCCGATCCCGCCGTCGAGCCGACGGCCGCGAGCGTGCCCGCGTTCGACCACGTCGTGCTGGTGATGTTCGAGAACAAGAAGTACTCGTCGATCAACGGCAGTTCCAGCGCGCCTTACTTCAACACCCTCGCCGCGCAGAGCGCGAAGTTCACGAACTCGTTCGCGATCACGCACCCGAGCCAGCCCAACTACGTCGCGCTGTTCTCCGGTGCGACGCAGGGTGTCACCAGCGACAGCTGCCCGGCCAATCTCGGGGCCAAGGACAACCTGGGGCAGCAGCTGATCGGCGCCGGGAAGACGTTCAAGGGCTATTCCGAGTCGATGCCCTCGGACGGCTACACCGGCTGTTCCAGCGGCACCTACATGCGCAAGCACAACAGCTGGGTGGACTTCAGCAACGTGCCGGCGGCGAGCAACGTGCGCTACACGAGCTTCCCCGCCGACTTCACCCAGCTGCCGACGGTCGCCTTCGTGACGCCGAACATGTGCAGCGACATGCACGACTGCTCGATCGGCACCGGCGACACCTGGCTGAAGAACAACCTCGACGCGTACGCGCAGTGGGCCAAGACGCACAACAGCCTGCTGATCACCACCTTCGACGAGGACAGCGGCACGTCGGTCAACCAGATCTTCACCTCGTTCACCGGCGCGCACGTCAAGATCGGCAGCTACAGCGAATCGATCAACCACTACACGGTGCTGCGCACGATCGAGGCGTCCTACGGCCTGCCCGGCATCGGCGGCGCCGCGAGCAAGTCGCCGATCCTCGACGTCTGGCAGTAACCGCGTGTACCTCTCCACCATCGGCCGCCGCGAGCACGCCGCGACGGGGTCGCGGCGCAAGCTCTCGGCGGTCGGTGCGAACGTCTTCGCGCTCGGCGCCGTCAGCCTCGTCACCGACGTCTCCTCGGAGATGGTCACCGCGATCCTGCCGGTCTACCTGGTGCTCGGCCTGCACCTGAGCCCGGCGGCGTACGGCCTGTTCGACGGCCTCTACACCGGCGCGACGGCGTTGCTGCGGCTCGTCGGCGGCTACGTCGCCGACCGGGTGCGGCGGCGCAAGGCCGTGGCCGGCGTGGGTTACGCGCTGTCCGCGGTGATGAAGCTCGGCCTGCTCGCGGCCGGGGCGTCGGCGACGGCGATCGGCGCCGTGATCACCCTCGACCGCACCGGCAAGGGCCTGCGGACGGCGCCCCGCGACGCGCTGATCACGTTGTCGGCGCCCGAACCGCTGCTCGGCCGGGCGTTCGGCGTGCACCGCGCGATGGACAGCGTGGGCGCGTTCGCCGGGCCGCTGGTCGCGCTCGGCGTCCTCGCGGCGGTCGGGGCCACCGACCCCGAGGCGTTCGACGCGGTGTTCGTCGTGAGCTTCTGCATCGCGGCGATCGGCGTGCTGCTGCTGGTGCTGTTCGTGCGCGACCGCCGGACCCCGCGAACGGCTGCCGCGGTCTCACCCCGCGCGGCCCTGGGGCTCCTGCGCGGCCGCGGCGTCCGGCGGCTGCTGGTCGCGGCGTGCGTGCTCGGGCTGGCGACCGTCGGCGACGGCTTCGTCTACCTGCTGCTGCAGCACAAGGAGGACGTCGCGACCGGCTGGTTCCCGCTGCTCGCCGTCGGTACGAACCTCAGCTACCTGCTGCTCGCGGCGCCGCTGGGCGCGCTGGCCGACCGGATCGGGCGGCTGCCGGTGGTGCTCGGCGGCTACGGCGCACTCGCCGTCGTCTACCTGCTGCTGGCCGGGCCGGTGTCCGGCTGGCCGCTGTTCGCGCTGGCCCTGGCGTTGTACGGCGCGTTCTACGCGGCCACCGACGGCGTGCTCATGGCGCTGGCCGGGCCGCTGCTGCCGGAAGCATTGCGCACGACCGGGATTTCGCTGGTGCAGACGGCGCAAGCGCTTGCGTACTTCGCTTCGTCCGTCCTTTTCGGACTGGCCTGGCAGTTCTGGGGCGCCGAGCTCGCGATCGGCGTCGCGGCCGGCGCGGCGGTGGTCGCGATCGGCGTCACGTTCGTCGTCCTCTCCCCGCGGCGGGCCTCGTGAAGGCGCGGATCCTGATCGCCCTCGCCGGGGTGCTCGTGCTGGCCGGGGTGGCCGTCGCCTACGTCGGGTTCGCGAGCGCGCGCAACCACGACGTCACGGCGACCGGTGCGGTCAGCCTCGCGCCCGGGCCGCGGCTGCTGTTCCGAAGCACCGCAGACGCCGACCGCGGGCACGTCGCCACCGTGGCGGCCACCGACCCCGGCGGCGCGCGGACGGTGTCGCCGCTGTCCTGCGCCCGGGTGTACGCGGCCGGCGGCACCGGGCTCTGCCTGCGCCCGGACGGCGACCTGACCACCTACCAGCTGGTGGTCCTCGACGCGCGGCTCGCGTCCCAGCGGGAGATCCCGCTGGTCGGGCTGCCGAACCGGGCGCGGGTGTCGGCGAGCGGCCGGATGCTGGCATGGACGGTGTTCGTCACGGGCGACTCGTACAACGGCGGGATGTTCTCGACGCGCGCCGGCATCCTCGACACGGCGACCGGCGACCTGGCCGGCACGCTGGAGGACTACGCGGTGACGCTCGACGGCCGGCCGTACCAGGCGGCCGACCTCAACTTCTGGGGCGTGACGTTCACCCGCGACGACCGCCACTTCTACGCGACGATGTCCACGGCCGGCCACCGCTACCTGGTCACGGGCGACTTCGCGGCCCACACGATCCGCACGCTGCGCGAGAACGTCGAGTGCCCGTCGCTCTCCCCGGACGGCACGCGGGTGGCGTTCAAGTCCGCGATCGACGCCGACCCGGCGAAGGGCTGGCGCCTGTCGGTGCTGGACCTGGCCCGTTCGGTGGTGACGCCGCTGGCGGAGACGCGCAGCGTGGACGACCAGCCGGCCTGGCTGGACGACCACACGATCGGGTACGGCGTCCCGCGCGGCCCGGGCCACTCGGACGTGTGGTCGTCCCCGGCGGACGGCTCGGGCGCGCCGAAGCTGCTGATCCCGGACGCGGACTCCCCCGCCGCCCTCAGCCCGTGAGCAAGAACCTCCGGCGGCGCGCGGCTGGGGTTCGAATGTCCTGAAGGGCACCCTCAGGGACGTGTAGTCCCTGAGGGTGCCCTTCAGGACATCGAGCCGGGTCAGTCCATCTTGCGGAGGCCGTCCAGGATGCGGCGCATCAGGTCGTTGTCCGGGGGTGCGAACGCGAACCGCGAGACCGGGATGGCGCCCGAGGCCGAGAAGGCACCCGGCGACGGGCGGGGTGGCGGGATCGTGCGGGGCAGCCGCCACGGGAGGCGGTCGGGTGAACAGTCGCGGCCGAGCTGCTCGGGGATCGGCAGGGTCGGGAGCGCGATCGTGCCCGCCTCGGCGAACCGGCGGGCGGCCTGCTCGAACCGGAGGCGGGCCTGGATGCCGGCCACGGTCCAGTCGGGTTCGGGTTCCGGCTCGGCCGGGCCGGGGCGCGGACGGCGTTCGAGCACGATCGCCCAGGCCGCGGCGGCGAGCACCGGCAGCAGCAGCCCGGCGACGATCGCGAGGCCGGGCAGATCCGCGGCCATCAGGCGGCCCCGGCGACGGGTAGCAGCATGAGGTTCACTTCCGGACGGACGGTTCTTCCGAAGCATGCGCGGCACCTGGATATTCGACGTAATCGATTGTTCGCGGACCCCGACGCCTATCATGAACGACGTACAACAGTCCCGCAAGCGGCCGAACGGGGTCGCCTGTCCGGGCGGTGAAACGGCTGGTCAGAGCGATTTTGCGATGGCTGGACCAAGCCCCTCACCAGGTAGTACGCACACCGGTCCGATCCGGTTCACTTTTCTTTCCCGCGGCCGCCGCGGCACGCTCCCGAAATGCGAATTCCTCCCATGTTGCGTCTGACGCAACCGTCGTCACCCCAGCGAACAGGTGCGCGCCAGCTCGGCCGGGGTCGCTCCGGCGGGCCGGGCGATCGTCGCCGACGCCGGCGGACGCACCCCGCGCAGCCAGCCGGCCAGCGCGTCGAACGCCGTCCGGAAGCACGGGCCCAGTGGCCGCAGTAGCGCGGGGAACTGGTCGACCAGGCCGTCGACGTGGTTGCCGCCGTCGATCCGGTAGTAGCGGTGGAGCGCGCCGCGGCCCGCGTCGGTGATCAGCCGGTCGTAGGCGTCCGAGTCGCGGGTGATCGGCAGCAGCGTGTCCAGGGTGCCGTGCAGGGTGAGCAGCGGCTTGCCGATCCGGCCGGTCAGCGAGATCCGCTCCACCGCGCGGGCCACCGGCGCGGGCCGGGACAAGTACGCGTAGTCCGCGTCGCACGACGGCGTCCCGCTCGCGCAGAACGGGACCCCCGCCGCGAGCGCGCCGTCGAAGGACGGGTCCACCTCTTCCCGGTAGATCCGCTGGGTCAGGTCCCAGTAGACGCGGTAGTGGTAGTCCCACAGGAACTCCGACCCCGGCGCGAACCCGGCGTCCAGAATGGACTGGTGGGCGGCCGTGGAACCCGCCGCGTAGGCGGGATAAGCGCGCATCGCGGGCGGCAGGAACGTGAACAGGTTCGGGCCGTCGGCACGCCAGAGCGTGCCCTCCCAGTCGACGCCGCCGTCGTAGAGCCACGCCCGGTTCTCCAGCTGCCACCGCACCAGGTAGCCGCCGTTCGACAATCCGGCGGCCAGCGTCCGCGCCGGCGGCCGGCCGTAGTGCAGCAGCGCGGCCGCCTTCGCGGCCAGGGTCAGCTGGGTGACGCGCGTGTTCCACTCGGCCAGCGCGTCCCCCGGCCGGACGCCGTCGTCGTAGAACGCGGCGCCGGTGTTGCCCTTGTCGGTCGCGGCGAACGCGTAGCCCTCGGCCAGCACCTGGTCGCCGATCGCGCGGTCGTTCGCGTACTGCCGCCGCGTCCCGGGCGAGCCGGACACCACCAGACCGCCGTTCCAGCGGTCCGGCAGGCGCAGCACGAACTGGGCGTCGTGGTTCCAGCCGTGGTTGGCGTTCGTCGCCGACGTGTCCGGGAAGTAGCCGTCGACCTGGACGCCGGGCACCCGGCCGGGCACCGGCAGACCCGCCGACGTCAGCCCGGCCCAGTCCGCCTCGACGGTGTGGCCGGACGCGAGGGTGCCGGTCGTCGTCAGGTCGTCCAAGTGGACAGCGACCTGCTTTTCGGCGCCGGGCACGAAGGCCCGCGCACTCGTGGCGGACGCCGGTGCGGGCACCGCCGTCGCCAGAACGGAAACCAGCACCACAGCAAGCCAACCGCGCACGGTCCACCTCCGGTCTCGGGTGAACCGAACCCAAGCGCGCCCGGACGCCGGGAACCACCCGGGCCGCCACCATGAATCCCCGCGCCGATGTGGTGCGCGGCCACATGGTCAGGTCGTCGCGGCCGACCTAACGTCGTCGGAAACCCTCTCAACGCCGAGAAGGAATCCCCATGCGCAAACTCGCTTTCGCCGGGCTCGCCGCGATCACCGCCGCCGTGCTCACCACCGTCGGGGTGGCGGCCGCCGACCCACCCGCGGCGTCCCTGGTCCAGATCTCGTCGTTCGGCGCCAACCCGGGCGCGCTGGCGATGTACACCTACACCCCCAGCGGCCTCGAAACCGGGCGCCCGGTCGTCGTGGCGCTGCACGGCTGCACGCAGAGCGCGGCGGACTACTACGCCCACTCCGGCTGGCCCGCGCTGGCCGACCGGTGGCGGTTCGAGGTGGTGTTCCCGCAGCAGTCCACCGCGAACAATTCGCTGAAGTGCTTCAACTGGTTCGGTACCGCGGACGACACCCGGGGCAACGGCGAGGCCGCGTCCGTCAAGTCCATGGTGGACAAGGCGATCGGCGACCACGGCTCGGACCGCTCCCGGGTGTTCGTCACGGGCCTGTCCGCGGGCGGCGGCATGACGGCGGACCTGCTCGCCGCCTACCCGGACGTCTTCGCCGGCGGCGGCATCAACGCCGGGCTGCCCGCGCAGTGCGCCACGAGCGTCACGCAGGCCACGAACTGCCAGCAGAACAACCAGAACCTGACGCCGGCGCAGTGGGCCTCGCGCGTCACGGCGCAGTACCCGGGCTACGGCGGGCCGTGGCCGCGCGTCGCGATCTGGCAGGGCACCGGCGACTACACCGTCTACCCGGTCAACGGCACCGAGCTGCGCGACCAGTGGACCGCGGTGCACGGCCTCTCCCAGACGCCGACGAGCACGCAGTCCCTGCCCGGCGGCACGACGTTGACGAGCTACGGCGACCAGGTCCAGCTCTACTCGATCGCCGGCATGGGCCACGGCACCGCGGTCGACCCCGGCACTGGCACGACGCAGTGCGGCAGCACCGGCGCGTACTTCCTCGCCGGGATCTGCTCCAGCTACTACACGGGCGTGTTCTTCGGGCTGGACAAGGGATCCGGCGGCACCACGCCACCCCCGACGACGACGACTCCGACGACCACCACTACGCCGCCGTCGGGTGCTTGCGTGTCGGCCAGCAACTACGCCCACACCCAGGCGGGCCGCGCGCACCAGAGCAGCGGCCAGACCTACGCGAACGGCTCCAACCAGGCGATGGGCCTGTGGAACACCTTCACCACCCACGCCCTGCGCGAGACGTCGTCGGGCTACTGGGTCCTCGCCGACGGGCAGTGTTAGAGGAAGATCGGCATCGGGTTGAGGTCGTCGTACGCCGTGGGCTCGGTCACCCGGCCGAGCCGCACGGGGACGTCGTAGAGCCGGCCGGGCGCGAACCGCGGCCGGAAGCCCCGCATGCCGGGCACGATCACCTTGACCACGGGCAAGCCGATGTCCGGGCGCGTCTGGTCGAGCAGGAACACCTCCAGCCCGGCGCGTTCCAGCCGGTCCTGCAGTGTTCGCACGTCCGCCAGCAGGTCGGGTGTGTAGGTGTAGCCGTAGTCGCCGGGGCCGAGCGCGGCGCCCGCCGGATCGGGCACCAGGTACGGCTGGTTCGCCACCGTGGCCTCCCGCGACCAGCGCGAGACGTCGGAGCCGTCGGGGACCGCGGGCAGCAGCTGGTTCAGCTCGGTGAGCGCGCGCCGCAGCGCGACGGCCGGATCGAGGTGCGCGCCGAAGCCGAACGCGATCTCCTCGCGCGGCGCGCCGCTGCGCCGGGACACCGCGGCCATCACCGGCACGCCCAGGTCGGACGTCACGTCCAGCACCCACAGCTCGCGCCCCAGGCCGGTATAGGCCGCCCGCAGCTCGGCGAGCCAGGGATCGCCGAACGCGGCCAGGTCGACCCCGGGCTGCCGCGTGCGGTTGTACCACCACAGCGCGACGGCGTCGCGCTCCACGACCTCCAGCATCCCCTGCAGCGTCGCGTCCTCCAGGCTGCTGCCGGCGGCGTTGCCGTTGGAGTCGGCGAACACCGGGCCGGCGGGCCCGCCGAAGTACAGCAGCGCGGCCGGGAACAACCGGTGCTCGCCGCGGGTCAGCGACCACACCGGCGTCCAGTCGAGGACGGCGTCTTCGTCGAACGGGTCGCCGTCGATCTGGCGTTCGTGGAACAGCAGGCAGGTACCCGGGTGCACGGCCGCGTCGCCGAGCGCGCGGAAGCTGCCCCGCACCCGTTCCTCGTCACCGTCGTGGTGGCCGCTGTGGCGTTCGAGGGCCTCGCACAGCGCGCCCACCTCGGCCTCGATCGGGGTGACGCCCTTGCCGCCGTTTTCGCTCCGCAGCGCCGTGCGCAGCCGCTCGGCGCCGCGGCGGCCCAGCGCGACGTTGGGGCCGGAGAGGTACGAGGCGAACAGGGCCGGGCCCCGCGTGTCACGGCGAAGCTCCCTGACGACGCCGGTCACCGGGCTGACCAGGTGCCGGTAGGTGGCCAGGACCTGCTCCGGCGGCCGGGACCGGTGCCCGCCCCCGGCTAAGTGGGCCTTGAGCCGGGACTCCAGCCGCACGGGCCGGCGCGTCCGCTCCCGCACCAGGTCCGGCCGGCCGCAGGAGCGGCACTGCGGCCGGGCGCGCACGGCGTGCCGTTCGCCGGTCAGATCACGGCTGTCGAACGTCCACAGCGTCCGCTGGCCCGGGTACCGCAGCCCGGCGAGCCACTTGGCCGCCTCCAGCGCCACCAGGTTGAGCGCGACCGCGGTGAGCGGGGCGAACGCGACCGCCGGCCGCGGCAGCGGACCGGCCAGGCCCAGCGTGTCGCGCACGTACGCCTCGGCCGGGCGGTTGCCCCACAACCGCGTGGCGAGGCAGTGCCAGCACGGCCCGTCCCCCGGGGTGAAGAACGGGCCGATCCACAGCCGCGCGCCGACGGTCTTGGCCGGCAGCCACGGCCGGCCCAGCGCGCGGTGCTCGGCGTCCACATCGGACAGATGGGCGGCGAGGTAGTCGTCGCACAGCACCACGGACAGGTCCGCGGCCCCGTCGAGCTCGAGCCCGGCCGCCCGCAAAGCGGCCGCGGCCGCGGAATCGGGGTCCGCTCCCCGCAGCGCGATCCGGCCGCCCCGGCCACCGGCGGCGCCCGCCGCGTCCCAGTAGGCCGGGTCCGTGCCGGGCTGCCGCAGGGAGACCAGCCCCGCTTCGGCGAGGTCATCCAGGACCCCGGCGGCCTCGTCGGCGGGGACGTCACCGGGCAGTTCGCGGCGCAGCGCCGCGAAGTCCCGGGTGCCGTCGAGCAACGGGACCAGCGACTCCAGGTGCGGCCCGCGCAAGGCCGTCGCGTCGTCCTCGGACACCACGTACACCGCGTCGCCGGGCACCACGGCGACGCTCAGGTGGCGCTTGAACCCGACGAGCGGACCGGGCGGCCCGGTCACCGGGAGAGCGGCGGCAGCTCATCCCGGCAGGGACTGACCGAGGTGTCTCCGAAGCACGCGACGCACATCCTCACTGCCCCCGGCGCGGCTGTGCGCCGGCCGTCGAGCCGGTCGGCCGTCAGGCCGGGAACAGCGGCCGGTTCGGTGCCGAACGCCGATGTGAGCGCGTGTCTGAACTCGTTCACGAATCCCCCTCGGATCGCTGATCGCGGACGGCCATCGTCGCCCGGGTCACCGGGGACACGCCAGGGCCGGCCGGGGGAACGGGGTGGCCGAAACCGGACATCGCGAAGACCACCGTCGTCACCTCGATCCGCCGGACGCACCCCTGCGGCGTGGGACGGCAGGGCGCGCTGATCCGGCGGACCGCGACCGGCTGCCAGGTCAGCGGCGGCCCGCACGGGGGCGCCGGGGGAACCGGCGTCACGGGAAGCAGTGCGAGCACCGGCCAGAGGATTCGCCACACCCCCATCACCCAACCCGGCGGGAGCGCGGAACCGGAAAGCATTCGAGCCGGTTCAAATCCGCCGCGCCCGCTGCTACCGTCGATCCGGTGTTCACGCTGCGGGTCGACGCCGAGACGGTGTCCCGGACCCGCCTGTCGCCGTCCCCGGCGTCGGAGTCCGTGGCGTGGCTGAAGCTCGTCGCCGGCTCGGGACGGCACGCGGTCTTCGGGGATCCCGGGCCGCTCGCCCGCGCGTCGCTCGCCCACCCGGACGTCGCCCTGCTCGCGGAGCTGCTGCCGCGGGGCGGTGACGGCTACACCCCCGACCTGCTCACGCCGCAGCCGGGCGCGGGCACCGGGCCGCGCGAGCTGCTCGACGAGCAGCTCGCCCGGATCGAAGCGACGGCGCAGGACGACCTCGAGCTCCAGATCCTCGACGGCACCCGGGCCCACTGGAGCCGGCCGCTCCCCACCGCGATCCGCCGGATCGCGGAGTCGGGGCGGATGCAGCACCGCCTCGCCGCGGGCCTCGCCCGGTTCTGGCGCGACGCCCTGTCCGACGGCTGGCCCGAGCTGCGCTCGATCGTCGACCAGGACATCGCCCACCGCGCGCAGACCCTCGTCGGCCACGGCGTCGGCCGGGTGCTCGGCACGCTGCACCCCGACATCGGCTGGACGGGCGACGCGATCACCGTCGACTCCCGGTGGGAGGGCGAAATCGACGTCGCGGGCCGCGATCTGGTCCTCGCCCCCAGCGTTCTCGGCTGGCCCGGTGCCGTCATCCAGGTCGATGTGCCCGGGCAGGTCGTGCTCTACTACCCGGCCCACCGGGTCGGCGCCGGCCGCGACCGCAAGCCGGCCACGATCGCGCGGGTGGTCGGCGTCGCCCGCGCGGCGCTGCTGGCGGACCTCGAGACCGCCCGGTCGACCGCGGAGCTCGCCACCCGGATCGGCTACACCCCGGGCACGGTGTCCTACCACCTCAGCGCCCTGCACCGCGCGGGTCTCGTCAGCAAGGTCCGCGACGGGCGTTTCGTTCTGTACCAACGGACTTCCGAGGCGGCCGTCCTCACCGAGAACTAGGCCGACGCACCGCCCGGAACGGCCAACTCACCGCCGGGAGTGGCCAACACACTGCCCGGAGCGGCCAACACGCCGAGCCCATCGCCGTGTTGGCCGTTTCGGTTCGCGTGTTGGCCACTCCCGTCGCCATGTTGGCCGTTCCGGTTCGCGTGTTGGCCGCTCCGGTTCGTGTGTTGGCCACTCCCGGCGGCGTGTTGGCCGCTCCGGGCCGGTGGTGGGCGGCTTCCCGGAAGTCATCGGGAGCTAACCGGCGAGCAGGCCCGTCAGCAGCACCCCGGTCAGCTGCCGCGCCACCGCAGCCGTCCGCGCCGACGTGATCGCCATCAGCGCGACGCGCGCGTCGTCGACCGACACCCGGGGCCGCAGCACGCCTTCGTCGCGGGCCCGCTCGACCAGCCGCCCGAACGCCTCGGCGTGCTCACGGCGGCGGTCGGCGAACGCCGGGCCGCCCAGCGCCTCGACGAGCCCACGCTCCTGGACCTGCCATTCGCCGAAGCGGTGGAACGTCCGGGTCAGCGCGCGCCGGCTGTCCGGGTCGGCCAGCGCGGCCCGCAGCTGCTGCGCGCACCGCTCGACCTGCCCGGCGAGCACCGCGGCGAGGAGGTCGTCGCGGGACGGGAAGTGCCGGTGGACAGTCGCCGGCGCCAGCCCCGCGCGGCGGGCGATCTCGCGCACCGGCAGGTCCGCGCCGTCCTGGGCGAACGCCGCGTGCGCGACCGTCACCAGGTGACGCCGGTTGTGCTCGGCGTCCACCCGGCGCTTCCGAGTCGGTTCGTCCCGCACGGCTCTCACTTCCCGCTCGTCACCCCTGCTCACTCCTACCGTAGGCGCAGACGTCCCGAGACGAGGAGTGATCGTGTTCGCAGCCTTCTTCGAGCGGTTCGGCCCGCCCGGGGTCCTGTCCGTCGGTGCGCTGCCGGAGCCGCACGCCGGCCCGGGCGAGGTCCGGATCCGCGTGCGGGCGGCCGGGGTCTCGCCGGTCGACCTGGCCATCCGCGCCGGGAAGTCGCGCTCGCCCATCGCGTTGCCGCACATCCCCGGCGTGGACGCGGCGGGCGTCGTCGACGAAGGTCCCGGGCTCGGCGACGAGGTGTTCGGCGCCGTCGACGTCGCCCGCCTCGGCGGGGCGAGCGCCGAGTTCGCGATCCTCGCGTTCTGGGCGCCGAAACCGCCGTCGATGCCGTGGGAGCAGGCCGGTGGCGCCGCGTCCGGCGTCGAGACGGCGACCCGCGCGCTCGACCTCCTGGCCGTCGGCCCGGGTTCGACGTTGCTGATCGACGGCGCGACCGGCGGGGTCGGCAGCCTCGCCGTCGGCCTGGCCCTGGCGCGGGGCGCGCGGGTGCTCGGCACGGGCGCCCCGCAGAACCGGGACTTCCTCGCCGAGCTGGGCGCGGAGCCCGTCGACTACGGCCCTGGCCTGCGCGAACGCGTCACCGGGCCGATCGACGCGGCGCTCGACGTCGCCGGGAAGGGGTCACTGCCGGAGCTGATCGAGCTGACGGGAACGCCGTCGAAGGTGGTCACGCTCGCCGACTTCAGCGGCCCCGAGCACGGCGTCCGCGTCTCGGTCGGCGCGCTCGGCGGTCAGCCGGACGGGCGGCACGGTCTCGCGCAGGCTGCCGCGCTCTTCGAGGAAGGCCGCTTCCGCGTGCCGGTGCAGGCGGTGTTCCCGCTGGCCGAAGCGGCCGCGGCGCACGCGGTGGCCGGGCCGCGGCGGGGCAAGATCGTGCTCGCCGTGCCCTAGCCCGCTGGTGGCCGACGATCAGCCCGACGATCCCGGCGACCTCTGGACGCGGCCGACGGGAGCGGCAGGCCGAAGTCTCGGCGAGCGAAGGTGTCGACGCCGGCCTGCACAGCAGCACGACCACGAGCCCGGCCGCTCGGGCCGTCCCGCCGGACGCTCGGCCTCGGCGCGCGCAAGCAGCCCGACCAGATGGCGCCCCTGCCCTCCCTGGGGGGCGTCCCCAAGTCCAGTCTATCGGGGGTCACCGACCGGAAGGTCGGTCTCGGGTCGCGTAGCCGGAGTTGTCCACATCGGAGCAGGCCTGTGGATTTCGGCCGGTGAAGCGGGTCGATGGCGGAATCGGGACGTCGAGCGTCCATCGGCAACGGTAAGCCGGCACCAACAAAAGGCCTGCCGGGCGACAAGTGCCCATCAGGCCTTCAGATCACCGGATTTCGGCGGAAGTGCCGTGTCCGGCACCAGGCCGAGCCAGGTCGTCGCTGCCCACGCACCCGTCGGCCCGCCGTTCCGAGATGGCCAGAAGTCGAAGTGGGACAACGGTTTCCCGCGCAACGACGGTTCCGCTTGGATCTACACGGCTGCGACCGTCCCCGCGGCGGCGACGGCGAGTTCGGGCAGGGCGCGGATCCTCATGGGAGGGGAAGGGTATCCGCCGGGAACGCGGCCCGGTGTGGGTCGTTCAACCGAGGCGGTGCAGGCGCAGCGCCAGCTGGATCTCCAGGGCCCGGTCCGGCGCCTGCCAGTCCTCCCCCAGCAGCGACGCGATCCGTTCCAGCCGCTGCACGACGGTGTTGACGTGGACGTGCAGCACGTCCTTCGTCCGCGCCAGCTGCGCACCGCTCGCGAAGTACGCGCGCAGCGTCGCGACCAGCTCGGTGCCCCGGCGCTCGTCGTAGCCGAGGACCGGGCCGAGCGTCGCGCGGACGAACGCGCCGAGGTCGGCCTGGTCGCCGAGCAGCTGGCCGAGGAAACCGAGGCCGGCCATGTCCGCGCCCTCGCCGGCGCGGCCGAGCGCGAGCAGCGCCCGCACGCACCGCGCCGCTTCGGCGTGGGCCGCGGCCAGGGCTTCGGGTCCCGCACCGGGGCCGGCCGCACCGACGGTGACCGGGCGCCCGGTCACCGCGCCGAGGTCGGCGGCGACGCGGCGGGCCAGCTCGCCCGGGTCGCCGGTGCCCAGCAGGACGACCTCCTCCGCGTGCACGCCGACCAGCGTCGCGTGCCGGACGGCGGCGCTCGCGAGCCGTCGCCGGGAGACGTCGTCGGCGTGCACGACCAGCACCGCGTGCGGCACGGCGAGGTCGATGCCGAGCCGGCGGCCGCGGGCGAGCAGCGCGCGCGGGTTGCGGCCGGGCGCGGTGAGCAGGTCGGTCAGCAGCTCGCCGCGGACCTCGTCCTCGGCTCGCACCACCGACCGCCGCAGCATGAGCAGCAACGCCGTCACGACGCCGGCGCGTTCGAACAGCCGCCGGTCCGGGCCGGCGAGGTCCGCGCGGCCGGTCAGCACCAGGCTGCCGAGCAGCTCCGGCCCGGCCTGCACCGAGCAGACCCAGGAATCGGCATCGGACACCGTGGGCACGGCCCGGCCCGCCGCCCGGGACGCGGCGAGCGCGGCCGGGTCGTGACGCGCCGGGTCCGCCGAGTGCGCCAGGACGGCGCCCTCGGTGTCGAACACCGTGAGGGCCCCGCGCAGCACCCCGGCGACCGCCGCGGCGACGTCCGGCAGGTCGCCGCCGCGCAGCACCAGGTCGGTGAGGCGGTCGTGCGCGTCTTCGGCGCGTTCCATCGCCTCGTTGTGCGCGCGGATCGTCGCGTTGGCCTCGTTGAGTTCCGCGACGGCGCGGCGCGTCTGGTCGAGGAGGTTCGCGCTGTCCAGGGCGATCGCCGCGTGGTCGGCCAGCGACGACAGCAACGCCACTTCGTCCGCGGAGAACTCGCGCGCACTGCGGTCGGACGCGAAGAGCACGCCGAGCACCTTTGAACCGATCGCCAGCGGGACGCCGAGGATCGCGGTCAGGCCTTCGTCCTTGACGCCGGAGTCGATGTGGCGGGTGTGCCGGAAGCGTTCGTCGGTGAAGTAGTCCGCCGTCGAGTACGGCCGCGCGGTCTGCGCGACCAGCCCGCCGAGGCCCTCGCCCATGCCGAGCACGATCTGCTGGAACTCCGCCGACACCGAGCCGTCGCTGACCCGGATGTAGGTCTTGCCCTCGGCCTCGTTGTTGAGGCTGAGGTACGAGACGTCGACGCCGAGCAGCGCCCGCGCGCGGCGGACGATCGAGCGCAGCACGGTGTCCGGTTCGGACAGTCCGGCCAGCTCGCTCGCGGTGTCGAACAACGCGACCAGCTGCGCCTCGCGCCGCCGGTGCTCGGCCAGCGTCTCGCGGATCCGCAGCGCCAGCTCGCCCGCGTTCGCCAGCGCGGTCAGGTCGGCGGCGCCGAGGGCGCCCTCGGCGCGCGCGGCCACGACGACGTGCGCCAGCTGCTCGGTGCTCGCCCCGGAGGCGAGCAGGTCGAGCAGCCGGCGCAGCGCGTCCGAGGGTGCGGTCACGGCGGTCATGCTAGGGCGAAACGGTCGCCGTCTCCGCTTGGACGTCGTCGTCGTGCAGGGATTCGCCGCGGGTCTCGCGGGAGGCGAGCAGCGCGACGACCGTGATCAGGCACATCGCGGCGACGTACAGCGACACCGGAATCGTGCTGCCCCAGCTCTGGAACAGCGCCACGGCGATCAGCGGCGCGACGGCCCCGGCCGCGATCGACGACAGCTGCCCGCCGACGGAAAGGCCGGTGTAGCGGACGCGGGTCGGGAACTGCTCGGCGAAGAACGCGGCCTGCGGCCCGTACATCGCGCCGTGCAGCACCAGCCCGACGGTCGTCGCCAGCACGATCACGGCGGCCGACTTCGTGTCCAGCAGCGCGAAGAACGCGAAGCCCCACAAGGCCATGCCGATCGCGCCGAACAGGTACACCGGACGCCGGCCGACGCGGTCCGACAGCGCGCCCCACAACGGGATCGTCACGAAGTGCACGGCCGAGCCGATCAGCACCGCGCTCAGGCCGAGGCCCTTCGCCAGGTGCAGCCCGGTCGTGACGTACACCAGGATGAACGCCGTGAGCACATAGTAGGAGACGTTCTCGGCCATCCGCGCGCCGATCGTGACGAGCACCTGGCGCCAGCTGTCGCGGAAGACCTCGACGACGGGGACGTGCTTCCCGGGCCGCTCCTCGGCGCGGCGCTGGGCGGCCAGGAACACCGGCGACTCCGAGACGGCCAGCCGGATCCACAGGCCGATCACCAGCAGCACCCCGGAGAGCAGGAACGGGACCCGCCAGCCCCACGCCAGGAACGTCGCGTCGGACTGCGTGGCGGACAGGATCGCCAGCACGCCGGTGGCGAGCAGGTTGCCGCCGGGCGCGCCGCACTGCGGCCATGACGCCCAGAACCCGCGCCGCTTCGCGTCCCCGTGCTCGGAGACGATCAGCACCGCGCCACCCCATTCGCCGCCGAGCGCGAAGCCCTGGACCAGGCGAAGCAGCGTGAGCAGGACCGGCGCGGCGACGCCCGCGGTGGCGTAGGTCGGCAGCACGCCCATCAGGCAGGTCGAGCCGCCCATCAGGACCAGGCTGAAGATCAGGAGCCTCTTCCGGCCGAGCCGGTCGCCGTAGTGGCCGAAGACGAGCCCGCCGATCGGCCGCGCGAGGAACCCGACGGCGTAGGTGAGGAACGCCAGCAGCGTGCCAGTGAGCGGGTTCGCCGTCGGGAAGAACACCTTGTTGAACACCAGCGCGGCGGCGGAGGTGTAGAGGAAGAAGTCGTACCACTCGATGGTGGTGCCGATCAGGCTCGCGCCGACGATCTTGGCGATCGCCGACCGCGGGGGCTGGCTCACTGCGGCGTGCGATTCGGCGTCCAAAACGGGCTCCACTTCCTTGTGGCGGACGGGTTCTAGGCGGCGGTCCAGCCGCCGTCGAGCGGGATGGAGGCCCCGGTGACGTGGCCGGCGTGCGGCGAGCACAGCCACGTCACCAGGGAAGCGACGTCCCCGGGTTCGATGAGCTTCTTGATCGCGGCGCGCTTGAGGAGGACCTCGGCGACGACGTCCTCACGCGGGATGTCGTGCTCGGCGGCCTGCGCGTCGATCTGCCCGTCGACGAGCGGGGTGCGGACGTAGCCGGGGTTGACGCAGTTGCTGGTGACGCCGTGTCCGGCGCCCTCCAGCGCGGCGACCTTGGAGAGCCCTTCGAGCCCGTGCTTCGCGGTGACGTACGCGGCTTTGTAGGCGGAGGCGCGAAGCCCGTGGACACTCGACATGTTGACGATCCGCCCCCAGCCCCGCGCGTACATCGACGGGAGGCTCCGCCGGATGAGCAGGAAGGGCGCGGTGACCATCAGCGCCTGGATGCGCGCGAACTGCTCGGGCGGGAAGTCCTCGAGCGGCGCGACGTGCTGGATCCCGGCGTTGTTGACCAGGATGTCGACCGCGGCCGGGAGCGCGTCGATGGCCCCGGCGTCGGTGAGGTCGACGGCGTGCGCCCACCCCCCGACCTCGGTCGCCGCGGCCTCGGCGTTCTCCGCGTCGACGTCGACGACGTGCACCTTGGCCCCGGCCGCGGCGAGGGCGCGGACGCAGGCCAGGCCGATACCGCCGGCCCCGCCGGTGACGAGGGCGGTGCGCCCGTCCAGATCGCTGGTCATGGACGGGAACGGTAAGCGTGCCACCGGTGACGAGCCATGTGCGTGGAACCCACAACCCGGGAAGATCCAGTGGGTGCCGCAGCTATGAACGTTCCGTCAGCACGGACAGGTAGTGCACGTTGGTCATGACGCCGAGGACGTTGCCGAACGGGTCGACGACCGACGCCGTCACGAAGCCCGGGCCGCGCTCGGTGATCGGCTCGTACTCCTTCGCGCCCAGCTCGTGCAGCCGCGCGACCGTCGCCTCGAGGTCGTCGACGTGCCAGTAGACGATCTCGCCGCCCGGGGTGTCCGCGCCCGCCGGTGCGTACTTGCGGTCGATGAGGCCGAGTTCGTGCTGGTAGTCGCCGATGCGGAACTCGGCGTAGCCGGGGCGGTGGAAGTAGGGCTCGATGCCCAGGAACTCCGTGTACCAGGCCTGCGCGGCCGCGTGGTCGTCGGCGAAGTACGAGACGGTGGCCATTCCTCGCAGCATGTCTGCTCCTTCTTCCTTCGGTGTGGAGACAGCATGCGGGATGAAAGTGCGCACCGAGTGAGCACTTTGTTTGCGAGACTGCTCCCATGCGCGCCGACCGCCTCGTGGCCACCCTCCTGCTGATGCAGACCCGCGGCCGCGTCACCGCGGGCGAGCTGGCCGCGGAGCTGGAGGTCTCCGTCGCGACCGCCCGCCGTGACCTCGAGGCGCTCTCGGCCGCCGGCGTGCCCGTCTACCCGCAGCCCGGGCGGGGCGGGGGCTGGCAGCTCGTCGGCGGCGCGCGGACGGACCTGTCCGGCCTCACCTCCCGCGAAGCGCAGGCCCTGTTCCTCCTGGCCGGCCCCGCCGCCGCGATCGCGCCGGAGGTGAAGTCCGCGCTGCGCAAGCTGATGGGCGCGCTGCCCGGCACGTTCCGCGCGGACGCCGAGGCCGCGGCGGACGCGGTGGTCGTCGACCAGGCAGGCTGGGGCGAGCGGCCGAAGGCCCGGCCGCCGATGGTCGAGGCGCTGCGGGACGCCGTCATCGCGCGCCGCAAGGTCCGCCTGACGTACGCGGGGCGCGAGACGTCGGAGCGGCTCGTCGACCTGTGGGGCCTGGTCGACAAGGACGACGTCTGGTACCTCGTCGCCGGTACCGGCAAGGGCCGCCGCACGTTCCGCGTCGACCGGATCACCGCCGCCGAACCGACGGATGCCGTCGCGGACCGGCCGTCGGACCTCGAACTGGCGCGGGTGTGGGAAGAAGTCGTCGAAGAAGTCGAAAAACGCCGCTCCCCGCTGACCGCGGACGTCGTGCTCGACCGGCGGTACCTCCGGGTGCTGCGCGACCGGTTCGGCCGGCACTGCGAGCTGATCGGCGAGCTGCCGGGCGACCGCGTGCGCGTCCGGGTCGCCGCGCCGGCGCCGATCATGATCGCCCAGGAGCTGGCCGGCTGGGGTGCGCTGGTGGAGGTCGAAGGTCCGGAATCCGTACGTGCGGAGCTGGCCCGCCTCGGATCGGAACTGGTCGCTCGGTACCGTCACTGATCGGGTGAAGATCTTTCGGCGCTTCTACTGAGCGTGCGCTTTGTCCTGCCAGACTCGGTAAACGCCGTTCATCGGTACACTGTGGACAGTGCAAACACCCACCAAGAGTGTCCGTTACTCTCCGGTATCATGCCGTTCGGAGTATCCGTGCTCACCCGTTTGCTGCTACCGTAACGCCTCCGTGACCTGAACGTGTGTTCGGTGACACTTCGGTGAGGGCAGACGATGCGTGACGATGTGATCGAGGCGAGTGCCGTGGTCGGGCATCCGCCGGAGGTGGTGTGGCAGATCGTCGGATCGCCGGAGTGGTATTCCCGGTTCGTTCCGGAGATCAGCTGGTGCGAGGTCCAGGAACCGGCCTCGCGCGGCCGGGGTCCCAAGGGCCTTATCCGGATCGTCTCCGAGCGCCGCCCGATGCTGGAGACGCAGATCCAGGCCGTCGTCTACCGGCCGGGCGAGCACGTCGTGTGGTGCGGTGTCCCCGACGACGGCACGTGGGTGTCCCTGGAGCTGAGACCCCTGGCCGGCGGGAAGACCGAGCTGTTCGTCCGGATGATGCTGCAGCCGGCCCACATGGAGCTGGTGTCGTCCATCAAGAAGGACATCCGCGTCGTCGCGCGGCGCCTCGACCTGCACCTGTCCGGTCGGGCCGACCCGGACGCCGACCGCGAAGGCGTCAAGGCCACCAAGATCCGCACCACCGGCATCCTGGTGCGCGCCGGGGTGCTCAGCCCCGGCCGGCCGGACAAGCTGGCGCGCCAGCTCAACTCCGTGGCGCAGTGGGGCGCGACCGTCGCGGGCGGCTACCAGGCCGCCGCGGCCCGCGCCGTCGACGACGTCGCGCTGCACGACGAGCGCAACGTCCGCACCTTCGGCCAGGTCCAGGAACGCAGCGACCGGCTCACCAACGCGCTCTCCGAACTCGGCGTCAACGAGCGCGACCGGATCGCGCTCATGTGCCGCAACCACTCCGCGATGGTCGAGTCGTTCGTCGCGGCCAGCAAGCTCGGCGCCGACGTCATCCTGCTGAACACCGGCCTCTCCGCGTCGTCGGTCAAGGACGTGCTGGCCGAGCACCGCCCGGCCGCCGTGCTGGCCGACGACGAGTTCGCCCAGACCATCGCGAACGTCCCCGGCGACTTCGCGCGCATCAGCACCTGGCCGGACTCCGAGACCGGCTACCCGACCGTCGACGAGCTGATCCAGGCCGCCCCCGCCGACCGGCCCAAGCCCGTGGAGCGACCTGGCCGGCTGATCGTGCTCACCTCCGGTACCACCGGGACGCCGAAGGGCGCGCGCCGCCCGACCCCGAAGGGCATGGGCGCGGCCGCGTCGATCCTCGACCGGATCCCGCTGCGCTCGGGTGACCGGATCCTCGTGGCGGCGCCGCTGTTCCACAGCTGGGGCCTGGCCGCGATGCAGATCGGGATGGCCCTGCGGTCACCGCTCGCGCTGGTCCGCAAGTTCGACGCCGAGGAGACCCTGCGGACGATCGCCGAGCAGCGGTGCGACGCGCTGTTCGTCGTGCCGATCATGCTGCAGCGGATCATGGACCTGCCCGAACGCGTCCGCGCGCGCTACGACCTGTCGTCGCTGCGGATCGTCGCGAGCAGCGGGTCGGCGATGTCCGGGGCGTTCGTGACGTCCTTCATGGACACCTTCGGCGACGTCCTCTACAACTTCTACGGCTCGACCGAGGTCTCCTGGGCGAGCATCGCCGACCCCGCCGACCTGCGCGCCGCGCCGACCACCGCGGGCCGCTGCCCGCTCGGCACGAGCGTCGCGATCCTCGACGAGGACCGCAAGCCGGTGCCCCCGGGCGGCGAGGGCCAGATCTTCGTCGGCAACGACATGCTGTTCGACGGCTACACCTCCGGCACCGACCCGGTGCGGGCGGCGGACCTGATGGCCACCGGCGACGTCGGCTACCTCGACGCGGCGGGCCGGCTGTTCGTCACCGGCCGGGCCGACGAGATGATCGTCTCCGGCGGCGAGAACGTCTTCCCGCGCCCGGTCGAAGAAGCCCTGGTCGCGCTGCCCGGCGTGCACGACGCGGCGGTGGTCGGCGTGGCCGACGCGGAGTGGGGCCAGCGGCTGGCGGCCTACGTCGTCCCGCGGCGCGGCGCTTCCCTGCACGCGGAAGACATCCGGCAGTACATCCACCACCGCCTGGCCCGCTTCGCCGTGCCGCGTGACGTCTACTTCGTGCCGGACCTGCCCCGCAACGCGACGGGCAAGATCCTCAAGCGCCTGCTGCACGACGACACCTGGCCGGCCACCACGGACTACTGAGACACTGGCTGCCGCAGCACGGTCCTGAGCTTCTCCGGTGCCGTGCGGCGGGGGTCGCCGAGGTAGACCTCGTGGTGCCGGCCGGTCGGCGTGAGCCCGTGCGCGGCCAGGTACTCGTCGTGCAGCCGGGCCAGCAGCGGGCCCTCGTCGTCGTACGAACCGACGTGCAGGGCTTGGGCGCACCGGCCTTCCTCGAGGACTTCGAACCGGACGTCCGCGTCGAGCTTCTTCTTGCGGCGCACGGTTTCGCGGGCTTCTTCGACGTCGTCCTCGCCGATCCACTCCGGTTGCGAGATGAGCATCGTCCACTGCCAGCTGTCCTTGGCGCGGACGGTGAACGCTGTCAGGTCGTCGGCCCACCACAAGCCTTCCAGCGGGCCGACGACGAAGTCCCGCTCCGCGGCCCGCTTGAGGGTGTACGCCACGGCGTAGAGCGCCTCGACGGCCCGTTTGTAGCTGTCCGCGGTGTTCGGGTTGCCGCGGCCGTCGATCGCGAGGAACCGCTGCTCGGGCACGTCCACCAGCGCCCAATCGGTGTTTTTGGGCGCGTACAACGCTTTCAGGTCCTTCTTGACGTCGTACGGCATCAGGGCATCCCTCCGGGCAGTGCGGCCAGCCACGCGGCTTCCGCTTCCAGCTGGCTGATCGAGTAGCCGAAGATCGCCCGGACGAACGGCGGCGCGGACGGCTGGGCGGCGGCCGCGCGCCGCACCTCGGCCAGCCGCGCGTCGACGGCCTCGGCGCGCCTGGCCAGCGCGGCGGCGAGCCGCTCGGGCGGGACGACCGGGCTGTTCGCGAGGCCGGCCAGCACCGGCGGGTGCACCGGGCGCAGTTCGGCGATGGCCGCCTCGGCGGCTTGGGCGCACGCTTCGCGGCCGGCTTCGGTGGCCGTGAACGTCTTCTTGGCCTTGGCGTGCGCGCGGCCGGCCGCGACCTCGGCGATCAGGCCGCGGTCGCGCAGCTTGCCGAGGACGTAGTAGATCGAGCTGAAGCCGAGCGCGGTCCAGTCGCGCATGCCGCGTTCCCCGACCACTTCGTCCAGCTCGTAGCCGTGTCTCGGCCGCTCGACGACGAGGCCGAGCACCGTCAGTTCCGCGTCGGTGAGCACCGGGGTATTCTAGTTCTGGAATACCGCGCGGCGTCAACCGAAGAACTGCCCCAGTTCCGCCGCGACCTCGGCCGGCGCCTCCTCTGGCAGGTAGTGATCCGAAGGCAGGGCCCGGCCGGTGACGTCGTCGGCGTACCCGCGCCAGACGTCGAGGACGTCGTAACCGCGGCCGACGAAGCTGCGTTCGCCCCAGAGCGCCCGGACGGGGACCTGGAGGCGACGGCCGGCGTCGGCCTCGTCGTGCTCCAGGTCGACGGTCGCGGCGGCCCGGTAGTCCGCGCAGGACGCGGCGATCGACGCCTCGTCGAAACACCGCACGTACTCGGCAATCGCGGCCGGGTCGAACGGCGTGCCGCCCGCGTGCCGCGACGTCATCCGGGCGCGGATCCAGAACTCCGGGTCGGCGCCGATCATCCGCTCCGGGATGCCGTGGCCCGCGGTGAGGAAGAACCAGTGCCAGTAACCGGTCGCGAAGTCCCGGTCGGCGTGGGCGAACGCGTGCCGCGTCGGCACGATGTCGAGCACGGCCAGCGCGCGCACGGCGTCCGGCCGGTCGAGGGCCATCCGGTGCGCGACGCGGCCGCCGCGGTCGTGCCCGGCGACGGCGAAGCGGTCGAAGCCGAGTTCGGCCATCACGGCCACCTGGTCTCTTGCCATGGCCCGCTTCGAATACTCCGCGTCTCCCTTGGTGGGAGCGGGTTTGCCGCTGTCGCCGTAACCGCGCAGGTCGGTCGCCACGACCGTGAAGCGCTCCGCGAGCAGCGGCGCGACGGCGTGCCAGATCACGTGCGTCTGCGGGTAGCCGTGCAGCAGCAGGATCGGCGGGCCCGCACCGCCGACGGCGCAGCGGATCGGCACACCGGCGTCCACCGTGCGGTACTGGAACGGCAGCGGGACGCTCATCGGGCTCCTCCCAGCTCGTCGAGGACCGCGCGGGTGAAGCTCACCGTCGTCGCGGTGCCGCCCAGGTCGGGCGTGCGCAGCCGAGTCTTCGCCGGCACCGCGGCGAGCGCACGTTCGACGTCGGCGGCGGCTTCGGTGTGGCCGAGGTGGTCCAGCAGCAGCGCGGCCGTCCAGATCGCGCCGATCGGGTTCGCGATCCCGCGCCCGGCGATGTCCGGCGCGGAGCCGTGCACCGGCTCGAACATCGACGGGAAGTCGCGCTCGGGGTTGAGGTTGGCGGCCGGCGCGAGGCCGATCCCGCCCGCGACGGCCGCCGCGAGGTCGCTGAGGATGTCGCCGAAGAGGTTGGACGCGACGACGACGTCGAAGCGGCCCGGGTCGAGCACGAACTTCGCGGCGAGGGCGTCGATGTGCTCGGACTCGACGTCGACCTCGGGCCGCGTGGCGGCGCGCTCGGCGACGATCTCGTCCCAGAACGGCATCGTGTGCACGATGCCGTTGGACTTCGTCGCCGACGTCAGCTTCCCGCGACGACGCCGGGCGAGGTCGAGGGCGAAGTCGACGACCCGCGTGACGCCGGGGCGGGTGAAGACGGCCTCCTGCACGGCGAGCTCGTCGGGCCGGCCGCGGTTGAGGCGGCCGCCGATCTCGCTGTACTCGCCCTCGACGTTCTCCCGGACCACGACGAAGCCGACGTCGCGGGCGTGGCGGACCGGGCTGTCGAGGCCGTCGAACACCCGGATCGGGCGGAGGTTGACGTACTGCCGGAAGCCGCGGCGCAGCGGGATGAGCAGGCCCCACAGGGAAACGTGGTCGGGCACGCCGGGCGCGCCGACGGCGCCGAGGAAGAGCGCGTCGTGGTGACGGACGCGGTCGAGGCCGTCGGCGGGCATCATCGCGCCCTCGGCGCGGTAGCGCTCGCAGGACCAGTCGAACTCGTCGTAGCGGAAGGTCACGCCGTGCCGCGCGCCGGCGGCGTCGAGCACGGCACCGGCCGCCGGGGTCACTTCGCGGCCGATGCCGTCGCCGGGGATGAGGGCGATGCGGTGGGAGGTCATGCCCTCGATGTCAGCAGGCGGCGGTGGCCCGCGTCCAAGACCGGATCACGGCCCGTCCGATAGGCCCGGCCTATCGATCGAGGCCACGAACGCGGCCGCGGTCGGCGTCAGCGCCGCCCGGCCGACCAGCGCGACGTGCAGGTGGGCGGGCGGATCCAGCGCGAACACCCGCGCTCCGGCCCGCTCCGCGAGCGACGTCCACGAGTCGGCCAGCACAGCCATCCCGACCCCGCCCAGCACCAGCGGCAGGATGGCTTCGCGGTGCTCGGTCTCCACGACCGGCACGACGCCGACGCCGCTCGCCCGGAGGTCGTCGACGAGCCGACGCATCCCGGTGCCCGGCTGGCCCACGATGAGCCGCCGGCCGTCGAGCAGCTCGCGTCGCACCGGCTCGCCGTCCGGGAACGGCGCGTCCGGCCCGGTGACCAGCACGAACCGCTGCCGGCCGCACGGGATGACCTCGAGCCCGGCGGCTTCGAGCGGCTCCGGACCGGCGGCGAGGCCGAGTTCGGTGACGCCGCCGCGGACCATGCCGAGGACGTCGTCCGGGGTGAACGCCGAGCGCACGGCCACCGTCAGCCCGGGGTGGCGCGCGGTGAACCGCCGGATCATCCCGCTGAGCGGCTCGACGGCCTGCGACGGCATGGCGGCGATCTCGACCCGGCCTGCCTCGAGCCCGCCGACCGAGTCGACGGCGGCCCGCGCGGCGTCGAGCCCGCGGACGATCTGCCGGGCGGGTTCGACCAGGGCGTGCCCGGCCTGGGTCAGCACGAGCCGCCGGCCGACGCGGTCGAACAGGCGGGTGCCGAGGTCGCGTTCGAGGACCCGGACGGCTTGGGAGAGCGAGGGTTGCGCGATGTGGAGCGCCTGCGCGGCCCGGCTCATCCCGCCGTGGTCGACCACGGCGAGGAAGTACTCGAGCTGCCGCGCGTCCACACTCACCTCCGGGGCGGTTCAGCATAGATCGCGGCTCCGCCGAACCCGGACTGACCTGCGCTCACGGAAATTGTCGGTGGGTACTGGCATGCTTCGTCGGGTAAGCCACCCCGGGCCTCCCGCCCGGGGAAACCGACCGGACGGCAAAGGAAACCAGTGGGGGGACAGGTGGTGACGGCGGTGCCGTGGACCGCGGAACGCGTGGCCGGGCTCGCGCCGGATCCCGCTTCGGAGAAGGCCGGGCGGGCGCTCGCGACACCGGCGAAGTGGTCCGGCGCGGGCGTGAACGAGGACGCGGTCTGGGGCTTCTGCCAAGGCAGCGGCAAGAAGCCGTACCAGACGTGCGTCGAACTGGCCGAGCCCGCGTTCCGGTGTTCCTGCCCCAGCCGCAAGTTCCCGTGCAAGCACGCGGTCGGGCTGCTGCTGATGTGGGCCGCCGGGCAGGTCGCCGCGGAGGCGCCGCCGGAGTGGGTCGGCACGTGGCTCGCCGAGCGGGCGGACCGGGCGCGGAAGGCGGAGCAACGCGCGGAAGCCGCGGGCCCCAAGGACGAAGAGGCCGCGGCGAAGCGGGCCGAAGGCCGCGCGGCGCGCGTCGAAGGCGGCGTCGCGGAGCTGAAGGTGTGGCTGACCGACCGGGTCGGCGCGGGGTTCGCGGGCTTCGACCGCAACGGTGCCGAGGAGCTGCGCACGGTCGCCGCCCGGATGGTCGACGCGCAGGCGTCGGGCCTGGCGGGCGGCCTGCGGCGGGCGGCCGGGATCGTCGGCCGCCGCGACTGGCCGGACGCGCTGCTGGCCGAGCTGTCGCTGTTGTTCCTGCTCGCGGACGCCGCGGGCCGGCTGGACGGACTGCCGCCGGAACTGGCGGAAACCGTGCGGACGCGGCTCGGGTTCTCGGTCGAGACGGCGCGGGTCCTGGAGAGCGGCGAGCGCGTCTCGGACGAGTGGCTGATCACCGGCGCGGCCGACGAGGAGAACGACCGGCTGCTGACCCGGCGTACCTGGCTGCGCGGCCGGCTCACGGGGCGGGACGCGCTGGTGCTCTCGTTCGCACCGCCGGGCCGCCCGCTCGACGCGTCGTTGCCGCCCGGGCACCTGCTCACAGCGGAGCTGGCGTTCTACCCGGGCGCCACGCCGCTGCGCGCCTTGGTGGCGGAGAAGGGAATTCCGCTGCCGGCCCCCTCGGCCGAGGGCGGCTCGATCGACGGCGCGCTGGCGGCGTACGCCCGGGCGATGGCGGCGGACCCGTGGCTGGAACGCTGGCCGGTCCTGCTGTCGGAGGTGACCCCGGCCGAACACGCCGGCGGCTGGTGTCTGTCCGAAAAGGACGGAACGGCGCTCCCCCTGGTGCCGTACGCGTTCCCGTGGTCACTGCTGGCGCTGTCGGCGGGCGGCCCGCTGACGGTGGCGGCGGAATGGAGCCAAGCGGGCCTGCGCCCCTTGACGTGCTGGCACGAGAACCGCGCGGTGCGGCTATGACCCCCACCAACCCCGCGCCGCCCCTCCAGCCACCCGAGTCGACCCTCTGGGTACGCAAGCCGACCCTCCAGGCACGCGAGCCGACCCTCCAAACACGCGTGTCGACCCTTCGATCACGCGTGTCGACTCCTCCATCACGCGAGTCGACCTTCCGATCACACGTGTCGACCCTCCAGACACGCGTGTCGGCTCCCCGATCACGCGAGTCGACCCGATACGCCCCCGTGCCGGGATCGCTCGCCGGTCCACCGAACCCCCACCAGCAGACCAAGGAGGTGCGCTCGTGAAAGCCTGGGAAGACCTCGTCGGCACCGCGCTCCTCGGCACCCGCCGGCGCCCGCTCGACCTGAGCACCCAGCCCGCCGCGGTCCAGGAGCTCGCCACCGAACGCGGTGAGCCCGCGGAACAGCTGCTGGCCGCCGCCGCGGTGCTGACCACCTACCGGCGGGCCGGGCGGCGGCCGCTCGGGGACGTCAAGCCGTTGCCCGTCGCCGCGCCCGACGAGCGGCCGTTCGTGCCCGCTCTCGCGCGGGAACGGCTCGCCCGGCTGCTGGCCGCGAGCCACCCCGACCTGCTCCAGGAGTGGCTCGGCATCCTGGCCGGGACGCACTACCGCGTCCCGCCGGAGTTCCTGCCCCTGCTGGCCGAAGCCGCGCGGACCAAGACCGGGCTGCGGGGGCCGCTCGTCGCGGTCGCCGGGTCCCTCGGCGCGTGGCTCGGGCAGCGCAACCCCGACTGGGCCTTCCTCGCCGCGCCCGCCGAGGAGTCCGGTGACGTCTGGCAATACGGCAGTCTCGCCCAGCGCCGCCGCTGGCTGGCCGCGCGGCTGACCGACGATCCGGACGCGGCCCGCGAGGCGCTGACGACGTCGTGGAAGAGCGAGCCCGGCGACGTCCGCGCCGATTTCCTCGGGGTGCTCGCCGGGCACGTCCGGGACGCGGACGAGGACTTCCTGGAAGCCGCTCTTACCGACCGCGCGGCCGCCGTCCGCGAGAAGGCCGCGGATCTGCTCGGCCGGTTGCCGGACACGCGCCACGGGCACCGGATGGCCGAACGGCTGCGGCCGCTCGTGCGCCGCCGGGGCCGGATCCTCGAAATCTCCCTGCCCCGGACCGAACGCGGCCGGGAAGAGGGCACCGTCCGGCTGCGCACGCTGATCGCGGCCGCGCCGCTGTCGTTCTGGACGGAGTTCGGGCCGCCGGCCGAGGTGGTGCGGATGACCGTCGAGGGCTGCCCGCCCGGCGTCCTGCGTGACGCCTGGGCCTCCGCGGCCTTGCGCCAGGGCGACGAAACCTGGGCGCACGCCCTGATCGGCGCCGACCCCGGCGGGCGCACCACCCCGCCGCTGCTCGGCGTGCTGAGCCCGGCCAGCCAGGCCAACACCATCGCGCACTTGGTCGGGCGGCTGCCCACCGAGTCGTTCGCCCGGCTGGTGCACGAGCTGCCCCGGCCGTGGACCGCCGAGCTCGGCACCGCGCTGCTCGACTGGGTCGCCCGCCAGGACGACCACCGCCTGGTCTCGCACGCCGCCGTCGTGATCGCCCGCGCGGTCCCGCCCGGCTGCCTGCGCCACCCGCTGGCCACCACCCGGCTGACCATGGACGCCGGGCCGTGGCGCCGGGCGCTCACCGAAACGTTGAACTTCCGCCGCGAAATGTACGAGGAGCTCGCATGAACGCCCCCGCCACCGTCCTCCGGCCGCACGCCGAACAGGACCACGCCGCCGAACTCGCCGCCCTGGCCGCCGCCGACGAGCGGGCCAAGCCGCCGAACTGGCTGCTGTCCCCGTGGGCGGTCGTCGAGTACCTGCTCGGCGGCACCCTGCCGGACGGCACCGTGATCACGCCCAAGTACGTCGGCCCGCGGCGGCTGATCGAGGTCGCCGTCGCCACCCTGGCCACCGACCGCGCGCTGCTGCTGCTCGGCGTACCCGGCACGGCGAAGACGTGGGTGTCCGAGCACCTGTGCGCCGCGATCAGCGGCGACTCGACGCTGCTGGTGCAGGGCACGGCGGGCACGTCCGAAGAGTCGATCCGCTACGGCTGGAACTACGCCCGGCTGATCGCCGAGGGCCCGAGCGCGGCCGCCCTCGTCGAAAGCCCGGTGGTGCGCGCGATGCGCGACGGCAAGCTGGCGCGGCTCGAGGAGCTGACGCGCATCCCGGCCGACGTCCAGGACACGCTGATCACCATCCTGTCCGAGAAGACGCTCCCGATCCCGGAGCTGGGTGACGAGGTGCAGGCGCGGCCCGGGTTCAACATGATCGCGACGGCGAACAACCGCGACAAGGGCGTCAACGAGCTGTCGAGCGCGCTGCGGCGGCGGTTCAACACCGTGGTCCTGCCGCTGCCGGACAGCGCGGAGGCGGAGGTCGAGATCGTCAGCCGCCGGGTCCGGGAGCTGGGCACGTCGCTGCAGCTGCCCGCGGAGGCCGCCGAGCTGGCCGAGATCCGCCGGGTCGTCACGGTGTTCCGCGAGCTGCGTTCGGGCCGCACCGAAGACGGCCGCACGGCGGTGAAGTCGCCGTCCGGCACGCTGTCCACCGCCGAGGCGATCAGCGTGCTCACCGGCGGCCTGGCCCTGGCGACGCACTTCGGCGACGGCGTCCTGCGCCCGCACGACGTCGCGGCCGGCATCCACGGCGCGGTGGTCAAGGACCCGGTCGCCGACCGCGCGATCTGGCTGGAGTACCTGGAGACGGTCGTCCGCGAGCGCGACGGCTGGGCCGACTTCTACCGGGCCGGCCAGGAGATTTCGTGACCACTACGCACCTGCTGGGCATCCGCCACCACGGCCCGGGTTCGGCCCGGGCCGTGGCGGCGCGGCTGGCGGAGCTCGCACCGGACGTCGTCCTGATCGAGGGGCCGCCGGAGGCCGACGCGCTCGTCGAACTGACCGAAGACCCGGCGATGGCGCCCCCGGTGGCGCTGCTGGCGTACGCGACCGACGACGTCTCGCGCGCCGCGTTCTGGCCGTTCGCCGTCTTCAGTCCCGAGTGGCAAGCGCTTGCGTACGCCCGCGAAGCCGGCGTCCCGGTGCGGTTCTGCGACCTGCCGGCCGCGCACACGTTCGCCGCCGGGCCGGACGACCTCGGCGCGCCCCACGGCGATCCGCTCGCCGGGCTGGCGGCCGCGGGTGGCTACGACGACCCCGAACGCTGGTGGGACGACGTCGTCGAGTCGCGGCGGGACGACGCGTCGCCGTTCGAGGTGATCGCCGAGGCGATGACCGCGCTGCGCGAAGACGAAGAGCCGCCGCAGGGCAACGAAGCGCGGCGCGAGGCCTACATGCGCTCGGTGCTGCGCCGCACGCGCAAGGACGGCTTCGAGAACATCGCCGTCGTGTGCGGGGCATGGCACGTGCCCGCGCTGGCCGACCCGCTGCCGCCGGCGTCGCACGACGCGGCCGTCCTCAAAGGACTCCCGAAGCGGAAGGTCGCGTGCACCTGGGTGCCGTGGACGCACGGGCGCCTCGCCACGGCCAGCGGCTACGGCGCGGGCGTCCTGTCACCGGGCTGGTACCACCACCTCTTCACCACGGCCGAGGACGTGACGACGCGCTGGCTGACGGGCGTCGCGGCGGTGCTGCGCGAAGAGGACCTGCCGGTCTCGACCGCGCACGTCATCGAGGCGGTCCGGCTGGCCGAGGCGCTGGCCGCGCTGCGCGGCCGGTCGTCGGCGGGGCTGGCGGAGGTCACCGAAGCCACCCGCTCGGTGCTGTGCGGCGGGGACGACGTGCAGGTCGGGCTGGTCACCCGGCGCCTCGTCGTCGGCGAACGCCTCGGCGAGGTGCCGGACCGCGTGCCGCAGCCACCGCTGGCCGCGGACCTGACCGCGACCGCGAAACGCCTGCGGCTCAAGAAGGATCCGATCGTCAAGGAGCTGGACCTCGACCTGCGGACCCCGGGTGGGCTGGACCGCTCGCGGCTGCTGCACCGGCTGCGCGTGCTCGGCATCGAGTGGGGCAGCCGGGAGGCGTCGGCGCGGCGGAACCGCGGCACGTTCCGGGAGACCTGGGCGCTGTGCTGGGAACCGTCGTTCGAGGTCGACCTCGTCGCGGCGGCCGTGCACGGCACCACCGTGCCGTCGGCGGCGTCCTCCGCGGTCCGCGACACCGTCGAAGGCACCCCGCCGCTCGACGAGGTCACCACCGCCGTCGAGAACTGCCTGCTCGCCGACCTGGCCGACGCGCTGCCCGACGCGCTCGCGGCGCTCGACGCGCGGGCCGCGGCCGACTCGGACGTCGCGCGGCTGATGTCCGCGCTGCCGGCGCTGGCCCGGGCGACCCGCTACGGCGACGTCCGCGGCACCGACACCGGCGCGCTGCGCGCGGTCGCCCTCCGCATGCTGGAGCGGGTCTGCGCCGGGCTCCCGCCGGCGACCCACGGGATCGACGACGACGCCGCGGCCCGGTTCTGCAAGCTGATCGACGGCGTCCACGACGCGACCGCGTTGCTGGGCGAGGAGGCGAAGGACCGCTGGCTGGCCGCGCTGGCCCGGCTGGCCGAACGCCCGGCGCTGCCGCCGCTGCTGTCCGGGCGGCTGTCCCGGATCCTGCACGACGCCGGGCTGCTCGGCGCGCTCGACATCGAGCTGCGGCTCGGCCGGGCACTCACGCCGGGCGTCACACCGTCGGCGGGCGCGGCCTACGTCGAAGGCTTCTTCGACGGCGGGGCGCTGCTGCTGGTGCACGACGAGGGCCTGCTGCGGGTGATCGACGCCTGGCTCGCGGCGATCCCGGCCGACGTCTTCACCGAGGTTCTTCCGTTGCTGCGGCGGACTTTCGGGGCGTTCAGCAGTCCCGAGAAGCGGGCGATCGGGCAGCGCGCGGCCGGGCTCACCGGCGCCGCGCGGGTCGTTGTGCCGACAGCTGACGAACTGGACGAAGAACGGGCCGAGCGCGTGCTGCCCGTCATGGCGACATTGCTGGGGGTGGGGGCATGAGCGTGGACACGGACCGGTTGCGCCGCTGGCGGCTGGTGCTGGGCGGCGAAGGCGCCGAGGGCTCGGGCCTGGCCGACGCCCAGCTGTCCGAAGAGGACAGTGGCGTGGACAAGGCCCTGGCGGCCCTCTACGACAAGCCGGACGAGGACGCCGCCGGCGGGCCGCGGAGCGCGAACCTCGGGGCGTCGGCGCCACGGGTCGCGCGCTGGCTCGGCGACGTCCGGCGGTACTTCCCCAGCACCGTCGTGCAGGTGATGCAGCGCGACGCCGTCGACCGGCTCGGGCTGACCAGGATGCTGCTGGAGAAGGAGCTGCTCTCGGCGGTCGAGCCGGACGTCCACCTGGTCGGCACCCTGCTCTCGCTCAACAGCGTGCTGCCCGAGGAGACCAAGGAGACCGCGCGCGAGGTCGTCCGCAAGGTCGTCGAAGAGCTGGAGCGGCGGCTCGCCGACCGCACCCGCGCGGCGATCAAGGGCGCGCTCGACAAGGCGTCGCGCACGCACCGGCCGCGTCCGGGCGACATCAACTGGGCGCGCACGATCCACGCGAACCTCAAGCACTACTCCCCCGAGCTGCGCACGATCGTGCCGGAGAAGCTGATCGGCTTCGGCCGGCGGCAGCAGGCGGTGCAGCGCGACGTGATCCTGGCCGTCGACCAGTCGGGCTCGATGGCGGAGTCGGTGGTGTACTCCGGGCTGTTCGGCGCGGTGCTGGCGTCGATGCGCGCGTTGAAGACGTCGTTCGTCGCGTTCGACACCGAGGTCGCGGACCTCACCGAGCACCTCGCCGACCCGGTCGACGTGCTGTTCGGCACCCAGCTGGGCGGCGGCACCGACATCAACCGCGCGATCGCCTACTGCCAGGGCCTGGTCGAGCGCCCCGAGCAGACGCTGCTGGTGCTGATCAGCGACCTCTACGAGGGCGGCGACGAGGACGAGCTGCTGCACCGCGTCGCCGAGCTGGTCGGCTCGGGGGTCCAGGTGGTGACGCTGCTGGCCCTGTCGGACTCGGGCGCGCCGTCGTACGACCACGAGAACGCGGCGGCCCTGGCCGAGCTGGGTGTCCCGGCGTTCGCGTGCACCCCGGACCAGTTCCCGGAACTGATGGCCGCGGCCGTCCGAGGCGACGACCTGCAGGCCTGGGTGGCCCGCGAGAACAGCTGAGTTGCGGGATTAAACCCACCCCGGCCGCTGTTGAAGCCACCGTGGGACGTATTCGGGGCCCGCACCGCCGACCAGGAAGGGACGGCTCACCATGAAGGTCCGCAGTTCGCTTCGTTCGCTCGCCCGCCAGCCGGGCGCCCAGGTGATCCGCCGCGGCACGCGCGTGTTCGTGATCAACAAGGACAACCCGCGCGCCAAGGGCCGCCAGGGCTGACGCTCAGCGGGCCGCGCCGACCGTCGAGCCGGCGCGGCCGAAGCGCATCACGCCGTCGTCCAGGCGGTTGAAGCGCATGTCCGTGAGGTCCAGCAAGTAGTTCTGGCGCATCATCCAGGGCCGTCGCCCGCCCTGCTTCGGCAGGTCGGCGGCGGCCCTCTGGACGTACCCGGACGCCAGGTCGACGATCGGGCGCGGCCGGCCCGCGCCCGAGGCGGCCGCCGCGTCCGGGGTGCACGACACGAACCCGTGGCGGTCCAGGTGCTCCAGCAGGCGGCAGACGTACTGGGACGTCAGGTCCGCGCGCAGCGTCCACGAGTTGTTCGTGTAACCGACGCACCACGCCAGGTTCGGGATGCCGCCGAACATCATGCCCTTGTACGCCCGCTGCTCGCCCGGCTCGATCTCGCGGCCGTCGACGCTCAGCGTGATCCCGCCGAACGCCACCAGCCGGAGCCCGGTCGCCGTCACGATGACGTCCGCGGGCAGCTCCTGGCCCGACGCAAGCTCGATCCCAGAGGCGGTGAACCGCGCGATCCGGTCGGTCACGATATCGGCCTTGCCCGAGCGCAGCGCCTGGAACAGGTCCGCGTCCGGCACCAGGCACAGCCGCTGGTCCCACGGCGCGTAGTCCGGCACGAAGTGCGGGTCGACCGGGATCGACGCGGGCAGCTGCGCCGCCACCCGGTCGCGCAGCGTCCGCGACGCCCAGTCCGGCAGCCGCCGCATCAGCTGGAAGAAGAACGTGCCCATCACGACGTTCTTGCCGCGCACCACCCGGTGCGCGAGGTTCTCCGGCAGCAGCGCGCGGGTCCGGTCGGCGAGCGCGTCCCGGCCTGGGCGCGCCACGATGTACGACGGCGACCGCTGCAGCATGGTGACGCGCGCCGCGCGCGGGGCCATCGCCGGGACGAGCGTCACCGCCGTCGCGCCGCTGCCGATCACCACGACCTGCTTGCCGTCGTAGTCCAGCTCGGCCGGCCACTGCTGCGGGTGCACGATCGCGCCCGCGAACTCGTCGCGGCCCGGGAAGTCGACGACGTGGCCGCCCGCGTAGTCGTAGTAACCACTGCACAGGTACAGGAACCGGCAGGTGAACGTGGCGCCGTGCGCGGTCGACACGGTCCACCGGGCTTCGGCCGACGACCACGAAGCGCGCACCACCCGGTGGCCGAACCGGATGTGCCGTTCGATGCCGTACGCCACGGCCGTCTCGCGGACGTAGCTCAGGATCGACGGCCCGTCGGCGATCGCCTTCGGGTCCTTCCACGGCCGGAACGGGTAACCGAGGGTGAACATGTCCGAATCGGAGCGGATGCCCGGGTACCGGAACAGGTCCCAGGTTCCGCCGATCGTGTCACGCGCTTCGAGCACGGCGTAACTCTTGCCCGGCAACCGTTCCTGGAGCCGGCAAGCCGCGCCGACGCCGGACAGGCCGGCGCCCACGATCAGGACGTCCACGTGCTCCGCGCTGGTCATGAATTCCAGCGTAACCGAGGTGCGGACCACGCTGGGCCGGTCGAGGCACCGACCCAGCGTGGAGGCCTACGTCAGCTTTCGGGGGTCCGGGTGGCGGAGCCCCAGCCGGGGCGAAGCCCCGCATGTCACGGCAGCGGCACGACCTTCGTCGCGCCGAAGCTGCCCTTCAGCGGCACCACCACGGACTTCCCGCGCACCGTCACCGTGACGCTGTCCTGCGTCTGCGTCGGGTCCGACACCGCGAGCTGCCTACCCCAGCCGCACCGCCCGATCGCCACGGACGCCGGCCCGGAGACGCGGACGTCGCCGACCGAGCCGGCCGCGAAGAAGTTCGCCAGCAGGGTGTCGCCGACCTGGACCGCCTGGACCGTCGCGGTGTTGGCCCGCACCTGCCACGCCGAAAACACCCCGGCCGCGGCGACCGTGCCGAGGACGGACGCGCCGGGCAGCACCGCGTACGCGTACGTCGCGTTCACCGGCTTGATCCCGTGCTCCAGCACCAGTTTCTGGTACCGGCGCGTGTTCGGCGTCGTCGTGCCCTTGGTGTTGGCGCCGGTGTCGACGTCGCGCCACGCGCCCGTGCGGTCCTCCCGCAACGCCGTCACGGAAGCGTCGTCGAGCAGCACGTACCCGCTGACGTCCTCCAGGTGCACCCACTTCGGCCGCCGCAGCGCGGAGGCCTCCCCGAGGTCGGTCGCGACGCGCCGGAAGTCCGCCGTCAACGTCCCGCGCCCGCCCTCGCCGAGGTTGCGGTTCTCGATCGTCGTGCGCACCGCGGCCGCCGAGGTGCTGGTGATCCCGGCGCCCAGGCAGACGATCCCCGACGGCGTGAAGAACCACGATTTCCTGCCGGTCAGGGAGCCGTCCCAGGACTTGAAGTCGAACGCGTAGGCGCCGTGCTTGTCGTCCCAGCGGACGCCGCCGGTGTGGGTGTTCGAACCGACCGGCACCCCGCCGAACGCCGGGTCCGGCGGGCCGGCGTTCTCGGTCGTGCCCGGCAGCAGCAGCGGGTCGACCGTCGGCCAGTACGCGTCGGTGTAGTGCCCCTTCGCGTTCGGCACGAACGTGTAGAGCACGCCGTCGCCGACGTAGTAACCCTTGAGGTTCTGGCCGTTGATGGACTCGTAGCGGGAGATCCGCGTGGAGCTGACGCCCAAGGACGCCGTCCAGGCCTCGGTGACGTGCACCATCCGGTCCTGCTGGCCGAAGATCCGGTGCGTGGCCGTCGTCCGCGCCGGGCGGGCGTGCCCCGCCGGCATGTCCTGCGCGAACTCGATGCCTGGCGTCGCCACGAGGTCGGGTCCCGGCGCGAACCGCTCGGGGTCCGGGATCTTGAGGAACGGCGCGTACGTGCCCTCGGTGATCCACTTCGCCGCGAGGGCGTTGAGGTCGGTCTTGATCTTGCCCGAAGCGGTGCGGGCCAGCACCAGCGTCGCGACCGTCAGCTGGTGGCCGATGTCGTGCCCGGTCTCGCCCTGGCGCGACAGCATCCGCCCGCGCACCGGCTCCAGCAGCGCGCCGGCATAGACGAACGGCGCGAACGCGTCCGCGACGAGCCCGTAGATCTTGTCCTTGAGCGGCTGCGGAAGCGCGTACTCGGTGCCCTGCGTGACGTGGATGGCACCGGCCAGCGCGGTGAGCAGCACGATGCCGTAGTGCCCGGGGTACGGGATGGTGTCGTGCTGGATGAACGAGCCGTCGACGTGGAAACCGTCGCCGGCCGCGCGGTCCAGCCGCGCGACGACGCTAGCCGCGCCCCCGCCCGCGACGTCGGTGAGCGCGTCGATGCCGGTCTTGATCCACGCCGTGTCACCGATCAGCGCGCCGGCGACGATCGAGATCAGGCCCTTGTCCGCGCGGTTGGCGCCGGTCTCGACGAGCGCGGTGTTGTTCGCGCGGACGTTCGGGTTGCCCACGAACCGCTTGATCGGGCTGACGTAGCGGGCCAGCTCGTCGGCGGTCAGCTGGTCGGCGACCACCGACAGCGTGTGCAGGACGTAGTACGGGACGCCGATCTCGTAGGTGTACCAGTTGCCGATCTCGCCGACGGCCGGGTTGTACTGGCTCGCGTAGATCAGCTCCAGCGCCGCCTTGATCCGGGCGAGCACGGCCGGGTCGCCGGACAGCGCGCCGCCCGGGGTGCCCCAGTCGACGGCGATGGCGCGCAGCCGCGCGTACATCGACGTCGTGTAGTCGCTGCCGGGGCCGAGCGGCAGGTCCGTCCACAGTGGAGCACCACCGCCCGCCACGGACAGGCTGTCGTGGTACGCCTTCGCGACGCGGCTCAGGTTGGCCAGCGCCGCCGTGCGTTCGGGCGAGGGCCGGTTGATGCCGCTCTGCAGCTGCCGGTAGGCCGCGACGATCGGCGCGGTCGCGGCGGGAACGCCACTCGCCGCGGCCACCGGGGTGGCGGCCGAGGCGAACGCCGGACGGGTGAGGAACACGGTGGAAGCGGCCGCCAGGGCGCCGCCGCGCAGGGCGTTTCTCCGGTTCACGGGCATGACAATGCCTCCCAGGATCAAGACATCCTTGGCTTGCGGGAAAGGGGAACGGGAATTCAGTTGTGCGGCGGCGTTCGGGGTCGTGAGTGGTAATGAGGGTTAGAACCCTCATTACCACTCACGACCAGCCGCGGCAGACCAGCTCAGTCGAGCCCGGCTCAGCGGCTCGGCCGGCAACCGTCCCATGGACATCTCACGAACTCCGGACGGGCTCGGGTACCGCTTAACGAACGGGTATTGCGGCGCTACGGCGACAGTCCTAGCGTGTGCCCCGACCGTTGATCGGACTGGGGGTCCCATGCCACGTAGTCGTCGATTCATCATGCCCATCGGAGCGGTGCTCGCCGCCGGAATGCTCGTCGCACCACCCGCGGACGCCGCGGCGGGGCCGACCACCCTGCCCGCGAGCCAGTACACGCTCAGCGCGAACTACCACCAGTTCGACGCCGTCGACACGGCGCTCGTCTCGACGCTCGGGACCGCCGCCGTGCACACGGTGATGGACAACGCGAACCACGACCGGACCGGACTCCCGTCGTCGTTCGCCCCGGCCGGCCTGTCGACCGGGTTCCAGTTCGACAGCGCGGACAACTCCGACTGCGCGAACTACCCGCAGGGCATCACGACCAGCCGGGACGCGGTCGGCACGGCCGACAGCGGCAACTACGACGGCCACCAGCTCGTGGCCGTCAGCTGGTACACCAAGGCCTCCTGCACGGGCGCGCAGGAACGCAGCCGGATCACGCTGGTCGACTGGGACGCCACCTACCCCAACAAGTACCGCAAGATCCTGCTGGTGCAGCCCACCGGAACCGCGGCGGCGCCGGACTTCCAGGACATCCCGATCCACGCCGGCGGGGTTTCCTGGTACGGCGACTACCTGTACGTCGCCGACACCGGGCACGGCATGCGCGTGTTCGACATGCGCAAGATCCTCAAGACGAACACCGGTGGCACCGCCGACCAGATCGGCCACCAGAGCGGCAGCACCTACTACGCGCACAACTACGCCTACGTCCTGCCGCAGGTCGGCACCATCACGGCGAGCACGACGTCCGGCACCAGCCTCGCCTGGTCGTCGATCTCCCTGGACCGGGTCAGCAAGTCGATCGTGATGGCGGAGTACACCTGCGCGTCGGGCTGCACGGACTACCCGAACCGCGCCCCGCGCGCGGTCCGCTTCCCGTTCGCCGCGGGCGCGACGACGTTCGCCGCGACGACGACGGCGAGCCAGGCGCTGCAGCTGCCCTGGTATAAGCTCAACGGCGTCGCCTCGCACAACGGGCGCTGGTGGTTCAACTCCTCCGGGGACAAGAAGCTGTACTACTGGACCTCGGCGACCGGCTCGGCCACGCACACCTGGGTGGGCAGCGGCGAAAGCCTGTCGTACTGGGAGGACTCGGCCAACGCCGACCTGCTGTGGAGCCTGCAGGAGGGCGCGGGCAGCCGGAACGTCTTCGCCGTCACGCAGGCCACCTACGGGGCCTGACGTAAGCTGGGCGAAACGGCCTAGGAGGAGCAGTGACGGCGAGGCTCAAGCAGCTGCTCGTCGTGCTGCTGATCCTCTTCGGTGTCTTTGCTGCCTTCGGTACGACGACCGGCGCGACCTCCTGGGACGCACCGGTCGCCGCCGCCGGGCCCTCGGTGTCCACACAGGACACACTGGCCGCACCCCACGCCGTCCTGCGCGTCGCCGCGACCGCGCCGGCGCCGCACACCTGGTGGGCGGTCCACCCGCCGTCCCCGGATTCGTCCGCGCCGCACCGGACCGGGCGCGTCCTGGACGCGCCCAGCACCCGATCCGCCGTCTCCCTGCCGACTTCGCAGTCCACTCGGGCACCGCCCGCTCGGTGAACGTTCCCTTGTTCACCATTTCGACGTGAGGACTGCGTTGTGCCCTTTGTCGTGCTCGTTTTGCTGACCGCCACGGTCGTGGCCGCGGTCGGCCTGCTCGTGAAGATGTTCCGGAACGACGAACCCCTGATGGGCGGGTTCGCCCTCTGCCTGCTGGTCGGCCCGGGAGCGGTGCTGGCGTTCCTGCACCTCGCCCTGGACGGCTGACGTCCTGGCCCGGCCGGCGCTCGCCCCGGGCGCCGGCCGGGCTCGCTTCGGCTCAGGAGATGGAGACGGCACTGATCCTCGGCGGCTCGGGTGTGGGCCTGCTGATCTTGATCCTGATCACCACGTTCGTCCTGCTCGGCCGCCGGGCGCGCCGCGGCCGCAAGTCCGGGAAGTACACCTACCGCGCCAAGCCGAACGGGACCTACGACAACTCGTCGAGCACCCCGCACTGACCCGGAACGGCCACCACACCAACCGGAGCAGCCAACACACCGCCCGGAACGGCCAACACGCCGCCCGGAACGGCTAACACGCCGCCCACGGAGTCCCGCTGCCCACACCGCCACCGTGTTGGCCACTCCCGCCACCGTGTTGGCCACTCCCGGTGCCGTGTTGGCCACTCCCGCCGCCGTGTTGGCCGTTCCCGGTGCTGTGTTGGCCGCTCCGGGAAGTGGCTGAGCGCCGGAAGGGTTCAGCCGTCGTGGACGGTCAGCTCCACGCCCTCGGCCAGGCGGTACGGGCGAGTGTCCACAATGGCCCCCAGCCAGCGCCGCAGCCGCGACACCTCCGCGCGGACCGTCACCAGGTGCTCGGCGTCTCCGTACAGCGCCCGGCTCAGCGCCTCCGCCGACAGGCCCGCTGGGCCGGCCGCGCGCAGGCAGCCCAGGATCTCCGCGTGCCGCGGGGTCACCGGGCGGCACCAGCCCGTGTCGCCCGAGCGCATCCGCAGCATCGGCGCCCCGGCGACGTCGAGGTCCAGCCACACCCGGCGTTCGGTGTCGGCCGGGCGCACGAGCCAGCCGTCCGCCAGCCGCTCCGGCAGGCACGCACCCAAGCCCGGCACGGCCAGCACCTGGCCCTCCGACGGTGCGGCGATCCGCTCCCCCGCCGCGATGCCGGCGGCGTGGGCGACCCAGCCGTCGTCGTCGACCAGCAGGGCAGGGCCGGCCAGGACCGGTTCCGCCGTGCGCCGCAGCCGGTCCAGCCGTTCCTGGTGGTGGCGCCACAGCTGCGACTCCACCAAGCGACGGCCGGTCTCCACCAGCGCGCCGATCGCCGGGTGCAGGGTCAGGGCCGGGCCGCTGACGTCGATCACGCCGAGCAGCTCGCCCGTGCGCGGGTCGTGCACCGGCGAGGCCGTGCAGTACCAGGGGTGCTGGTTCTGCTCGAAGTGCTCACCCGCCAGCAGCTCGACCGGCGCGGCTTCGGCGAGCGCGGTGCCGATCGCGTTCGTGCCGACCCGGGCCTCCCGCCAGTCCGCGCCCTCGGCGAACCCCAGCGTGTCGGCCTGGCGCCGGATGCGGGGCGAGCCCTCGCGCCACAGGATGACGCCCTCGGCGTCGGTCACCACCAGGAGCACGTTCGCCGTGTCGAGCACCTGGCCGAGGTCGCCGACGACGTGGCGCAACGGCGAGGCGTGCCGGCGTCGCGCGACCTCGTCGAGCGGGACCGAGTCGCGGGTGTTGATGCCGTCGGCGGCGAGGCCCAGGCTCAGCGCGCGGGACCACGACCGCGACACCAATGGCCGCGGCCGGACGCGCGGGCGGCCGCCGCCGATCACGGCTTCGTGCATCCGGACGAGGTCACGCGCGTGCGCCGGCAGGCTGGCACCGGGCGGTAGGGAGCTGTGCACGCCCATGGGCCACCTCCGCACCGTCGCGTCGGCCCACCAGCCTAGATCCGCGGACCAGGTCCGCCAAGGGCGTGCAACACGGTGCAACCCTTGCCGCCGCGGTTCACCCAGGAGTGTGATCGGGGTTACAGCCGACGCTTGGGAGTGCTCATGACACAGACGGTGGATCGGACGGCCGCGACGGACACGCCGCAGGCCCGGGTGGACGCCTGGCTGAACCGGTTCGAGACGGCCCTCGTGGCCCGCGACGTCGAAGCCGCCGCCGCGCTCTTCGCCGTCGACAGCTACTGGCGCGACCTGGTCTCCTTCACCTGGACGATCAAGACGGTCGAAGGCCGAGACGGCGTCACCGGCCTCCTCGAAGCGACGCTCGACCGGATCGACCCGTCCGGCTTCCGCACGACCGAACCGCCGACCGAGGCCGGCGGCGTCACCGAGGCGTGGCTCGAGTTCGAGACCGCGAGCGGCCGCGCGAAGGGCCACCTGCGGCTGAAGGACGAAGGCGCGTGGACGCTGCTGACCAGCCTGCGCGAGCTCAAGGGCTTCGAGGAACGACAGCGCGACCGGCGCGCGAAGGGCGTCGAACACGGCGTCGTCCGCGGCCGGACGTCCTGGGCCGAGAAACGCGCCGAGGAAGACGCACGTCTCGGCTACGAGCAGCAGCCGTACGTCGTGGTCATCGGCGGCGGCCAGGGCGGGATCGCGCTCGGCGCGCGGCTGCGCCAGCTCGACGTGCCGGCCCTGGTCCTGGAGCGCAACGCGCGGGCCGGCGACTCGTGGCGCAAGCGCTACAAGAACCTCTGCCTGCACGACCCCGTCTGGTACGACCACCTCCCCTACCTGCCGTTCCCGGAGAACTGGCCGGTGTTCGCGCCGAAGGACAAGATCGCCGACTGGCTGGAGATGTACACCCAGCTGATGGAGGTGCCGTACTGGACGAGCACCGAGGTGACGTCGGCGAAGTGGAACGCCGAGGCGGAGCAGTGGCTGGTGACCGTCATTCGCGACGGCGAAGAGCTGGTGCTGACGCCGCGGCACGTCGTGTTCGCGACCGGGATGTCCGGCAAGCCGAACGTCCCGGCGTTCCCCGGGATGGACGACTTCGCGGGCGAGCAGCACCACTCGTCGCGGCACCCCGGCCCGGACGCCTACGCCGGCAAGAAGGCGGTCGTCGTCGGGTCCAACAACTCCGCGCACGACATCTGCGCGGCGCTGTGGGAGCACGGCGCCGACGTCACCATGATCCAGCGCTCCTCGACGCACATCGTGAAGTCGGATTCGCTGATGGACCTGGGCCTGGGCGACCTGTACTCCGAGCGCGCGGTGGCCGCGGGTGTCACCACCGACAAGGCGGACATGATCTTCGCGTCGATCCCCTACCGGATCATGGCGGGGTTCCAGACGCCGGTGTACGACGCGATCCGCGAGCGCGACCAGGACTTCTACGAGCGCCTGGAGAAGGCCGGTTTCCGGCACGACTGGGGCGACGACGGCTCGGGCCTGTTCATGAAGTACCTGCGCCGCGGCTCGGGCTACTACATCGACGTCGGCGCGGCCGAGCTGGTCGCCGACGGGAAGATCAAGCTGGCCCACGGCCAGGTCGATCACCTGACGCGCGACGCCGTGGTGCTGGAGGACGGCACCGAGCTGGCGGCCGACCTCGTCGTCTACGCCACCGGCTACGGCTCGATGAACGGGTGGGTCGCCGACCTCGTCGGCCAGGAGACCGCGGACCGCGTCGGCAAGTGCTGGGGCCTCGGTTCGGAGACGACCAAGGACCCCGGGCCGTGGGAGGGCGAGCAGCGCAACATGTGGAAACCCACCCAGCAGGAGGGCCTGTGGTTCCACGGCGGGAACCTGCACCAGTCGCGGCACTACTCCCTCTACCTCGCGCTGCAGCTCAAGGCGCGGTTCGAGGGGATCCCGACGCCGGTCTACGGCCTGCAGGAGGTGCACCACAAGGCGTGAACCGTCCGGGCGTGCCCGACGTGTTCGCGGTGTGAGGTCACGCACCGCGGAAGACGCCGAGATCACGCAGTGGGCCCAGCTCGCCGGCCACGGCGACCGCCAGGCCCTCGATCGGTTCCTGCGGGCGACCCAGCCGCACGTCCGGCGGTTCATCGCCGGGCTGAGCGACACCCAGACCGCCGACGACCTGACGCAGGAGACGTTCCTGCGCGCGCTGGGCGGCCTCGGCCGGTTCCGGGCCGATTCGTCGGCCCGGGCCTGGCTGTTCACCATCGCCCGGCGGGTGGTGGCCGACCACATCCGCGGCCTGCGCGCCCGCCCGCGTCAGGCCGCGCTGGCCGACTGGCAGTCCGTGGCCGAGGGGGTCGCCCCCGCGGTGTTCGAGGAGCGGGTCGTGCTCGGTCACCTCGTCGCGGACCTCGAACCGGACCGGCGGGACGCCTTCGTGCTCACCCAGACGCTCGGACTGTCCTATGTGGACGCGGCCGCGGCGTGCGGCTGCCCGGTCGGCACGATCCGCTCCCGGGTGGCGCGCGCCCGCGACGACCTCACGGCGGCGATGCGGGAAACCCCCGCCCGGTGCGCCTAAGCTCGCCGGATGACCCCACTGGCGGGACGTCTCGTCACCGAGACACTCGGCTACGACGGCGGCCGGCCGGTCACGGCGTACGTTCCGGCCGCTCCGCCCCGGTTCGTCGTGTTCGCCGGTGACGGTCCGTCGATCGCGTCGTGGGGCAGCGTTCTCGAGGCGGCCGGTTCGCCGCCCACGATGATCGTCGCCGCGCACCGCTCCGACGACGAGACGCGGCGGATCCACGAGTACTCACCGGGCGAGAGCACGACCGAGTTCGGTTTCGACCCGGAACGGTTCGCCGCCCACGAGACGTTCTTCGTCGAGGACGTCCGCCGCTGGGCGCGATCGCGCTTCGACCTCGCGGTACCCGTCGAGCGAACCGCGGTGCTCGGCGTCTCGGCCGGTGGAGAGCTCGCGCTCGCCGTCGGGCTGCGTCATCCCGACGTCTACGGCGCGGTCTTCTGCGCATCACCGGGCGGCGGGTACCGGCCGCCCGCGGTGCTGCCGGAGCCGCTCCCGCGCACGTACCTCGTCGGCGGTACGAGCGAGCCGTGGTTCCTCGCGAACGCGACCCGGTGGGCCGACGCGCTGCGCGCCGCCGGTGCGGACGTCGTCCTGGAAGAACGGACCGGCTCCCATGGCGGCGCGTTCTGGCGGGCGGAGCTCCCGCTGATGGTGGCGTGGGCGTTGGCCGCTTGAGCAGGACTACGCCATCGCGACGAGCAGGCAGCCCATCCCGACGCTGGTGAGGATCCGGCAGGCGCCCAGCAGCCGCGGTGACCGGTTCCGCTCGGCCGTTGCCCCGGTGCCGGGCCCGCTGACCAGGGTCGCGCCGAGCCGGACCGTGTGCGCCGCGAAGTACCCGGCCAGCACCCACGCGATGATCGGCACCGCGAGGCCCGTGCCGACCCCCGCCACGGCGGTCATGCCGGGCATGGCGGCCATTTCGTGCATCCCCGCCATGTCCATCCCGGCCATGTCGGACATGTCGTGGGCGGCGGGGATGCCGAACATCGGCGGCAGCTCGGGCATCGCGACGACCATGTACAGCATCGCCGCGCCGCCGACGACGTGGTGCAGCTCCCCCACCGGGGCCCGCCGGCGCAGGATGCGCGCGGTGAACCACACCGTGACGCCGCCGAACAGCGCGATCCACACCGGCGCGGGCAGCGGGTCCATCGCCGGCACGACCGTGACGGCCATCCCCGCGCACAGCACGAGGTGCGACGCGTGGGCCGGGCCGTCACCCCACCCGGCGGCGGGCCCGTCACGGCGGGAGAGCACCCACCGCCCGGCGTAGTACGCGGCGAGCAGGAGGAACACGACGCCGAGCGCCAGCCGCAGCGCGAACGAGGCTGTCATCGCACCACCTTTCGAGGAGGATCCGCGCATAGGTCGGGCGGCGAGGGCGAAAAGTTCCCGGCGGCCCGGCGTCACCCCGGCCCACCCGGATGGTTACGGTGGGTGGGAGTTTCTCCCCGCGGACAGGAGGCGCCCGGAAATGCCGTCGGACGATGCCGGTTCCCTGAACACCCCGGTCGGCGTCGACCCGGACCGGGCCAGCGTCGCGCGCGTCTACAACTACCTGCTCGGCGGCAAGGACAACTACGAGATCGACCGCAAGACCGCCGACCAGCTGGCGGCGTCGATGCCGGACGTCGTCGAGGTGGCCCGCGAGAACCGGCTGTTCCTCATCCGGGCGATCCGGTTCCTGGCCCACCAGACCGGGATCTCGCAGTTCCTCGACTGCGGCTCCGGGCTGCCGACCGCGGAGAACGTCCACCAGGTCGCGCAGCGGTTCGACCGGCTGTCCAAGGTCGTCTACGTCGACAACGACCCGGTGGTCACCGCGCACGGCCGAGCGCTGCTCGAGGACAACGAGCTGACCCGCTACGTCGAAGGCGACATCTTCGACCCGCGCAGCATCCTGGACCACGAGGTCGTGCGCGGTCACCTGGACTGGACTCGGCCGATCGTGTTGTCGCAGGTCGCCACCCTGCACCACCACAAGGGCGACCGCCACGCGCCGGCCGAGGTCATGCGCGAGTACATCGACGCCCTGCCGCCGGGCTCGCACGTGCTCATCTCGCACCTGCTCGACCCGCAGGAACCCGCGGACAGCGACGCGGCGCGCCAGCTGTCGGACGTCGTGGCCCGCGGCTCCCTCGGCGGCGCGACCTGGCGCACCCACGAGGAGATCGCCGAGCTGTTCGACGGCCTGGAGCTGATCGACCCGGGCATCGTGCCGCTCTACCAGTGGTGGCCCGACGGCCCGCGCATCAAGCCGGTCACGGTCGCGCACCGCATCATCGCCGGCGGTCTCGCCCGCAAGCCGTGACCGATCAGGGTTTCGTCCAGGCCGAACGCCGGTAGCGGCGGAACCCCGCCCGGCCGAGGTTGGCGGCGCTGACCGACCCGGCACGCGCCGTCGCGACGGCCAGCACACAACCCGCGTCGGCCGCCACCCGCAGCCGGTGGCGCAGCAACCGCGGCTGGGCGCCCCGCCCCCGGTGCTCCGGCAGGGTCGCCGCACCCCCGAGCACCGCGACGTCACCGTGGACGGTCATCCCCGCGGCGGCGATCGGCGTCCCGCCCTCGACCAGCAGAAACCGCCGCATCGCCGGCACCCGGTGCTCGGCGGCTACGAACGCGGCGACCACGCCGGTGACCTCGTACCCGGCCAGCAGGACGTCCACGACGTCGTCGGCGTCGTCGGCCTCGGTGATCCCCGGGTCGGCCGCGGGCGGCTCCCCGAGCCGTCGCACGGCCAGGAGGCGGTCCTCCGTCCGCACCAGTCCTTCGGGCACCTCACTGCCGGTCGTGAGCACAGTGGGGTCCCAGCCGGCCAGCAGGCCGTCGAGCGCGGGCAGCGTCTCCGGCGTCACCCCGGAGACCGTCGACAGGAACCCCAGGGCGGGATCGGTGGCCAGCACGGCCAGCAGCCCGCCGTGCTCCCACACCCGGAACCGCCCCGGCAGCCCGGCCGCGGTCGCCGCCGCGCAGGCCAGCCCCATCCGGCGGTGCAGCGCCCGCTCCGCGTCCCCCACCTCGATCGACACGTCTCCAGCATGCCCCGCCGGCCAGGTGATCGTTTTGACGTCGATCGTGGAGTCGCCGGAGTTCTGGTTCTTCTCCCCCCGTGCCGTCCAGGGTGTTGCCGGTGATCAGGCCGTCGTGGGTGCCCTCCTTGATGTCGATGCAGTCCCAGCCGAACTGGTGGATCTTTGGTGTGGTCGGCGTAGTACGGCGTGTACGCCGCGCCCGCGGTGACCTGCTTGGTCATCGTGTTGAGGGCGGCGCCGAGCGGGCGGCCTGGTTCGCGGGTGTCCCGGTCGGCCACCTCCGGCGGCACGTCGTTCCTCGACGGCACGGGCGGGTACGCACCGGCGTTCCGGACCGCGACGCTTGTGACCCTAGCCGTCGAGCTGTTCGCGCAGCTGGTGCAACGTCTTGGCCAGCAACCGGGAAACCTGCATCTGGGACACGCCGACGCGGGCGGCGATCTGCGACTGCGACAGGCCGTCGAAGAAGCGCATCCGGACGATCGCCTGCTCCCGCACCGGCAGCTTCTTCAGCAGCGGGACGAGCGTGTGGTGGTCCTCGACGAACCCGATCCCGGCGTCCGGCTCACCCATCACCTCGGCCAGGGAACTGGAGCCCTCGCCGTTGTTGAGCGGCTGGTCCAGCGACGACGTCTCGTAGCAGTTCGCCGCGAGCAGGCCGTCGCGGACGGTCTCGACGTCGATGCCGAGGTGACCGGCGAGCTCGCTGGGCGTCGGGGCCCGGCCCAGGTGCTGGGCGAGCTCCGTGGTGCCGCGGGAAAGCCGGCCTTGCAGCTCCTGCAGGCCGCGCGGGACGCGCAACGCCCAGCCGGTGTCGCGGAAGTGCCGGCGGACCTCGCCCATGACGGTCGGGACCGCGAAGGACAGGAAGTCCGCTCCGTGCGTGGGATCGAACCGGTCCACCGCTTTCATCACCCCGAGCCGGGCCACCTGGACCAGGTCGTCCCGGGGCTGGCCCCGGCCGCTGAACCGGGTCGCGATGTGGTCGGCGAGCGGGAGGAACTCGAGGATCAGCCGCTCGCGCAGCCGCGCCCGGCCGGCGTGGCCCTCGGGCAGGGCCGCCAGCTCGGCGAACAGCGGCGCGCAGTGGGAGTAGTCGTCCCGCTTGCGCTCGCGGGATCGCGGGTGGTCGTGCGTGGCCGGCACCGGGACGGCTTCGTCCTGCTCGGTGCGGCCCGCGACCGGCGTGACGGTCGTCAAGGCGGCCTCCTCTCGTCGGGCTGCTGGTACCCCCGCCACGGCGGGGCAAACCTCGTTCCGCGGTGACGGACGTCATCGTGACGCTGCGGTTACGAACGGTCTCCACCGGTAGGCCATTTGGTCCATTGTGGACGGCCAGGTCGCGGGCCGCCGAACGCCTCACGCACCCGGGGCGCCGACCCGCTAGGATCCCTGCTGATCCGTTGAAACCACAGCGGTTGTGGTGGCGGCCGCGACTTCGGCCCCACGTACGCAGCAGTGGCGAACGGAGACCGGAATGGCGGACACGGACCTCACCGGGCAGCTCGACGAACTGGCCGCGTCGGCCTCGGCCCTCACCCGCGCGCTCGAGTCCCAAGACGGCGAGCAGAACGTCCTCGACACCATCGTCACCGAGGCGGTCAACGCGTTCCCCGATGCCGACATGGCCAGCATCACCGCGATCCACCACGGCGAACCGGAAACCGCCGCGCATTCGGACCAGCGCGCCGTCGACATCGACCGGCACCAGTACGAAGCCGGCGACGGCCCGTGCCTGCAGGCCGCCGAAACCGGGCGCGTCATCCGTGTGTCGCTGTCCGCGGCGACGCGGGAATGGCCGGAGTTCACCGCGCACGCCACCTCGCTCGGCGTCGGCAGCTACCTCGCGGCGCCGCTGAACGTCGACGAGACGCTCGACGGCGCGCTGAACCTCTTCGGCTTCGGCGACCACGGCTTCGCCGAAGCCGAATCGCACATGCTCAGCGTCTACACCACGCTCGTCGCCTTCGGGCTGCGCACCGTCCGCCGCTACCGCGTGGCCTTGACGGAGTGCGAGAACCTCACCACCGCGATGCGGTCGCGCGCGGTGATCGAACAGGCCAAGGGCATGCTGATGGCGATCCACCGCATCGACGCCGACGACGCCATGCGGCGGCTCGTCCGCCAGTCGCAGCAGACCAACGTCAAACTGCGCGACGTCGCGCACCGGTTCGTCACCACGGTTTCGGACAAGGACGCCCGGTCCTGACGCCTCTCGTACCCGGGTATGAGGAAGCCGGCCCGCTTCTCGTGCCCCGGTACGGACTTCGGCTTCCCGCACGGCGGCGGCCCGATGGCCTGCCTACTTTCGGCTCATGGACATCCGAACGGACCACCCCACTCCCCCGGGCACGCTGGTCGCCGCGTTCTTCGGCTACCTCGTGTCGACGATCTCCGCGCTGGTCGGCGCCGGGCTGCTGCTCGGCTACCGGGACGAGCTGGCACAGGCGCTGCGCACCGCGAGCGCCGGCTCGTCTTCGGCGCACCTGACCGAAGACCAGATCCAGCGGTCGGCGACCTTCGGGCAGGCGGTGGGGATCGGGGTGCTGGTCGTGCTCGCCGTGCTGTACCTGTTCCTGAGCTTCCGGCTCAAGGCCGGCCGGAACTGGGCCCGCATCGTGCTGACGATCGTCACGCTGCTGCAGGTGGCGTCCCTGGTGGCGACGTCGGGCACCGCGGTCAACTACGTCAGCACCGCGGTGTCGGTGCTCGCCCTGGTGTTGTCGTACCTCCCGGCGTCCAACACCTACATCGCGCGCGTGAAGCACGCCCGCGCCGGGTGACACCTCCCGACGTCGCCGCGGGTCAGGCGCAGCTGCCGGAATCCGTGGCCAGCACCGGGTCCTTCGCGGGACGAGCGCTGAACGGCGTCTTCTCGTGGACGCTCAGCGCGCCGTCGCGCAGCGTGTAGACGGTGCGGGTGCCCGAGTATGTCAGCTGGTCGACGGGGCGGCTGACGTCGTCGGCCTCGGCGGCGACGGTCGTGAAGGCGCGGCCGCCTTCCAGGGGCGTGCACTGGTAACCGAGGTGCGCGGCGACGCCGCCGCCTTCGGCGACCGAGAACGGCTTGTCGTCGGCGCCGACGACCTGGCTCAGGTTGCGGCCGTCGTAGTGCAGCACGGAGTAGAACGTCGTGTTGGCGCCGATGGACTGCGCGACGACCAGCTCGGCCCGGCCGTCACCGTTGAGGTCGGTCACCCGCGGCGCCTCGATGCCGAACTGGCTGTCGGCCGGCAGGTGGATCGACGTGTACGTCCCGTTCACCGTGGCCGAGATCAGCTGGTCGCTGTCCCCGGTCAGCTGCGCGGTCACGGTCTCGATCTCCCCGTTGCCGTCCAGGTCGGCGACGGTGGTGACCGGGTCCGGGCCCGCGGCCATGGCCGGTGCGGCGGCGGCGAAACCCAGCGCCGCGGCGAGGCCGGCGACGGTGGCGGTGCGGACGAGTCCGGTGCGGTTCATGAGATCTCCCTCCGTCTTCCGGTGATCTTTTCACCGAAAGTGCTCTCATGAAGGAAGACGGTCACGGGTCCGGCTCGTGCACCGCGGGTGCGATGTGCCACACGAACGCAACCTCGGCTCGAAGGCCAGGTCAGCCCAGGGACGCGCTCGCCGCGCGCAGCTCGTCCAGGGCCGCCAGGACGTACGGCGCGAACTCGCCCGCGGTGTCGCGGTCGGCGTCGGACCACTCGGCGTAGGCCCGCTTGAAGGCGAGGACGCCCAGCTCGGCCGCGAGGTGGGCGATCGGATCGGGCACTCCGCGGGCGACCAGTGCCGAAGTCATGGCGGCCGCGAGGCCGACGCTCTTGAGGGCGTCCCGCTCCTGCAGCTCGGCGCTGGCGGCGACGGCCGCCTTCAGCCGGGGGCCGAGTTCGCGGTTCATCGGGCCCATCGTGCTCGCCGCGCGTTCGAGGCCGGCCGCGACCGCTTCGAGCGGCGTGGCCCCCGGCGGCGCTTCGGTGATCCCCTCGGCCAGCAGCCTGCTCAGCGCTTCCTGCCCGGCCACCAGCAGGTCGCGCTTGTCCGGGAAGTAGCGGAAGAAGGTGCTTCTCGTGACACCGGCCTGCTCGGCGATCTGCGCGACCGTGGTGGCGTCGTACCCCTGCTCGGTGAAGAGGTCGACGGCAGCCAGGACGAGCCGTTCACGCGCCCCCGGTTCCCATCGTGCCATGGGGCGATCATAGGTGATGGGACTAGTGTCGCATCACTCTGGTAGCGTGATGAGACACTAGTCCCATCACTTTCTGGAGAGTCCCATGCATGTCTTTGTCACCGGCGGCACCGGGCTGGTCGGCTCCGCCGTCGTCGCGGAGCTGCTCGGCCACGGCCACACCGTGTCGGTGCTCGCCCGCTCCGACGCGTCCGCGCTGGTCGCGGAGAAGGCCGGCGCCGAGGCGGTGCGGGGAAACATCGCCGAACTGGACGTCCTCCGCGCCGGGGCCGCGCGGGCCGACGGGGTGATCCACCTGGCCTTCAGCAACGACTTCAGCAGCGCCGAGGCCGTCGCGCGGTCGGTCGCCGAGGAGAGCGCCGCCATCGCGGCCCTGGGCGAGGCGCTCGTCGGCAGCGACCGCCCGTTCGTCACGGTCTCGGGGACGCCGTGGGTGTCCGGCCGCCTCTCCACCGAGGCCGACCCGGCGCCGACCGACGGGCCGGTCGGCGGCCGCGGCCGCGCCGTCACGGCCGCCCTGGAGCTGGCTTCGCGCGGGGTCCGCAGCTCGGCCGTGCGCCTGCCGCGCACCGTCCACAACGAGGGTGACGGCGGTTTCGCCGGCCTGCTGACCCGCATCGCGCGGCAGACCGGCGTGTCCGGCTACCCGGGCGACGGCGCCCAGCGCTGGCCGGCGGTGCACGCCCTCGACGCGGCCGTCCTGTTCCGGCTGGCCCTGGAGCAGGCCCCGGCGGGAACCGCCTGGCACGCCGTGGCCGACGAAGGTGACGCGGTGCGCGACATCGCCGCGGTCATCGGCCGGCGCCTGGGCCTGCCGGTCGAATCAGTGGCCGAGGAGACGTTCGGCCCGCTGGGCCCGATCTTCGCGGCCGACCAGCCCTCGTCGAGCGTCCACACCCGGGAAGCGCTCGGCTGGGAGCCGAAGCACCCGAGCCTGCTCGAGGACCTGGAGAACATCCAGTCCTGACTCGACCGGCAGCGGGACCGGGATAATTCGGTCCCGCTGCCGGTACCTCACAGATCATGATGACCGGGTGAGCACCACACCCACGCTCGGTCCCGTGCCCCAGCGCCTGACCGTCGACGCCGGCCAGGTCCGCCGGCTCGTCGCCGAGCAGTTCCCGCGGTGGGCCGGTCTTCCGGTCCGACCCGTGGCGGACGGCGGCTGGGACAACCGGACCTTCCACCTCGGCGACACGATGTCGGTGCGGTTGCCCAGCGCGGCCGAGTACGCCTTGGCGGTCGCCAAGGAACAGCGCTGGCTGCCGGTGCTCGCGCCGCAGCTGCCCCTGCCCATCCCCGTCCCGCTGGCGGAAGGCGTACCCGGCGCGGGTTATCCGTTCCCGTGGTCGATCCACCCGTGGCTCGACGGCGAGCCCGCGAGCGCGGACCGGATCGCCGGCCCCGTCCGGTTCGCGGCCGACCTCGCCGATTTCCTGGTGGCGTTGCGGAGCGTCGACACCACGGACGCTCCCCGGCCGGGCCCGCACAACTGGTTCCGGGGCGGCACCCTGCGCACGTACGACGAGCCGGCCCGGCGCGCGCTCGCGAAGCTGGCCGGCCACGTCGACGTCGACCTGGCCGGTGAGATCTGGCAGACGGCGCTGGACGCGCGCTGGGACGGCGTCGAGACCTGGTTCCACGGCGACGTCGCCCCGGGGAACCTCTTGCTGCGGAACGGAAAGCTGGCGGCGGTCATCGACTTCGGCACGTGCGGGGCCGGCGACCCGGCCTGCGACGTGGCCGTCGCGTGGACCCTGCTGACGGCCGACGGCCGTCAGGCGTTCCGCGAGCGGCTGTCCCTCGACGACGCCACCTGGGCCCGCGGCCGCGGCTGGGCACTGTGGAAGACGCTCGTCACGTGCGCCCGGACCTGGGGCCGCGACAAGCGCGAAGCCGTGAACGCACGGCGCGTCCTCGGCGAGATCTTCGCCGGGTACCAGCGTTAGGACCGCTTCATCCCGACACCGCCGACAGCGAGCCGTTGTGCCGGGCGGGGGACGCGCAGGGCCGGGCCGTCGGGCCACCAGTCCTGCAGGCGTACCAAGCCCGGGTCCAGCAGGTCGAACCCGGCGAACAGGCGCTCGACGCCGGTTTCGGTGCGGCAGCGGACGGGGCGGTGGCAGCGGGACTCCCACGTGCGTTCGATCGCGCGCGGGGCGAAGCCGGCCCCGGTGGGTTCCGCCCAGCAGCTGAGGGCGAGCACCGAACCGGGCGGCAGCAGCGCGCGGTAGCCGGCCAGGGCCGCGGCCAGGCGGGCGTCGTCCGGTTCGTGCTGCACGCCGGTGGTCAGCAGCACGGCGACCGGCCGGGTGAGGTCGAACGCCGTGCAGACCGTCTCGTGGCCGAGCAGGTGCCACGGCTCCAGGTGGTCGGCGTGCACCACCGCGGTGTTGTCGTTGTCGTCGAGCAGCGCGCGTTCGTAACTGAGGACGAGGCTGTCGGTGTCGGTGTAGATGACCTTCGCCTCGGGGTTCGCCCGCTGCGCGGTCTGGTGCGTGTTGTCCTGGGCGGTCGGCAGTCCCGCGGCCAGGTCCAGGAACTGGTCGACGCCGCGGGTGGCGAGGTGGCGGACGACCCGCACGTGCCACGCTCGGGCCGCGCGCAGCAGATCGGTGAAACCCGGCGCGGCCTCGTCCAGGTCGCGCAGCGCGGCGCGATCGGTGGCGTAGTTGTCGTGGCCCCGAAGGGCCGCGTCACGAATACGCGCCGGTGACGCGACGTCGTGGTCCCACCGATAACCTGACCACACATCCGAGTCGACTGCGAGAGTCACGCCACCTCCGGATCGGGACCACCTGCACCTGGGCTGGCAGTTTAACCACTTTGGTAACTCCTGTGACCACATCGGGGGCTACACGAAAGTATGGTCCGTAGCAGGCGGTGAACCACTGGCTGTAGGTCACCGCCCCGCCGATCGGTCGGGCGATGCGGCCGTTCAGGTAACGCGACCGGCCACAGCCGGTCACCGCACCGGCTCCACCGTGCCGCAGGGGGAGCCCGCGAAGGCGACCTCCGCTCCGCTCTCCCCAAAAGCCGTGAAGGCCTCCTTCCCGGCCATAAGAGCCGGGAAGGAGGCCTTCACGGCTTTTCGGCGTGCGAGGGTGAGGCGAGCGGGCCTCGCGGGATCGGATGTCACGTTGCGATTGCATCTGTTACGAGCAATGCCCGCGAGAATCGCGCCCGGTCGCATTTCGGGCGCGATTCCGGTCACTGGGGGTCCAGTTCGTCCACCAGGGCCGCGTCGACCTTTGCCGCGGCCCGGCGCACTGCCCGGCCCGCCACGACCAGCAGGATCACGACCGCCAACGTGGCGACCATCGCCCAGGCGCTGCCGTCGTCGTCGGCCGGCACCACCGCGAACGTGACCAGGGCGAGCAGCAGCCAGCGTTTCCGTTCGCCCGCCAGGACCCGTGGCCGGCGGGAGGCGCGGCGGTGCACGATCGAATACCCGTACTCAGGAACACCCATCGACTCTCGGCCTCCCGTCAGCGACCGCGCGCCTCATCGACGTCACGGTTCGCAGTCTTCTGACCCCCAAACAGTCGATCTGCTCCACAAGAGAGTTACAGATGTTTCAAGCAATAACTCAATGCAGTCATCGATTCAGTCGAACGAGTGAACCTCGCACCCCTTATTCTCTTCAAGACAAAAACTGTTTCATCTTTTGCCGGATTCTTCCTCGTCGGGTGGGGCGAGCCCGCGGTCGAGCGGGTGGGTCGAGGTGATCTCGGGCTCCACCGAGGGCGGCGCGAGCCCGCGGTCCAAGGTCCGCTCTTCGGTCCCGTTCTCGTCTTCGCCGGGCACCCGCCCGTGGTCTTCGTCGTCGATCGTCATGGTCGCGGGGTACCCGAATTCTCCCGAGTTACCCGGCGGGCAGTGCCCGGACCAGCGGCGATCACGCGTCGAAGCGGAAGTACACCGTCCGGTGGTAGTCGCCGGCGGCCGCGTTCGGGCGGCTCTCCGGGCCCAGCGAGGCGACGCCGTGGAACTTGTTGCCGATCGGCGCGATGCCGTCGAGCAGGGAGAGGTTGCCGGCCGGGTAGGTGACGACCGCGTTCTGCGGGTCGGGTCCCACCGCCGGGGTGAACAACCGCAGGAACAGGCCCTCGTCCGCGGCGACCACCGTGACCGCGCCTTCGGTGGTGTCGAGCACCGCCCAGCAGGTCCGGGCGTGGTAGCCCTTGAACTCCGGGTAGCCGAACCCGCTCGCCCCGGTCGCCGTGTCGTTGTACGGCTTGCTCCAGACGTCGGGCTGCACGCCGCGCAGCCGGTTCTTGTAGACGCGGTACGGCCCGTCGCCGAGCCACATGAGCCCCCGCACGTTCGCCTCGGGGTAGTCGAAGTTCACCCCGAGGTGGTCGTGGTCGCCGGTGGCGCGGTAGCGGTACTCCAGCCGCAGCCAGCCGTTGGCGTCCAGGCGCCAGCGCACGGACGTCAGGTCGCCGGTGTAGTCCGCTTGGACGACCCAGCCGGTGCCGTCGCGGAAGTGGCTGAACGCGGTGAGCGCGGCCGTCCCGCCGGCCGGGGCGGGACCGTTGCCGAGCGACACCGGTGCGCTGCCGCGGCGCACGCCGGTCAGCCGTCCGCTGGATTTGCTGACGGTGACCCGGGTGGCACCGGCGACGAGCGTGACGTCGGTGGCGGTCTCAGCTGCGGTGACACTGCCGGTGGTCGCCGGCTTGACCAGGCGCGCGGCGAAGTCCGGCGCCTTGCGGATCCGCCACGTCCAGCCGGCGACGTCCCGGCCGGTCGCGTCGGTCACGCTCAGCCGCAGCGCGTCGGCGCCGGTCCAGTCGGCGGGCAGGCCGAGCGTCACCGCGCCGGTGGCGCCCGGGGCGACGTCCGGCGCGCCGGCCTGGCCCTGGGCGAGCACCTGGTGACCGGGGCCCGCGCCGGGCGCGGGGAACGCGAGCAGCTGCCAGCCGAACCGGCACGTCCGGAGGTTCGTGAAGTCGTACCGGTTGACGAGCTTCACGGTCTTGTCGAACGACGCCGGGAACACCGTGTCGTAGTAGGCCGGGCTGGCCAGCTGGACCGGCGACCAGATGTCCTTGATCGTGAAGAAGCTGCCTTCCTTCTCGCGGTACGGGCCGAGGATGCCGTCGGGGGCCCGGCTGCCGTTGGTGTCGAGGGCACCGCCGCGGTCGTCGCGCACGACGCTTTCGTCGACGAGCGCCCAGATGAACCCGCCCGCCGAGCGTTGGGCACCGCCCATGAGCTTCCAGTAGTCGTTCAGCCCGGCGCCGGCCCCGCCGTCGTAGAGCCCGTGCAGGAACTCGGTCGGCATGAAGACCGTGGCGCCGGCGGCCTTGCTCGCGGTGCTGCTGTAGGTCTGGTAGTGGCTGGTGTCGACGCCGCTGAAGGTCGTCCACGGGTGCAGCACCGCCCGCCGCTGCGGGTCGTACTGCCCGAAGTCGTCGTCCAGCGCGGTGTTCCAGCCGCCCTCGTTCCCGTTGTCCCAGAACAGGATCGACGGGTGGTTGACGTCGCGCCGCACCAGGGCCGCGACCAGTGGCGCGCCGACGCCCTCGTCGTAGTGGTGCTGCCAGCCGGTCAGCTCGTCCAGGACGTAGAGGCCGAGCTCGTCGCAGAGGTCGAGGAAGTACGCGTCCGGCGGGTAGTGCGACATCCGGACGGCGTTCATGTTCATGTCCTTCATCAGCCCGATGTCCAGCCGGGCGAGCCGGGGACTCGACGCGCGGCCGGACGTCGGCCAGAAGGTGTGCCGGTTCGCTCCTTTGAGGACGATCCGCTTCCCGTTGACGTAGACGCCGTCGCCGGTGCGGACCTCGATCGTGCGGAACCCGAAGCGCTCGACGGTGCTGTGCCACGGCACCCCGGCGGAGCTCGCGAGCGTCAGCTCGACCTGGTGCAGGTTCGGCGTCTCGGCCGTCCACAGGGGTGGCTGGGCCGCGGTGGTGGTCAGTGTCGCGCCGGTCGCGCCGCTCGCCACGGCGATCGAAAAGGCGCCGCCGACGGCCGTGCCGTCGAGCCGGCGCAGCTGGGCCGACACCCGGCCCGCCGCGGTCACCCCGGCGAGCGTGACCTGGGCGGTGAAGGTCCCGTCCGCGCGGGCGTCGATCGCGACGCGGTCGATCCGCGCGGCCGGGCAGGCCTCCAGCGACACCGGCCGGAAGAGCCCGCCGAAGTTCCAGAAGTCGCCGCGGCGCTCGGCGTCGTTCACGGAGTTGTCGGCCGACTCCTTGCCGACGGTCGCTTCGAGCAGGTTCGGCTCGCCGAGCCGCAGCAGGGCCGTCACGTCGTAGCGGAAGCGGTAGAAGCCGCCCTGGTGCACCGGCCCCGCCGAGACGCCGTTGACCCGCACGTCGGCGTCGGTCATGGCGGCCTCGAACACCAGGAAGATCCGGCGGCCGGCCCAGGACCCCGGCGGCGTGAACGGGTGCCGGTAGTTGCCCTTCTCCGCCGGGACGAGGTCCCCGCCGTAGTGGTAGCTGCCGAAGCCGTGGCACTCCCAGTTGGACGGCGTCGGGATCGTCGCCCACTCCCCCGCGCGCCGGCCGGCCGTGACCTGGAAGTCCCAGTCGACGGTGTGGTCGGCGTCGCTGCCGGTGAGCAGCATCGTCTCGGTCACCGGACCCGCGAGTGCCGCGCCGGTTCCGGCCGCCGACGCGGCTCCGGACGTCGGCAGTCCCGCGGCGGCCACACCGGCCGCGCTGATCGCCAGCGCACGGCGACGGGTGAGTTCCACCAGGCCTCCCAAAGTCCGATCTGATATATGACACACCGTACAACGGTAACCACCGACCAAGCGGACAAGCCGCCGGACAAGTCTTGACGTCCGGTCGCGGGCCCACGACAGTGGTGCGGCACTCCGCCCCCTCCCCGCGGTCTCCGGCCGATCCACCTTGAAAGGTAGGAGAATGTTCTCCTCGAACGTCCGTCGGCGACTGCGCCTCGGTGTCCTGACCGCCGTGATCGCCGCCGCCGCGGTGGTCGCGCCCACCGCCACCACCGCGACCGCGGCCACCGGCTCGACCGTGGTCGGCGTGGCCTCCGGGCGCTGCCTCGACGTCGTCGGCAACAGCACCGCGGCGAAGACGCGCGTCAACATCTACGACTGCAACGGGCAGGCCAACCAGGGCTGGACGTTCACCGCGGCGGGCGAGCTGCGGGTGTACGACGGCACCATGTGCCTCGACGTCGCCGGCGCGAGCACCACCTCCCCGGCCGACGCGCAGATCTACACCTGCAACGGCGGCGCCAACCAGAAGTGGCGGATCGGCACCGACGGCACGATCACCGGCGTGCAGTCGGGCCTCTGCCTGGACGTCACCGCGGCGGGCACCGCGAACAGCACCCTGGTCGGGTTGTGGACCTGCAACAACGGCGGCAACCAGAAGTGGCGAACGTCGCTGGCCGCCGACACCCAGCCGCCGGGCGTGCCGGGCAACCCGCGGGTGAGCGACCTGGTCTGCGACGCCGTGACGTTCTCGTGGAACGCGGCCACCGACAACGTGGGCGTCGCGTTCTACGACGTCTACCACGACGGCCAGCTGATGAAGTCGGTGAGCGGGAGCACCCTGTCGACCAGCCTCACCGTCGTCGGCGGCGTGACCTGGGGCCTGTACGTGAACGCCCGCGACGCCGCGGGCAACGTCTCGCAGGCCAGCACCACCGTGCCGATCACCCCGCCGCAGTGCCAGCCGGACACCCAGGCGCCGAGCGCGCCCACCAAGCTGACCGGTTCCGCGTCCGGCACGACGGTGACCCTGAACTGGACCGCGGCCACCGACAACATCGGCGTCCGGGCCTACGACGTCTACCGCGGCGGCGCCAAGGCCGGCACGGTCACCGGGACCGCCACCGCGCCGCCCGCGACCACCTTCGTCGACAGCGGGCTGGCGGCGAACACGAGCTACTCGTACTACGTCGTCGCGCGGGACGCCCAGGCGAACGTGTCGGCGCCCAGCGCGGCCACGACCGTTACCACCGGCGCGGCCTGCGGCTCGTCCGTGTGCACCGTGACGCAGATCGCCACCGACACCGACATCCCGTGGGGCCTGGTGACGCTGCCGGACGGCACCATCCTCTACACCCGGCGCGACGCCCACGACATCGTCCACCTGAACCCCGCCACCGGGGCCAAGACCACCGTGGGCACGGTCCCCGGCGTCGACAACACCGACGGCGAAGGCGGCCTGCTCGGCCTGGCCGTCGCGACCACGTTCGCCAGTGACCACTGGCTCTACGTCATGCACACCTCGCCGTCCGACAACCGGATCGTGCGGATCAAGCTGGAGAACGACAAGCTCACCACCAGTTCGGAACAGGTCCTGCTCAGCGGGTTGCTGCGCAACAAGTTCCACAACGGCGGCCGGCTGCGCTTCGGCCCCGACGGCAAGCTCTACGCCAGCACCGGCGACGCCCAGAACGGCGACAACGCGCAGAACAAGACCAGCCTCAACGGCAAGGTCCTGCGCTTCAACCCGGACGGCAGCGTGCCCTCGGACAACCCGTTCGGCAACCAGGTGTGGAGCTACGGCCACCGCAACCCGCAGGGGCTGGCGTTCGACTCCCAGGGCCGGTTGTGGGAGCAGGAGTTCGGCAACGCGATCATGGACGAGACCAACCTGATCACCAAGGGCGGCAACTACGGCTGGCCGGCGTGCGAGGGCACCTCAGGGACGTGCGGCACCGCGGGCTTCATCGCGCCGAAGCGCACGTACCCGACGGCGGACGGCTCCTGCTCCGGCATCGCCATCGTCCGCGACGTGCTCTACGTCGCGTGCGAACGCGGGACCCGGATGTACCGCGAGGTGATCAGCGGGAGCGACCTGACGAACGTCCAGGCGTACTTCAACGGCACCTACGGGCGGTTGCGCACGGTGGAACCCGCACCCGGCGGCGGCCTGTGGCTGACCACGACGAACAACGGCGACAAGGACAGTATTCCCGACAACAGCGACGAGAAGATCTTCCACGTCGTTTTGGGTGAATAGCCCCGCGCAAACTCTTTCGCAATGGCAACTATCCCCGATAACCTGCTGATCGACCGTCGAGTAAAGGAGCCTCGTGACTTCAGCAGGGCACGCGCCGGACCTTCTGTCTCCGGAGTTCGCCGCCGATCCGTACACCGCCTACGACGTCATGCTCGAGCATTCGCCGGTGATCTGGCACGAGGGAATGCAGAGTTACGTCATTTCGCGCTACGAGGACGTGTCGCGCGCCTTCAAGGAGGGCGTGTTCACCACCGAGAACTACGGCTGGCAGCTGGAACCCGTGCACGGCCGGACCATCCTGCAGATGAGCGGCCGGGAGCACTCGATCCGGCGGGCCCTGGTGGCGCCGGCGTTCCGGGGCAACGAGCTGGAGCAGAAGTTCCGCCCGGTGATCGAACGCAACTCCACGCAGCTCATCGACGTCTTCCGCGGCCGCGGCTCGGCCGACATCGTGACGGACTACGCCCGGCACTTCCCGATCAACGTGATCGTCGACATGCTGGGTCTGGACCAGAGCGACCACGCCCGGTTCCAGCGGTGGTACAGCGCGATCATCGCCTTCCTCGGCAACCTCAGCCAGGACGAGGGCGTCACCGCGGCCGGCCTCGAGACCCACGACGAGCTCGCCGCGTACATGATCCCGATCATCCGCGACCGCCGCGAAAACCCCGGTGACGACCTGCTTTCCGCGCTCTGCGCCACGGAAGTCGACGGCACCACGATGAGCGACGAGGACATCAAGGCGTTCTGCAGCCTGCTGCTGGCCGCCGGCGGCGAGACCACGGACAAGGCGATCGCCAGCCTGTTCCGGAACCTCCTGGAGCACCCGGACCAGCTCGACGCCGTGCGCGCGGACCGCGGCCTGATCCCGAAGGCGTTCGCCGAAACCCTGCGCCACACCCCGCCGGTGCACATGATCATGCGCCAGCCCGCGGAAGACGTCGAGATCGGCGGCGAGAAGATCCCGGCCGGCAGCACGGTGACCTGCCTGATCGGCGCCGCCAACCGCGACCCGCGCCGCTTCGCGAACCCGGGCGCGTTCGACATCTTCCGCACGGACCTCCCGACCGAGACAGCGTTTTCCGCGGCGGCGAGCCACCTGTCGTTCGCGCTGGGCCGGCACTTCTGCGTGGGTGCGCTGCTGGCGAAGACCGAGATCGAGGTGGGCGTCAACCAGCTGCTGGACGCGATGCCGGACGTCCGGCTCGCCGAGGGCGCGGAACCGGCCGAGCGAGGCGTGTTCACCCGGGGACCGGCGTCGCTGCCGGTGGTCTTCACCCCGGCGTAGGCGCTCCGGCGTGAGCACCGAGTGGCTGCACAGCGAAGCGGAGATCGCGGCCGCCTTCACCCGCTCGCCGTGCCCGGCCAGGCGAGCTAGCCCGCCGCCCGCCGACCCCCGTCGTCCGTGAAGGCCTCCTTACCGGCCATAAGAGCCGGTAAGGAGGCCTTCACGGACATACGAGCGGGAGCGCCGGCAGGTCACCACTTCGCCGGGCCGGCGACGTGGACCGGGGTGAAGACCACCGGCAGGCTCTCCAGGCCGCGCATCCACACCGATGGCCGCCACACGAGGTTCTCCGCCGGGACCGCCAGTTCCAGGTCCGGGAGGCGGTCCAGCAGCACCTCGACCGTCGTGCGGGCGATGACCTCGGCCACTTCCGGCGCCGGGTAGGGACATCCGTGCTCGCCGTGGCCGAACGACATGTGCGCGTGGTTGCCCAGGGCGCCCGATGCCGCGTCCGGGCGGGCGTGCGGGTCGGCGTTGCCCGCCGCCAGGCCGAGCACCACCAAGTCGCCCTCGCGGACGCGGACGCCGCTCAGCACCGTGTCGCGCGTGGCGAAGCGGCCGATGAAGTTCTGCGTGGGCGTGTCGTGCCACAGGACCTCGTTGAGGGCCTGGCCGACACTCCCCCGGCCGCCCGACAGCGTCATCGCGAAGCGGCTGTCGGTCAGCATCAGCCGGATCGTGTTGCCGATCCAGTTGGCCGTCGGCTGCTGGGCCGCAGCCGTCACCACCAGCAGGTCCTGGACGACCTCGTCGTCGGTCAGGTTCGCCGGGTCCTGCATCATGGCCGTGGGCACGTCCGCGCCCGGCTGCTGGTGCTTCACCGCCACCAGGCGCGCCATCGCCTCCTGCACCCGCCCGTACGCGGGCAGCGCCTCCGGGCCGACGTCCAGCGACAGCGCGACGTCCCGCACCAGCGCGGGGGCCTCCGAGTCGGGCATGCCGTACATCTTCGCGATCGCGAGCAGCGGCGCCTGCTGGGCGAACCGGGCGATCAGGTCGGCTTCGCCGGAGCCCGCGAACTCGTCGATCAGCCGGTCCGCGATGCGCTCGCAGTGGGCGCTGAGGTCGAACTGGTCGACCGCCGACAGCGCGTCGCCGATCGCGCCCGCCCGCCGCCGGTGTTCCGCGGCCTCGGTGAACATCACCGACGGGTTGTGCATCACGTAGGGAAGCAGCGGCCAGTCGTCGGGGACGTTGCCCCACTGGTTCCACCGGCGGCTGTCGCGGGCGAACAGCTGCGAGTCCTGGCACACCTGGTGGATCTCGCGGTAGCCGGTCAGCAGCCAGGCCGGGATGTCGCCGTCGAGCAGGACCGGGACGACGCCGCCGTACTGGCGCCGGATCCGGGCGTAGAGCGCGGCGGGATCCTTCTGGAACTCGGGTCCGTACAACCGGACGCGGTCCGCCGCGGGGATCGTGTCCGCCGGGGTGCTGGTCTGGAAACCGGTCACGATGCGCCCTCCCGGACTGTGGACAGGGTGTAGAGGTGGTCGACGAGCGAGATCAGCACCTGCTTGGCCGAGTCCCGGTCGCGGGCGTCGCAGTCGACGAGCGGCACCTCGTCGGGCAGGTCGAGCGCGGCGCGGACGTCGTCGAGGGTGTGCTTCGGCGGCCCGAAGTTGTTGCGCGCCACGATGAACGGCGTCCCGTGGTGTTCGAGCCGGTCGATCGCGTACCAGGACTCGGCCAGCCGGCGGGCGTCCACCAGGACGACGGCGCCGAGGGTGCCGGCGAAGAGGCTGTCCCAGAGGAACCAGAACCGTTCCTGCCCCGGCGCGCCGAAGAGGTAGAGCACCAGCTGCTCGTCGAGGCTGATCCGGCCGAAGTCGAACGCCACCGTGGTCGTCGTCTTGGCCTGCACCCCGCGGGTGTGGTCGACGCCGATCCCGGCCTGCGTCATCGTCTCTTCGGTGCTCAGCGGCCGGATCTCGCTGACCGACCGGACCATGGTCGTCTTCCCGACGCCGAAGCCGCCGACGATGACGATCTTCAGGCCGTCGGTCGCGGTGTCGGCCAGGGGCAGCCGTTCGTCTTGTTCAGAGATTGCGGAGTCCAACGAGCACCTTCTTGAGGAATTCCGAGTCGGAGGTCCGTCCCGCGGCCTGGGCCGACGACGGATGTCGGGCGGACACCTTGCCCGTCGCCAGCAGGTCCGCGAGCAGAATCTTGATCACACTCACCGGTAGCGCCAGATCGGACGACAGCTCGACGACGGACGTCGGCTTCGCCGCGATCTCGAGGATCCTGACGTGCTCGGACTGCATGCCCGCCGACGGCTGCGACTCCCGGACGATCAACGTGACGAGATCGAGGTCGATGTCGTCCGCGCTGCTGCGCCCGCCCGTGACCGTGTAGAGCCGGTCCGGGTCCTCCCCGTCGAGCGCCGAGCGCGTCACGAAGCCGGGTGGTCAGCCGCCGTGAAGCGCGGCGGGGCGGTGAAGACTGAGCCGATCTGTTCCACCAGCTCGTCCATGTTGTGGCCGATCAGGCCCACGTCGGCGTCCTCCGTGGCGATCACGGCCAGGTGCGAGCCGACACCCGCCTCCACGATGAAGAGGATCCCGCCGTGGAACTCGGTCATCGAGTTCCGCACGCCACCGGTGCCGTCGCCGAACTCGACCGACGCGCCGTGCGCCAGCGCCTGGACGCCGGCGGCGATCGCGGCCAGCTGGTCGGCACGGTCGACGGTGAGGCCCTGGGTGTGGCAGAGCTTCAAGCCGTCACGGGACAACACGAGCGCGTGACAGGCGCCGGCCGTGTTGCCGACGAGGTTCTCGAGGAGCCATTCGAGGCTCTTGTCCGAATCAGTCATCGAATCCGGGGACCGGGCTGGCGGGTCCCCTCGCTCCAATCTGGCGGGGTGCGGATGTTCGGGGGGAGCGACGGGTCACGCGTCTTCGCCGGTGTCCGCCGGGGAGGCGGCGTGGCGCGACGGCGCGGCACTGCCGCTGCGCCGCTGCTGGAAGGCACCGAACCGGGAACCGGTGTCCCGCTCGGCCCGGGCGGTGCTCGGCGTGGGCGACGGCGGCCGGCGCGACGCGGCGGTCAGCGTCTGCCCGCGCGAGCGCCGCGGCAGCTCGGACGGCTCGGCCAGGTCGCCGGTGATCTCGTGGCTCGTGTCGTCGGCGGGCCCGGGCCACGCGACGGCGGCGGAATCGTCGGCCTCCGGCACCGTTTCCGGCCGGGGCTGCGTGATCAGCTGCGTCGGAATGCGCATGACAACACCGATCCCCCCACGCGAAGACGGCCGGAAGAAGACGTGCAATTGGTGCTTGCGGGCCAGGCAGCCCACGACCGCCAGGCCGAGGCGCGTGCCCGACATCGAGGTCAGGTCGAGCGGCTGGTCGAGCGACACCGCGCGCTCGGCGCGGACGAGGGCCTGCGCCTTCATGCCGAGGCCGCCGTCCTCGATGGTGATGACCGCGCCGTTGTGCAGATCTTCGACATAAACGTGCACTTCTTCGGACGGCGCCGAGAACTTCGTCGCGTTGTCCATGAGTTCGGCGAGCGCGTGCATGACGTCTTCCGCGGCGTAACCGACGACGGCCACCCCGCTCGCGGAATGCACCCGGACCCGCTGATAAGCGCCGATCCGGCCGAGTGCGCCGCGCAGGATGCTCTCCATCCGGATCGGTTTCGTCCAGCGGCGGCCCGAGCGCGCGCCGGTGAGCACGGCGATGCTGTCGGCCAGCCGGCCCGCCTGCGCCGTGCTGTGGTCCACTTTCAGGAGGTCCCCGAGCATCGCGTCGGACGACCGGTTCTCCATCTCCCGCAGGTCCCCGAGGGTGCTGGTCGCCAGCGCCTGCAGCCGGCCCGCGGCGTTCGCGCAGGCAGCGGTCGCGGCCGCGCGCCGACGTTCCCCGACGGCGATCTCGTCGACCACCAGCCGCAGGACGCGCTGGTGGAGCTCATCGGCCGGGCGCGGGACCTCGGCGAGCACGCTGTCCGCGGGCGCGCCGCCGCGCAGCCGCCGGACGGCGTCGGGCACCGTCTGCTCCAGCAGCCGGGCCAGTTCACCGTCGCTGTACCGGACGAACTCGCGGGCCTGCTGGGCCTCGTCGAGCGCGGTCCGCGTCTGCCCCGTCGCGTGCGCGACCTGATCGGTGCGGCGCAGCGCGAAGAACACCGCGACGCACGCGACGATCCCGGTGAACGCGCCCGCGATGGCGATGACAATCCCCTGACCACCGGAAACCGACAGGGATATCCACGTCCAGATCGCCGCGGCGACGACCGCGGTGACCACTACCCCGATTACGGCCCGGCCGACTGACTCGCGTTCTTCCCGATGCTGTGCGGGCGGTCGTTCCGACATCGCTCCACTTCCTCGAGTCCGATTGGTGCCCGAACAGTACTCGGTTTGCCGACCGAGATCACGGGTCGGTTTCGGTGCGCCTACAACGGCGGCGACACTAACGCCGCCGTCGCGGGCCGGGCAGCGCGGGTCCCGATTTTTCGGGCGATCACCTGCCCTTACTCGAATTCCGCCGGATCCGCAAGGCTCGTGGCAGCCAATGCGTATCGGCGACATCTCCGGGAAAGGCGTGCCGGCGTCATGTCGGCGTCGTGTCGGGGCCGTGTCGGCGGGGTCACACACGCTCGGTGGCAATTCGCACCACCGTCACCGAAGGAGCACCCATGCGCACTCCCGTCACGATCGTCGGCGCCGGACTCGGCGGTCTCATCCTGGCCCGGGTCCTGTCCCGGCACGGAATCCCGGTCACGGTCCACGAAGCGGAGGCCTCACCGACGGCCCGCGCCCAAGGCGGGATGCTCGACATCCACGACCACAGCGGACAGCGCGCTCTCCGGACGGCCGGCCTGATCGACGATTTCCGCGCCATCGTCCTGCCGGGCCGGGAAGCGATGCGGGTCGTCGAGACGGACGGGACCGTGCTGTACGACCGGGCCGACGACGGCACCGGCGGCAGTCCCGAAGCGCAGCGGGCCACGTTGCGGCAGCTGCTGCTCGATTCCCTCCCGGCAGGCACCGTCCGGTGGGGCCGCCGGGTCGACGGCGTGCGCACCCTCGGCGAAGGCCGTCACGAGCTCACCTTCGCCGACGGCACCACCGACGTGACGGACATGGGGATGGCCGCCCACGCCGCCGGGCACACGACCGGATCCGACGAGTGGCTGCGCCGCAGCGAGCGGCACCTGGCGCTGGTCGGCGCGGCCCAGGACGCCCGGTCGACCCGCGTGCTGCTCGACACGCAGCTGGCACTGGCCGGCGACGCCGAGGCCGAGCGCCGGCTGCGGGAGACCGCCGGTTCGGCCGATCTCGACGTCCACCAGGCGCGGCTCGGCCTGGCCCAGCCGGCCTGGCGCCGCGGCCGGCCCGACGAGGCCACGGCCCACGCGGACGCGCTGCTGCGGGCCGGCCCGCCGGCCGTCTTCCGGATCGCGGTCGCCGTCCTCCACGTGTGGCTCGGCGCCGACGCCCGGGCCGCCGAGACGCTGCGTGCCGTGCGCCCCCGAAGTCCTGACCGCCCACGACCGTCCGCTGCTGGGCGCCTGGGCGATGGGCGGCGCGGAGCCGGCCGCCTTCCGGGGCGGGGCCGCGATCGCCCGTGAGCTGTGGGCCATGGGCACGCGAGTGGGCGCGAACGCCAGCCAATTCGCTCCCCAGGGCCGCGGCGAACGCCTCGCGACGGCGTTGGGTGACCGCGAAAGCCGCGAGCGGTTGCTGGCCGACGCCGGCGGGCTCACGGGGACCGCGCTTTACGGCCGCATCAGGACGTTGACGGACGAACTGCTCGCCTGAGCCCGGTCCGACAACGCCGTGTTGGCCACTCCCGTCGCCATGTTGGCCACTCCGGTCATCGTGTTGGCCACTCCCGTCGCCGTGTTGGTCACTCGCGAACGACTGAGCCGCCCGCCAACGGCCAACACAGTGACCGGAACGGCCAACATGGTGACCGGAACGGCCAACATGGTGACCGGAACGGCCAACATGGTGACCGGAGCGGCCAACACGGGCAGCGGACGGGCTGCCCGGCTGGCGCGGATCCGGGGCCGGCACCTCAGAAGAGGGACTGCTGCGCCGGTTCCTCCTCCGGTTGGCCCCGGCGGCCGTTGAGGGCGAACTTGTCCTCGATCGTCTCGTCCGGGTCCGGGAAGCCGTACTTCGCGATGAGCGGGCGGATCCGGGCCCCGATCTCGTGGCGGTAGGACGTCTCCGAACCGGACGAATACAACCGCGTGTACTCCGAGACCAGTTCCGGGTGCGCGCCGCGCAGCCAGGTGAAGAACACTTCCTTCACCGCGGACGACAGGTAAAGCGGGTGGTACAGCACGCTCGTCGCGCCCGCTTCGGACACCGCGGCCACCAGTTCCTCCAGCTGCTCCGGCGAATCCGTGAGGTGCGGGAGGATCGGCGACAGGAACACCGTGCACTCGAGGCCCGCGTCGCGGATGGCGCGGACCGTGGCCAGGCGCGCCGTCGTGGTCGCCGTGCCGAACTCCACCGACTGCTGCAGCTGTTCGTCCAGGATCGACAGCGAGACGCCCAGGTGCACCGTCGTCGCGCGGCTCGCCTTGACCAGAAGATCCAGGTCGCGGCGGATCATCGTGCCCTTGGTCAGGATCGAGAACGGGACGCGGTGGCCCGTCAGCGCGTCGATGATCCCGGGCATCAGCGCGTAGCGGCCCTCGGCGCGCTGGTAGACGTCGGTGTTGGTGCCGAAAGCCACGCGTGGCGGAAGTTTCCGCTTGCGGGCCAGCTCGCTGCGCAGCACCTCGACGATGTTCGTTTTGACGATGATCTCGTTGTCGAAGTCACCGGCGACGTCCAGCCCGAGCCGCGTGTGCGTGGGACGCGCGAAGCAGTACTGGCACGCGTGCGTGCAGCCGCGGTACGGGTTCATCGTGTACTCGCCCGGCAGCATGCGCGCGTCCGCCGGCACGTGGTTCAACGCGCTCTTCGCGAGCACCTCGTGGAACGTCACGCCCCGGAACTCCGGGGTCCGGACACTGCGCACGAACCCGGTCAGCCGGGCCAGGCCCGGCAGCGTCCCCGCGTCGACGCGGTCGGTGCGCTGGCCGTTCCAGCGCATCGAATCTTCGTTCACCGTCTCAGGTCTCCTCTTGCCGGGCGCTCAGCATGCCCGACCGCGCCGAGCCGGGCCAGGGCGCCTCACCCCACCGCCTCACCCCATTGGCCCGGCCCGGAGACCTGCCGCGGATCGGTGACGGAGTGGTAGGTGCCGTGCACGAACACGAGCGCGGGCGACTGCCGGTCGTGGCCGGTGGCCAGGACCTCCCCGACGACCAGCGTGTGGTCACCGAGGTCGATCGGCTGCCGCAGCGCGCACTCCAGCCAGCTCGCGCCGTCGAGCACGAGCGCCCCGGTCCGCTCCCCCGGAGTCGCTTCGAGAACCGCAATTTCGGAGACCCGCGAGGACCGCGGGCCGGCGAGGCGCCCGGCCAGCTCCCGCGCGCTCGCGGGGAGGATCGACACGACCCAGCGGCCGGTGTCGAGCAGGTCGGCGAGGAACACCGACTCCTTGCGGAAGGACAGGGAGATCAACGGCGGGTCGAGGGAGATCGAGCCCAGTGAGTTGACGGTGACGGCGTCGTGGCGACGGCCGCCGGGGGTGTCGCGGTAGGTGGTGGCGACGCACACGCCGGTGGCGAAGGTGCGCATCACGCCACGCAGGTCGGGGGACATTCGGCTGCTCCCGGGGTACGGGCCGGCCCGCCGGAGCGGGCCGGCCGGTGGTCAGGCTCCTTGCGGGGAAAGAAAGAACCGGTCGGGGTCGTACCGGTGCTTGACCTCGGCGAGCCGGGTGGCGTTCGGCCCGTAGTAGGCGCCGCGCCAGTCCTCGAGGTCCGGATCGGTGAAGTTGACGTAGGACGCGTCCGGCGCGAACTCCCCCGCCTCGGCGTGCAGGGCGTGGAGCCAGTCCAGGTTCGCCCGGACGACGCCCGGCGCGTCGTCCTCGGCCCACGACGTGTCGAGGCTGAGCAGGAACCGGGTGTCCCGGTGCGGGAACGCGGTGTCCCCCACCGGGACGCGGCCGATCGCGCCGCCCCAGGCGAACAGCGCGGCGCCCGCGCCGTCGGGGTTGCCGCTGCCCGGCCACTTGTCGACGGCCCGGACGAGCGCCTCGACGCCGTCGTCGCCGATCGCCCGCGGGCTGCACCGGGTCCGGGCCGCGAACGCCCCGCCCTCGCTGGCGTGGTGCAGGTACGTCGCGGCTTCCCAGAAGTCCCGGTCCTCGATGTCGGCGCGGTCGGGGGCCGCGACGGCGAAGACCGGCGCCAGCAGCTCACGCAGTTCTTCCGCGGAACCGAGGTGGTGGCCCACCACGGAGACGACGCCGTCGTCGCCCGACGAGCGGGCGATGCCGATCCGCGCCGAGAACGCCTCGGGCGCGGCCAGCATGATCTCCTGCATCGTGGCCAGCACCTCGACCGCGTGCGGCCACGACCAGAGCAGCAGGCAGGTCGAGCCGGCCGGGGCCGGGCGCGCCTGGAACGTGAAGCTCGTGTTCACGCCGAAGTTGCCGCCCCCGCCGCCGCGGCACGCCCAGAACAGGTCCGGGTGCTCGGTTTCCGACGCCGTGACGACCGAGCCGTCGGCGAGGACGACGTCGGTCGAGACCAGCGCGTCGCAGGTGAGGCCGTGCGCGCGGGAGATCGTCGTGACGCCGCCGCCGAGGGTCAGGCCGCCGATGCCGACGGTGTCGGAGTTGCCGAGCGGGAAGGTCAGGTCCCACGGTCGCAGCCCGGCGTAGAGCGCCTTCATCTGCGTCCCGCCGCCGACGGTGACCCGCCCGGTGCCGCGGTCGACGCGGATCCCGGACAGCCGCCGCAGGTCCAGCACCAAGCCGGTGTTCGCGGAAAAGCCGGCGTAGCTGTGGCCGCCGCCGCGGGCCACCAGCGGGATCGACTCCGCCCGGGCCCACTCGATCGCGCGGGCGACGTCGCCCGCGTGGGCGGCCGAGAGCACCGCCGCGGGGCGGGTGGCGGCGAACCGCCGGTTCACCGGCGCCGTGGCTTCACCGAAGCCGCGGTCGCCGGGGAGCCGGAGTTCGCCGTCCACCAGGCCGCGCAGGGTGTCCCACGCGGTCATCGCGCCGCTCCCGCGAGCTCGAGCTCGGCCGCGAGGACCTCCTCGAGGTAGGACACGCCCTTGGCGGCGTTGTCCCCGTGGCGTTCCCACACTTCCCGCAGCACCAGGTGACCGCCGTGCCACTGCGGGGTGTTGACGCTGTTGCCGGCGATCACCTCGCCGGTCACCAGGACCATCGTGTAGGCCAGCCGCAGCACGCCGGTCGGGCCGCAGACGCCGGTGACGGTGCCGCGCCGGACGTGGCCGCCCTCGAACGTGGCCCAGACCAGGTCGCCGTGCTGGTGGTACTCGGCGTACGTGCCGTCACCGCCGCCCAGCGCGCGGAACCGGCGGCCGTGGTAGTCGACGCTCATTCGTCCACGTCCAGGAGTCCGGCCGGCATCGCCAGCGTGGTGCCGACGGGCGGCGGCTCGATCTCTTCGACGCCGGCCTCGACGAGCGAGGCCGCGTGCGCGAGCCGCTGCTCGCACGTGTCGCGGTCGGGTGCCTGGCACACGACGAACGAGTGCCGGGCGATGTAGCCGCCCGGCGGCAGCCGCAGCGTGGTGCCGGGCTCCGCCATCGGGGACGCGGTGACCAGCCCGGGGGCTTCGGCCGGGACGGAGATCGAGTGCAGGACGCAGTCGTGGTCCGGGTAGCCGAACCGGATGCCGGCGACGCCCTCGCGGCTGTGCGAGACGTCCGGGCGCTGCCCGGTGGCGACGTCGAACAGCACGCTGCCCGGGTCGATGCCGGTCGCGGTCTTGCCGAGGAACGGGATGAGGTCGCCGCCGAGCCGGCCGTTGACCTCGATGATCACCGGGCCGGAGCGGGTCAGGCGGACCTCGGTGTGGGTGATCCCGTTCTCGATGCCGAGCACGTGGTGGGCCTTGGCCAGCACGCCCAGCAGTTCCTCGTCCTTCAGGAGCGGGTCGGCGGAGTCGACGACGTGGCCGGTCTCCTCGAAGAACGGCGGCATGCCGGTGCTCTTGCGGGCGAGGAACATCGGCAGGTACTCGCCCTTGTGGACGGCGCCGTCGATGCTGATCTCCGGGCCGTCGGCGTAGCCCTCGATCATCGCGCCGCCGCGGTAGGGCTCGTCGCCGACGAGGCTGGCCTCGTGGGCGACGCGGTAGGCGGCGTCGAACTCGGCCGCGTCCCGGGCGAGGGAGACGCCCATGCTGGCGCCGAGCGCCCGCGGCTTGACGACCACCGGGAACCCGATGCGGGCGACCGCCGCGCGGGCGTCGTCGAGGTCGGTGGCCAGGTGGAAACCGGGCTGCGGCAGCCCGGCGGCGGTGAGCCGGACGCGGCAGCTGTGCTTGTCGCGGCAGCCGTGCACGCCGGGGATGCTCAGGCCCGGCACGCCGAACTCGGCGGCCAGCTCGGCCGCCGGCATGACCAGCGGCTCGTCCCAGCAGAGCACGCCGGCGATCGTGTACCCGGTCGCGAGCTTGCGGGCGGTTTCGGCGAGCAGTGCGTGGTCGAAGACGTTGACGACGGTGATGTCGTCGAAGTACTCGTGCTGCCAGGTCGGGTTGAGGTTGTTGATCAGCACCAGCCGAAGCCCGCTTTCACGGGCCCGCTCGGCCACGCTGCGGACGAGGTATTCGCGGTAGAGCTTGAGCCCGCTGCCGATGACGAGCAGCGCACCCGGGGCGGTCGAGGTCATGGAAGACGTTCCTCCGGTCGGAAGGTGTGCAGGGGAAAGGTGGTTGAGACGACGGGGCTCAGGCGAGCGTGCCGACGGCGGTGGCCTGGCCGGCCAGCTGCGCGACGACGGCGTCCGCGGCCAGCGGCGCCGTGCGGAAGCCGTCACCGCCGCTGGCCGGACGGGCCCACACCGCGGGCCCGATCCGGACGAAGCCGGTGTTGCCGTCGGCGGCCGTGGCGTAGTGGCAGTGCTTGACCCGCACCACGTCGTATCCGTCCACATCGGACACGACGCCGGCGGCGAGCACCCGCGCGGCCCAGCCTGCGTCGTCGTCGGGCCCGGACAGGGTGGTCACCTCGCGCCGCACGGCGTCGGTGCTCACCTTGAGCAGGGTGCCCGCCACCGAGGGCAGCAGCCACGCCCGCCCGTCGGTGCCGATCCCGCCCACCGTGGGCGTCGCCGCCCACGCGTGGGCGAGCGCGGCGGGCGGGCGCAGGTACACCATCGTCTGGCGGTGCAACGCCACCGGCCGGTCGACCAGCGCCCCGGTCCACGGGCCGGCGGCGACGAGCACGACGTCGCCGGTCACCGTGGTGCCGTCGGCGAGCCGGACGCGGGCGCGGTCCGGGTCGATGCCGACGGCTTCCCGGCCGGGCCGCAGCTCGGCGTCGGGGTGGTGGCGCAGCCAGCGCGCCGCCGCGTGCAGCATCCGGTCGGCCAGCAGCGTCCCGGCGTGCGGTTCGAGCACCGCGCCGCTGCCCCGCGGGAACCCGACGAGCGGGTACGCCGACGGGTGCACGATCCGGATCGGCACCCCCGCGGCCGACGCCGTGGCGACCGCCGCAGGCACCTGGCCGGGGGGCAGGGCCTGGAGGACCCCGACCCGCCGGTAGAGGCCGGCACCCGGCAGGTGGTCGCACAGCAGCGCGTCCAGCTCGCGCCAGTGGCGGTGCAGCTCCGCCGCCTGGCGCGTGGCGGCCGTGTCGCCGACGACGAGGGCCCGCAGCGCCCGGTGCTGGTCGAACGACGTGGCGCCCGGGTGCGGCACCGGGCCGCGCTCGAGCAGCACCACGCGGTGCCCGTCCAGGACGCACCGGATCGCGGTGAGCAGACCGGAGATGCCGCCGCCGACCACCACGACCCGCAGGCCGCCGCGCCGGGAGCCGCCGGTCCACGCCCAGTCGCCGCCCGGCGTGGCCACGCCGGGCCGGCCGGCGGAGCTCGCCGTCCGGCTTTCACCGGGCAGGACGACCTCCGCGACGTCCGGCACCACACCGGTCGCCGCCGGGCTCTCGCCCAGCAGCACCGCCGTGCCACCGTCCCGGCCACCGCCGGTCGCCGACGGGCTCTCGCCCAGGACCACCGCGCTGCTCAGCCCACCCTGCCGGGTGCCGGCGCTCATCGCCCGGCCTCCGCCGGGCTCAGGCGGGGCAGCGCGGCCGGCGTGAACGAGTCCACGTCGGCCGGGGCCGCCCCGGCGTCCTCGCCGAGGACCGCCGCCGCCAGGTCGACCAGGATCGGCGCGGCGGCGCGCAGCAGCCGGTCGACCTCGAAGCAGAAGTCACCGGCGTCGGCGCCGGTCACCTCCCGGCGGTCGAGCCGGGCCAGCTGGTCGGTGATCGTCTCCGCCGCCCGGTTCAGGCTGAAGCCGGGCAGCTCGTACGACGCCGCGAAGCGCTCGGCCATCCGGGCCGCCCCGCGGCGCGACCGCTCCGACACCGCCAGCGGGCCGAGGCCGATCCACCGGTTCACCTTGTCGGCGACGCGGTTCCAGGGTTCGACCAGCCGGGTGCCGGTGACCCGCGCGAGGGCGTCCCGGCTGAAGCTGGTGCGCTGGTGCTCGGGGCTGGTCGCGGCCAGGTGGAACCGGATCAGGTCCCGCGGCACCTCGGCGGCCAGCTCCCGGCTCCACACCACGTGCCCGCGGCTGGTGGAGAACTTCCGGTGGTCCAGCTCGTAGAACTCGTTGGTGAGGTAGCGCGTCGGCAGGTCGTACTGGCCGTCGAAGGCCAGCAGCATCGCCGGGCCGGCGATCGCGAACGGGTAGATGTTGTCGAACCCGAGGAAGTACACGACCTCCGAACCGGCCCCGGCGAGCCACAGCGCGTCCTCGGTGCCGGCCGCGACGCCCCGCCGCTCGGCCGCGAGCGCCGAGCAGTGCATGCTCCACGCCATCGGCTCGGCGTTGGGGTTGACGACCTGCCCCGCGACCTCCGGGAAGGGCACCTTGATGCCCCAGGAGATCGGGTAGGTCACCGGGAAGTCCGGCAGCGGCCGCGACAGCATCTGCGCCATCGCCTGCGCCATGTGCGGCCGCATCCCGGCGGCGTTGGCCGCGAAGTGCGCCCGCAGCTGTTCGCGGTAGCGCTCGACCGGCAGCACGAGGACGTCGGCCTCGCGCAGCACCACGGGGTCCTCGGGGTCCAAAGTGGACCGGACGCCGAGGAGCTCGCCCGCCGCCACCAGGGCTCCGCAGCTCTCGCAGAGCCCCGCGCAGCCTTCGGACAGGCACTCCGGACAGCCGCCGGAGGCGAAGCCGTCCAGCAGGAACTCGCCGGACCGCTCGGAGTACGGGAACTTCATCGTGCGCAGTTCCAGCTTGCCCGCCGAGTAGAGCCGGCCGACGAAGTCGACGACCCACTTGGTGAACCGGTCGTCGTCACCGGTGTAGCCGTCGACGCCGATGCCCAGCGCGGCGAGGCTGGCCTCGATCTGCGCGGCCGAGGTGGCCACCAGCTCCGCCGGGGTGACGCCACGGCGGTGCGCGGTCGTCACCACGAAGGTCGAGGTGTCCTGGAACCCGGTGCCCAGCAGCACTTCCCGGCCCTGGGCCCGGGCGTAGCGGGCGTGCACGTCCGCGGCCAGGAACGGGCCGGCGATGTGGCCGAGGTGCAGGTCCCCGTTCGCCGTCGGCGCCGGGGAGATGATCACCGTCCGGGTGCTCACGACGCGCTCGCGTCGTGGCGGGCCGTGAACTGGGCCGTCATCTCGGGGTCCCACCAGACGCCGTAGTACTCGAAGTCCGCGTCGCCTTCGTTGGTGACGCAGTGGGTCGAGCCGGGCGGCAGCCGGACGACGTCGCCGGCGGTGAACGGGTGCGGCTCGCCGTCGACGACCAGGGTGGCGGCCCCGGCGATGGCGATGAAGATCTCGTACTCGTGGTGGGAGTGCGGGGTGGAGGTGGTGCCGGGGCGCAGGACGCACCAGGCGCCTTCGAACGGCGCGTTCAGCTCCGGCCAGGGCAGCAGGCGCTGGGAGTCCAGCCCGTAGGCGCGTTCGAGGTGTTCGCGGTCGAGCCGGCGGAGGTCGATCATGCCGCCACCACCACGGACTCGCCGGACGTGCGCAGGCCGCCGTCCGGGCCCGAACCGGTTTCCGAGCCGCGGCGGTCGACGATGTCCCGGACGATGTCGGCCGAGCGCTGGGCGAGCACGCTGATCAGCGAGTCGGAGATGCCGTGGGTGGCCTCGTTGACCCCCTGCAGGTACAGCGCGCCGTGGGCCTCCCGGCCGAGCTCGGCGCGGTACTGCCGGTTGACGGAGACGGTGTCCAGGCCGATCGAGTCGGCCAGGCCGCGGACCATCGCGGGCATCCGCGAGTCGAAACCGGTGCCCAGGAACACCGCGTCGCAGCGGATCTGCTCGATGCCGCCGTGCTTGAGGTCGCGGACGTCGAGCACGACCTCTTCGCCGCCGCCCTCGATCTCCGCCGCGCGGGCGCCGACGACCTCGCTGAGCGCGCGGATCGTGGAGACCGGCAGGCCCTGCATCTTCTGCCGGTAGATCATCGTGTACAGCTCTTCGAGGAACGGCGCCGCGAGCCCGGCGTAGTTGGTCAGGTGCATCTCTTCCAGCACCCGCGCCCGGGCCTCGTCGGTCATCGTGAAGAACTCGTCCACGAAGGACGGGAAGAACAGCTCGTTGACGAACTTGCTGGTCTGGTAGTCCTTGAGGCCGATCGCGCGGACCAGCATCGTCGGGGACGAGCCCTTCGCGTGCTCGTGCAGGGCCATGAACATCTCGGCGGCACTCTGCGCCCCGCCGATCACGACCGGCCGCAGCGGCTTGCCCGGGCGGGCCAGCCCCGCCGTGTCGGCGACGCGGGTGCTGTACTCGGTGCTGTGCACGACCCGCTCGGCCGGGAGCCCGCGGAAGACCTCCGGGACGTGGGCGTCGCGGCCGCCGCCGACGATCAGGTCACGGCAGAGGACGGTGTCGCCGTCGGACAGCGGGACGGTGAAGCCGAGCACCGCGCCCGACTCGGAGTGGATCGGCAGGATCCGCTCGGCGCGGGCGTTGTAGCGCACCTGGACGCGCTCCAGCGAGTCGGCGACCCACTGCAGATACGCCGAGACCTGCCAGCGGAACGGGTTGAAGGTGCCGAGGTTGACGAACTCGTCGAGCTCACCGCGCTCGTGCATGAAGTTGAGGAACGAGAACCGGCTGCGCGGGTTGCGCAGGGTCACCAGGTCCTTCACGTAGGACACCTGGCTGCGGGCCCACGGCAGCATCAGGTTGCGCTGCCACTTCACGTCCTCGTGCTGCTCCAGGATCATGGCGCCACCGGCCAGATCGGACCGGCCGCACTCCTCGATGGCCACGGCCAGCGCCAGGTTCGCCGGGCCGGCCCCGATCATCAGGACATCCACCTCGTGGACGGTCATAACGTGCCTGCTTTCCATCTCGGGGTGCGGCGCGCCGGGTCCCGACGCGCCGCACGGGACTACTTGCTGACGGTCACGCTGAAGAGGTCGAGCTCGCGGAACTGGGTGGGCTGGACGTCGTGGAGGCGGGTCGACCAGGCCGCGGTGCCGGACTGCCACCAGATCGGGATGGTCGGCATGTCCTGCAGGACGAGCTTTTCGGCCTGCTGGTACAGCGCCTGGCCCTGCTGCTGCGACGGCGCGGCGTCGGCCTGCTTGAGCAGCTCGTCGACCTTCGGGTTCGAGTACTGGCCGACGTTCGAGGCGGCACCGGTGCGGAACAGCGGGTTGAGGAAGTTCTCGATCGACGGGTAGTCCGCGACCCACGCCGAGCGGTAGATGCCGGTGACGGTCCGGTCGTTCAGCTGCTTGCGGAAGTCGCCGAGGGTGGTCTGCGGGGTGAACTTGCAGGCTCGGCCCAGCGAAGCCTGGATCTGCTTGCAGATGACCTCCATCCACTCCTGGTTGCCGGAGTCGATGTTGGACGTCAGCTCGATGTCACCCTGGAACCCGGAGGCGTCGAACAGCTGCTTGGCCTTCTGCGGCTCGTAGGTGCACAGCTCGCCGCACTGGTTGTCCAGGTGGCCCTGGACGTTCGGGGCGACCAGGCCGTCGGCCGGGGTGCGGCCGCCGTTGAAGACCTGCTGGATCAGGGTCTTCCGGTCGATGGCCATGGAGATCGCCTGGCGGAACTGCGGGCTGGCGTAGCGCTTGTCGAACAGCGGGAACGCGATGGCCTGGTAGCCGAGGTAGGTGTAGGTCTTGCGCCGGTTGTCGGGCAGGTCCTTCTTGATCTTGCCGCCCTGGGTGGAGGTCCACGGCGTGAACGACAGGAAGTCGAGCTTGTTGGCCAGGACGTCGGCGTAGGCCTTGTCGAGGTCGGTGTAGAAGCGGAAGTCGATGCCGCCGATGTTCACCTTCTGCGTGCCGGCGAAGCCGTCGAACCGCTTGACGACGAGGTCCTTGCCCGGCGTGTACGACTCGAACTTGAAAGGCCCGTCACCGATCGGGTGGGCTTCGAAACCCTTGCGGTCGGCGAAGAAGCTCGCGGGCAGCGGGAAGAACGCCGCGTAGCCGAGCTGGACGCCGAACTCCGAGAACGGCGCGTCGAGGGCGACGGTGAACGTGCTGTCGTCGACCAGCTTCAGGCCCGAAAGCTCCTTGCTCGCCGGCAGGGTCGCCGGCTGCTTGCCGTCCGTGGTGGCGTTGTTGACCTGCGCGAAGCCCTGGACGTGGGAGAAGTAGCTGGCGCCGGCCATCAGGTTCGGCGAATAGGCGGTGTAGTTCCACGCGTCGACGAAGCTCTTCGCGGTGACGGGGGTGCCGTCGTGGAACGTCCAGCCGGACTTGAGCTTGATCGTCCAGGTCTTCGAGTCGGTCGTGCTGATCGAGTCGGCCACGGCGTTGTGCGGGGCGGCCGTTTTGGCGTCGTACTCGATGAGGCCGCGGAACAGCGTGCCCAGCACGCTGATCCCGCCGACCTCGGTGGTGTTGCCGGGCACGAGCGGATCGGCCGGCTCGGTCTCGCTGTAGCTGACGACCGCGTCGCGGTCGATGTTCGCGGCGGCGGCCGCGGGAGCGGCGGCCCCGTCGGGGGTGGGTTCGGTGGTGCCGCCCGGGGTGGTGCACGCGGTGAGCGTGACCGCCAGGGCGGCGGCCGCGCACACGGCGGCCTTGAGCTTGCGCATCGGTTTCTTCCTTAGGTGGAGGGCGGTTCGGGGTGGGTCAGCGCCGGCTGGAGGTGATCCCGAGGGCCAGCGGGAAGGCGGGCCGGCCGCCGAGCAGGTGGGCCCCGGCGGTCTGCAGGATCCGGTCCTGCGCCACGATGTGCTGGCACATCGTGGTGGTGTCGCGCAGCCAGCGGTCCAGCGGCGAAGGCCGGTAGATCGCGCTGGTCTGCACCAGGTCGTAGAGCCGGGTGACGATCGAGCGGGCGGTGCGGAACGCGTGCCGCCGCGACAGCGGGAGCGCGGCGCGCTCGGACGGCGTGAGGTCGTCCAGGGTGCCGCCCGCGGACAGGACTTCGTGCTGGCGGCGAAGGGCGCCGTAGACGCCTTCGCGAGTGGCGTTGAAGTCGGCTTCGCAGTCGGCCAGGGTGACCTGCGTGCGGTAGTCCTCCGCGCGGCCGGCGGCGACGGAGAGGTCCCGGGTGTGGTCCAGCGCGGCCCGGGCGACCCCGAGCGCGACGCCCGGCATGTTCCGCATGTGCACCTCGGGCTGGGCCAGCGGGCCCGTCCCGCTGCGGACGTCGGAGAAGACGAGCGTGTGCTCGGCGGGCACGAACACGTCGGTGATCGTGTAGTCGCAGCTGCCGCTGCCCGCGAGACCGGTGGTGTGCCAGGTGTCGAGGACCTCGACGTGCGCCTTCGGCACCATGAGCAGGATCGAGTCGTGCGGGGCCCCGTCGGCGCCGGGCTCGGGTGCGCCGTCGCGGTAGAGGAAGGCGCCCGAGACGACCCAGTCGGCGTGCGTGACGCCGCTGCCGAACTGCCAGCGGCCGGTGAGGCGGTAGCCGCCGGGGACGATCTCCGCGCGGCCGTTGGGGAACAGCAGGCCGGCGGTCACCACGTCCGGGCTGGGGAACATCTCGTCGGCGACGGCGCGGTCGAGGAAGGACGCGTAGAGACCGGTGTCGGACCCGATCATCGCGCACCACCCGGTGCCGGCGTCACCGTAGGCGATGGCCTCGATCACCGCGGTCTGCTCGGCCGAGGTCAGCTCGGGGCCGCCGCGGTCCTTGGCGAACCCCATCCGGAAGACGCCGGTGGCGCGCAGCAGTTCCACGACGTCGGCGGGCAGCCGCCGGGCCCGCTCGATCTCCTCGGCGCGCTCCCGGAGCTCCGGCGCCAGTGCCTGGGCACGGGCGAGGACCTCCGCGGCGGTATCGGGCGGCCTGACGTCACCTTCGGGCACGGACAGCGGCTCGGCAACGGTCATCTCATCACTTCCTCGGGGCTCCAACTGCTGGTCGCGGACTCGGTCCGGCCGCGTTGGAAGTGATTCAAGGCTTCCGTTTAATTGATGGAAACCATTGGCCACCAAGGAAAATCAATAAGGTGTGATTTGAGGTCGACGAGTGGGTAACGACGGCGGGCCGCGAAGAGACCCGGAGGTCTCGTCGCGGCCCGCCGGCCGGCCGGCCGAACTCAGCCGGTGACGGCGCTGTTCACGGCGCCGAAGTCGAGGCCGCCCTCGAGCGCGCTGTAGGTACCGTGCCCGAGCAGTTCCACCGCGGCGTTGCGGGCGACGGCGTAGGCCGCCTGGGCGATCGCGGTGCCGACGCTGATCCGGCGGACGCCGACGGCTTCCAGCTCCGCGACGGTCGGGGCGCCCGGCCACACCATCACGTTCACCGGCAGCGGGCTCTCCTTCACCAGGACGGCCAGCACCTCCAGGTCGACCAGGCCCGGCACGAACAGGCTGTCGGCGCCGGCCGCGGCGTAGGCGCCCGCCCGGGTCAGGACGTCGTCGAGGCGTCCCTCGGCTTCGCCGATGCCGAAGAGGTAGACGTCGGTGCGGATGTTGATCCACAGCTCGGGCAGCCCGGCCGCGGTCGCCGCGTCGCGGGCCGCGCGGACCCGCCCGACCTGGGCGGGGACGTCGAACAGCGGCCCGCCGGGCGCGGTCGAGTCCTCCAGGTTGATCCCGACGGCGCCGGCCTCGACGATCGCGCGCACGGTCGCGGCGACGTCGTCGTCGGACGGGCCGTAGCCGCCTTCGATGTCGGCCGTCACCGGGACGTCGACGACCTGCACGATCCGGGCGACCAGGGCGGCCATCTCGGCGCGCGTCAGGCCGTGCCCGTCGGGCCGGCCCGCCGACCAGGCGACCCCGCCGCTGGTGGTGGCGATCGCCGGGGCCCCTGCCTGCGCGATGAGGGCCGCGCTGGCGGCGTCCCAGGCGTTCGGCAGCACCAGCGTGCGGTCGTGGTGCAGGGCACGCAGTGTTTCGGCGAGCCCTCGCTGGACGCTGTCCATGGACATTCTCCTCGTTCCTTCGGTTACTTCGGTGGGTCTGCCGCGGCTCTCGTGAGTGTTCAGGGCGGTTCTAACCGCCCTGAACACTCACGAGACGCACGGTGAGGTCAGGCCGCCAGCGTGGGGACGCCGGCGGCGACGAGGTGGGTCGCGGCGAACGCGCGCCACGGGTGCCAGGCCTTCGCCAGGCCCTCGCTGTCGTCGAGGACGCCGTTCGCCAGCAGCGTCGTGCAGATCGTCCGGTCGGCGGCGGGGAACGCGTCGGCGTAGCCCAGCCGCAGCGCGATCTGCTGGGCGGCGCACTCCCCCACCCCCGGCACGGCCGTCAGCGCGGCGGTGAACTCGGCCAGGCTCGTGCCGCCGTCGAGCATGGACTCGTCGGCGGCGACCGCGGCGGCGAACCCGCGCACCGTCTTGGCGGTGGCCGCGGGCAGCACGCCAGTCAGGTCCGCGTGCGCGAGCGTCTCGGCCGAGGGGAAGAGGTGGGTCAGCCCGTCCTCCAGGCCGGGGACCGCGGTGCCGGCCGCCTCGACCAGCGCGGCCAGCTGCCGCCGGACCAGCGGCCGGGCGCTGCGCCGACTCAGCACCGCCTCCACCCCGATCTCGAAGAACCCCCAGGCCCCGGGGACGCGGAGGCCGGGACGCGCGCGCAGCAGCGGGGCCAGCACCAGGTCGTCGCGCAGCGCGGCCTCGGCCGGGGCGGTGTCGGCGTCGACGCCGAACATCCGCCCGACGCGGTCGACGACGTGGATGAGGCCCTCCCAGAACGGCATGTGCGCGATCAGCAGCAGGTGGTCGTCACCGCCGCGGCGCACCTCGATGACGCCCGCCTCGCCGTCGATGCTGATCGTGCGCCGGTAGACGCCGTCGAGCACCGACTCGACGCCCGGGACCGCGCGCTCGCCGAAGAACGTGCTCAGCGCCTCCCAGTCCAGGGGCGGCGCGAACGGCAGCCGCATGGCCAGGCCGCCGTCCGCGGCGAGCCGGTCGGCGCGCCGGCGCCGGTTGCGCAGCTCGACCGGGGACGCGCGGAAGACCAGCTTCATGTCCCGGTTGAACTGGCGTAGGCTGCCGAACCCGGAGGCGAAGGCCACGTCGGCGACCGTCAGGTCGGAGTCGTCGAGCAGGCGGCGGGCGAAGTGCGCCCGCCGGGAGCGGGCGAGCTGGTCGGGCGTCACGCCGAGGTGGTCGTGGAAGAGCCGGCGCAGGTGCCGCGGGGACACCGCCAGGCGCTCGCCCAGCGCCGCCTCCGTCCCGGTGTCCAGCGCGCCGGCGATGATCAGCTGGACCGCGCGGCAGACGAGCTCCGGCGCCTCGGCGCCGACCGGGCCCGCTACCCGGTAGGGGCGGCAGCGCAGGCACGCGCGGAACCCCGCGGCCTCGGCCTCGGCCGCCAGCTCGAACGTCTTCACGTTCTCCGCGAGCGGCTTCGCGCCGCAGCCCGGGCGGCAGTAGATGCCGGTGGTGACCACGGCCGAAAAAGTCGTCATGACACAGGTGTAGTGGATCCGCGCGCGCGAAGCCAGCCACATCCGGACACGCGCCCGGGGGCGTACCCGGGCCGCGGCGATCGTGTCCGGATCTGACCAGACTCCGCCGCTCGCGCCCGGCAGAGTCCTCCCCAACGGCGGCGCGCCGGACGCGCACCGCACTGAAGAGAGGCGTTCCGAATGCTGGCGAAGGTGTTCCCCATCCCCCTCAAGCCGGGCAAACAGGAAGAAGCGGAGAAGCTCGTGCTCGAGTTCGCGCCGCTGGGTCCCGGGCAGGAGGACGGCACCCTGTCCTTCCGCGTGTACCGCGACCCCGCCAAGCAGGACTACCTGCTGTTCGTCGAACACTTCGCGGACCAGGCGGCCTACGACGCCCACACCGGGTCGGCCGCCTACCAGAAGCTGATCGCCGGCCAGTTCGCCGACCTGATCCTGGAGTTCGTCGAAATCGATCACGAGCAGATCGTCGCGCTCTGATTTTCGCGCACCGGCCGGATGCAGCAACCGCTGCGTCCGGCCGGACGCTTGTGCGGTGAATTGTGCGACGAACAGGTCACGCTCCGAACTCCTCGCGCGGTGGATCACCCCCGAGTTGATTTTCCGGCCGAAACAACCCTGCCGGTCAACTCGCGCGAAGGCTCCAATGTGTACGTCGCATCTCGGCACGATGCCGATTGCGGTCCGGCGCACACGTTCGCGAGCCACCTGGAGGCACCACCGTGACCCCGATCACCGACAAACCCACTGGCGTACTGGCCGTCCTGCGCCGGACTCCGACGCCGGTGCGGTACCTGCTCGGCGGCGTGCTCGTCAACCAGCTCGGCGCGTTCGTCCAGACATTCATGGTGCTGTACCTGGTTTTCCGCGGCTTCTCCGCGGGCCAGGCCGGCCTCGCCATCGCCGCGTACAGCATCGGTTCGGTCCTCGGCGGGCTGGCCGGCGGGGAGCTGGTGCACCGCATCGGCCCGCGCGCCACCATCTTCGCCGCGATGCTCGGCTCGGCCGCGGTCCTCGCCGTCGTTCCCCTGTTCGCCAGCCCCGGGATGTTCGTGGCGCTGCTCGTCGCGCTGCTGCTCGCCGGCCTCGCGACCCAGAGCTACCGGCCCGCGGCGGCGGTCCTGCTGAGCGAGCTGATGCCCGCAGACGATCGGGTGATGGGCTTCTCGATGATGCGCACCGCCCTCAACCTCGGCGCGTCGCTCAGCCCGTTGATCGCCGCCGGGCTGATCCTGCTGGACTGGAACCTGCTGTTGTGGTTCGACTCGGCCACCGCGGTGCTCTACGCGTTCCTGGCGATCCGGCTGCTGCCCGACCACCGCGTCGAGCGCGAGGCACCGGCGGAGCGGGCCGATACCGGCACCCGGGCGGCGTACGCGACCTTGGTGCGGGACGGGCGCTTCTGGTTCTTCCTGGCCTCCGTGCTGATCGGTTCGGTCGTCTACGTCCAGTACACCGTCGCGCTGCCGCTCAAGATCACCGCCGAAGGCCACCCGACGTGGCTCTACAGCGTCGTGCTCGTGACCGCGTCCGCCGTGCTCATCCTGTGCGAGCTGAAGATCACCTCCTTCGTCACCCGCTGGCCGGGCCGCGTCGCCGCCACGGCCGGGACGGCGCTGATGGGGCTCGGGGTCGCCGGATTCGGCCTCAGCGGCGGTTCGGCCGTCGCGCTCATCGTGTGCACTGTGGTATTCGTCTTCGGCATCATGATCAACGGCCCGACGATGTTCGCCTACCCGTCGTCCTTCCCGTCGTCGGTGAAGGCGCGCTACATCAGTGCGCACCAAGCGACGTTCGGTCTCGGGATGGCACTCGGCCCCCTGTTCGGCGTCGCCACGTGGGTCGCGCTGGGCAACGGGGTCTGGTGGCTGTGCGGCGCGCTCGGCCTGGTGGCGGCGGTGTGCGCCCTGCTCGGGATGACCACTCCCCGCGCTCGCACCGCCACAGCTTGACATCGCAGCAGCTCCGGTCGCCCGCGCCGAGCGGGCGGCCGTCGAGTTTTCGCACTTTCCCCGCATCCGAGGTGAAAAATCACCGGAATGCGTAAGAAAATTAAGAACATAATACCCGATCGGGCCAATGACACCGCCCATGCAGCGGAAGAGATACCACCCGCCGTCCGCGACGCTGAGCGAGCAAGGGGAAGGGGACTTCACGTGGGCAGACCCGAAAAGCCCGTCAACACCTCCGGCGGTGTCGCCACCCAGTTCGCCCGGGAACTACGGCAGCTGCGAGCGAGAGCCGGGAACCCGACATACCGGGAAATGGCCAGGTCGGCGATGTTCTCGTCGTCCGTGCTGTCGAGCGCGGCGAGCGGCAACCGGATGCCGTCGCTGCAGGTGACCCTGGCCTTCGTCGCGGCGTGCGGCGGCGACGAGGAGGCCTGGCGGCGGCACTGGCACGTCGCCACGGCCGGCTATAGGCAGCCCTCGTTCGGGGGGCGCACCAGAAGACCGGCGATCTTTCAGCGACGCGGTGGGGTTCCGTCGCACCCGGCACAATTACCACAGCGGCCCCGGGGGTTCATCGGCCGCACGACCGAACTGGCGTGGCTGCGCTCCCCCGCCGACACGCCCATGGTGATCAGCGGCCCGGCCGGTGTCGGTAAAAGTGACCTCGCGTTGTACTACGCCCATTCGGTCGCAGCGGACCTGCCCGACGGGCAGCTCTACGCCGACCTCGGCGGCCTGCGCCACGGCCTGGCCGGCCCGTCGGCCGCGCCGGAGGCCGGTGACATCCTCGACGGTTTCCTGCGTGCGCTCGGCGTCGAGGACCTCTCCGGCAGCTTCGACCAGCGCGCCGGCGTCTACCGAACCCTCTTGGCCGACCGCCGGCTCCTGGTGCTGCTGGACAACGTCCAGGACGAGCAGCAGGTGCGCCCGCTGCTCGCCGAAACCCGGACGAGCACCACGTTGCTGGTCAGCCGCAAGCGGCTGCTGGGCCTGCGGCACGTCGACCGGCTGCAGCTGAGCCCGTTGTCCCGCGGCGATTCGATCGCGATGATCACCGCCGCGCTGCCGCACCTCGCCGTCATCGCCGGGCCGGACTGCGCACGGCTCGCCGAGCTGTGCGGGGACCTGCCGCTCGCGCTCGACCTGGCCATCCGCAAGATCGCCTCGCGGCCGCACCTGACCCTGCGCCGCGTCGTCGAAGAGTGGCGCCTGAACGACAACACCGTCGACTGGCTGAGCGTCGGGGACCTGTCCATGCGGTACTCCCTGGAGTCCGCCTACCGCACGCTCAGCCCGCCCGCCCGTGAACTGCTGCACCAGCTCGCCCGGACCCCGGCCGGCACGCCGGGGTCCCTGCCTCCGGGCGAAGACGAGCTGGCCGAGGAGATCGCCGACGCCGGCCTGCTCACCCACGCCGACCCGTACCTCGACGGCCGCGCGCTGCCGCAGCCCATGCGCGCCTTCGTGCTCAGCACGATCGAGCAGGAGCACGGACACGAATACCGGGCCATGGCGGGGCCCGTGTCCGCCTGACGCGCCACCGGGACGGCCCGGCAACGGCGCCCGCCGTCCCGTGACGCCTCTTTCGCCTCGATTCCGGGCCGTCCATCCGGGTGCGGTCTTTCGTCGTACCCGTACCACTTTGTCCCCTCCCGTGCGTCCTGGGGAAGAGCCGATTGATTGTCCTTTCCGGACAAGGCTCCCAGCCAAGTCCGACATGGCCTGTAATCAGCAGGGAACCGGCGTGCTTTTCGCACGCCGACGCCGGCGGCACCTCGTACCGGCCCGGCCCCTTCACGGCCTCGCAGGGCCGTTTTCCGGAAGGACAGGACATGCTCGACAACGGCATCCCCGTAAGGATTCCGGAGCCCGACGGGGCCGGCCGGGCCGCCGAGCGCCACCGCCCGGCCGGCACCCCGATCCCCCCGCGTCGCGCGCCGGTGGAAGAGCTGCCGGCCAGGGTGGTGCGGCCGACCGATTTCCGACACTACAGGCCCTATCTCGCGATGGCTGCTTCGATCATGCTGCTCGTCGGCGCGATCTGGGTTTCCTCGGTGGCGCACCCGAACGCGGCGTGGCACACCATCGCGTTGTTCGCCCACCTCGCGTCCCTCGTCCTGGGTCTCGGCGCGGTTCTGGTCGCCGACTACTTCTTCGCGTTGTGGGTGCTCGGCCGCTCGACGTTCGCCGAAGCCGTCCGCAGCACGTCCCGGCTGCACCTGTTGGTGTGGGCCGGGTTGACGGGCCTGGTCGGCAGCGGCGCGCTGCTCGAACCGAACCTGCACGCGGCCGCCACGGTGGTGAAACTGGCGCTGGTGGCCGTGCTAACCGTCAACGGCGTCCAGATCATGGAGCTGGGCAAGCGGATGGCCGTCGTGGCCGGTCCCGTTCCCCGGCGCCTGCTGGTGCGCGGCGGCCTCACCACGGCGATCTCGCAGCTGTGCTGGTGGGGCGCCGTCGTGATCGGGTTCCTGAACGCCAACCGCTGATTTCCCCTGCCGTTCCCGCGCCCGGCGCGGTCAATCGACCAAGATCGGGAACCTTCACGTGCTTTCACCCATCGTCGCCGCCGACGCGGCGAAGCTGTCCGGATCTGGCCAGACCGCCGGCCGCGCTCCCGGGCAATCTGATGACCTCGGGCCGGAGATCGGAAACCCGGCCGGGGAAAGAATCGAAGGGAGATGTGATGATCACCAAACTGGTGCGCGCGGTGTCCTCGGCGATGCGGCCGGCGACCTCGGCCACGACGATCGCCCAGCGCCTCGACGCGGCTCGGGCGCGGCACCTCATGACGATCGAGCTGTTCCGCCTCCGCGGCCTGGGCTGACCCGGTCCGCTCGATTCGCCGGGCCAAGCCGGCCGCCTTCGGACGTCCACCGTCGTACGTCCGGACGCGGCAAACCCGCGGTACAGCACCGATCCGGCCGGGCGCCCCCACTCGAGGGCGCCCCGCCAGCCCGTACCGCCCGCCCGACGAAACGAGTGACCATGACCAGCACCGTCCCGCGTGTCTCCCCGGCCACCACCGAGGAAACCCCGGTCTCCCAACGCAGGTTGCTGATGTGCGCCGCGGACTACTTCCGGATCGACTACGAGATCAACCCGTACATGCACGTCGGCGTCCAGCCCGACGTCGCGGCCGCGGTCGCCGAGCACGACCGCATCGTCGCGGCGCACCTGGCCGCCGGCCGCAAGGTGGAGTTCGTCGACGCCGACCCCGGCTGCCCCGACATGACCTACACGGCCAACGCGGCGGTCGTCCGCGGCGACCGCGCGGTGCTGGCCACGCTCCCGCCGGAGCGGGCCGCGGAAACGCCGCACCACCGGGCCTGGCTGGAGGAAAACGGCTTCGACGTCGCGGAGACGCCGTACGCCTTCAGCGGCCAGGGTGACGCGCTGGCCTGCGGCGACCTGCTGCTCAGCGCCCACGGCCAGCGCACGGACTTCCGCGCGCTCGACACGCTGTCGCGACACCTCGGCTACGAGGTCGTCGCCCTCCAGACGACGAGCCCGCAGTGGTACGACCTGGACCTGGCGGTCGCGGTGATCCACCCCGGCCGCGTGCTGGCGTACAACCCGCAGGCGCTGGACGCGCCGAGCCTGCGCACGCTGCGCGGGCTCGGCATGGACCTGATCGAGGTGACCCCGGACGAGGCGGCGGCGTTCGCGCTGAACCTGATCAGCGACGGCCGCACGGTGACCATGACGAGCGGCGCGCCCCGTCTGGCCGCCGACCTGCGGTCCCTGGGCCTGACGGTGGTCCAGCTGGACACCACGGAGCTGCGCAAGGGCGGCGGCGGCATCCGCTGCACGGCCCTGACGCTGGACAACCCGGCCTGACGTCTCGTGCCTGGCGAGCCCCGCGCTCGCCAGGCACGCCGTCGTCGCTCGCGCAGGTGCCCGAAACTCGACCGAAACTCTTTGCCCGGCTACGGCGCCGCGTGCTCTCCTGATCGCGGACAGTGAACATCCACGATTTTCGTCCAGGTCACCGACGACTTGGTTCCCAGGCCCGGAAAGCGCCGGCGGGGACTCGACCCCGAGGTGGACAGCTCCTGGGCGGGAGCCCGGAAGGAGATCTCGGATGGCAGGAAGTTCGTCAGGCCTGCGCGGCAACCGGTGGTGGCGGTCCTCGGTCGGCCGAGTACTGGCCGGAGTCACCACCGTGACCGCCGTGGCCGCTGTACTGGTGGCCGCTCCGGGCGCCGACGCCGCGGCCGGCACCCTGGGCGCCGCGGCCGCGCAGTCCGGCCGCTACTTCGGCACGGCGATCGCCGCCGGCAAGCTGAGCAACTCGGCCTACACCACGCTCGCGGCACGCGAGTTCACCATGGTCACGCCGGAGAACGAGATGAAGCCGGACGCGACCGAGCCGAACCAGAACCAGTTCACCTTCTCGGCGGGCGACCAGGTCTACAACTGGGCGATCAGCCACGGCGCCCAGGTCCGCGGGCACACCCTCGCCTGGCACGCGCAGCAGCCGGGCTGGATGCAGAGCATGGGCGGCAGTTCGCTCCGCAACGCGATGATCAACCACATCCAGAAGGTGATGGCCCACTACCAAGGGAAACTCGCGTACTGGGACGTCGTCAACGAGGCCTTCAACGAAGACGGCAGCCGCCGCTCGTCGAACCTGCAGAGCACCGGCAACGACTGGATCGAGGTCGCGTTCAAGACCGCCCGCGCGGCCGACCCGTCGACCAAGCTCTGTTACAACGACTACAACATCGACAACTGGAGCTACGCCAAGACCCAGGGCGTCTACAACATGGTGCGGGACTTCAAGTCCCGCGGCGTGCCGATCGACTGCGTCGGCCTGCAGGCCCACTTCACCGGCGGCAGCTCGGTTCCGGGCAACCTCCAGACCACGATCTCCAGCTTCGCGGCGCTCGGCGTCGACGTGGCGCTGACGGAGGTCGACGTCACGAACGCGTCGACGTCGCAGTACGCGGCGCTGACCCAGGCGTGCGTGAACGTCGCGCGCTGCGTCGGCATCACCGTGTGGGGCGTGCGTGACAGCGACTCCTGGCGCTCCGGCGAGAGCCCGCTCCTGTTCGACGGCAACGGCAACAAGAAGGCCGCCTACAACTCGGTGCTGAACGTCCTCAACTCCGGAGGCACGACCACCACCCCGACCACGACCCCGACGGGCACCACCACACCGACCACCCCGACCACGACACCGGGCGGGGGCAGCTGCACCGCTTCGCTGTCGGCCGGCCAGTCCTGGAGCGACCGGTACAACCTCAACGTCTCGGTCAGCGGCTCCAGCTCGTGGACGGTCACCATGACGGTGCCGAGCCCCGCGAAGATCATCGCCACCTGGAACGTCAACGCCACCTGGCCCAGCAGTCAGGTCATGGTCGCGACACCCAACGGCAGCGGCAACAACTTCGGGGTGACCATCCAGCACAACGGGAACCGGAACTGGCCGAGCGTCAGCTGCAGCACCTCCTGAGGGGGTGGTGGGTGACTCGTCCGCGAAGGCAGGACTTCGCGGACGAGTCATTCGCGCAGCGGCTCGGCTACTGCCTCGCGAGCGCCCACGGCATGAGCTTCTCGGCGAGCGCCCGGCTGAACGGGCTCACCAGCGCCTGCAGTTCGGCGCAGGCGGGCTCGCCGATGTGGGCGTAGGGATCGACGCTGTTCTCGTCGGTCGCCTTCTCGATCTCCGCTCGGCGGGCCGCACCGGTGGGGGTGAAAGTCAGGTCGGCGTCGTCGGTGAGCCAGTCCCGCTCGCGGAGGCCGGTGACGGCCCGGTTCCAGTCGTCCTCGGACCACCCCCGGGACGTGCGCAGGGTCTCGGCGGGGACGGCACCCGAGGCGGCGTGGGTGATGAGGGCTTCGACGCCGCGCAGGCCGGCCGTCAGCAGGGCGGCCACGTGCGCGTCGCCGCGGTACTCGCGGAGCAGGGTCTGCGCGTGCCACAGAACCAGGTGGGGCTCGGTGGGCCACGGCAGGGCCGCGTGGGCGGCGAAGAGCGGGCGGCCGGTGACGTCGCCGGTGACCGTCTCGGCGGCCTCGCGCAGGAGAACGGCGGCCCGGCGCATCTCGGGTGAGCCGATCGCGTCGCCCAGGACGCCGCGCAGGGCCTGGTCGGCCGCGGCGTAGCGGGCGGCGAGGACCGCGGCCGGCTCGCTGGCGGACCAGGCGGTGGCGATCGACGCCGTGACGAGGGCCGGGTTGAAGTTGAAGAAGGTCGCGACCACGACCGGCGCCGGAACCGCGCCGAACGCCGCCGACCGCGACGCGAAGTAGCCGGCGCGGCCGGTGATACCGAGCTCCGCGTACGCGGCCGCGGCTTCCGGCGCGAAGTAGATCATCCCGTGGTAAGGCTCCAGGAATCGCCAGGTCCGGCGCGCCGTTTCGATCACTGCGCCAACATACCACCCGGTCGGTACGGCGCCGGTCTTCCTGATCCCGAGCACGGCCGAAGCTCGAGGACGGCTACGGCCGCAGCCGCTTGCGCATGATCGGCCGGCTCGGGAACGTCCTGCCGATCTCGGTGAACCCCGCCCGGGTGAACATGGCGACCGTGCCGGTGAACACCGCGGCGGGTGACGGGACCGCCGCCAGCGCGGCGACGTCGACCGGGTGTCCGTCCACAACGGACCCCCCGTGCTCCCGGGCCCACTCGACCGCGGCGCCCAGCAAGGACACGCCGGCACCGTGACCCCGGTGCCCGCGCCGGACGACGAAACACGTGACCCACCACGCCGCCGGATCGTCCTCGAGCAGCCGGCGCACCGCACGGTTCCCGGTCACTCCCGGCAGCAGGGCGCGCGGCTGCACCCGGGTCCAGCCCACCGGTTCGTCGTCGACGTACCCGACGAGCCCCACCGGCACCGCGGCGGTGTCGACCTCGCGACGCAGCGCGGCGCGGTTGTCCGGCTGGTCGTGCCGCCGGAACCGCTGACACCAGCAGCTGTCGGCCCGGCCGGCCCGGCCCGCGAACACCCGCTCCAGGTCCGGCCACGAGGCCGGACCCAGGGGCTGCGACCGGAACGTCATGCCGGACAGTGTCGCAGCCGAGTCGTCGCCACCGCCGGCCGAAGCTAAGCGCCGGGCTCTCCGGCGAGTGCCCGGTACGCCGGCCGGAGCAGTTCGGTGACGTCTTCGCCGCCCGCCGTGATCGCGAACGGCGGGGCCTGGTCCAGGAGCGCGTCGACCGGCGTTCGCGGTCCGTGCAGCGGTGCCGCGGCGGCCAGGCCCGGGGCCTGGCCGCAGGCGAAGAAGGTGTCCATGACCTCGGTCAGGGCCGGCGACCGGTCGTCGGGGTCGAACGGTTCGGCGGAGATGAGCCGGTTCTTCAGCTCCTCCAGCAGCGTCTCGCGGTTCCGGCCGCGCAGGGCGAGGACGGTGAACGGGTCGTCGGCGACCCGCGCCACGAGCGCGGCGAACACGGCGTTCAGGTGGCCGCACGGCACCTCGGCGTCCGGGCAGGTGCAGTCCAGCGACACCTCCCGCGCCGACGACGGGAACAGCGGCAGCCGCACGGCTTTGAAGATCTGTTCGACGTCGCGGGGCAGCTCGCCGCTGAGCAGCAGGACCGTGGCCGACGCCTTCGCGGCGAGGGCGTGGGTGATCGCCGCCCAGTCCGCCTTCCCGAACGCCGTCAGCCCGATCCGCACCTGGTACGGGCGGCCGTCCCGCACCTCGGCCTCGACGCGCCCGGCGCCGACCTCCAGGGACACGACGCGGCCCCGGCCGGGTGCGGGCAGGAGGACGCCGATCGCCGTCAGCGCCCGGAGGAACCGGGTCGGCCACCACGGGAGCGGTTCAGTCATCGATCGCGTCCTCCCCCAGGGTGAGCACCCCGCGCAGCGCGTCGGTGGACATTTCGGTGAGCCGGCTTTCGCCCTCGCCGACGACCATGCCCGCGAGCGCGCGCTTCCTGGTGATCAGGGTGTCGATGCGGTCCTCGATGGTGCCCGGGCAGACGAACTTCCGGACCTGGACGGTGCGGGCCTGCCCGATCCGGAACGCCCGGTCGGTGGCCTGGTTCTCCACGGCCGGGTTCCACCAGCGGTCCAGGTGCAGGACCTGGCTGGCGGCGGTCAGCGTGAGCCCGGACCCGCCCGCTTTGAGCGAGAGCAAGAGGATCCGCGGCCCGTCGCCGGCCTGGAAGCGTTCCACGATCGCGTCGCGCGCCCCTTTTGCCAGGCTGCCGTGCAGAAAAGCGACTTCGACGCCGAGCCGGTCCGTCAGGTGGGGCACGAGCATGTGGCCGAATTCGGTGTACTGCGTGAAGCACAGCACCCGATCACCCGACGCCAGGATCTCCGCCAGGACCTCTTCGAGGCGGCTGACCTTGCCGGAGCGGCGCCCGATCGGGGAGCCGTCGTGCAGCAGGTGCGCGGGGTGGTTGCAGACCTGCTTGAGTTTCGTGATCGCGGCGAGGACGTTGCCGCGGCGCTTGATGCCCTGGCTGTTCTCGATCTTCTTCATCATCTCGTCGACGATCGCGCAGTACAGCGTGCCCTGTTCGCGGGTGAGCCGGTACTCCTGCCGGATTTCCAGCTTTTCCGGGAGTTCGGGGACGATCGCGGGGTCGGTCTTCACCCGGCGCAGCAGGTACGGCCGCGTGAGCCGGCGCAGCTCGGCGGCCACGTCGGTGTCGCCCCGCCGCTCGATCGGGACGGCGAAGTGTTGCCGGAACTCGAACCTGCTGCCGAGCAGCCCGGGGTTGAGCAGGTCCAGCACCGACCACAGGTCCGCCAGCCGGTTCTCCACCGGGGTGCCGGTCAGCGCGAGCCGGTGCCCGGCCGTGAACCGCCGCACCGCCTTGGCCGTCGCGGTGTCGGCGTTCTTGATGGCGTGCGCTTCGTCGAGCACCAGGCGCCGCCAGGTGACCGTCTCGAGTTCATCGGCGTCGCGGGCGGCGGTGGCGTAGGTCGTGACGACGAGGTCGGCCGCGGCGACCTGTTCGGCGAGCGCGTCGCCGTGCGCGCGGGCGCTGCCGTGGTGGGCGTGGACCCGCAGGCCGGGGGCGAAGTTCGCCGCCTCCCGCTGCCACATGCCGACCAGCGACATCGGGCACAGCACCAGCGTCGGCCGGTGCTCGCCCGCTGCCCGCTCCAGCGCCTCGAGCGCCAGTGTCTGGACGGTCTTGCCGAGGCCCATGTCGTCGGCCAGGCACGCCCCGAGCCCCAGCTCCGCCATGAACGCCAGCCAGGCGACACCCCGCTGCTGGTAGGGGCGCAGCGTGGCCCGGAACGACGGCGGCAGCTCGACCGGCCGCAGGGCCTCCTCGACCCGCCCGGCCAGGACGTCCCCGACCCAGCCGTCGGCGCTGACGCCGGTGACCGGGAGCGGCGCCTCCCGCGCGAGGTGGACCAGCTCCAGCAGCTCGGCCCCGGTCGGGGGCTCGGTGTGCCGGTGCGGGTCGCGGCGCAGGAACTCGAGTCCGGCGCGCAGGCGATCGGCGTCGACGCTGATCCACCTCCCCCGCAGCCGCACCAGCGGGGTCTTCGCCGCGACGAGGGTGGCCAGTTCTTCTCGGCCGATCTCGTCGTCGCCCACCGCGATCGACCAGCGGAACGTGGCCAGCTCGTCGCGGCCCACCCGGTTGCGGGTGACGACCTGCTCGGACGGCGTGCTGCGGACCGACAGCCGCAGCCCGAGCCGGCGTCTGCCGTCCCAGGAGGCCGGGAGCTGCACTTCGAACCCGGCCCCGATCAGCCGGGTCGCGCCCGAGATGAGGAACCGTTCGGCTTCCTCGACGGTCAGGTCGTACTCGGCCGGCCGGGTCCGGCGCAACGCCGGCGCCAGCATCGGTTCGACCAGCGCGGCCCGGCTCAGTTCGGCGACGAGCAGCCCCTTCGGGTCCCGGACCAGACCGTGCGCTTCGCCCGACCAGATCTGCCCGGCCGAGAGCAGCAGGCTCGGATCGGCCGTCGCCCGCAGGAGGAACTGCAGCTGCCACTTGGTGCCGTCGCCGGTCTGGTCGTCGGGATCGGCGTCGGCCGGTCGACGCAGGGTGCCGACTTCGGCCAGCCGGAAACACGCCCGGCCGTCGACGACGTCGGTGTCGGCGACCTCGTCCCACTTCGCGACGGCCTCGGCCAGCACACCCAGCTCGCCCAGCGGCAGCTCGACGCGGGGACCGCCGCCCTGCAACGCGGCCAGCCACACCCCGGCCGCGCCCCGGCCCCCGCGCAGGTCGACGGGCGGCTCCGCGCGCGCCAGCCGGTCCCGGACCGCCGTGTCGACCAGGGTGTGGAGGGCGTCGGTGACGAGCGCGCGCGGCGAGGCCCCGGTGAGCGGCGCGACCTGCTCGGCCCGCCCGACCGGCGGCATGGCCGCGACCAGCGCGTCGAACGCCACGAAGTCCACGCCCTGCAGCACCGGGCGCCACCGGGCCTCCGCCGCGTCGCCCTGGCGGAGCAGCGTCGGCAGCACCCGCCCGCGCCGCACCAGATCCGCGGCCAGGCGGGCCACCGCGCGCAGGTAGGTGACGGATTCGCCGTACGAGGCCGCGTCGTCGAGGTCGTCCAGCTCGGTCGCGTCCACGATCAACGCCGGCACCGACCACGGCCGCAACGACGGCGCCGGGCCACGCCGCCGACCACCCGCCGCTTCGCTGGAGGCGAGCGGCCGGCTCGCCCGCGACGGCAGCAGCAGCGTCGCCGACGTCGGTTTGCCGGGGTGCAGCGCGGTCAGCTGCGCGCTGGAGACCGCGAACGGATGCGGCAACGCGATCCGCGCCGACCGGCTCGACGTGCCGGCCGGGCCCCGGTCGTGCTCCGCCCACAGCAGCAGACCCCGGCCCGGAGACCACAGGGCGTGCACCACAGGCAAGGTCCGAGGCTCCTTAGTCCGATCCGGTTTCCCCGCAGATCGTCGCACGCCTGGTCGAAGCGGTCCGTCAGTACTGGCCGAGCCGGGCGCGGACCTCGGCCGCCTTCGGGTGGGCGATCTCGTCGAAGACGACCAGCGCCGCCTCCCAGTACCGCGTTCCCTGGGCGGGATTGCCCGTGTCGTGCAGCAACGTGCCGATCTTCTCCAGCGTCGACGCCCGGCCCTCGGCGTCGCCGATGTCCTCCCGGATCAGCAACGCCTGCTGATAACTGCGCTCCGCCTCGATGAACCGCCCGTCACACGCCCGCGCGTAACCCAGGATGTGCTGAACCGTCGCTTCCAGGTGACGATCACCGAGCCGCGCGGCGAAAGCCGCCGCTTCGGCCAAGCGCTGCCTGGCCTCCTCGGTACGGCCCATCGTGGCCAGGACGAAACCGACGTTGCCGAGCACCTTCGCCTGACCCACCACGAACCCGGCCTCGTGCAGCACCATGCCCAGGCTGTCCAGCGCCGCGGCGCACCCGGTGGTGTCGCCGAGTTCCCGGAGCATTCGCATCCACTTCACCGACGCCGACCTCGTGCGCGTGCGGATCCCCGCCGAGCCCGACCCGATGTGGGAGGTACTGCTCAGCCTGCACCTGACGACGCCGGCACCGGCCGACCAGCGCTTCCGCGGCTGGCGGCGCGGCCTGCCGACTGGGTACTCCCCCGACTTCCTCACGCCGTCCGGGGACGTCACCGACTTCGGCACCGGGCTGGACCTCGTCCTCAGCACGCCGCGCGAGAGGCTGCGCGCCGACATCGCCCAGCTCGCGTCCGGCACCCGGGTCGCGTCCTGGCCGGCGGACCTGGCCGACGGCAACGTACCGGCCCTGAAGCTGCTCGGCGACGCGCTGACGACCTACCACGACGCGGCCGTGAAGCCGCACTGGGAAACCCTCCGCCGCCACATCCGCGCCGACCGCCGGAAGCGCGCGGAACTGACCGTCACCCGGGGTTTCGAGGCCGTCCTGGCCACCCTGCACCCCTCGGCCCGCTGGCGCGCCCCGGTCCTCGAACTGGCCTACCCCGTCGAGCAGGACCTGGTCCTCGGCGGTGCCGGGCTGACGCTGGTGCCGTCGCTGTTCTGCTGGCCGGGCCCGATCACGCTGCTGCGTCAGCCGGACCGGCCCGTGCTCGTCTACCCCATCGCCCCGGAACCCGGCTGGGCGGCCGAGCCCGCCACCGGGTGCGACCGCTCGCTCGACACCCTGCTCGGCAACACCCGCGCCGAGGTCCTGCGCGTCATCGCGACCCTCCCCCGGGTGAACACCACCGAACTGGCCCGCGCGGCGGGCATCTCACTGGCCAGCGCGAGCCAGCACACGTCGGTACTGCGCGGGGCCGGTTTGGTGACGACGGGCCGGTCGCGCGGCTCGGCGTTCCACGAACTCTCCGAGCGCGGCTCTTCCCTGCTCTGCCACTGAAGATCCCGGGCCGGGGTGTCAGCTTCCCGCACCGGTCATGGCCGCGTACTCCCGGCTGAAGAAGAACTCCCGCTCGCCGAAGGCCGGGCGCAGGGCGTCGAACCAAGTGGCGGTGGGGTCGAACGCCGCGAAGAAGGTCTGCTGCGTCCAGCGGGGGTCGCGGGCCTGTACCGCAGCGGCGACCGGGGCCGCCTGCTGGCCGACGGCCGCCTGGAGCACCTTGGCCGGCTGGACGACCAGGTCAAGATCCGGGGGTTCCGCATCGAACCCGGCGAAGTCCGCGGCGTGCTCCGGCAGTGCCCGGGCGTGCGCGACGCCGCGGTCGTCGTCGGCGGCCGCGACGCGGGTGACACCGCGGCGCTGCGCCTGGACGCCTACGTCGTGGCCGACGGCACCACGACGACCGCGATCCGGCGGTGGGCGGCGAAACTCCTCCCGGAGCACATGCTGCCGGCCACGGTCACCGCGCTGCCCCGGCTACCGCTCACCGCGAACGGCAAGTTCGACACGGCGGCCGTCCCCGAGCCGGAGTTCGACCACAGCACCACCCCTGACCGGCCGGCCGGCGAGGACGACGTCGACCCGGCCATGCTCAAGATCTGGGCGGAGGTACTGGGCAAACCGGTGGAACCGGACGACGACTTCTTCGGCTTGGGCGGCAACTCGCTCTACGCGGTCCGCCTGGACGCTGCGATGCAGCAACAGGGCTTGCCCGCCCTGCCCTTGCGCGAGCTGTACCTGAACCCGACCATCCGCAAGCTGACGAACGCACTCAAGGACAACCACGGCCACTGACCGCCCGCGGCCGCCGGCTTTCGCCCGGCGAGCAGCACCCCGCCGGTAGATCCCCGCGGGTCTCGTCAGAGCCGCTACAGCCCGGTGTTCCGGTTGGTCGAGAACACCGAGGGCCGGACCACCTGAAGCGGTTCCCCGACCGGAGTGGACTCCGCCCATCCCCGATCTCGGTGGCCCCGGCCGGCTACTGCGCGCCCGCGGGAAGGTCGGCGAGGAACGTCGCGGGCACAGCGCGCGGCCGGCGGGGACCCCAGCCCCCGCCGGCGAACAGGACGACGCACGAGCGGCCCGAGCCACCGACCCACCCGGGCTGCGCGCGATCGAACGCCAACGGCGGAGGGCGGTGCCACAAGCTCGCTCCACCCCGCAGCCGAGCACCATCGCCGTCGCGGTACCGGACGACGTAGTCGAGCTTCCGCCCGGAATCCATCCCCGGCCTGGAGAACGCGGCGAGGCACCCTCCCGGTTCGCTCACGAACACCGCCTGGACCGTCACGGCTCGCCAGCCGGTGCGCCGGACCGACTCGTAGCGCATCCACCACAGCACCGCCCCCGGCGTGAAGCCCACCGACACCGCGATCACCACAAACGCACCGAACGCCAAGATGTCGCTGCCGCTGCTGTACGAGATCAGCAGGACCACCAGCCCGACCACCCAGGCCATGCCGCACGCCGTCGCCCGCAGTGCGACCGCCCCCACCCGCTCCAGCTCGCGAGCCAGTTCCGCCTCCATCACCCCAGCGTACAAACCTCGCCGACGTCGAAGCCGCCACGACATCCGGGTCAGGTCGGTTGGCCACAGGCCACGGCCAGATCATCTCGAGTAGCACGACCGCACCTCGAGGTGCCCGATTTGCGGACTGTCCTGAGAGGACACCTCGAGGTGCGCTACCCGTCTCAGGCCACGGCGGGGAAGAGCCGCGGCGTGTCGAAGGTCGCCGACCTGGCGGTCAATGCCTGGACGCGGCGATCGGAAATCACCATGGTGCCGTTGATCGTGCGGTACACGATGATCACCGTCTGCGCGCCGCCACTGCTCACCGTCGCCAAGGCCGGGTCGGTCGCCGAGAGCGGGGCGCCGTCGGCCTGCGCCGGTGTCCACTCCGGGAAGACGCCCGTTCCCGGTGCGGACTCCAGGCTGAGCAGGACCGTGCCGTCCGTAGCCCGCGCGACGACTGTGGTCCGCCCGGTCACGGGGTCGAGCAGCGCCGCCGGCGCTCCGGCCGGGGCGATCGCCCCGATCTGGTCCCAGGCGGCGGGGAACGCTCCGGCCGGGTCCTGCTGCTTGGTCGTGATCGTGCCGTCCGCGGCCTGCGCGAAGACCCGCAGGCGGTAGCCGGGGTAGACGACGACGGCGGGGACGCCGGCGCCGCTGCCGCCGAGGTCGGTCCAGGCCGAAGTCGTGCCGTCGGTCCGGTACAGCATCGTCGTGATCGTCCCGGCCGTGGTCCGGGCGAACACCTGGACACCGTCACGCACCGCCGCCAGCACGGGCGTGCCGGTCAGGTCGGCACCACCGAGATCGCGCCAGAACGGGACCGCACCGGTCTTGGCGAACGTCCACAACTTGCCGTCCGCGTCGACCGCGAACTGCGCGGTGACCCCACCGGGAAGCAGCGTCGCAGCGGGCGGCGCGGCCATCGAGCCGCCGAGGTCCGCGAACGGCTTCCACGTCGCCGCGGCGGGTGCCGTCTGACTGCTCGTCCAGACGTCACCGTCGTTGTACTGCGCCGAAACGGCCACGGCTCCGTCCGTCTGCGGACTCAGCGCCGGCCGGCCGGAGAACGCCTCGTTGCCGGAGATCACGGTGAACTGCACGCAGCAGAAGTTGTCCAGCTGCGTCTGATGGCCGATGACGACCCGGCCGATGTTGTCGACGTAGGCGTACTCGACGGTTCCCGCCGACTGCCCGCCGGAAGGCGGAGCCTGCAGGACGGTCACCGGGCTGTTCTGCACCACCGGAACCACCGGCAGCGGATCGGCGAACCAGCCCTCCAGGTCGATGTACACCGTGGTCGCGGCCGTGCTGATGTTGTGGATCCGCACCTTGCCGTCCGTCCCGGGTCGCACGATCACCGACGCCCGGTGGACGCTGTTCGCCGCGTGCTGGGTCGACGAGGTGGTCCCTTCGGCTGCGCCCAGCGGCCACGCGCGCAGCGCGCCGGCAGCGGCCCCGCCGCCCTGCATGCTGAGCACGGCACCCGCGATTCCTCGTGTCGGCAGCCCGTTGGTGCCACCGACCACGACGTCGAACGAAGCGTTCGCCGCCACGGTCCCGGAGAACAGCCGGCTGGTCACGGGCCGGAACCCGGCGCCGGCGGTGGCCGTCTTGGTGAAGTACGCGAGGGTGTCGATGATCAGGTCCGCGGGTGAGGTGCCCCGGTTCGTGATGGTCACCCGGCCGTCCGGGGCCAGCTGGATCATCGCTCCCGAGGCGTTGTTGATGCCGTTCTCGTAGTCGAGCACGGTCAGGCCGGTGCTCGACCCGGCCGGCGACGCCATGAACGAGCCGGCGGCGGTCGTCGGCGGCACGGTGATCGACGTGAACACGGACGCGGCGCCCGCCGGGACGTCGCCGACGGCGAGGTTGACCGTCCGGCTCCCGCCGGCGGGGATCTGCGCCTTGGTGGTCCCCACCCCGGTACGGGTGTCGACCACCCGCGCCTGGGTCACCGGGACTTCGCCCCCCGCGGTGGTGCCGGCCGCCGCGGTGAAGTAGCCCTGGACCTCGATGAAGATCTGGGTGTTTCCGGCGGAGTTGTAGACCGACAGCTTCCCGTTGGCCGCCGGGCGCACGAACGCGGTGTTCGACAGGGTCTGGGTCGCACCGGCGTTGACCATGGACACGTTCGGCCAGGTCGCACCGTCGGGGAAGACGGTCAGGTAGGTCGCCGCGGTCGGGGCGATGGCGGACACCCGCAGCAGGACCGAGCCGACCCCGGTGGCCGGCACACCGGCGACGCCCAGCACGCTGAACGACGTGGTCGTGGCCGGCCCCCGGGCGCCCGTGACACCGCCGGCGCCGGTCCGGGTGTCCAGCACGATCCGCCCGGTGGTGAAGGGAACGAAGTCACCGCCCTTTCCCGCGGCGTCCGCGTGCGCCGCGGGCGCGGGCGGGACGAGCACCACGGCGAAGGCGGCCAATAGTGCGGTCAGCACGGCGATCGGTCTGCGTGCGGGGCCGCGGCGTGGTCTTGATCTCAACATCTGTTGCCTTTCCAGGAACTGCCGTATCTGTTTCGGTACCTCAGCGAGGCGGCGAAGCGGAGCGAATCTTTATGCCGTAACTTCCGACGATGGAAAGCGACGGATCCTTCGAGTTCGACCCGCTGAAGGAGATCCCTGCTTCGATCGCGGTGTAGCCGCTCGATCTGGTGATCGCTGCGCTCGGACCCAGTCCGCGGTAAATCGGAACCGACCCCCCCAGACTGGCCGCGGGCCCGGTCGCAAAGCTGTTCACAGCCTCGGCACCCGGCCGTTTGACCAGCCAGCCCGCCCGGAGCCCGGCACCAGCTCCAGGAGTTCCCGTCGCGCCCCCCGGAGCCCACGAAATCTGACCGCTGCTGGTCACGGTCAGGGAAACCGCCGGCCCGGGCCGGAGCACCGAGGGGATGGCCGAGGCGTCGACAGTCACGTAGTCAGGCGTCGTGTTCACTCCCGCGGCATTCACGGCTCCCTGCACTACGGCACCGCCGGGCACGACATCCACAGCGGCGGCCCAACCGAGGTTCCACGCGCAGTTGAACCCGTTCGAGCAGGACGGGTCGTCGAGCACCTTGTTCCCGGCCGCTTTCAGCCCGGCTTGGATCTGCCCGTTCGGATCCTGACCGAACTCCGCGACCGCTTGGCCCGCCTTGGACAAGCCCTCCACGATCGGACCCCGGAGGTCGGTCGCCTGGTGGTACAACGCCGTCGCGCTCTTGACGCTGTCGGCCACCGAATCCCGCAGCACCGGTACCAGTTTCGCGGCCAGCGACGCGGCAGGGGCGAGTTGCCGGCCCAGCGCGTGCACCACCGGCTTGGCCGCGGCGATCAGCGCCGGGATCGCCGTCGTCTTGACCACCCGGGCGAGCGCGGCTTTCGCGTCCTTGGTGATCTTGAGGTCGGCCAGGTGCTTGGCCACCTTCCGGGCTTTCTCCTTCGCGGCCTTGCTCACGGTGTCCAGCGCCGCGGCGACGTGCCCGTGGGTTGCCTGGTGCCAGGCATTCCCGGCGGCCCTCCCGAAGTCGCTGTTCCTGACCTTGTCGGCCAGATGCTTGATGCCGTTGCCGAGTTTGGTCAGCCCGGCCTTGATGTGCTTGCCGGGGTTCCGCGCGAAACTGGCCACGGCCTTGGCCGCCTGGACGACCTTGCCGCCGAACCAGCGCGCCGCGTCCGAGACCTTGCTCGCACCGGTCGAGACGAACGACTTCCCCGAGTTGTAAACCGACTTCGCGGCGTTCCAGACCGTGTGGCAGAACCCGCACTTGAACGGGAAGTTCCCGTCCGGATCCGTGAAGTCCAGCGGGTCGGCCGCACCGTAGGCGTACCTGTTGGCCAGCACCGAGTCCCCGGTGCTGTAGTTCGCCTGGTCCCGCGAGTCGAACGTGCCGGTCTCCGGGTCGTACCAGCGGGCACCCAGGTCGACGTCGCCGGTGACGGGGTCGGTCCAGTCACCCTGGAACCCGAGATCGCCGGTGTCGCCCTGCTCGGCGACGACCTGGCCGAACGGATCGTAGGCGGTGGAGTCCGCCAACCCGGTCAGCGCCGTGTCACCGGCCGCGAAGTCGCCGACGACGTCGTCGTGCTCGTCGGCGAGCGTGACCCGTGCCGAGTCACCGGTGGCGGACGCGAGCAGGTCGCCGTCCGGGCCCCGGGCGTACCGGGTGTCACCGGCCGACACCGGATCGGCCGCCGTACCCGCGTAGGCGAAATCGGTACCGCCATTCGACATCGGGCGGTCCAGGTCGTCGTAGGCGTAGCTCTGGCCGCCCGCGGCGACCATCCGGTCGAACGCGTCGAACGTGTACTGCACGTCGGTGCCGCCACCGGACTTCGCCGCCAGGGTGCCGCGGGCGGTGTGGCTGTAGGTGTGGTCGCCGTCGGACAGGAGCTGGTTGCGCGCGTCGTAGGTCGCCGCGGTGGCTCCGGCCGTGGTCCGGTTGCCCGCCGCGTCCCAGCCGTAGCCGGTCGTGCCGGCCGGACCGGTCCACGAGGTGAGCCGCCCTGCCGAGTCGTAGCCGTAGCTGTTGGCGCCCGCGCCGGCGGTCCCGGTGGTCGTCTTGCCGGTGAGCCGGTCGTCGGCGTCGTGGGTGTAGGCGATCGAGGCGACCGGCTGCCCGGTGCCGTTGCGGACGGTGTCGGACGCGGTCCGGCCGAGCTCGTCGTAGCCGTAGCTGCGGACGCGGCCGGCGCCGAAGCCGGTCGACGCGAGGCGGCCGGTCGGGTCGTAGCCGAACTGCTCCGTGGTTCCGGTGAGCCCGTCGGCCGCGGTCGTCAGCCGGCCGTTCAGGTAGCCGAACCGGGCGGTGCCCGCGGCGTCGGTGCGGGCGGTGAGGTCGCCGTCGCCGTCGTAGACGTAGTCGGCGCTCCCGGACGGCCCGCGTGCGGTGAGCACCTGGCCGCGGTCGTCGTAGGAGTAGGTGTCCGACCCGCCCGGCGCCCCCACCCGGACGATCCGGTCCAGCAGGTCGTAGTCGCGGGTCCGGGTGGCCGCCTGGGCCGTCCCGCCCGCGCCGGACTGCTGGGTGAGCCGGCCCGCCGCGTCGTACGTCGAGTTCGTGACGACCCCGCCGGGCGCGACCGTCCGGACGAGGTTGGTGGCCGCGTCGTAGCCGGCCGTCCAGGTCCGGTCGTTCGCGGCGGGGTACGCCGCGGTCGCCGGCTCGATGAGAGACTCGGGCAGCCCCAGGGTGTTGTAGGTGAACACCGTGTCGTGCCCGGCGCCATCCGTGTAGCGGGTGCGGCGGCCGGCCGCGTCGTAGCCGAACGACGTGGTGATCGCCGAACCGGCGGCGACCGGTTCGGTCTGCCGGACCAGCCGGCCACCGGCGTCGTAGGCGAAGGTGGTGGTCACCCCCAGCGCGTCGGTCGCCGACGTCGGGTTGCCCGCCGCGTCGTAGGCCTGCCGGCTGGTGCGCACGGCGGTGCCGTCGGCCCGCAGGTCGGCCTTGGCGACCGCGCGGCCGGCACCGTCGTACCCGGTCTGGACCGTGCGGCCGGCGGCATCGCTCTGCCGCGCGACCCGCCCGGCCTTGTCGTAGCCGGACTGCGTGACGACGCCGTTAGGGTCGGCCGACCGGGTCAGCTGGCCGAGCGCGTCGAAGGTGTTCCGCGTCGTCGCGCCGGACGGGGTGGCGGATGCGGTGACGTCGCCGGGGTCGTCGTAGACGGTGTGCGCGGTGAAGGCGTCCGCGACCGGGTACCGCTCGATCTGCGTCGCGGTCACCGGCCGGTCCAGGTCGTCGTAGGTGGCTTCGGTCCGGCCGCCCAACGGGTCCGTTGTGGACAGTCGTTGGCCGGTGCGGGTGTAGGTGTAGTGCGACACGGCGCGGACGTCGTTCGTCGTCGCCGGCGCGTCCAGGGTGACCAGGCGGTTGAGCTGGTCGTAGCCGTACCGGATGGCGTTGCCCAGCGGGTCGGTCACCTCGAGGGTGTTCCCGAGCGCGTCGTACCGCGTCCGGGTGGTCGGCGTGAAGGCGGCCGTGGCGCCGGGCGGACGGTACGACGGCTCCGACGCGCTCACCGCCCGGCCCGCCCGGTCGTAGTCCCACCGGCTGATGTCGCCGGCTTCGTCCTGCAGCGCGATCCGCTCGCCGAACGCGTCGTAGCCGTCCTTCGTGACCGGCCGGACGGTCTGCGGTGCGGCTCCCCCGCTCTCGGCCGCGATCGGCGCCCCGGTCGCGGTGACCTGCCGGCCGAGCTCGTCGTAGCTGTAGTTCGTGGTGTAGGCCGCCGGATCCGCGCCGGCGACGTTGCCGCGGGGTTCCGTCCGCGCGACCAGCAGTCCCCGCCGGTCGTAGGCCGAGGTCGTCACCAGGGTGTCGGTTCCGGTGGAAACGGCCTGCCGGACGACGTTCCCGCTGTCGTCGTAGCCGTAGTCCACCACTTCCGCGTCGGACGAGCCGGCCCAGGGCACGTTGGACGCCTTGCCCGTCCGGCTCACGCGGGTGACGTTCCCGCCCGCGTCGTAGCTGAACGCGGTGGCACGGGCCAGCCCGGCCGGGTCGGCCACGGTGCCGGTCACGTTGCCGACCCGGTCGAAGCTCTGGGTCACCGTCCGGGTGCCGTTGCCGGTCACCTGCTTCGTGCGGTTGCCCGCCCCGTCGTAGGTGTTGTCCTCCAGGACGTAGTCGCGGGTCGTGCTGTCCGGGTCGTGGAAGTTCTTGAGCACCTTGCGGCGCAGCCCGTCGGCGCCGTCGTAGGAGTACTCGACCCGGCGGCCCATCGCGTCGGTGTCACTCGCCGGCCGGCCGGCGAAGTCGTAGGAGTAGGAGTGCAGGACCAGGTAGTCACCGGTGAGGCCGCCCGCCGCATCGCTCGTGTAGGCCCGCAGCCGGACCTCGGCCAGCATGTTCCGCGCGGTGTAGGCGAAATCGTACCGGTTGCCGTTCGGGTCCACTGTGGACGTCAGGTTGCCGGACCGGTCGTAGCCGGACGTCGTCTCGTGGCCTTCCGGGTCGGTGACCCGGACCGGACGGCCGCTCTCGTCGTAGTCGGTGAGCGTCGTCCGGACGGGATCGGCACCGAGGAGGTCGGCCTCGTCCTCCCGGATCGCGTTGCCGTCGGCGTCGTAGACCGTCGTGGTCCGGTGCTGGTGCCGGCCGCCGCCGACGGCGTCGGTCGTCGCCGGTTCGGTGACGCTCACCGGGCGCGACAGCGGGTCGTAGGCCGTGGTGGTGGTGACGCCGGCCGGGTAGGCGTCGGAGATCTCGGTCTCGGTGACCTGCCGCCCGAGCGCGTCGTAGGTGTAGCTGGTGACCAGTCCGGACGGCTCGCTGATCCGCGACAGGTCACCGTTGGCGAAGTAGCTGTAGGTGGTGACCTTGCCGCGCGCGTCGGTCGTGGTCAGCGGCAGCCCCGGGGGCACGATGCCGCCGCCGGCCGCCGGTTCGGCGCCGTTGGTGTAGGTGTGCCGGATGACGCCGCCGTCCGGGGCGGTCTCCGTCGCGGGGTCGCCGTAGGCGGTGTAGGTGAACGACGTCCGGTAGGTCGGATCGGCGGCGTCCGCGGACCGGCCGTCCCGCGACTCGGTCGGCAGTTCGTTGCGCGGGTCGAACGGGTTCGGCGCGGTGGCCGGGAACGACGAGTACGTCGTCTGGCACTGGCCGGCCTGCCGGCAGGTCTTGGTCGAGACGACGTTGCCGCGGCCGTCGTAGGCCATGGTGACCGCGTCGCCGTTCTCGTTCGTGGCGACCGTCAGATCACCGCGGTCGTCGTAGGAGTAGGTGCGGATGGCCATGCCGTCGAGCGGGTGCTGCACGAACACCGGCCCGCCCGCGTCGCCGGGGATGATGGTGCAGAACTGCGGATCGCCGGGGTCGGGCTTGCTGCACTGTTCGACCGGTGGGGGCGGTGGCGGGACCGGTGCGCCCGGCCGGTCCTCGTCGCGCAGTTCGAGTCCGAGCGGGACGCCGGAGCGCAGCATCAGTCCGGTGAGCGCGTCGTACTCGTAGAGGTTCGCGCGGTTCGCCGGGTCGAGCACCTGGACGCTGCGGCGCAGGTCAGTGTCGTCGCCGTACACCGCGGGGGCGCCGATCTTCCAGGTGCCACCGTCCCGGTCGGTGTAGGTGGCGACGCGGTCGAGACCGGTGTCGTAGGTCGCCCGGGAGCCGGGTGCCCCGCTCGGCATGGTCACCGTCGCCAGCTGGTCCGCGGCCGTGCTGCCGTACCGGAAGTGGGCCGAGACCGCGGCCGCCCCGAGCGGGTGCGCATAGACGGCGAGCTCGTCGATCGTGCCGGTGAAGAAGCGCTGAGCCGCGGTGCCCCACGCGGGCCAGGACGCCGGTGTGGTGACCGAGGCCGCCCCGACCTGGTTGAACGTCAGCAGTGCGTGGTCGATCGTCACGCCGGTGGCCTGGCCGGCCTGGACGCCGTCGAGGTAGAGGGTTTCGCCGGTGCCCATCGCGGAGAGGACCACGTGGTGCCAGCGGCCGTCGTTCACCGTGGCCGCCGACGTGATCGGAGCGATCGCGGTGGCGCCGAACTGCCCGCGCAACCGGCCGTCGGTGCCGACGTAGAGCACCGGCACCCCGCGTCCGGCGGCCGTGCCGAACGCCTTGTCCTGGTAGCCGAGCAACGGGCCGCCGGTGCCGGTGGGGTTGGCCTTGAACCACAGCTCGACGGCGCCGTCCCGGCTCTTCTTCACCGTCCCTTTCGGTAGGTCCAGCCGGGAGGAGGTGCCGTTGAACGTCGCGGCGGTGCCCCCGGAGCCGGCGGTCGCACCGGGCGTGCCGAGCGTGACCGCCGTGTAGGTGCCGGCGTCCTTCCCGAGGTTGACCGCGATCTCGCTGCCGGCCGCGCCGCCCTGGACCTCGCCCAGCCGCCAGTACGACTCGGGGCGGTCGTCCAGCACCGCGCCGCGGTAGTGCGAGCCGGTGCTGTAGGTGTAGCGGGTGCACCCGTTTCCGGTGGTGCACACCGAAGTCAGCGCGTCACCGGTGTAGCCGTAGGTCCAGGTGGTGTTCAGGTCGTCGGTCACCGTGGCGACGTGTGCGCCGGACCAGGTGAAGCGCAGCCTGCGGCCGGCGGTGTTGGTCTGGCTGTTGGACACCTGGGCTTGGGCCAGCCGTCCGTCCGTCGAGTTGTAGGTCAGCACCATCGATCGCTGCGCGGCGTCGGTCACCTTGGTCAGCCGCCCGCTCGTGGAGAACAGGTAGACGACGCCGGCCCGGTCGGCGAGGCGCCAGCCGCCGGCGACGGCGGTCAGCCCGGCCGTGCGCTGGGCGGTCGTGGCGTAACTGCCGTCGGGGTTGCGGCCGAAGCGGACCGCCTGGCCGTCGGGGTAGGTGATCACGACGTTGCCGGATCCGTCGTCGTCGGTCACCAGACGCATGTCGTAGCGGGTGGTCCAGCCTTCGCCGAACAGCCCGTCGCGGCGCGGGTCGAGGCTGTTGTAGGTGCGGACGAGGCTGAGTTCCGGCCCGGCCGTGGCGAGGGTGGCGTCCACGGCGGTCGTGGACAGGTTTCCGGACTGTGCGTCGAACTCATGGTCCTGAGCGGCCCGCGCGGCACCGGCGATGCTGGAGGTCAGCTCGGGCTGCGGCACGTCGGCGAGCACGGTGGACCGGGGTGAGGCGACCTCGTTGCCGCCGTCCTTCACGAACACCCGCCACAGGTAGGCCTTGCTCCAGGACAGTTTCCCGGCCGGCACGGTCCAGGCCTGGCCCGGCAGGTAACCGGAGTCGAAGCAGCCGGTCGCGGCACCGGCGTCGGTGCGTTCGCAGACTTCGAACTTGTAGGAGAGCGAGGACCCGGGTGGGGCGTCGAGGTCGACGGCCCGGCCCCACAGCGACGGCGTCAACGTCGGGGTGTGGTACCCGTTCGGCGGGTAGAGCTCCTGCACGACAGGCGGGATGTCCACGACCCGGAGGCTGAGCCGGGCGGGCAGCACGAGGTGGTCGGTGAAGAAGACGTTGCCCGGTCCGATCATCGAGAAGTCGAGGAAGTACGAGCCCGGGGGCAGTGCCTTGATGGTCGCGTCGAAGGTGACCGTGCCGCCCCGGGCGACCGTGGTGGTCAGCGCCGCGGCCCGCTGCTGGGCCACCGGCGCGCTGGTCGTCGGGGTGTAGACGCGGTAGCCGAGGGAATAGGACCCCGGCGTCCACGCCTGTGCGCTCCGGTTCGTCACGGTGATCTTCACGTGGCCGTCCTGGTTCTGCAGGACCGGCGGATCCGGGGTGGGGTTCGGGAAGGCGTACGCCGCGTCGTACGGGCTGTGCGTGATGTAGAGCCGCGGCGGGTTCGTCGTACCCGGGCCGGTGAACCGCTTGCCGGCCAGTGGATCCGACACCGGCGCGCGCAGCGAAAGGCCGTTGTTCGGGGTGGTTCCGTTGACCCAGCCCTGGACGAGGTCGACGCCACCGCCGCCGAGGTCGAACAGCTCGGCGGCCGGCGGGCAGGCCGACGTCGACTGGCCGGTCGCGACGTAGCCGTGCGCGAAGGAGCGTGTCGCGAGGGCGGGACCGACCGACGGGCCGGGATAGGAGTAGGCCCCGGTCGGCGTCCAGGCCTGGGTGACGGGGTGCACGCTCAGCGGCCGGGCCTGGCAGGACCCCGCGTCGTAGTTGACCAGCTGCAGCTGCGCTCCGAAGATCTTGTGGTAGCGCAGGCTCGAGACGAGCCCGCCGAACGCGAGGTAGGACGCCGTGGACGCGCCGCCGACCACGCCCGCCTGCAGCTCCGACGCACCCGAGGTCGAGGTGGTCCCGTGGACGTACATCGCGCCGTCGGCGGCGTTCGCGTCCACCGGCGGGGTGATCGTCGGGTCGACCTCGACCGGGAACCGGCGGGCCGGGTCGCGCAGCCACGCGGGGTCGAGCGTCATCCGCAGTGCCGGACCACCCGCGGACGCGATCAGCTGGTAGGTGACGCCGGTGGAGCGCGTCGCCGCGGCGTCGGTCATGTCGCCGGGCGGGACGACGGCGCGGACGGTTCCGGCGGTATCGGTGAAGGCGAGGCGGCCGGAGTCCAGGCTCGCCGACAATCCGTTCAGCCGCAACGGGAACACAAAGGACTGCGGGGCGTTCGCGTTCTTCAGGACGAGCGTCTCCTTGACACCGCCCGGACGGGCGTCCAGCCGGAGGTCGACCGAGGGCAGCACCGCCGGGTAGCGGACGGATTCCCCCTCGGCCGTACCGATCGCGGGCGCCGCGCCGGCCAGGCCGTAGCCGACGGAGTGGCGGTCGTCGACCTGGATGCTGGCCAGCTCGGCGGCGTCGGCGTGCTGGGCGAACCCGAGGGCGACGGAGTTGCTGGTGTTGCGCCAGCCGTCGCCGCCGCTCGCGGACAGGGTGGTGTCGATCGGCTGCCAGGAGCCGTCGGCGGCGCGGTAGTTGACCGGCGCCGGGGAAACCTCGGTGGTCTCGGTGCCGTCGGTGTTGGCGAACACGGTCCGGTTCGCGTCCCGTGCTCCCAGGATTTCCTTGCTGGTCGCGCGGTCGAAGCCGGTGCGCGCCGTGGTGGCGCCGGTTCCGGCCGAGGCGACGTTCGCCGGCTGCACCGCGCCGGGGACACGCGGATAGCGGCCCCGTTCGGATTCCGGCAGGGTCCGGTTGACCGCACCCGGCTTCAGGTGCTCCTGACCGGCCGCGCTGCCCCATCGTTGCGCCGGAGCGGTTGCGGAGTGCGCGCCGCCGGTCCGCTGCTGGGCGAGCCGGGCGTCCGCGGCGATACCGGCGACGAGAGCCAGTACGACGATGAGAGACCCCAAGCCCAGCCATCTGGACCCGGTCCGGCCGGCACCTGCCCGTGACATCACGATTGTCCCCCAGGGTCGAGAAATGCAGCGACAGCCGTTTCACTCCCGGGTCATTCGCCGGTTGAGTGCTCGCCCTCAATGTCACTCGAATGGCCGTAAGTGATACGCGTATCACTCATAACGGACTTAAAAGTCTTAACGGCTTTCGATGGACAATTCCGTTGGTGATCGTGGCGCAGTCCCGATGAACCGCGCCACGATCACCTCGGGTTTCCGACCTCAGCGAACTGTGGGCGCCATCTCGGGTGAGGAGGTGAAACGGCGCGAGTTCGCCACCAGGGCGCCGATCGGGCGGCCGGTCGCGATCACCATCGTGCCGTTGACGGTGCGGTAGGCGAAGATCACCGTCTGGCCGCTCCCGTTGCTCACCACCGCCAGGGTCGGGTCGGTCGCCGTCGCCGGCGCCCCGGCGTCCTGGGCCGGCGTCCACTCCTGGAACCGCCCCGTCCCCTGGCCGTCCTCGACACTGAGGTACACGATCCCGTCTTGGCCGCGGGCGACGACCATGGTCCGTCCGCTCACCGGGTCCACCAGCGCCGACGGGCTGCCTGCGGCGGTGAAGGTGCCGAGCGGCTCCCACGCGGCCGGGAACGTCCCCGTCGCGTCCTGGAGCTTGGTCACGATCGAACCGTCCGCGGCGCGGGCGAGGACACGGAGCCGGTAGCCGGGGTAGACGATCACGGCCGGTACTCCCGAGCCGTCACCACCCAGATCCGACCACGCCGACACGGAGCCGTCGGAATGGTAGGTCGCGGTCGCCACCGAGCCCGCCGTGGTGCGGGCAAACACCTGGACGCCGTCGCGGACCGTCGCCGGCACCGGCGTTCCGATGAGGTTCGTACCACCGACACCGCGCCAGAACGGGACCGCGCCCGTCTGCGCGTACGTCCAGAGCCGTCCGTCGGCGCCGATCGCGAACTCGGTGGTGACACCGGTGCTCAGCTGCGCCGTCGCCGGGGGCGCGGCCATCGACCCGCCGATGTCCGTGAAGGGCTTCCAGGTACCGGCACCCGGTGCGGTCTGGGTGCTGGTCCAGACGTCACCGTCGGTGTACTGCGCGGCAACCTGGACCAAGCCGCCGGGTTGAGCGGTCAAAGCCGGCTGTCCCGAGAACGCCTCGTTGCCGGAGATCACGCTGAACTGCACGCAGCAGAAGTTGTCCAGCTGCGTCTGGTGCCCGCTGACGACCCGGCCGATGTTGTCGACGTAGGCGTACTCGATCGTGCCCGCGCCCTGCCCGCCGGTCGCCGCCGCCTGGGTGATGCTGACCGGGCTGTTCTGCACCACCGGAAGCGCGGGCAGCGGGTCGGCGTACCAGCCTTCGACATCCACGTAGACCTGGCTGGCGTAGGTGCTGTTGTTGCGGATCCGGATCTTGCCGTCGGTACCGGGACGGACGACGGCCGAAGACCGGTGCCTGCCGTCCGCGGCGTGCTGGGTGAGCGCGATACCCGGCTCGGGCGCCCCGACCGGCCAGGCACGCAGTGTTCCGGCGTTGGGCCCGGTGTAACCGAAGCTCAACGCGGCGCCGGCGACACCACGGGTGGGCATTCCGTTCGTCCCGCTGACCACGACGTCGATGGTGCTGTTGGCGGGCACCGACCCGCCGAACGCCCGCGCGCCGAGCGGCCGGAAGCCGGCGCCGTCGGTGGCGGACTTGCTGAAGTACGCCATGGTGTCGACGATCAGGTCCACGGGCGCGGGACCCCGGTTGGTGAACGTGACCGCCCCGTTGACACCGAGCGGGATGGTCGCGCCAGAGGTGTTGTTGATGCCGTCCTCGTAGTCGATGAGGGTCACGGCACTGCTCGAGGTCCCGGTCGGCACCATCGTGACGGACCCCGCCGCCGTCGGCGTCGGCACGGTGACGGACGCCGAGACGGCCGAGGCGGTCGCGGGCACTCCGCCGGCGAGCAGGCTGACCGTCAGGGTCCCGCCCGAGGGGATCTTGGCCTTCGTCGTACCCACGCCGTTGAGGGTGTCGATCGCCCGGACCTGCGTCATCGGCACCTCACCGCCGTTCGTCCCGCTCGGCGCGCTGGTGAAATACCCCTGCACCTCGATCCGGACCTGCGTCGTCCCGGCCTGGTTGTACACGGCCAGTTTGCCGTCGGCTCCGGGCTGGACGACGGCGAAGTTCGAGATCGTCTGCGACGCGTTGAAGTCGACGGTGGAGAGGTTCGGCCGGGCGACGCCGTCCGGGAAGACGGTGACGTAACCGGCCGCGCTCGGCGTGACTACCAGAACCCGCAGGACCAGCCCGCTGACCCCCGCCGACGGGATACCGCTCACCCCCAGCGCCGGGACCGACGTTGTGCTGTTCGCACCACGCGCCCCCGTGACACCACCCGTCCCAGTGCGAGTGTCGAGCACGACCCGTGCGCTGGAAAGCGGGACGTAATCACCGCCCTTACCCGCGGAATCGGCGTGCGCAACCTGCGGCACCACAAGCACGGCCGCCACGGCCGTGAAAGCCATGACCGCGGATCGGAGTCTTGATCTCACCTTTTTTCTCCCTCTCGAATTTCGTTTACCGCGAGAACGTGGCGGCCGGTCCGCCGAGAACACACTCACTGGCCGCGATCGGACGCCGATCACAGATTCCTGCTACCGCGGCGACCGCTATCCCTGGATCGCCGCCTGTTTTCCGGCCGTCCCCCTTGCGTTGGCGGCGTAGAGCTCTGAACGACGAGCAGCAGGGCCGACCGGCAGGGCACGCGCGACCAGGCAGTGGGGTTGACCCCGCGGTAACGGCTCTACCCGATCGGACCAGTGCGGGCGAGGCGAAGGGACACGGCGACGTCTCCGCGGATCACGCAGCGGCAAACTCAGCCAGCCGTCGACCCGCTTGAGAGAGCAAGCACGGAGATCAAATCCCGGACCTGCTGGGAGGTTGCTGCCGCTTGGGCCGGACGAGCGGGCCAGCCGCTGGGACCGCGGGACGGAGCCGCTCTGCCCACCCCCGCCGTCATCGCCGGATCGAACCACCTCACCCCGACGTCCTCACCGCACAACGTCGTGAACGCGCACGAGTCCGCAGGGATAGGGGCGTCCGCTGGGGCGGGCAACACCTCACCTCAGTCGCCTGACCAACCCGGCCAACCTATCTGGACACAGCACTAAGTACTGCAGGGCGTCGAAGCCGTACCGCGGTGCGTGTGGGCGTGCCGTAGGCGTTGTAGATGTACCTCGCCGTCGCGTTCGTCGACGCGACGGTCGATCCGACGTTGTCGTGGACGAACCAGAAGCGGCCGGCCGGCCCGGTCCGCTCGATCGGCAGCCCGTCCGGGCCGTAGAGGTAGCTGGTCGTGCCGCCGGTGCCGGTGAAGCTGGTCAGCCGTCCGGCCCGGTCGTAACCCAGGGTGCTGCCGGGGCCGCCGGCCGGGGTTCTCGTGAACCACTCCTGCGCGTACGGCAGTTCAGGGTCGCACGAGCGGCGTGACCGCCGGATCAGCGGCCCGTGCCGGCTGTTGCTCTGAAGCAACAGCCGGCACGGCTCCGTCGCTACGGGAACATCGCCAGAGTCTGCGTCCCGACATCCTGGTTCGGTGTGGTCGTGCCCGGATTCCCGCGGAAGTCGGTCCAGCACGGGTGCAGCCGGAAGTCGGCACCGATCGCCGCCGCGGTGTAGTCGCCGATGAACACTCCCTGCAGTTCCTTGCCGGTCACCGCGCCGGTCGAGACGAACTGGACCTGGGGATTCGCCGTCTGCGTCGTGATCCGCCGGATCGGTGCCGAGTCCACGCGGTCACCCCAGCCGGTGGCGTAGGCGTAGTCGAGCCCGATGCCGTGCGGGTCGTAGGCACGAGTGTAGAAGGTGACCGCGACACGTCCGGCCAGCGCGGCAACCGCGGGGAACACCTCGTCGGCGCCCGTCCCGACCTTCACCGGCTTGGACCAGCCGTGCCGCCCGTCGGAGCCGCTCAAGAACGCGTCGCCGTTCGTCTTCACCGACTCGCCGTCGCGGTAGGTGCCGTTGCGGTCGTCGGCCCACGTGACCCAGAGCCGGTCGGTGACGCGGTCGTAGGCCAGCTGCGGGAAGCTGTTGATCCGGAAGTTCTCGCCGGTCAGCGCGTTGTTGGCGACGTCTTCGTCGACCGGGAAGTCGAAGTCGAGAGCCACCTCGGCATGCCGGAAGGTTCGGCCGCCGTCCCGCGAGGTCGCCACGACGACCGCGTCGTGGTCGGCCGGCCGGTCACAGGCGGCGGTGGCGCACACCGACGTCTCGTAGGCGATCTGGAGCGTCCCGTCCCGGGTGACGACCGGGTTCGAGCCGCTGCCGAACGGGGTGATCCCGCCGGGGAAACCGGTCAGCGACGGCGAGACCCGCTGCTTCGGCGACCAGGTCCGGCCGAAGTCGCGCGACTTCGACACCACGATCGGCGATTCGACGAACTCGCCACCGGCGTCGTAGGTGAACTGGGTCCAGGTCACGTAGACGTCGCCGGTACGGGGATCCGCGGCGATCCATTCCTTGTCGTTGAAGATCGACGTCGGCGTGGGCGCGCCGGCCGGGGTCACGCCGTCCAGCTCGAGGATCGCCGGGTCGCCGAAGCTGCGCCCGCCGTCGTGGGACACCGACACGGCGATGCCGCTGGCGGACTGCTGGTCGTCGGGCACCGCGGCCCGGCTGAACACGAGCGTCGCGTAGTAGACGGTGTTGTGCGGGCCGAAAGCGATGGCCGGGTCGCCCGCGGCGTCCATGTAGGACAGTGGCGCGGCTGCCCCGGTCGGGAAGTCCAGGTGCGGCAGCCGGACGTTCGCCCAGGTCCGGCCGCCGTCGAAGGAGGTGTAGGCGAAGCCGCCGGAGTCGTTGCGGGCCTCGCGGGTGTTATAGAGCCGGTAGTCGTTCGACCCCGCCACGATGTTGCGCGGGTTCTCCGGGTTGACGGCGATGGTCGTCTCGTTCTGGGCGGTGCTGCAGCCGGTCTGGCTGCCGGTCGGCACGATGGTGTCGCCGGTGATGACGTCGGTGTTGGGCGCGAGCGGCCGGTACGGGTTCGGATGCCCGAGGTAGGTCTGGCAGAGCGCGGACAACGCGGGATCGTCGCTGTCCTCCTCTTCCTCCTCGGCGAACCGCTCCTTGAGCAGCGGATTCGGAACGTCGTGACGCGGCTCGGCCGCCGCGGCGGCGACCTTGTGCCGACTCGACTGCGGATCCGCCGGCAGTGGCGCGTTCGCGGTCGCGGCGTGGGCGGCCGGCGCCAAGACGACAGCGAGAGGCACGACGAGCGCGGTGAGCGTGGCGAAGATTCTTCGTTTGGTGGCGGAAACACCCAAGGACATCGGAAGATCCCTTCCCGCGGAGCTGACGGATTCGCCGGCCGCACCAGGCTTGACGCGCGCCCGAGCCCGGTCAAGCGACGGAAGTTCGGAACCACCTGAAACGGACGTCCGCCCGGTTCGTCTGCGCGGGATCGGCGTAGTCGGCGACCGCGTTGGGACCGGTCGGACGCTGACGCGTAGTCCACCTGCCACTGGGCAGCCAAGCGGTGTCGTCGGCCGCGACGATCCACTGTCCGCCGCCGAGCGAGGGCCGCTCGTAGCACGTCGCTGTCAAGCGACGATATTGCCGGCCGGACGCGAAGTCTTGAGCTGCGCCGCGACAGAGATCCGCTCACGGAGGTCGCCCTCCACCCTCACTTATAAGGGCAGCCAAAACGAGATCCCCGAACGTCAAGGTCGCGGCTCGCGGTCATCGCGTGCCGCCTGCCGGCAATGGCCGATGAGCGTGCTGTGCGACGGAGTCGGCCGGGATGTCACGATCTACGTGGTCGGCGTGGAACAACGCCTGCGAGAGCAGGCTCCGCACGTGGTCGTTCGCGGCGGAGTAGTACACGAAAGTGCCTTCGCGGCGACCTGTGACCAATCCGGCCAGCCTCAGCTTCGCCAGGTGCTGACTGACCGCGGTCGGTGCGGCTCCGGCGAGCTCGGCCAGGCACGCCACGGAGGATTCGCCTTGGAGCAAGGCCCACAGCACCTTGATGCGGGTGGGGTCGGCGAGCATCCGGAACGACTCGGCCGCGAGGTCGACCTGTTCGTCGGCGGGCATGTCGAACTGCGGCAGGTCTGCGTGCATACCGGCCACCGTACCGGCTACTCGACTGACTGCGTAGCTGCATGTATGCGCAGATACGCTGTTAGAGTGGGCGCGCAGGCCGTCGGAGACTGCGTTACGTCACGCGAGCACAGGGTGGATCACGTCATGCGGGACCAGCACGACCACGGGCACGGACACGGACACGGCCACCAGGGACCGGTGGCCTCGCTCTGGAGCCAGGTCAAGCATGCAGTAACACCGCACAGTCACGACAGCGCGGACATCGTTGACTCCACCCTCGAGGCCAGCGCGCGGGGCATGCGAGTGCTGTGGATCTCCTTCGCGGGCCTGATGATCACCGCTGTCGCGCAGCTCGTGGTGGTCGCGATCAGCGGATCGGTGGCACTGCTGGGCGACACGCTGCACAACTTCGCCGACGCCCTGACCGCCGTCCCGCTGGCCGTCGCGTTCCTGCTCGGACGTCGGGCGGCTACCCGTCGCTTCACCTACGGCCTGGGCCGCAGCGAAGATCTCGCGGGACTGGTGATCCTGCTGGTCATGTTCGCCTCCGCGGTGCTCGCGGCGTGGACGGCGATCGACCGGCTGCTCAACCCCCGCGACATGACCGAGATCGGCTGGGTCGCCGGCGCCGGACTGATCGGGTTCGTCGGCAACGAGGTCGTCGCCCGCTACCGCGTCACCGTCGGCCGGCAGATCGGCTCGGCCGCACTGGTCGCCGACGGGCTGCACGCTCGCACCGACGGGTTCACCAGTCTCGCGGTGCTGCTGGCCGCCGGCGGATCCTGGCTCGGCTGGCGCTGGGCGGACCCGATCGTCGGCCTGCTGATCACCGTGGCGATCCTGTCGGTGCTCTACGGCGCGGCGAAGGAGGTGTTCTCCCGGATGCTCGACGCGGTCGACCCGAAGCTGGTCGACACCGCCGAAAAGACCCTCGCCGCCACCCCCGGGGTGCGAGGGGTCGATACGGTCCGGCTGCGCTGGGTCGGGCACACCCTCGTCGCCGAGTCCGAACTCGACGTCGATCCGGCTCTGACCCTGCTGCAGGCGCACGCCATCGCCCACGACGCGGAACACCGGCTCATCGACGCCCTGCCCCGGCTGACCCAGGCACTCATCCACGCCCACCCCGGCGGCGACACGGCCGCCGAACACCACGCTCTCGCGCACCAGCACACGTAGACCCGTCTCGGTCTCGTCCCACCGCGCTTTCCGTGAAGAAGGTCGACTGCGGGCGCGGCCGGGACGCTACGGGTGCGGGTTTGGCGCAAGCTGCGTTCCCTCGGGGCCCTCTACCTGCAGCAGTCGGTGTGCCTGCTGCTCGCGCGACCGCAGGTGGTGCGCGATGTCCGACGGCTGGAAGACCGGGTCCGCCACCAGGGCGGAACCGCTCGGGTCCTGTCGATGACCTTCACCGACCCGGCCCAGGAGCAGGCCGTGATCGCCGAGCTCAACACCGCGCGTGACGCCGAGTACGCCGAGGTCCTCGACCGGCTGCCGGAGCTGTCGACCGAGCTGGCCGACGAACGCGCTCGCGGCAACGCCACCTACGCCGAGGTCGAAGAGTCCGAGGCCGACCTGCAGCGCTTCCGCGGCTGGCTGGCCAAGATCGCCGCCCGCGACTACTTCGCCGCACCCGCCGGCCAGGCCGCCCGCGAGGCCGTCGAGGCCGCCGCCGCGGATCTGGCCGCCTTCGAGGAAGCCGCCCTGCGCGCCGAAGCACCGGACCTCACCGCCGCAGACATGCCGCGGCCGCGGGCAGGGCAAGAGCCGTGACCGGGTCGTTCTGGTGGGACCTGCTCATCACCGTCGCAGCCGCGCTGCTGCTGTCCTGGATCGCCCTGGTCCTCGTGCTGGCGATCGCCCGGCCCCGCGGCGGACTGCTGACCGAGGCACTCCGCCTGCTGCCGGACGTGGTGCGCCTGCTGCGCCGCCTGGCCACCGATCGGACGCTGCCCAGAGGCGTCCGGGTCCGGCTGGGGCTGCTGCTGGCCTACCTGGCCGTGCCGATCGATCTGATCCCCGACTTCATCCTCGTCCTCGGCTACGCCGACGACGCGATCATCACCACCGCCGTGCTGCGCAGCGTCATCCACCGCGCCGGAATCGACGCGGTGCGCGCCCACTGGCCCGGCACCGACGACGGCTTCGCCGCCCTCATCCGCCTCACCGGCCTGCACGACTCCGGCCGATGAGCACGGTCCTGACCGTGCCGCTCGCCTCCGCCGCGGCCTTCGCGCTCGCCCTGCTCTCGGCCGTGGCCGGGTTCGGCGGTGGTGTCCTGCTGCTGCCGGTCTTCACCGTCCTGTTCGGACTGCGCGTCGCGGTCCCGGTGCTCACCCTGACCCAGCTCACCAGCAACGGCTCGCGGTCGCCGGCGGGCTTCTCCTCGCCCACGCCCCGCTCGCCCCGCTCGAACGCGTCGCCCGTGAAGCCGTGCACCGCGCCGGCGACCAGCGCGGCCGTGACGAAGAGTCCGATGAGGACAGTGACGGCGAGCAGCAGCCGTCGGCGGCTGGGCGTCGGTTCGGGGGTGCGGCCGAGCCGGACCGCGAGATCCGCGGCCGGATTCCGGCCGGCCGCGGCAACGATCGGCCGCCGCCGAGTCGGTGGGCAGGGTCGCGCCGAGCACGCTTTCGCTCATGTCGTTTCTCTTTCGCCTCGGTGAATTTCCCTTTCCAGCGAGGTCAACCGCGGAATACGACCCCGATCGCGGTCGAACGTTAATGTTCGATGAGAGTTGGGCGGCCCCGTCCGGACCTCGACTACAGTCACGGTGGGTCATCGAGCAGGTTGAAGGGACACGCGGGTGCACCTGGTGATCGTCGACGACGAAGCTGCCGTGCAGGACTCGCTGTCCCGGACGCTGCGGTTCGAGGGCTACGCCGTCTCCGTCGCCGGAGACGGCGTCGCCGGGCTCGAGCTGATCCGCGGCGAGGCACCCGACGGGGTGCTGCTCGACGTCACCATGCCACTGCTCGGCGGCCTCGAAACCTGCCGGGTACTGCGGGCCGAAGGCAACCCTGTGCCGATCCTCATGCTGACCGCCCGCACCGCGGTCACCGACCGGGTCGCCGGCCTCGACGCCGGGGCCGACGACTACCTCGTCAAGCCGTTCGCGCTGCAGGAGCTGCTGGCCCGCGTCCGGGCCCTGCTGCGCCGCACCGAGTACAACACCCCGCCGGCCACGGTCCCGTCCTCGACGGCGTTGCGGTTCACGGACGTGACCCTGGACCCGGCGACGCGCGAGGTGTTCCGCGGCGACCGGCCGGTGCACCTGACCCGGACCGAGTTCGCGATGCTCGAGACCTTCCTGCGGCACCCCCGGATCGTGCTGACCCGCACCGCGATGTTCGAGCACGTGTGGGGCTACGACTTCGGCACCGCGTCCAACGGCCTCGACGTCTACGTCAGCTACCTGCGGCGCAAGCTCGAAGCCGAGGGCGAACCCCGGCTGCTGCACACGGTGCGCGGCGTTGGCTACGTACTGCGCGAAGAGCCCCTGTGAAGCGGGTCCGCTGGAAGACGCTGTCGCTGCGGGCCCGCCTCGGGGTGCTCGTGGCGGCGGCGGTGGCGGTCGCCGTCGTGCTAGTGTCGGCGATCTCCTGGAGCATCACCCGGGCGGATCTCTACGACCAGTTCGACGCCCGGCTGCAGTCCTACGCCCAGCTGGCGGCGAAGACCGCGTCCCCGGCCGACGCGCTGGCCACCCTCAGGTCCACCGGAAACCGCCAAGGGCCCGGCCACGACGGTGGGCTGACCGTGCAGTTCCTGTCCCCAGCCGGCGCGGTGATCGGCACGGCGGGCGCCAAGCCGGTCATCCCGCCCCGGGCGCCGGGCGCGCCGACGGCCCCGGGCGAGGGCAGCCGCACCTCCGACGTCCGCCGCATCGACGGCGACCGGTACCGGGTGTGGACGGCCCAGCGCTCCGACGGCGGGACGGTCGAAGTCGCCCAGGACTCCGAGGACGTCGAGGACACCTTGGGCCACTTGGGCTTGTGGCTCATCGTCGTCTCGCTGGCCGGGATCGTCGGAGCGACGCTGGTGGGCCGGGTGATCGCCCGGTCGGCGCTGCGCCCGGTCGACGACCTGACGGCGGCGGCCGAGGACGTCGCCCGCACCCAGGAGCTGTCCGCGGCCATCGAGGTCACCGCGGCCGGGGAGATCGGCCGGCTGGCCACGGCGTTCAACGCGATGCTGGGCGCGTTGAGCCGATCCCGCGACGAGCAACGGCGGCTGGTCGAGGACGCCGGCCACGAACTGCGCACCCCGCTGACGAGCCTGCGCAACAACATCGAGCTGCTCATCCACGCCGAGGCCAACCCGCAGCGGCAGCTGTCGGCCGACGACCGGTCACGGCTGCTGGCCGACCTCGACACCCAGGCCGTCGAACTGACCGCGCTCATCGGCGAGCTCGTCGACCTCTCCACCGGGGAACGGCCCAGCGAAGCAGCCGAGCGGGTCGCGCTGGCCGACGTCGTCGGCTCCGCACTCGAACGCGCCCGGTCGCGGTGGCCGAAGGTGTCGTTCACCGCCGAACTGGCCGGCGCCGAGGTGCTCGCCCGGCCGGCGGCGCTGGAGCGCGCGGTGCTGAACGTGCTGGAGAACGCCGCGAAGTGGTCGCCACCCGGCGGAAGCGTGCAGGTGACGATGTCGGTGACGCCGGACGCGGTGCGGATCCGCGTCGACGACGAAGGACCGGGGATCGCCGACGCCGATCTGCCGCACGTGTTCGAGCGGTTCTACCGGGCCGACGCCGCTCGCGCGTTGCCCGGTTCGGGGCTGGGGCTGGCCATCGTCGAGCAGGTGCTGGCGCAGCACGGCGGTCGTGCCGAGGCCGGCCGGGCGGACACGGGGGGCGCCCGGTTCGACCTGGCGGTGCCGCCGGCCGCTTCTTAAGGAAACCGCGCGTGATCTTCATCGAACTCTCATGGACGGGCAGCACCGTCTGAGGAGTGACTCCACGGTCCGCGCTCTCGCCCACTCCGCTGGCGACCCTGACGCTGGTGATGGCCGCCGGCGCCCAGGCCATCTTGGCCGGGCTGACCCTCGGCTTCGCCGGCAACGTGAGTCCCTGGCGTGACCCGGTCAGCGACTACGCCTGGCACCGCGGCGGCCGGCTCCTGTTCGCGGTGGCCGTCGTGCTCCTGCTCGCGGCCGCCGCGGCGCTGGCGGTCGCCGCCCACCTCGCCGCGCTACCCCGGACACCGCTCGCGAGCACCCTGTTCCTGCTGTGGACGGCCGGGCTCCTCGTGGTCCTGGTGTTCCGCAGCAACCTCAGCGCCGCCGACCCGACGGCGTCCGGGGAGATCCACCGCGCCGGCGGCGCCGTGCTGTTCGCCAGCCTCCCGCTGGCCGCGTGGACGCTGGGCGCGCGGCTGCGGACCGACACCCGCTGGCTCGCCGCCGCGGCCACCCTCCGTCGCGGCGCGCTCGCGGGCGTCGTCACCGCGGCGGCGTTCGGGCTGGCGCAGCTCGTCGGCTGGCTCCCGGCCGGCCTGCTCGAACGCGTCGCGCTCCTGGCCGAGTTCCTGATCATCGCCACCATGGCGACCGCGCTGCGGCGGGCCGTCCGATGACCGCCCTCGCCGTCGTCTGCGCCCTGCTCGCCGCGGTCCTCTTCGCCGCGGCGGCCACCCGGCAGCACCACGAGGTCGCCGGCCTGGCGGTCGAGGGCACGCCCCGGCTGCGCACCCTGGCCCGGCTGCTGCGCTCGCGCGGGTGGTGGGCCGGGACGTCGCTGGCGACCGGCGGGAGCTTGCTGCACGTCGTCGCCCTGTCCCTCGCTCCGCTTCCGGTCGTCCAGCCGCTGGGCGTCTTCAGCCTCGTCCTCACGGTCGTCTTCGCGCGCCGGGCCCGCGACCGCCGGGTCTTCGGCGCCGTGGCTCTGGTCCTGCTCGGTGTCGCCGGTTTTGTGGCGCTCGCGGCGGCGGCCACCACGGACACGGTGATCGGCTGGGGTACGGCCGAGCCGGTCGCGGTGGCCGGGTTCGTGGTGGTTTCGGTCGTCTGGTTCGCCCGGGCGAGCTGCGCCGTACTGGCCGGGGCCGCGGCCGTCCTGTTCGGACTGGGCTCGGCGGTCGTGCACGCCGCCGTCACCCAGCCGCTCGCGGCGGCCCTCCTGCTCGGTGCGCAAGCGGTGCTCCTGCTGGGGGCCGGCGGGGTGGTGCTGCACCGCGCCTACGCCGCCGGTCCCACCGCCGTCGTCGTCGGGACCACGACCGTGCTCGACCCGCTGACCGCCGTCGCCGTAGCCGCCCTGGCCTACGGCGAGGCCCCGCAGCTCACCGCGACCACCGCGGTCCTCGCGGCTGCCGCCGCTCTTCTCGCTCTCGCCGGTGTGCGTGTGCTCGCCGGTGCCCTTCCGCAGAACCCGCCACCAGTCAAGGAGATCCCCGTGCCCTCGTCCGGCCTGCGCGTCCTGATCGGCGCCGACACCTTCCCGCCCAACGTCAACGGCGCGTCGTTCTTCGCCGAGCGGCTGGCCCGGGGCCTCGCGCGGCGGGGTCACGACGTCCATGTCGTGTGCCCGTCCGCCGACGGTCCCTCGCACACCGAAGAACGTGACGGCTACACCGTCCACCGGGTCCGGTCCCGGGCCATCCCCTTCCACGGCGAGTACCGGTTCTGCACGCCGGGCGGTGCCCGCGAGGAGGTCGGGCCGTTGCTGGACCGGCTGCGCCCCGACGTCGTCCACGTCCAAGCCCACTTCGGCGTCGGCCGCGCACTGCTGGAAGCGGCGGCCGGACGCGAGCTGCCCGGCATGGCCACGAACCACTTCATGCCCGACAACCTGCTCGGCTACACGCCGTTCCCGCAGCGGGTCAAGGACTCGATCGCCCGCTGGGCCTGGCGGGACCTGGTGCGCGTCTACCGCGACGCGCGCATCGTGACCACCCCCACCCCACGGGCCGCCGAGGTCCTCGCCGGGATCGGCCTCGACCGCCCGGTCCAGGTCGTCTCCTGCGGGATCGACCTCGCCCACTACGCCGCACCGGCCGTCCGCCCCGCCGACGGGCCGATGTCGGTGCTGTTCGTCGGGCGCCTGGACGCCGAGAAGAACCTCGACCAGCTGCTGCACGCCCTCGCCCCGCTGCCGCACGTGCGCGCGGACCTCGTCGGTGACGGCACCCGCCGGCGAGAACTCGAAACCCTCGCCGCGGAACTGGACATCGCGGACCGCGTGACGTTCCACGGCTTCGTCTCCGACGCCGAGCTGGTCCGCCGCTACGCCGCGGCCGACGTCTTCTGCATGCCCGGCACGGCCGAGCTGCAGAGCCTGGCCACGATGGAAGCGATGGCCGCCGGCCTGCCCGTCGTCGCGGCCGACGCGCTCGCCCTGCCGCACCTGGTCCACCACGGCGAGAACGGCTACCTGTTCGAACCCGGCGCGATCACGACGATCTCCCGGTGGCTCGCCGACCTGGCCGCTGACCCCGCGGCCCGCGCGCGGATGAGCGAGGCCTCCCGGGCCATCGTCGCCGGCCACGACCTCGACGGCGCTTTGGACGCTTTCGAGGGCCAGTACCGGATTCTGCTCGGTCTGCCCGAGCAGGCGGTGACGAACGAGCCTGCGGTGGCGCAGAGCGCGTGACGGGAGCGGAGGGTAAGCGTTCGGCCAAGTCCGGTTGCCGAGCACTTGCCCGCTCCGTGTGACAGTGCGGTGGCCAGGCCGCTGTGCCACCGGAGAACTCGGTTCGGCCACGCGCGGCAAGGCGTTCATGGCGTGCCAGGCGGGTTACGGCGCCCCCGTCGTCAAGCGGCCCGGCGACGGACCAGGCACCACGGAGGCTGCGAGGCCGGAAGCCGCCACGATCGACATCTCCTTCACCCGGGGCAGCACCTTGTTCATCGAGCCTGAAGCCGACCTTCAGCCGGGTGAACCGCTGCACTTGGCCGGCCGAAGCGACGCAGTGCTGCGGGACCTGGATACTGGTCCTGCCCGCAGCGACGGTGAAACCCACGTCGGGCGCATCCTCGACAAGCTCGAACTCCGCGACCGCGTCCAGGCCGTGGTGCCGGCCTACGACGTCGGCCTGGTGCGACCGGCCTGACCGCGGCGCCACGCGTCGCCGGCGAACCCGAGGACGCACACGACCGGCGACACCACGGCGACCGCGCGGAGACAACGCACGGGAACGCCCGGCCGCGGGGTCACGGTCACCCCCGCCGGCGGGTCGGGCGCCCGGAACCGCAAGGTCTTCGTCATGTGCCGCCAGTGGAAGATCTCTTTCCACACGAGGTACCAGCTGATGGGCCAGGCCACCAGAGCAACGGTCCGCAGCGTCCTCACGGCCGCCATCCTCCGCCGGGCGCCGTCTTTGCTCAACCGGCAAGGCCAAGGTAAACGCGGCTTAACCCGCAGCGAACCGGCTGCTGGCCGAGGCCTCCCTAGCGTGGGTTCGTGGCCTCCTCGTCGTCGACCGAGCGAGACGCCGGCCTCGCTGCCCGAGGACCGCTCCTGGTCGCAGCCCTCGCGGCGGCGGTTTTCCTGGCGCTGCTGGCGTCGGCGAGTGATGCGCTGCCGTGGGCGAGAGGGTTCGATCTCGACGTCCACTCGTGGCTGGTGTCGCACCGGACGTCGCAACTCGCGTCGGTGGCCGCGGTCATCACGTCGACGGCGTCCTCGGCGTTCACCGCGCCGCTGGTGTTCGTGGTCGCCGCCGCGCTCAGCCGGGGAAGTGTGCGCGTCCGGCTCGTCCGCGCCGGTCTCGTCCTCGCCGTGATGTTGTTCGCCGTGCTGTGCCGCTTCGGGATTTCCGAACTGATCGCGCGGCCACGTCCGCCCGCGGCGGATTGGGTCGTCCAGGCCGGCGGACTGTCCTTCCCGTCGGGGCACACCTCCGACGGCGCCCTGGCCGCGGGCCTGATCGCCTGGCTCGTCGTACGCCGGTTCACCGGCCGCGTCACGGCGCGGGTGGTGTGGCCGATCGCCGCGGCGTACGCCCTGCTGATCGCCTGGACCCGCGTCTACCTCGGCGTCCACTGGCCCACCGATGTCCTGGGCAGCTTGGCGTTCGTCACGACCTGGCTGTCCGGCGCGCTCGTCCTTCAACGCCTCGACGAGCGTGAGACACGTCATCGGGCCTGATTCAGGGCTTTCCCACCGCCGCGCCCGCCTTCGCCCAGTTGGCGCGCAGGTCCGTCAGATAGGTCTGCACCTGCGCGCCGGGCTTGGTGCCGCGCGCGAACGCTTTCATGGCGCCCGGTCCGGCGTTGTAGCCCAGGGCCAGCAGTTCGTCGGTCGTGTACTGGCCGCTGTGTTTCGCGGGCAGCTGGGCGGCCAGGTCGTGCAGGTACCAGGCTTCGGCTTGGATGGCGAGGTCCGGGTCGTCGGGCAGTTCCTGCCAGTCGCGGCCGGCGAACGGCCGGCCGCGGCGGGTCTGCTCGTACGTCGCGCGGTGCATGTTCGCCACCCCGAACGCGGCGTCCGGCTTGAGGTTCTGCCAGGCGCGCTCGAGCTGCGGATCGTGCGGCTTGTAGTTCTCGTTGTAGAGGATGGCCAGCACCAGCTGCGGATCGACGCCGGCTTCGCGGGCGCGCGCGATGACCTGCGGCGCGAACTTCGCCGGATCGGGGTTCACCGCGGTGTCCTGGGCCGATGTGCTCGTGACGGGCGCCACCGGAGTGGCCGACGTCGTCGGCGCACGGGTCTCCACTGGCGGGGCGCAGCCGGCCAGCGCCAGCGCACATACAGCCGCGAGCACACGGTACGGCCGCATGAGTCCTGCCTTCGTCGGGTGAACGCAACTGTACGGCGTACGGCCGGCCGAGCGAATGTCCACAACGGACTCACGTCACCGGGCCACGACCGCGGTCCGTTCGCCCGCTCCGGCCAGCGGCCGCAGGGCTCCGTCCCGCAAGTGGTCGACGAGGGCCGTCATCGGGCGACGCAGCGGCAGGCCCAGGCACGCGACCAGCGCACCGAGAACAGCTCCGGCGAGCACGTCGTGCGGGTAGTGCGCGCCCAGGTACATGCGCGAAAACGCGACCAGCAGGGCCAGCCCGAGCGCGACCAGGCCGGTGCGGCGCGCGGCGAACAGCAGAGCGACGGCCGCGGCGACGGCGAGCGTGACATGGTTGCTGGGGAACGAGTAGTCCGTGGCGTAGTCGCAGGTCGCCACGGTGGGCACCGCCGGATATCGGATGCACGGCCGCGGCTCCTGGACGAGGATCTTCACGAGGTTGCTCAGGCCGTAGGCCAGCGCGACGGCGAGCGGGACCCACAACGCGGCGGCCATGCGGGCCGCATCGCGGGGGCGCAGCCGCCACCAGGTCACGACCGCCAGCAGGGCGAGCAGCACCAGGGCCGCGTTGGTGTAGATCGCCATGAACCCCTGCAGCCACGGGGTTTCCCGGGCGAACCCCAGCACCGCGAGGTACCAGCTGCCATCGATTGCCCCGCCGTCCACGCGAGTGTCCCCTTCCGCCGTACATCTACAGTCTTCTAGAAGTTCTACTCCAGTGTAGATGTAGCGAATCGCTTTCTTGCCGCGCATTGATCTACAAGCCTGGAGAACTTCGGCATCGAGGGCCACGGACGCCCGGACGGCGCGGCTGAGCGGGCACGAGGTCGAGGTGCTCGGCTTCCTGGGCCTCCTGCCGCCCGCGCTGGGCGGACGGTTGTGCCGGCCGTACCTGCGCCGGCTGCAGACCGCCCCGCGCAGCTGGGACCGGACCCTGCGCACCCTCGACGGACGTCACCATCGGCAACGACGCTGGGGCGGGCCACGCTCGGCGCGCTGCCCCTGATCATCGGCGACGCCCGCCGCGGCCTCCGCCTCGGCCGGCCGGGTACGACACTTCTGTAGAATGCGGCCATGAGGATGCAGCGGGACGAAGGCACGCGACGAGCCCCCGGCGCGCTCGAGGCGGAGGTCCTGGCGATCCTGTGGGAAGCCGACGGCCCCCTCGCCCCGGCGGACGTCCAGGAACGCCTCGACGGCGACCTCGCCTACACAACCGTGGTCACGATCCTCTCGCGCCTGCACGACAAGGGCGTCGCCGCCCGCGAAAAGCAGGGCCGGTCGTTCCGCTACCACGCCGTCGAGGACGAACCCGGCCTGGCAGCGCGGCGGATGACCAAGGTGCTCGACAACGAGCCGGACCGCCGCAGCGTGCTCGCCCGCTTCGTCTCGAACCTGTCCACATCGGACGAACGCGAGCTGCGGAAGCTCCTGGGCGAGTCCGGCACCGGGGACTGAGCCGTGGACCTCGACGTCTGGGTCCCGCTGATCCTGCCGCTCGCCGCCTGGCCGTTGGCCCGGATCGTCGCCCCCAGGCTCCCGCCCCGGGAAGCGAGCTGGCTGCTCACGGCCGGCTGTCTCGTACTGGCCACCGGCAGCACCATCACCTTGGCGCTGCAGGCCTTCGCCGGCTTGACGCTCGTCCCGGTGGTCGCGCGCGCTGGACACTGGTCACCTGCGGTGCTGCGCGGGCTGGATCCGATCAACCTCCCGGCGTCGGCCGTCTGCGGGCTGCTGCTCGCCGGGCTCGCCGTCGCGTTCGTCCGCACCGCGATCGGCTACGCGCGCTGGATCCGCGCCCTGACCCGCGAACTCGACGACCACAGCCGCGAACCGGGCGTGGTCATCCTGCCCGGCGACGAACCGGTGGCGTTCGCCGCACCCGGGCGCGGCGGCCGGATCGCGATCTCCAGCGGCATGCTCAGCGCCCTCTCCCCGCGCGAACGCACCGCCCTGCTCGCACACGAGCGCGCCCATCTTCGCCTGCGCCACCACCACTTCCTCGTCGCCGTCACGCTGGCCGGCACGCTGAACCCGTTGCTGCGCCCGCTGTGCACGGCCGCCCGGTTCGCTCTGGAGCGCTGGGCCGACGAGGCCGCCGCCGAGCAGGTGGGCGACCGCACGGTGGTCGCCCACGCCGTGGCCAAAGCCGCGCTGGCCGGGCCGTCCCGGCCGACGTTCGCCCTCGCCGCGACCGGTGGCCCGGTCCCCCGCCGCGTCAAGGCGTTGCTGACGGCCCAGCGCCGCCGCCTTCCGGCCGCGCTGCTCGCGGCCGCAGTGGTCCTCGGCATCACAGCGTGGTCCGCGGGAACCGCGCTGGACTCGGTCACCGACCTCCGCCGCACCATCGAATCGGCCCAAGCGGGACACCAGTCCGACTGATCCTCCGGCTCTCCCATCGCTACGTTGCGCGTACTACTCGACGCGTAGTAGCGTGACGCGGATGCCGAACGACGCCCAGATCCTCGTGCTCTATGCGCTGACCGACGGGCCGCTGCACGGCTACGCCGTCAACACCGCGATCGACGAGCTGACCGGCGAACGACTGGGGCCGGGCAGCCTCTACGGCGCCCTCGCCCGCCTGGAGGCGAAGGGGCTGGTCGACGCTCTCGAGGGCGAAGGCCGCCAGCGTCCGGTGCGCATCACCGATCAGGGACGGACCGTCCTGGAGCGCGAGCTGCGGGCCATGGCCAAGGTGGCCGACGCGGGACTCCGGCGGCTCGGCGTGCGGCCGGCATGACCGTCGCGCAGCGGCTGGTCCGGCTCTACCCACGGGCGTTCCGGGACCGCTGGGGCACGGACCTGGCGGCGGAGGTCCGCACGAGCGGCCCGCGGTCGTGAGCGACCCCAGCGAGCGTGACTGGCGGGTGCTGCTGCTCGGCAGCGCGTCCGGCACCGGCAAGAGCCGGCTCAGCTACCCGCTGGCCCGGCGGCACCAGTCTTTGCCGTCAGCTGCGTCGTCAGGCTCGCCAGGAAGAGACCGATGAGGATCAGCGAGCTCACGAGGTCGCCCACCCGCATGGTCTGGGCGATCAGGTCCCCGGCCGTCTCGCCCAACGTGGTCGCCGCGATCTTCATGATCCAGAACACGACAGTGATCTGCGGAAGCTTGCGCATGATCCCATCCAAGCGCAGCGGCCGCCGTCGACGGTCGGCCATCAGCCCATCCGGCGACACAGCACGCGGCAGGTTTTGCCTTCTGCTAACCCGGACACCGCGACGGCCGCAGAATCCCGAGCGCGGCGATCAGCGGCGCGACGACTTACCGGCGGCCGAAGGGCGAGCCTTGTGGGACGACCGCAGACCCACCGTCACATCGGCGATTTGCCGACGGGCCGCACCTCGCCCGAAACACTCTCAGCGTCTTCACAGCGACCTTCCGGAAAGGTTCGGCGGTGCTCGTCCGGCGAGGACGAGCAGATTACTGTTGCGTCAGGAGCTGATGGAGTGCTGTTCGCCAGGACCGGCTGCCCGATCTCCCCCGGGGCAGCGAGGTGGCCGGCGGACCGGTCCCGCCGGCGTACGGCGGCGAGCTGATCGGCGCGCACTCATGTCACGCACCCGGTTGTACCGCAAGGGACTGCTCGAAGCCGAAGGGTTCCCCGTCGCCGACGTCTCGGACCACCTCGCCGATCCCGAAGCGACGGTCTGGCTGGACTTCTGCGCTCCGACGGCGGATGACCTCACCGCGATCAGCGAAGAGCTCGGCCTGCACCCGCTCGCGGTCGAAGACGCCGTCCACGAACACCAGCGCGCCAAGCTCGACCGCTACGGCTCCCACGCCTTCCTGACCGCGTACTCCGCCGTGCTGGACGAGACGACGGGAACGCTGGTCGTCTCCGAATTGGCCGCGTTCATCACCGGTCAGGCACTGGTCACCGTGCGCAAGGACGAGAACTTCGCGATCGATGACGTGATCGCGCGCTGGGACTCGGCCGGCGAACTGGCCGGGAACGGCGTCGGGTTCCTCGTGCACGGCCTGCTCGACTACGTCGTCGACGGCCACTTCGCGGTCGTGCAGGCCCTCGACGAGCAGATCGAGCAGCTCGAGGACCTCGTGTTCGACGAGCGGCCGCACTACGCCGACATGCAACGCCGATCGTTCGCGCTCCGCAAGAGCCTGGTGCAGGTGCGGCGGGTCGTGCTGCCGATGCGTGAGGTCGTCAACTCGATCATGCGCCGCGACCTGCACATCGCCGACGGCGAGATGCAACCCTACTTCCAGGACGTCTACGACCACGTGCTGCGCGCCTCCGAGTGGACGGAGTCGTTGCGCGACCTGGTCACCACGATCCGCGAAACGCAGCTCAACATCCAGGGCAACCGCCTCAACACGATCATGAAGAAGGTCACCAGCTGGGCGGCGATCATCGCCATCCCCACGGCCGTCACCGGGTTCTACGGCCAGAACGTCCCCTACCCCGGGTTCCAATCCGTCGCCGGCTTCTGGACGTCCACCCTGGTGATCATCGTGCTGTCCGCCGGGCTGTACGCCTCCTTCAAGAAACGGGACTGGCTGTGAACGATCCCCTGACCAGACGCCGCCTGCTCGGCATGACACTGGGCGCCGCGGCTCTGACGGCGTGCTCGGCACCCGGCCAGAACCCGGCGCCCGCGACCACCGCCGCCCCGACGACCACCTCGCCGTCCGGTGCGACGCCGTCCCCGAGCGCACCACCGTCCTCGGCGCACCCGCTGGGGCCGGCCACCGAGGTGAGCCGTTCCACCAGCGGCCGCCCGCAAGTCGCACTGACCTTCCACGGCGCGGGTGATCCGCAGGTCACCCGCCAGGTGCTGGACCTGGTGCACCAGCACAACGCGCGGATCACCGTGCTGGCGGTGGGGACCTGGCTCGCCGCGCACCCGGACGCCGCGCGCATGGTGCGCGACGGCGGACACGAGCTGGGCAACCACACCTGGAGCCACCCGGCCCTCTCCGGATACGCGGCGGAGCCGATGTACGCGGAAATCCAGCGCTGCCGGGACAAGCTCGTCGAACTGACCGGATCGCCCGGAGGCTTCTTCCGCCAGTCCCAGGGACAGCACGCCACCGAACAGGAACTCGTCGAAGCCGGCAAAGCCGGTTACGCGAAAGTGCTGTCCTACGACGTGGATTCCCTGGACTGGAAGGATCCCGGCCCGGCGGCCATCCGCTCCGCGGTGGCGAAGGCCCGCGCGGGGAGCGTGGTGAGCATGCACCTCGGGCACCCGGGGACCGTTGCCGCGCTCCCCGGCGTCCTGGCCGACCTCGCGGGCCGCGGACTCACCCTGGTCACCGCGTCCGAGCTGCTGGCGTGACGATGCGACTCCGGCTCACCACCGTGGCAGTCACTGCCCTCCTCGCCGCCGGCTGCTCATCCGGGAGCCAACCGAACCCCGGCGACACGATGCCGGGCATGAGCGGGCCGGTCCCTCCGACCGCCGGGCTGCCACACCTGCCCACCCCGCCACCACCGGCGCTCGACCCGCTGCCCGGCATGCCCGCCGTCACCGATCCACACGACGTGGACGCCGCCGCCGGCCCCGGCATGCTCTCGGCCGCGGTCGCGGCGGACAAGCCGCTGGTCTACGTGCCGCACAGCGGATCCGGTGACGTCTGGGTGATCGACCCCGCCACGTACCAGGTGATCGCCAAATACCCGGCGGGCAAGGAACTTCAGCACGTCGTGCCGTCGTGGGACATGCGCACCCTGTACGCCACCGACGACCGCGGCGACCACGTCCTGCCGTTCGACCCGCGCACCGGGCAACCGGGCAAGGCGATTCCCGTCGTGGATCCGTACAACATGTACTTCACCCCGGACGGCAAGTACGCGATCTCGGTCGCGGAACGGCTACGCAAGCTGGTCTGGTACGACCCGCGCACGTGGCAGGTCCACGACGAGACCGCCGCACCCGACTGCGGGGGCATCGACCACGCCGACTTCTCCCCCGACGGCCGCACGGCCGTCTTCACCTGCGAGTTCGCCGGCCGGGTCGCCGTCGTCGACGTGGCCTCCCACCGGCTGCTGCGCATGGTCGACATGCCCCACCGCAACACCCGCATGGGCCCGCAGGACATCAAGCTCGCACCGGACGGCTCGGTCTTCTACATCGCCGATTCCGACGCGAACGGCCTCTGGGTGCTCGACGGCGCCGCGACGCACGTGCTCCGCTTCATCCCCACCGGCCGCGGCGCCCACGGCCTGTACCTGTCCCGAGATGCCAAACAGCTCTACGTCACCAACCGGCACGAAGGCAGTATCAGCGTGCTCGACGCCTACACCGGCGCTCCGGTCACGGTGTGGCACCTGCCCGGCGGCGGCAGCCCGGACATGGGCAACGTCACCGCGGACGGCACCCAGCTGTGGCTTTCCGGACGCTACGACCGGACCGTCTACGTGCTCTCCACAAAGGACGGTTCACTGATCCGTAAGATCCCGGTCGGCAACGAACCACACGGGCTGTGCGTCTGGCCGCAGCCCGGCCGGTACTCCCTGGGGCACACCGGCATCACCCGTTGACCAGCACGACCGATCACACCGCGCCTTGATCGGTCAGGTCGCGTCCGGATCGAACGGCGGCCGCTCGCGCAGCGCTTATGCATGTCGATCAGCGGGCTTGCGGGCCTGCCTACAAGGCGTTCCAGCCCAACGCGCCGAGTTTTGACCTGCGCACAACAGACCGCAGTCAGTCGCTTGACACGACTCTGAGCTGCATATATAAACCACATGGTTACAGAACCAGGAGGTTATGTATGGTCACGGGCAGCACCCTGGACGCGACGTTCGCCGCACTCGCCGACCCCACCCGGCGGGCCATCCTCGCCCGGCTCGCGACCGGCGACGCCACCGTCACGGAGCTGGCCGTCCCCTTCGCGATGAGCCAGCCCGCCGTGTCGAAACACCTCCGCGTGCTCGAGCGGGCCGGGCTGGTGAAACGCGGCCGGGACGCCCAGCGCCGGCCGTGCCGCCTGGTGGCCGAACCACTCAAGGCGGCCACGGCCTGGCTGGCCGGCTACCGCGACTACTGGGAAGCCAGCTATCGCCAGCTCGACGACCTCCTGAAAGACCTGCAGCCATGACACTCCCGGGACTTCAGGTCACCGAGGCGGGCGCCACCGGGCTCGTGCTCACCCGGAAATTCGCCGCTCCCGCCGACCTCGTCTTCGCCGCCCTCACGCGGCCCGAACTGCTGCGCCGCTGGCACGGCGCCCACGGCTGGCACCTGACCGGCTGCGACGTCGACCTGCGCCCCGGGGGCGCCTGGCGCTTCGTCTCCCACGGCCCCGGCGGCGCGGAAATGGAGATGTACGGCGTGTTCCGCGAAGTCGAGCCACCCGTGCGTCTCGTGCAGACCGAAATCCACCGAGGCTGGCCCGAAGGCACCGCGCTCGTCACCACCGTCCTGGCCGAGACCGGCGGCCACACCACCATGACCGTCACCGCGCAGTACCCGTCACCGGACATCCGCGACCAGGTCGTGCGCAGCCCGATGCGGCGCGGTGCCGGCGAGGCGTACGGCCGCCTCGCATCCCTGCTCGACCACGAGAAACGAGACCACTCATGAACGACCCCGTCACCGAGATCCCCGCCGACCCCACGACGATCGCCGCCGATCCCGGCAACCCGCCCGTACTCCCCGGCGCGTACCTGCTCGAACTCGTCCCCGTGCCGGTCACGGACATCGACCGCGCCACGGCCTTCTACCGCGACCTGCTCGGATTCACCCTCGACGTCGACGTACGCCCGGCGGACGGCGTCCGCATCGTGCAGCTCACCCCGTCCGGCTCGGCCTGCTCGATCTCCCTCACCGAGGGAGTGCCTGCCCTCACCATGCCGCCGGGCACCGTGCGCGGCCTGCACCTGGTGGTCGCCGACATCGAGCAGGCGCGCGCTCAGCTCGTCGAACGTGGCGTGGACGTCGGCGCCGTCGAGGACATGGGCGGCGTGTTCTACGCCTACTTCGCCGACCCGGACGGCAACACCTGGTGCCTCCAGCACATGCCCTGGCGCTGACCACCGTTCACCAAAAGCCGCCGACCGCGGGCGGCTGGGCATTCCTGCGCCGCGTTACCCGGTCAACCGCGCACCGATCAAGGGCCCCCGGGCCGAGCGTCACCGGGCCCAGCTGCAGCACCCGATCCTGGAACAGGTGAGTCTGGAGCACGCAGCCGCGGTCGACGACGGCGCCGTCCCCCGAGCGTCATAAGGTCCGGCTCGGGCAGCCACGTCGTCTCACACACCACACCACGGCCGATCTTCACCACCGTAAGCCCGCAGCAGCGCCGTGTGCACCGGCGTGCCGACACTCCCCGCGCCGAGCCACCGCATCGCGAGTTCCTCGTGACACCGCCACCAGCTCCCGGCCGACGAGGTCCCGACGCCCGCACACATCGGCAGAAGAGTGCGTTCCGTGGTGTCCGGCAACCGTCCTGCGGCCGGGCGCCGGTGCATCGAACGGGTATGGGCGGTGGCGGGTTGCAAGGGCGTCGGTCGGCACATCGCGCACCGGCTGGTGCATGACGGCGAGATGCGGCAGAGCGATCACGGCGATGGATTCGTCGCCGGGCCGCTACTCCCGCCGTAATCCTCACCGACGCCGGCGTCAGGTCACGATCCGGGCCCTCACCGGGTTCCGCCATCCGATCTACGCAGGACGTCTCCAGCGAGCTCCAAGTCACGGGGCGAGGTGGGTGATCAGTTGCCGTCTTCGTCACCGCAATTGGCTGGTGGTGCACTGGGCCGGGGTGTCTCGGAGGCAGACCTTGCCGCCGGCGATGCGGAGCCGGCGTCGTCGAAGGCGGTGGTCCAGTTGCCGGCGATTGCCTTCTGCGCGGTGGCCGGCGGGATCAGGCCGGAGCGGACGGCACTGTGGAGCTTGTTCTCGACCGCGTCTTCCGGGTTGGGGATCTTGCCCGGCTCGACCGCCGCAGTCGCGGATGTTCTCGTTTTCATGACGGCCTTTCCGTATCGCGCAGGGCGAGCCAGGTGCACAGTCCGGCCAGGGCCAGTTCCGGGACCGCGCAGACGAGGGCCTGGGTGAATTCGGTGCCGGGCAGGGCGGTGAGGACGTCGAACCAGGCGTCCATCCCCGTGAGTGCCGCGACCGCCGAGGCTGACAGGCGGGCGCGGGCATCGCCCCGGTGGTACCACCGCGCGGTGGTCGCGCAGCCGAGCGCCATGGCCAGGTCGAGTCCGATCCACACGGCCGGCCAATGCCGTACCTGGGTGGTCTCGGGCAGGGTCCGGCCCAGCACGAACATCCACGGCACCATGCCCGCCGCCACCGCGCCCAGCACGCCGGGCACCCACCTGGGCCGGGCACCCGGCGACGTCGCCGGGCATGGCGGCCAGGGAATCGTCTGAACGGTCATGAAATTCCTCCACTGAACGTCGTGCCGATGCTGCCGACGCCGGTGCGGGGCAGCCCTGCGGCAGAACTTTGCCGCCGGAACCGGCCGAGATCAGTAGCCCGTGGTTCCGACTTCGTGGGGGTGCCTGCTACCGCACCGGTCCGGGTAGCTGCAGGATGGTGGCGCCGGTCCCGGCTCGGTTACCGTCGGATCATGGACACGGCACCCCGCGGGCGGGAACGACGTATCGCCGGCTCTCGGGTTCGTCGCGGCCGGAGCGTCCGTGCAGCTGATCACCTCGTCGATCAGCTCCGCGCTCTCGTTCGGCCTGCACCGGACCGACGTGAAGTTCGCCAGGGACATCGCCTCCAGCGGGGTGATCTTCACTGCTGTCCCGGTGCTGACCGCGGTTCAGGTGAACCTAGGTTCACCATGAGATCGGGTCCAGGTTTCATGGCACCGTCTTCCTGCGGTGCCCTAGCGTCGTGCCATGACGATTCCAGCCGGACTGAGACGCACGGTCCTCCGGGCGCGGCGGGACACCGGCTTTCTTGCCGCGGGTGTGCTGCCGCACCTGGCGCTGGTGCCCGTGTGGGCGGGCTGGGCGGCGACGACTACCGCCAGGACGGGGAACTGGCTCCTCACGGTTTCCGTGTCGGCCGCCCTGGTCCTGCTCGGCACCCCGGTGCTGACGGCCGTTCAGCGGGCTCGCTACCGGGCGCTCATCGGTGTGGACGTCCCCCGGCTCACCCCCACCGCAGCGGAACAATGGACGTGGGCCTCGACCGCCCGGTGGCTCGCGGCGACGCGGCCTTGGCGCAAGATCGGCTACCACCTCCTGCTGGGCCCGCTGCTCGCGCTGCTGGAGCTGCTGGTGCTCGCGGTGGCAGCGGCGTGCCTGGCGGGCGTCACCGCCTACGCCTGGTCATGGGCGCTGCCGACCGGAATCCGCCAGGACTGGTTCGGCTACCTGACCCAGCTGCCGGCTTACACCGCGGCTGGGCTCCTCCTCCTGTGCGCTCTGCCCTGGACCGCGCGGGCAGTGGCCCGGGCCGAGGCGCGGCTGGCGTCGGGCCTGCTCGGGCCCAGCCGGGCGCAGCGGCTCCAGGAGCGGGTCGATCAGCTGGCCGTGAGCCGGACCGACTTGATCGAGGCCGTCGACGCGGAGCGCCGCCGGATCGAGCGCGACCTGCACGACGGCACCCAGCAGCGGTTGGTGTCCCTCGCGGTCAACCTGGGTCTGGCCATGGCCACCCGCCCGGACCTGCCGAGTGATGCCCGCGAGGTGATCGAGAGAGCGCACCTGGAGGCGAAGGAGGCGATCAGCGAACTCAATGACCTGGTGCGGGGGCTGCACCCGGCCGTGCTCGAAGACCGAGGCCTGGACGCGGCGTTGTCCGGGCTGGCTGCCCGCACGCCCGTGCCGGTGCGGTTGCGGGTCGATCTGGAGGAGCGGGTGGCGCCCAATGTGGAGTCAGTCGCGTACTTCGTGATCTCCGAGGCGCTGACCAATGCCACGAAGCACGCCAACGCGATGCGTGCGGAGGTGCTGGTCCGTCAGGTCGGCGAGGTGCTGCGCGTGCGCGTCACCGACGACGGGCTGGGCGGTGCCGACGCCGCCGGCACGGGGCTGACCGGGCTGGCCAAGCGGGTCGGCTCCCTCGACGGGGCCTTCCACGTCAGCAGCCCCGTTGGCGGGCCCACCACCATCACCGCGGAGCTGCCGTGCGCGCGGTGATCGCCGAGGATTCGGTGTTGTTGCGGGTCGGCCTGATCAAGGTGCTGGAGATGGGCGGGTTCCAGGTCGCCGCGGAAGCCGGCGACGCGGAGGGACTGTTGGCGGCAGTGGCGGAGCACCGGCCCGAACTCGCCTTGATCGACGTCCGGATGCCGCCCGGCTTCACCGACGAGGGGGTGCGGGCGGCGATGGAGATCCGTCGGCGCTGGCCGGGGACGCCGGTGGTGCTGCTTTCGCAGTACGTGGAGGAGCGGTACGCGGCTGACCTGCTGTCTGCGAACACCAGCGGTGTGGGCTACCTGCTCAAGCAGCGGGTTGCCGATGTCGCCGACTTCGTGGCGGCCCTCCGGCGGGTGGCGGACGGGGGCACGGCCCTGGACCCGCAGGTCGTCGCCCAGTTGCTGCTGCGGCGCGACAGCGACCCGTTCGCGCGGCTGACCCCCCGCGAACGGGAAGTGCTCGGCCTGATGGCCGAGGGGCGCTCCAATGCCGGCATCGCGCAGGCGCTGGTGGTCAGCGAGAGCGCCGTGGCGAAGCACATCAACAACATCTTCGCCAAGCTTGACCTGCCCGTGGTCGACACGGACCACCGCCGCGTCCTGGCCGTGCTGCGGTTCCTCGGAGCGTCCCGGGCCTGACCTTCCCATCCGTGATCACGATCTACGGTTGGAGTACCAAGCCGTTCCGTCGGTTACATCGAGTATCACGCCCACCGCCCAGCCGAGTCGGTCGAGCACTACGAGCGAGCTCTCGCACCGCGCCGCCCACTGCTACCTCAGGTACGTGTCCAGCACCTTGGACCGGATGGGCCTGCCGTTGCGTGCGTTGGGCCGGGATGAGGAAGCTGAAGCCCGATCCGAGGAGGCGAGAGAACTGTTCGCCCGGCTCCACGGATAGCCCGTCGGCAGGCAGCACTCTTGGAGATACGGCGTTTCGCTACGACGTGCACACCTGCCGACGTCCGCTGGGCCGGAAGGCCGGCAGCCGAATTGACCCTCTAGGTGGGCAATAGAAACAACCTTCGCTGCCGAGGCGACCAGAAGAACGGACGAAAATGAAGCTAAGCATATCAACGGAAAGGCAGTAAGGCCATCCATTGAGTAGGGAAAGTTTAGTTCTTGTATGTCGAGCCGGCGCGCTCTGCTTGATAAATTGCAACGAGCGCGGCCGTCGAGTCGTCATTGTATCGATTCGTAACCATGAGTCATCACCCGCCAATCCATCCGGCGGGGTACCTTCAGCTCCGTGAAGATCCTCACCGCCCAGATCCGCAGCTACATCGCCCACTGGAACACCAATGCCACACCCTTCATCTGGACCGCCACCGCCGAGGACATCGTCGCCAAGGTCCGCCTCGTCCAGGCCACCATCAAGAAACTCGTCGACAACAACTCCAAGTAAAGACACCAGAATCACGAGACACTAGATTGCGGGAATCCGAACCCTGCGGATTCAGGCTACTTTTCATTAGATGCAGCCAGTCACAAGCTATCAGGTGTCGAGTGCGGTTTTCACGCCGACGGCGGTGTCGGTGTTCCGGCGGGTTTTGGCCCAGCCGTTGCGACCACGCACCAACCGGGTCACCGCGCGCCACGATGTGATGTAGAAGGCGTAAATGTAGAGCGCGTAGGCCATACCCATCCCGACGCCGCGGAGAATATTCCTGCTGTGCAAGCACTTCAGCTGGTAGATCGGGCCCCACACGACAAACGGCAGCAGTCCGAACGATCCGTAGATCGCGAACAGGATCCACGCGCCGCCGGTGAACCAGGTCCATACCTGCGCCGGGTCGCCGGCGGTGCTGATCAGTAACAAGATGAACGGGATCGGGTAGAGCAGCGACCCGAGCAGCTGCAGCCACGGCTGCGCGAGGTAGTACATCATCTCGGCCGCACCGAGGGTGCTGACGTGGGGTGAATCCCAGATCTGGCGCAGGTACCGCGCGCACTGCATGGTGCCCTGGCCCCAGCGGGTGCGCTGCACGAGGAACCGTCGCAGGCTGTACAAGCCTTCCTGCGCGACGAACGAGTCAGGGGTGAACCCGGTGCGCCAGCCTGCGGTCAGCAGGTGGACGCCGAGCTCGAAGTCCTCCAGCAGCGAACCGCGCCACGGCCGGCCACTGTCGCCCGCGATCGAGTCGAGCGCGGTGAGCCGGGTGAACTGGCCGTTGCCGCCCATCGAGATCGTGCCGGTGAAGCCGCGCGAGGTCTGGATCGCCGCGATCGCCGTGCGGAACTCGAGATCCTGCAACTGCGCCAGCTTCGATCCGAACGCGCGGGAAAACCGGTTCCGCCCGGGCGCCCGGGCATCGACGTTGCTCATTCGGACGTCGAGCTGCACGGCGCCCATGCTTTCGTCACCGAAGAGGTGGGCGGCCGCGCACACCTCGAGACAGTTCCATGCCGGGCGCCCGTCCGCGTCGACGACCACGACCACGACGCTGTCGCGCGCAACTCCGACGGCTATCGAGTCGTTGAGGGCGTCGTACGCGGCGTTGAGCGCGTCACCTTTGCCGGTCCTGGCCTGCGGTCGATGACGTTCGACGAGGTGCACGTACGGGTCATGGCCACCGCCGCGGCGCCGCAGCGCGCGCACGACCTGGGCCGTGGCGTCCTCGGAATCGTCGTCGACGACCCAGACGTGGGCACCGGGGAACGTGGTCCGCAGGTAGCGGACGGTATCGCCGATCACGGCCTGCTCGTCGCGGCACGGCACGAAGAAGTGCCACGTGAAGTCGGCTGGGTCTCCCACCGGCGCCGCGGTGCGCCGCAGGTACGGCACGACGATCACCACGACGTAGACGATGAACGCCACGCTCATCGTCAGCGCGAACGCCTGGGTGACCGCCAGCAAAACCTTCAGCGACCCGTCGCCCATCAGATATCACTCTTTCGGGTGAATCGTGCGCCACCGGAGCGTCGGGTACCGAGCCACACGAACAGCACCAGCGCGACCGCGCCGCCGAAGACGCTGACCATCGAGCCGAGCAGCGTATGACCCCAGTAATAGCCCTTATTGACACCCAGCCACCGCACCAGGCCGACGATCATGAGCAACCGCAACTGATTGACGAAAAACAATGCGACAACGGAGATGACCAACGCGATCAGCACTTTCCGCTGACCGAGTGGCCGGTAGTGGATCATGACCGCGGCCACCAGAATTAGCGGCAGCAGCAGGAACAGCGACGAGCACTCGGGAGTCATCGTCAACCCCAGCGGAGCGGGGCCGGTCAACCCGAAGTACACGGTCTCCCGAGCGGCGGACACTTCGACTCCCGTCGATGTCACGCCACGAAGAATCAGGCCCGCGACCTGCACCTCGAGGACCCGGTAACCACGCTCGAGGACCACCAGCACCAGCACGGATACGACCAGCGCGCCGACCGTTGCCCCCTTGCGAAATCGGCCGCGACCTGGGATTGGGGCACTGAAGGCAGTCACAATTGACCTCCTGGCCGTCGTGGAGGAGCCGCTGCCGTGCCGGTGACGGCTACCCTCATTGGTTCGACATTCCGTCCATCGTGTTACCGGTAGCCGCTCAGCCTGGACGAAGCCCGAGCAGCCAGGTGCCGATTGCGAAGAACTGCTGCAGCACGTGTAGATCGAGGCTGTCCCCATTGGACGACAGCCGGGGATATCGCGTGGTGCACACCGGGTATCAATCGTCAGTCCACAGCGGAAGGACGCCGGCGTTGCCCGCCCGAGATCCGCTGATCACGTTACACCGAAAGGGTTTCCGGCCTTGCCAGGCGCACGGGCAACTGCTCCACCGCCGCGGAACCGGCACCTGAGACCATTCGGGCGATCCCGCGCACCGCCGGCCATCCGGGGGCCGGCCCGGCTGCTGAACAGCTGCGCACACGCTTGGTAAGGAGTATGCGTCCGACTTGCGGGAAGGGATCAGAAACTCACCCGGAGGGGTGATCAAATTGCCCATTTCGTATCTTCCGGTGGCCGACATTCGATAACCACTACGCCAAGCGACTCACTCCGGCCGGACGTGCCCAGCAGCGGGCCGCACACATTCATCGCCGAGATAGTTCGGAGGAACAATTGATGACAACGCATGTTGTTGTGCGCCGAGGTGGAATCCTCGCCGCCGTGGTCGCGTGCACAGTCCTCCTCGAGGCGGGTGCCGCCATGGCGGCCGCCGGTGACGGCTCCGCGTACGGGGTCGACGTCGATGTCACCCTGGTGGGCTCCCCCGCGGTGCACATCGGCCCGCTGGCCGCGTCGAACACCAACGGACCGACGACCAACACCCTCGCCACGGTGACAGCGCCCGGCATCCTCACCACCGGCGTCATCACCACCTCCGCCACCCGTGACACCACCACCGGCGCGGTGACCGCGAAGGCGAGCACGGCCAACGTCGGCCTGCCGCTGCTGAACATTCCGCTGGGAACCGTCAAAGCACAGGCCATCGAGGCCGACTGCACCGCAACGCAGCAAGGTGTCACCGGAAGCAGCACATTCCTCAACGCCACACTGGGCAGCCTCGGTGCGGTCGCGGCCACCCCTGCACCGAACACCACTCTCGCGGTCAACGTCGCCACGGTGCACATCGCCACGATCATCCTCAACGAGCAGATCCACAATCCCGACGGCAGCCTCACCGTCAACGCACTGCATGTGAAACTGCTCGGTGGCGTGCTCGGCTCGCTGGGCTCCGGCGACGTGATCGTGTCCTCGGTCACCTGCGGCCCCGCCGGACTGCCCGTGCCGCTCGCTTCAGGCGCCGGGATGTGGATCGCGTTCGGGCTGCTCGGCGCCTTCGCCGTCCCTGTCGGTGTCGGTGTCGTCCGCCGCCGCTCGGCGACATCGGTCTGACAACGCCGGCTCACCGCACCGAGTGAAGTGAGGCTCTGATGTACAAGATGCCAGGCGCAGGCGTCGGGGTGGCCGGTGGCGGTGTGGGCACCCTGGCCTACACCGGCGCCGACGTCGGGTGGTGGCTCGCCATCGGCGTGTTCCTGGTGCTCCTGGGCGCCAGCACTCTCGTCGCGTTGCACCACCGCCGCAGACGGCTCGGCCAGAGCCGGCGCTGACTCGGCCCACGCAGCGGGACAGCGGCTGCCCGCACGCCAGGCAGCCGCTGTCCGGCCCGACCACACCACACCCCTTCAGCGAGGAGTCGCACATGGACATCATGGTGCTGGCAGGAACCCGCCCGGAGGCGGTCAAGATCGCAGCGCTGACGACAGCCCTGCAGGACCATCCCGTCCTGCGGCCGATCATCGTGCACAGCGGCCAACACCCCGTCATGGTCGAGCAGGCCCTCGCGCCCTTCGATCTGAAGGTCGGCGCCTGGCTGCCCACCCCGGCCCGCGCCACCGGCGAACAAGCCGAACTGGTCGCGGGTATTCTGCCCGCCGCGGCCGAGTTGCTGCGCCGGCATCCGCCGGCCGCCGTCGTGGTGCAGGGTGACACCACCACGGCGCTGGCCGGCGCGCTGGCCGCGTTCTGGCAGCAAGTACCCGTCGTGCACCTCGAAGCGGGCCTGCGCACCCACGACCTGGCTTCCCCGTTTCCCGAAGAGGGCAACAGGCAGATGATCTCCCGTATCGCCGCGCTGCACCTGGCACCGACCGTCGCCGCCGCAGCCGCCCTGCGAGCGGAAGGTGTTCCTCCGTATCGCATCACCATCACCGGAAACACCATCGTCGACGCCGTCCAGGCCATCACCGCGCGAGACCTGCCCGCGCGCGACGCCACCTTGGCCCTTCTGGAGATGGAGGTCGCCCAGACCGGCAGGCGGCTGCTACTGGTGACCGCGCACCGTCGCGAGTCCTGGGGCCGGCCCCTCGACCGCATCCTGGTCGCGATCCGCCGGATCCTCGCCGAACACTCCGACGTGCACATCCTCTTTCCGCTCCACCCCAACCCGGCCGTACGGGGGCAGGTCGAGGCCGCGCTGGCCGGCCACCCCCGGGTGAGCATCACCGAACCGCTCGGCTACCCCGATCTCGTTCGGGCTCTGCGGATCGCCTCGGTGATCCTCACCGACTCCGGCGGCATCCAGGAGGAGGCGCCGAGCTTCGGCACCCCCGTCCTCGTGCTGCGCGATCACACCGAACGCGCCGAAGGCGTGATTGCGGGTCGCGCCTGGCTGGTCGGCACCGACGTCGACCTGATCACCACCACCGCGACATCGTTGCTCGACGGCACCCTGCGACCCACCCAGGGCTCGAACCCCTATGGCGCCGGCGACGCCGCGGAGAAGTCCGTCGCCGCTATCGAGCACCTGCTCCAGGTGCCCCGGCCCACGACCCGCGCGGAACAGGTTCCCACCCCTTCGCCCCGCGACCTGCCCGCACCTGCCGTAGCGGCGACATCCTCATAACGCCCCGTCACGCCGGAGGTATCCGATGCACAGCCACGCCGACATCCTGAGCCGAAAACTCCACCGCACCCTTGACGTTCACGCCGGGGTGGCCTGGCGACACACCATCCAGGTGACGGCTACGGTGCTGATCACCGGCACAGCCGTCCTCCTCCTCGTGAACGGGTCGTTCCCCCCGGTGCTGGCCGCCGCGCTCGCCAGTGCGCTACTGGTGGTTGTGGCCGCCGTCCGAGCGTTGCGCCGGGCTGCGCGACAGGCCAGCACCATCCTCGCCGAGGAACTCCGTCCGGTCGATCGACCGAGCCGCCGGCTCAGCTGATGTTGGCTGCGATAGCAGAAGCCCGAATCGACGCAGTGTTTGAGGCAGGTGCGGGCGGCGGCGAGGGCGAGGAAGGCGCGGAAGTGGCTGGTTTAGCTGTCGTATCGGGTGCCGGTCAGGCCGGACAGGATGTGGATCTTCGAGCCGCTCTTGCCGCGATCGACCGGGTTCGGGCCGGTCATGGATCCCCGGTTTTCGCTCTGACAGACGCTCCGTCACAAACCGCGCGGAACCAGTCGATCATGCCCTGGCACCAATTCATCAAGAACCGTGCGATGCACCCGTGGACACAACCCGGCCTTGGCCTACTCAGCGAACGGGCGATGAGCGGTCGGCAGACACCGCGACGAGCACCCGCTGGTCAAACCGAACACGATCGCCCTGCAGGTCGCCCGGTAATCCACCCGCGCCGGCCCACCACCCTGCGAGCGATCACCAATCGCCGCCTTCCGGATCCACGCCGTCCCCACCTCCTTTTCCGCGTAGTGCCACAGTGTTCCCAGGTGCAACACCGCCGAGGTGTCGCCGCCTTCGGCGGCTTTCCTGAACCAGAACTCGGTCTTCTCGACCTCACCGCGGTGTTTCAGCAGCCCCCGAGGTCGACCATCGTCGCGGTGATGCCGGCGTCGGCGGCATGCGAAGCCGCGTCTCAACCCCACGATTACCCGGCAAAGCCCCGATGCCGAGTGTGCCGGGACGCCACCGGGGCCGCGGGCTTTCCGGATCCAGGCCATGGCTTCCTCGTTCTCGCCACGCAGATGCACTAGCGCACCGAGGTAAGCAAAAGTTCGTGCTCTTCCGGCTGCACGACGGCTCAGTGACTACGCCGGTGATCGGCGGGGCGTCCCGGCCGTGACCGGCCGGTGCTGTCGTGGATCGCGAGGAGCACGCCGGCCGCGGCGATGGTGATGGCGCTCTGTGATTAGGGCCAGTCCTGCTCTCTGAAAATCCCCAGTCGGGTGTCCTGTCGGCGCGTCGTTTGCGCTGGTCAACGGCCCTCGGGTGACGGTTTCGGTGTTGATCACCGTGGATTGTCGCTGGAGGGTGGATGCTCTCGCTGGAGGAAGACGTGGAAGCGCAGGCGCTGCGCGCTCAAGGCTGGTCGATCTCAGCCATCGCCCGACATCTCGGACGTGACCGCAAGACCATCCGCCGGTACCTGTCCGGCGAACAGGAGCCCGGCAGCCGCAAACCCGCAGGTCCGGACCCGTTTGACCCCTTCCTGGCCTACTGCCGGACCCGTCTTGCCGACGACCCGCATCTGTGGGCGTCCACCCTGCTCGACGAGCTCGCCGACCTGGGCTATCGCGGCGGCTATTCGACCTTCACCCGCGCGCTGCGCCGCCACCAGCTGCGGCCGCACTGCGAGCCGTGCCAGGTCGCCCGCGGCCGCGACGTCGCGATCATCGCCCACCCACCAGGCGAGGAAACCCAGTTCGACTGGGTCGAGTTGCCGAACCCGCCGGTGGCGTGGGGCGTTGGGCGGCACGCGCATCTGCTGGTCGGTGCGCTGGCGTATTCGGGCCGATGGCGGGGTGTCCTGGCCGACGCCGAAGACTTCCCGCACCTCATCGAGGCCCTCGACCTCGTCGTGCGCAAACTCGGCGGCACCACCCACGACTGGCGCTTCGACCGCATGGCGACCGTCTGCTACCCGTCCACCGGCCGGCTGACCGCCGCGTTCGCTCAGGCGGCCAAACATTACGGAGTCCGGTCTGTGGTCTGCCCGCCTCGACGCGGGAACCGCAAAAGTGTTGTGGAGAAAGCGAATCACTCCGCCGCGCAGCGGTGGTGGCGCACAGTCGCCGACGACGCCACCGTCGCCGAGGCGCAAGCCGGGTTGGATAGGCTCGCGGTCAAGCTGGACGACCGCCGCCGGGTCCGCGACGGCGAACCCACCACCGTCGCCGAGTTGGCTGTCGAGGAGGCGTTGCGGCCGCCGCCGCTGGTGGCGTTCCCGGCCGAATTCGACGTGACCCGGACCGTGACCCCGCAAGCGCTGGTGTCCTTTCGTGGCAACCAATACTCCGTTCCGCCGGGCCTGGGCGGCGCCGCTGTTCACGTCTGGCATCGGCTCGGCGCGGACACGCTGCGCATCGTCACCGCCGGCGGCGTGACGGTCGCGGTGCACCGCCGCGCCCTCGACGGCGCCGGGCGGGTGATCCGCGACGACGGGCATGTCGCCGCCTTGGAGAAGGCCGCGCTGGGCGCGTTCACCACGGACCGGCCCTGCACCCACAAGACCCGCCGGCCGCCGTCGGCGGCGGCGTTGGCCGAAGCGGCACGACTGCGCGGCCTGCCCGCGACGGGGCCCGCGGCCCACGTCGTGATCGACCTGTCTGCATACGCGGCGACCGCCGCGAAGCTCGACAGGGCACCTACCAATGAATCCACGGAAGGTTGAACCTGTTGTCTGTCAACAAGTCCGCACCACAGATGAGCGAAGCACGCCGCTACCAGCAACTGCGTGCGCACTTCTCCTACCTCAAACTGGACAACGCCGCCGAAGCCCTCCCCAGGGTCCTCGACGAGGTCCGGCACGAGAACCTGTCCATGACCGCCGCGCTCGAGCGGCTGCTGGAGATCGAGGTCAACGCCACCGAAGCCCGCCGACTCGCCGGCCGGTTGCGGTTCGCCTGCTTGCCGGATCCCTGGACGCTGTCGGACTTCGACTTCGCCGCGCAGCCCGGGGTCGACGAGAAGCTGATCCGGGACCTCGCGACGTTGCGTTTCCTCGACGACGCCTCGAATGTTCTGTTCGTCGGGCCGCCCGGG
>NZ_JAEBDZ010000013.1:0-243650 GCF_046548675.1 Amycolatopsis sp. cmx-8-4
TCCGCGCACGTGGGCATTTCCCGACTGAGCAGTCCGCGATGAAGTGCCTGTATCTTGTGACTCGCAGCCTGGACCCGACCGGGACTGGCCGCGCCCGGTGGACGATGCGGTGGAAGCCAGTGATCAATGCGTTCGCCATCACGTTCGGTGACCGCTGGCCGGGAGCCGAGACCTACTGATCAACAACGCCGGAAACACCGATCACGGGATAGACCCGCCGTTTCCCGTCAGTTGGCCATTGGCGGGCAGCTCGGCCGTTCGGGCGTTCGCGAACGGCCATCATGATCACCGGATCGGCCAACACGGCGACCAGAAGGGCCAACACGGTGACCGGAGTGGCCAACACGCCGACATGGCATGCCGGCCGGTCCTCGTCTCAGCCGTAGATCGCTCGGTGGGCCGCTCGGATCAGGGCCGCGTAACCGCCGCCCAGCTTGCCTGCTCGGGCCAGGGCCGCGCGGGCCGCGTTGGCTCCGGGGCCGCCGTGGACCGCTCCGCCGGGGTGGGCCGATGCGCCCGCTAGGTACAGGCGGTCCACCGGGGTGTCCGCGCGGCCCGTGCCCGGGACCGGGCGGAAGAAGAGCTGCTGGTGGATCGCCGTCGTGCCGCCGTTGATGGCGCCGCCCACCAGGCCCGGGTTGTGCTCCGCCAGCTCCGCCGGGCCCTGGACGTAGCGGTTCTTGACCAGGCCCGCGAACCCCGGCGCGTGGGCCTCGACCGTCTCCTCGATCCGCTTGACCCGCCGTTCCAGCGCGCCTCGGCTCGCCATCGAGCCACGCGGTACGTGCGTGTACGCCCACGCCGCCTCGGTGCCCGCCGGTGAGCGATCCGGGTCGGTCGTCGTCATCTGGCCGAACAGCAGGAACGGCCGGCGAGGCGTCCGGCCGCGAGCCAGCTCGTTGCCGAACGCCGAGAGGCCGTCCAGGTCCGTGCCGAGGTGGACCGTGCCCGCGCCGCGCGCACCCTCGGCCGTCCACGGCACCGGGCCCGACAACGCCCAGTTCACCTTCACCGTCGCGCTGTCCCACTCGAACCGGCGCAGGTCGTCGACCAGCCGGGACGGCAGCCACTCCGAGCCGACCAGCTCGCCGTACAGAATCGGCGCCGGGACGTCGGCGAGCACCGCGCGGTGCGCCCGGACCGGGTCGCCCGCGGCGTCGCGGACGCCCAGCGCCCGCCCGCCGGCGACGACGACCTCGCGCACCGGACGTCCACAGTGGACTTTCCCGCCGCGGGACTCCAGGCGGCGCACCAAAGCCGCCGTCAGCTCCCCCGCGCCGCCCGCGGGGGCCGGGAACCCGGTGTCCTGCCCGATCATCGCCAGCAGCCAGCCGAACACGGCACTGCCGGCGTTGTCCACGGAAAGGTCGCTGTGCGCGGCGTTGCCGGCCAGCAGCAGCCGCGCGCCCTCCCCCGCGAACACCTCCTCGCCGAACCGGCGCGCCGGCAGCGTCAGCATCCGCGCCAGGCGCAAGGCGTCGGCGGTTCCGGTGCGCCGCAACAGCTTCAGCGCCGGGCGGACCGGCGGGAACGGCGCGAACAGCGCCGCCAGCAACGGTTCCCGGAGCTCCTGCCACTGCGCGGCCAACGCCCGCCACGCGGCGCCGTCGCCCGGCGCGAACTCGTCGGCCGACGCCGCGGTGCGGTCGAGGTCGCGCGAGAGCACCGCGCACCGGTCGTCCGGCAGCACGTGCGCGAGCACGTCCGGGGCGTGCCGCCACCGCAGGCCGTGTTCTTCGAGCCCGAGGCCGCGGATCGTCGGCGACACCGCGCCCAGCGGGTAGAACGAGCTGAACAGGTCGACGTGGAAACCGGGTTCGGTGACCTCGGCGGTCTGGACCGCGCCGCCCGGCCGGTCCGTCGCCTCCAGGACCAGCACCGACCAGCCGGCGTCGGCCAGCATGTTGGCCGCGACCAGGCCGTTGTGCCCGGCGCCGATCACCACCGCGTCGGCGGCTTCCGTGCTCACTGGGCCTCCCGCTGGTCACTCCTGGTCATCCCAGGGTAGTGTGATCGGGTCCGGCCGTCACCCGGCGGTCACACTGTGTCCGATGTGGACGGACGAACGGGCGCCCCTCAGGCCTGGCCTTCCGGCAGGCAGATGCTCTTCCCGGCGTAGGCGGCGAGACGCTCGTCGAAGCCGTCCGCCGCACCGGGTCGGCGGAAGTCCGGCGGGTCCGGCCGGCCCGGGTAGCTGTCCCCGTAGAGGTCGCGGACGAACTCCTCGACGGCGCACGGCGCGGGCAGCAGGTCCTCGCCGAGGTAGGCCAGCACCACCACGTCCTCGCCGGTCGCCGACTCGACGGCCGCGGCCCAGCCGTCCTGCTCGTCCCACAGCAGCGCCGTCTCGTGGTCCGGGAACCGGTCGAGACGCAGTTCGAGCGCGAGGTAGGCGGTGGCGGGCACCTCGACCTCGCAGAACCAGGCGGGCGCGTCGAGCTTGCTCGCGACGGCCAGCAGATACTGCCGCAGTCCGAGCGCCGGCGCGCCGAGTCCGTCCCGTTCCGCCATGACACCTGCCCCCTCAGTCGGTACCCCCGCCCGGTGATACCCCGCCACCCAGCCGCTCAATCGGGTGTTCCCCGGGTGGAGCAGCACGTCACGGTGCGTCCTCTGTGGAACCGCCGAGGGTCACCGGGCGAGCAGGGCGAGCACCTCCTCGTCGCGCGTCTGGCGGAAATCGGCGTACCACTGGCCGACGGCGCGAAACTCCGGCGGTTCGACGACGCTGACGACGTCGTCGGCTTCGGGCAGCAGCGCGACGGCGTCCGGAGCGCACACGGGAGCGGCGAAAACCAAGGTCAGCGGCTCGCCGGTGCGCAGGTCACGCAGCGCCGCCCGGGCGGTGACGCCGGTGGCGAGCCCGTCGTCGACGAGGATGACGTCCCGGCCGGCGCAACCGACCGGCGCCCGGTCCCCGCGGTAGCGCACGAGCCGGCGGCGCGCCTCGGCCCGTTCGCGGTTTTCCGTCCGCGCCAGCTCACCGGCGGTGAGGTGCAGGGCCCGGAGGCTCGCTTCGGAGTAGAGGGCCGGGCCGTGGGGCGTGACCGCGCCGACGCCGTACTCCCGCCGCCCGGGCGCGCCGATCTTCCGCGCGACCGCGACGTCCAGTTCCGCGCCGAGCCACCGCGCGACGACGGCCGCCACGGGCATCCCGCCCCGCGCGAGCCCGAGCACGAGCGGGTCGGCCCAGGTCCGGCGCGCGAGCACCCGCGCCAGCCGGCGGCCGCCGTCCTCACGGTTGGCGAAAACCTGCGACGAGGACACGAGAGCTCCTCTCACCCGACGAGCGCCTCTCGGGTGAGTGTCCTCCTCGGGCGGGCCCGGCGGGGGGTCTCGGCCTACGCGCGCAACGCCGGACGTGGAGACATCGGCAGGCCGGACAGGTCCACGCCGACGCCGGCCCGGCCAGAACCCGCCGGCGGGCCCGGGCGGGCAAGTCCAGCCAGATGCCGACGGATCGCGTCGCCGCGAGCGGGTCCGGGACCGGCGGGCAGGACATGCGCGTGCCGCCGCGGGAGAGGGCCACTGCCCGCAGGCACGGCCGGGAATGCCGCTGAGCCGGCGGGCCGGGCACTCGGGCGAGGAGGCGGGGCCGACGCGTCGGTGCCGCCTCGGGAGAGGAGCGGGCCCGGGCGGGGACGATCCGCCCGGGCCGCGGCCTCAGAGGGTCTTCTCGAGGCGGTTCGCCAGCAGCTTGATGAAGCGGGCCGGGTCGCCCAGTTCGCCGCCTTCGGCCAGGAGGGCCATTCCGTAGAGCAGCTCCGCCGTCTCGGCCAGGCCGGCGTCTTCCGGGCGCGAAGCGTGCGCCTCGCGCAGGCCGGTGACCAGGGCGTGCTCGGGGTTGAGCTCCAGGATCCGCTTGATCGGCGGCAGCTCCTGCCCCATCGCGCGGTACATCTTCTCGAGCGTCGGGGTCAGGTCGTGGGTGTCGCCGACGATGCAGGCGGGCGACGTCGTCAGCCGCGACGAGAGCCGGACCTCCTTGACGTCTTCGCCCAGCGACGTCCCCATCCACGACAGCAGGCCCTCGAAGTCCTTCTGCTGCTGTTCGCGCGCGACCTCGGTGGCCTTCTTGTCCTCGTCCGAGTCCAGGTCGACCTGACCCTTGGCGATGGACTGGAACTGCTTGCCGTCGAAGCCCGGCACCGCGTCGACCCACATCTCGTCGATCGGGTCGGTGAGCACGAGCACCTCGTAGCCCTTGGCCCGGAACGCCTCCATGTGCGGCGAGTTCTCGACGGCCGACCGGGAGTCGCCGGTCATGTAGTAGACGTGCTCCTGGCCCTCCTTCATCCGCTCGACGTACTCGCGCAGCGAGGTCGGCTTCTCGGCGTCGTGCGTCGAGGGGAACGACGAGATCTCGAGGATCGCCTCGCGGTTCTCGAAGTCGTCGAGCAGGCCTTCCTTGACCGCGCGGCCGAACTCGCGCCAGAACGTGGCGTACTTCTCGGCGTCGGAAGACATCATCGACTTGACCGTCGAGAGGACCTTCTTGACCAGGCGACGGCGGATCAGCTGGATCTGGCGGTCCTGCTGCAGGATCTCCCGCGACACGTTGAGCGAAAGGTCCTGCGCGTCGACGACGCCCTTGACGAACCGCAGGTACTCGGGGACGAGCGACTCGCAGTCGTCCATGATGAACACGCGCTTGACGTAGAGCTGCACGCCGCGCTTGCGCTCCCGCAGGAACAGGTCCATCGGCGCGTGCGAGGGCAGGAACAGCAGCGCCTGGTACTCGAACGTGCCCTCGGCCTGCAGCCGGATCGTTTCGAGCGGGTCCTGCCAGTCGTGGCTGACGTGCTTGTAGAACTCGCTGTACTCGGTCTCGGTGACCTCGCTCGACGACCGCGCCCACAGCGCCTTCATCGAGTTGACCGTCTCCACCGCCGGCTCGGCGGGCTCTTCGCCCTCGGCGGCCGGTACCGCGTCGGCGGTCATCCGGATCGGCCAGGTGATGAAGTCGGAGTACTTCTTCACGATCTCCCGGATCTTGGCCGGGGACGTGTAGTCGTACAGGGCGTCTTCGGTGTCCTCCGGCTTGAGGTGCAGGGTGACCGCGGTGCCCTGCGGCGCGTCCTCGACCGGCTCGATCGTGTAGGTGCCTTCGCCCGCGGACTCCCAGCGGACGCCCTCGGCGCTGCCCGCGTGGCGCGTCACGAGGGTGACCTTGTCGGCGACCATGAAGCTCGCGTAGAAGCCGACGCCGAACTGGCCGATCAGGTCCTGCGACGCCGCCGCGTCCTTCGCTTCCTTGAGCTTGGCGAGGAAGTCGGCGGTGCCGGACTTCGCGATCGTGCCGATGAGGCCGACGACGTCGTCGCGGGTCATGCCGATGCCGTTGTCCCGCACCGTCAGCGTGCGCTCGGCCGGGTCCGACTCGATCGTGATGTGCAGGTCGGCGGTGTCGGCGACGAGGTCCTTGTCGCGGTACGACTCCAGCCGCAGCTTGTCGAGGGCGTCCGAAGCGTTCGACACCAGTTCCCGCAGGAACGTGTCCTTGTTCGAATAGATCGAATGGATCATCAGCTGGAGCAGCTGACGCGCCTCGGACTGGAACTCGAGCGTCTCGATCGGGGTGGTCACGGGCTTCCTTCCTGGTTTCGGCGAACGCGCCGATCCTACCGAGGGGGTCCGACAGTCCGGGCCGTCACCCGGCCGCGCACTTTATGAACGCAATGTAGGCGGGCCGCGACAGCCGGTGTGATGCTGGCCACGCCCTGCTGCCGATCAAGGAGGATCGAGTGCCCGGACGCTTCCCCCGGCCCCGGTGGGCGGCCGCGTTCGCCGCGGCCTGCGCGCTGACCACCGGTTTCGCCGCGCCTGCCGTCGCCTCGACGCCCCAGGGCGTCGTCGACCACCCCGTCCGCACCACCGGCTGCGGCCGCCCGGCGCCCGTCCCGGCCGGCGTGACGACGACGCAGCACCTCACTTCGGGCGGCCTCGACCGCACCTACACCGTGCACCTGCCGGCGCACTACAACCCGCGCAAGTCCTACCCGGTGCTCCTGTCGTTCCACGGGCACAAGCGCACGTCCCAGTACCAGGAAGAGCTGTCCGGCTTCTCCGCGCTGGACGCGATCTCGGTCTACCCGCAGGGCCTCGTCGGGACCGACGGCGAGACCGCCTGGACCGGCGCGCCCTACTCGGCCGCCGCGGACGACGTCCTGCTCACCAGCGACCTCATCACGAAGCTGCAGCGGACGCTGTGCGTCGACGCCGACCGCGTCTTCGCCGCCGGGAAGTCCAACGGCGGCGGGTTCGTCGGCGTGCTGGCCTGCCGCCTGGCGAGCCGGATCGCGGCGTTCGCCCCGGTGTCCGGCGCCTTCTACCCGCAGGGCGGCGCCTGCCACCCGAGCCGGCCGGTGCCGATCCTCGACTTCCACGGCACCGCCGACACGACCATCCCCTACACCGGTGTTCCGGAGAAGGGCCTGCCGCCGATCCCCGGCTGGCTGGCCGCGTGGTCCACAAGGGACGGTTGCCGGTTCGGGCCGCTGTCGTGGACGCCGGTCAAGGGTGTCGTCGCGCAGAAGTGGCTCGCCTGCGACCGGCGCGGCACGGTCGAGCACTACCGCGTCGAAGGCGCGGGGCACGTCTGGCCGAGCACGAAACCGAACCTCGACTCGGCCACGCCGACCGTCATCGACGCGACCCCGGTGATCTGGCGGTTCCTCGAGAGTCACCCGTTGCGCTGAAACACGATTGACGCCTCTCGCGAAGCTCGGCGACCATGAACGGGTCGCTTCGCGGAAAGCCGCCCGGATCACCGCGATCCGGGCGGCTTTTCGTATCCGTTTCACCGAAAGAGGTTGCGCCATGGGGGTTCTCGTCCTCAACGCCGGCTACGAGCCACTGCACACCGTGTCCGTCCCGCACGCCATCCGGATGCTCGTGCGCGACGTCGCCGTGGTCCACGAGGCCGAAGACGGTCTCGCCTACGGGCTGTTCCCGCGCCCGAAGATCGTGCGGTTGCTGCGGTACGTCGTCATGAAGTGGCGATATACGCAGCCGCCACGCTGGTCCCGGCGTGGTGTGCTGGCACGTGACGGGCACCGCTGCGCCTACTGCGGGCAGCGCGCGACGACGATCGACCACGTGGTGCCGCTGAGCCGCGGCGGCGCGCGGACCGACTGGCTCAACACGGTCGCCGCGTGCGGCGGGACGGCGCGCAGCTGCAACGCCCGCAAGGCTGACAAGCTGCCCGCCGAGGCCGGGATGAGGCTGCAGCTGGTCCCACGCGTCCCGTCGTGGGACCAGCTGCACCCGCTCGGCGCGTGAGCGTGGCGGCGGCCTGCTCGTCGGCGAGGCGACGAGCAGGCCGTTAAGCTCGAACCGATCGGTCCCCGGATCCGTGTCACCGGGGAAGGCCTGGGCGAGCACCGGTACCGGAGGGTCGTCGTGACCGAGGCAGGACAGCTGATCGCCGAGCGCTACCGGCTGGTCGACCGGATCGGCCAGGGAGCGATGGGCGTCGTCTGGCGTGCCCGCGACGAGCGGCTCGACCGGGTCGTCGCGGTGAAGCAGCTGGGCTACGACCCGTCCGGCGGTGGGCAGGGCGGTCCGCGGGCGCTGCGCGAGGCGCGGCTCACCGCGCGGCTGCGGCACCCGCACGCCATCACCGTGCACGACGTCGTCGAGCACGCCGGCGACCCGTACCTGGTGATGGAGTACCTGCCGTCGCAGAGCCTGGCCGAAGTCCTGCTGGAGCGGGAAACTCTGCCGGCCGACCAGGTCGCGCGCGTCGGCGAACAGGTCGCGTCGGCGCTCGCCGCCGCGCACGCCGAAGGCATCGTGCACCGGGACGTCACGCCCGGCAACGTCCTGATGGCGCCCGACGGCGTCACGAAGATCGCCGACTTCGGCATCTCCCGCGCGACCGGCGAAGGGGCCGTGACCGGCGGCGGGTTCATCGCCGGCACGCCCGCCTACCTGGCGCCGGAAGTCGCCGGGGGCGCCGAAGCCGGGTTCCCGGCGGACGTCTTCTCCCTCGGCGCGACGCTCTACCGCGCGCTGGAGGGCATGCCGCCGTTCGGCAATGAGGACAACACCATCGTCCTGTTGCGGCGGATCGCCCAGGACGACGTCATCCCGCCGAAGCACCTCGGCCCGCTGGCCGAGGTGCTCGGCCGGCTCCTGCGGCGCGATCCCGCGCAGCGGCCGGCCATGGCCGAGGTGCAGGAGCTGTTCGAGGCGGTCACCGGCGGCCGTCCGCTGCCGCCGCCGCGGGTGGTCCCCCAGGTCGGGACGCGCCTGCTGCAGGTCCGCCGACCCCGCCGGAAGCTCGTCCTCGCCGGCGCGGCCGGCGCGGTGCTGCTGGCCCTGGGCGTGCTCATCGGCACGGCGCTGGTGCCCGACAGCAACACGACGGCGGCCGCGCCCGCACCCGTGCCGTTCTCCACCACTCCCCCGCCGCCGACGCCCACCACCAGCTCCTCGGCCCCCGCGGACCTGGGCTGCGCGGCCGACTACCGGGTCACGAACTCGTGGCCCGGCGGCTACCAGGTGGAGGTGACCGTGCACAACGACCGCGCCGTCAAGCTGCTCGGCTGGCGCGTCTACTGGACCCTGCCCGACGGCCACCACATCACCGGCCTGTGGAACGGCACCTTCACCGTCGACGGCTCGACCGTCACGGTCGACAACGCGGACTGGAACGCGAAGCTCGACGCGAACGGCTCGACGTCGTTCGGCCTGACCGCGTTGACGGGCCAGGGCAACGGCACCGCGCGTCCGGAGCTGACCTGCAAGACGCTCTGAGCACCCGGAAGCACCTGTCCCCCGGGGCGCGTGCTCTGCCATAGTCGGACGCGTGCATCTGAGGGCCAGGCGCAGGTCGATCCGTTTCGACGGGCACACCGTCACGCTGAGCATCGCGACGAAGAGCTGGTTCATCCTCCCGAGCGACACCAGGAACACGTTCCCGGTCGAGAAGATCAGCAAGATCCAGCACACACCGCCGACCGCGTGGAAACCGGGCAAGATCGTTTTCGTGGTCCCGGATTCGGCGGCGGACGTCGTCGCGAACGTGCCACTGTTCGCCGACAAGCTGGCCGGGAACACGTTCCTGTACCCGTACGGGATGCGGGCGAAGGTCGCGAAGTTCCTGGAGGCAGTGGAGAAGGCGCGGCCTCAGAAGTAGCGGTCCGCCCAGTCGCGGGCCGACCGTTCGAGTTCGTCGAGCACGACCCGGATGTCCGGGCGCCGTGCCGTGCCCGTCCGGGTCAGCGCGAACACCTTGCGCGTCAACGGTTCTTCGAGCGGGTGGAGGCTGACCCCGGGCGGCCCGGCGGGCAACGCCATGGCGGGCACCAACGCCACGCCCGCGCCGGACGCGGCCAGCGCGACGAGGACCGCGAAGTCGCTCGCCTCCGCCGCCACCGGCGGCACGAACCCCGCCGCGCCGCAGGCCCGGTGGATCATCTCGCGGCACGAGAGGTCGGCGGCGGGGACGAGCCACGGGTGGCCGGCGAACCGCTCCAGCCGCACGGGTTCGCCCGGCGCCAGGCCGGCCGCCGCGGCCGGCGCCGGGGCGAGCGCGAGCAGCACCGGGTCCTCCAGCAGCCGCCGGTCTTCGCAGCGCGGCGGGATGCTGCGCGGCAGCAGCGAATAGCTGTGCACCAGCGCGATGTCGACGTCCTGGCGGCGCAACGACTCCAGCGCGTCGTCCGGCTCTTCCTGGACCAGGCGCAGCGAGACCGTGCCGGCCTCCCGGAGCCCGGCCCACGCCGCCGGCAGCAGCTGCCGCGCCGCCGAGGCGAACGCGGCCAGCCGGACCGTGCCGGTGCCGCCGTTCTCGGACACCGCCGCCATCGCCGACTCCGCGGCGGCGAGGTCGTCGAGGATCACCTCGGCGTGCGAGACCAGCAGCCGCCCGGCCGAGGTGAAGGCCAGGGTGCGGCCCTGCTTCTCGAGCAGCGGCGTGCCCGCTTCGCGTTCGAGGGCGGCCAGGTGCTGCGAGACGGCCGGGCCGGTCAGGTGCAGCACCGCCGCGGTCGCGGCCACGGTCCGGTGCTGGGCGAGACCGTGCAGGATGCGCAGGCGGCGCAGCTCCAACATGAAGTCAGACTTTCTCTTCAGCAAAGAAACCGTAACTGGTACTTCTGCATCTTCCGGCCGACGATAGCCGTCGTGAAGCCCACTCTCAAGGCAACCCTCGCCCTGGCCGTCACCGTCGTGCTGTGGGCGTCGGCGTTCCCGGCGATCAAGGTGGGGCTCGACGGCTACGGTGTCGCCGGGCTGTCGTTCGCCCGGCTCGCGGTGGCGTCAGCTGTGTTGCTGCTGGTCGCGCCGGCGCTGGGGGTGCGGCGGCCGCGCGCGGCCGACCTGCCGCTGATCGCGGCGTGCGGGCTGGCCGGGATGAGCGCGTACCAGCTGCTGCTCAACTGGGGTGAGGTGCGCGTGCCGGCGGGCACGGCGAGCCTGCTCGTGTCGGTGGCGCCGGTGTTCAGCGTGCTGCTCGCGATGGCGTTCCTGGGCGAACGGCTGACGACGACGAAGGTGCTGGGCAGCGCGGTGGCGTTCGGCGGCAGCGCGCTCATCGCGCTCGGCGGCGGCCTGGGCTACTCGGGTGCCGCGTGGGTCGTGCTGGCCGCCGCCGCGGTCCAGGGCGTTTACCACTTCGGCAGCAAGCCCTTGCTGAAGCGCTACACCGGGCTCGAAGTCGCCTGCTACGCGATGTGGGCCGGGACGCTGTTCCTGCTGCCGCTCGCGCCCGCGGCCCTTCGCGGCGTCGAAACGGCGCCGCTGAGCGCGACGCTGTCCGTGGTGTTCCTGGGTGTGCTGCCCTCGGCGGCCGGGTTCGTCGCCTGGGGGTACGCGGTGGCCCGCCACACGATCGCCGTCGCGACCGGCGCGCTCTACCTCGTCCCGGCCGTCGCCCTGGCGGTGGCGTTCGTCTGGCTGGGCGAGACGCCGACCTGGGTGGACGTGGCCGGCGGTGCGCTCAGCATCGCCGGCGTCGTCCTCATCTCCCTCGGGCGGGTGGGCGGGGCCGTCAGAGCAAGCCCGCTTCGACGAGTATCTCCTTGAGGCGCAGCAGTTCCTCGTCGTCCAGGGGCAGCTGCGGCGGGGCCATGACGGCGTTGTCGATGAAACCGCGCATCTTCATCGCGGCCTTGAACGCGCCGAGGCCGGCCGAGCCGCGGCCCATCCGGCTCGGCGGGGCCACCGAGGTGATCGAGAACAGCTTCAGCAGACGCTCTTGTTCGCGGCGAGCCGCGGCGAGGTTGCCGGCCTTGAAGTGGTCGTGGATGAGAACGTAGCCGACCGGGTCGACGTTGCCGAGGCCCGGGACGGCGCCGTCCGCGCCCATCGCCAGCGCCGCGTCGACGACGAGTTCGGAGCCGGTGAACACGGCGAAGGCGTCGAGGCCGCGTTCGCGTTTGCCCAGCAGCACCGCGCGGAACGCCGCTTCGTCGCCGCTGGAGTCCTTCAGGCCGGCGAGGACGCCGTCGGCGGCGAGGTCGAGCACCATGGCGCCGTCCAGCTTCGTGTGGACCGCGACCGGGATGTCGTAGGCGACGATCGGCAGCGACGTGCGTTCGTGCAGCCGGAAGTGCCGGTCGATCTTGGCGACGTGCGTGCGCGTGTAGTACGGCGCGGTGACGACGACGGCGTCGGCCCCGGCCGCCTCGGCGGCGCGGATGTGCTCGGCGACCCGCAACGTCGTCATGTCGATACAGCCGGCCAGCACCGGGACGCGTCCCGCGATCTGCTCGACCGTCGTCTCGACGACGACCCGGCGCTGGGCGTCGGGGAGGAAGGCGACCTCGCTGGACGAGCCGAGGACGAAGACGCCGTGCACGCCGGCGTCGAGCTGGAACTCGACGTGGCGCCGCAGCGAGTCGGTGTCCACGCTGAAGTCGTCGGTCAACGGCGTGCACAGCGGGGGGACGATTCCGGCGAACTTCGGCATCAGGCGCTCACTCCGGCAGGGGTCTCGGGATGGATGCAGCGGTAGGTGTGGCCGCCGTCGGCCGCGGCGAGCGGCGGCTCGGCCGCGCACTCGCCGGTGGCCTTCGGGCAGCGGGTGCGGAACGGGCAGCCGCTCGGCGGGTGCGTCGCCGACGGCACCGGGCCGGTGAGCACGATCGGCTCGACCTGGTGCAGCAGGCTGGGCGTCGCCGAGAAGAGGGCCCGCGTGTAGGGATGCCGCGCGGCTTCCGGGGGTTCCGGGTGGCGAAGCCCCCGGCCCGGGGCGAAGTCCCGGATGTCACAGAGTCCCGGGACGTACGACGTAGGATGTCCTCTCACGACGCATCCGGGGAGGACATGCAGTGGCCCGTCCGCAGCGCAGCGAAGAGATCACCAAGCGCATCATCGACCTGATCGTCGAACGGGAGCTCCCGCCGGGCGCGCCGATGCCGACCGAACTGAGCCTCATGGAGGACATCGGCGTCAGCCGCAACTCGGTCCGCGAGGCGATCAAGGCCCTGCAGGCCCTGGGCATCGTCGAGATCCGCCACGGCTACGGCACGTTCGTCGGGTCGGCGGGCTCGGAGTCGCTGCAGACGTGGCTGCTGTTCCGCACCCGCGCCCGCGGCGCGACCGACGTCGGCCGCCTGCGCGACCTCCTCGAAGTCCGCGAGATGCTCGAGACGGAGCTGACCCGCCGCGTCGCCGTCGAGCACCGGCCGGAGCTGATCGACGACCTGCAGGCGTGCGTCGCCCGGATGCGCCGCAAGGGCCCGGACGCGGCGGAGGCCGACCGCGAGTTCCACGACCTGATCTGCGCCGAAGCCGGCTTCGACCTGGCCCGCGAGCTGACGGGGTTGTTCTGGGACGTCTACCGGATCGCGGAGGGCGAGCTGGGCGGCCCGGCCGCCTCGCCGACGGCCACCGCGAAACGGCACCAGGTGATCGTGGACGCCCTCCTGCTGCGGGACGCGGACGCCGCGGCGGAGGCGGTGCACCGGCACTTCGACGAGGTCCGCAAGCGCGCGAAAGCCGGACCGTACGGCGGTTTCGGCGTCGCCCGGCCGGTGCCGGCGGTCCACTCTTCCTGACTCTGGGTGGTTGAGCCGTTCGAGGTAACTTCCGGCAGGTTCGGGAACGGGGCTCAACGGTCCCGGCGACTGGCTCGTCGTAGTGGTGATCAACCACCACACGGAGGCGCCAGTGCGAAGAACTCTTTCGGTGTTCGCGGTCCTGCTCGCCGGTCAGGCGGGGCTGACCGGGCTCGCCCCGCCACCCGCGAGCGCGACGACCTCGGCGGCGACCGCCACGCTCATCACCGGTGACCGGGTCACCGTCCGGACCGCTCCGGACGGCCGGGACACCTTCGACGTCCAGCCCGCCGCGGCCAAGGGGATGGCCCGCGCGCTCGTCCACCTGCGCCTCGGCGGGCGGGACTACGAGGTTCCCGGCACCGCGCTCCCCTACCTCGGGCGCGGGCTCGACCTGAGCCTGTTCGACGTCAAGGCGCTGCTGGCCGGCGGACAGGTCGCCGAGGACGTGCCCGATTTCGGTGCTGCGCTGGCGAAGCAGTTCAAGGAGGACAACGCCCGCGGCCACTTCGGCGGGCAAGGGCTCTTCGCCGGCGGCGCGAGCTTCGCGCTCAAGGGCGTGAAGCAGCCGAAAGCGCAGCCGCGGTCGGTGATGCGTACGGTTTCGGTGGACGCCACCGACATCGGCGGAAAGCCCGCCGACAACGGGATCGCGTTCCTCTACAACACCGACGACGGCAACATCCTGGACCCGAACGAGAACTACAACTACTTCACCGGGGGAACGGCGAAGTTCAGCGCGCCGGACGGGAACTACAGCGCGCTCGGCGTCTTCTGGACCGCCGACGCCGACGGCAACCCGACCGAACTGCGCTTCAGCGCGCAGCCCCAGTTCGCGGTGAAGGCCGACACCACCGTCCGGGTCGACGCGAAACGCGCCACCAGCAAGCTGACCTGGGTGACCCCGCGGCCCGCGCTGCTCGACGACACCGGGTTCCTGTTCCGCCGGGCCGCGAAGACCGGGCCCGCGCTGCTCGTCGACTTCGACGCCGGTCCCGGTGTGCCGATCTCGGCGTCGCCGACGGCGAAACCCGTCACCACCGGGGCGCTGCAGACGTACCCGTACAGCCGGCTCGTGTCCCCGCCCGGACCCGGCACGCCGTACGAATACGTGCTGCAGAAGGCGAGCGCCGGCACGATCCCGCAGCAGCGGTACGTGATCACGGCGAAGGACGTCGCCGCGGTCGACGCCACCTACTACAGCGAGTACGCCTCGGCCGGCCTGCGGCAGCGCAGCGGCATGTTCGCCTTCGAGGACACCAGCGGGCGGCCGTCGCACCCGATCGACCTGCCGCGGCGGCAGACCGAGTACGTCTCGGCCGCGCCGGACCTCGTCTGGTTCGGCGGGGTCTCGAAGTACGTCCTGCCCGGGCCGTTCCCCGGCTGGGCGGGCGGCCAGTACGAGGCGTTCCACGGCTACCGGGGCGGCACCGCCGTCACCGAAGGCTGGAACCGGTTCCCGCTGCACCCGGCCGGTGCCGTCGCCCTCGAGCCGCTGGACGACGCGACCGTGTACACCCAGCCGGCCGCGACGCGGGCCGGCGACCTGCTGCGGTTCGCCATCACGCCGTTCAGCGACAACGAACCCGGCCACACCGGCTTCGGCTACTACGGCGAATCGCGCGACACGATCACGGGGCACTACACGCTGACCCAGGACGGCACGACGGTCGCCGAGGGCGACCCGGTCGGCGGCTTCGCGCTCAACCTGGCACAGGAGGTCGGCGCCGGGCCGTCGACACTGGGGCTGACGCTCGACGCGGGCCGCACCGGCCCGATGTACCACCAGAGCACGGCCACCCACACCGAGTGGACGTGGAAGTCGCGGCACGTCGACGGCGTCACCCTCCCGCAGGCGCTGTACTGCGCGCGCGGAGCCGACGGGCCGGACCGGTCCTGCGCGGTCGAGCCGTTGCTGACACTGGGGTACGCGGTCGGCGGGCTCCGGCCGGACGGCTCCACCGCGTCCGGGCCGCAGGGTCTCGACCTCACCGCCGGGCACCTGCAGTCGGCCGGCGCGAGTGCGATCACGGGAGCGACCGTGCAGTACTCGACCGACGGCACCACCTGGCAGGACGCGGCCGTCACGGCCCGCGGGAACGGCGTCTACCACGCGGACTTCGCCTCGACCACGGACACCTTCCGCGGCACGGACGTCTCACTGCGGGTCACCGCGTCCGACGCCGCCGGGGCGACCATCGCGGAGACGATCACCGCCGCCTACCACGTCTACGCGTCCTGAAGGGAGTGTCCACTGTGTCCATTCGAAAGCTAGGCGCACTGGCGGCCGTCTGCGCAGCGGCGATCGCGCTGGCTCCGGCCGCGGCCGCCGCACCCGGGCCGCGCGCGGCCTGTCCCGAGGCGGGGCCGGGCGTCCTGCGCTGCCTCACCACGTTCACGCCGGGGGCCACGCGCGCCCTGGCCGACGGCCCGGTCGGCTGGGGTGCCGACGACCTGGCCTCGGCCTACCGGCTGCCCGCGAGCACCGGGCCCGGCACCGTCGTCGGCATCTCGATCGCCTACGACGCGCCCAACCTGGAGGCCGACCTGGCCACCTACCGGGCGCAGTACGGCTTGCCGCCGTGCACCACGGCGAACGGCTGCTTCCGGAAGGTCAACCAGCAGGGCGCCGCGACGCCGTTGCCGGCGGCCGACTTCGGCTGGGCCATCGAGTCCACTTTGGATGTCTCGATGGTGTCCGCGGCGTGCCCGTCGTGCCGGATCGTCGTCGTGGAAGGCACCACCCCCGGGTTCGCCGACCTCGCCGAGACCGAGGACACCGCCGTCCGGCTGGGTGCGAAGGTGGTGTCGAACAGCTACGGCTCGCGGGAAGGCGGTGCGCAGCTGGCGTTCGCGAGCCACTACCGGCACCCGGGCGTGACGGTGGTGGCCTCCTCGGGCGACTCCGGGTTCACCGCGGCGAGCTACCCCGCCGCGCTGGCGACGACGGTCGCGGTCGGCGGGACGTCGCTGGCGAGGGACCCGGACTCCGCGCGCGGCTGGGCGGAGCAGGCGTGGTCCTACGGCGGCAGCGGCTGCTCAGCCTACATCGCGAAACCGAAGTGGCAGAAGGACACCCACTGCGGCAAGCGGACGGTCGCGGACGTCGCGGCGGTCGCCGACGACCTGGCGATCTACACCACGGACGTGGGTGGCTGGCTCCCGGTGAACGGCACCAGCGCGTCGGCTCCGTTCGTCGCAGGGTTGTACGGCCGGTCCGGCCGAGCGGGGGTCGCGCAGCCGGCCGACCTCTACGCGCGGGCGTCGCAGTTCGTCGACATCACGGCCGGGACCAACGATCCCGTCGGCGGCGGCGCGAAGTGCGGCGGCGACTACCTGTGCGTGGCCGCCCCGGGTTACGACGCCCCCACGGGCGTCGGCGTCCCGAACGGCCTCGGCGGGTTCTGACCAAGGTCGTGAGGGGCACCCTCAGGGCGTTTATGTCCCTGAGGGTGCCCCTCACGGCACCTCCGTCAGCGGCAGAGGCCGCGTTCGATGGCCAGCAGCCCGGCTTCCGTCCGGTGCGCGCACCCGAGCTTCTTCACGACCTGCGCGACAAGGGTCCGCACTACCGGCTCCGGCAGCTCGAGCCGCGTCGCGATCTCGGCGTTCGTCAGGGCCGAGCCGACGCCGACCAGCACCTCCCGCTCGCGCTCCGACAGCAGGTCCACCCGCGCCAGCCGCTCGTCGCGGGGGCCGGACAGGCGCGTCGCCGCGGAGACCAGGCGGCGGGAGGCGTCCGGCGAGAGGACCACGTGCCCGTCGGCCGCCAGCCGGACCACCTTGATCAGCTCGTTGCGCCGGGCGGACCGCAGCAGGAACCCCGCCGCGCCGTCCCGCAGCGCGCGCAGGATCCCCGCCTCGGAGTCGAACGTGGCCAGCACGACCACCGCGGGGCGCCGGGAAACCGGACCCAGCGGCGCCAGGCGCGGGTCCAGCAGCACCACGTCGGGCAGCCGCCGCCGGAGGGTGGCCCGGGCCGCCGTCGCGTCGCCGACCGAGCCGACGACCTCGATGCCGTCCGCCTCACCGAGGATCCCGCTCAGGCGGTCCCGCACGCCGGGGTCGCGCTCGGCGACCAGGACCCGGACCGGTGGCGGTGGGAGCACCGCTCAGTCCTCGGGCTTGTCTTTGGCCCGCAGGCGGATCAGCGGCAGGTCGGTCCGCGACGCGCCGACCAGGTCACGCCCGCCCGGACCGCGCAACCGCAGCTCCCGGAACCGCACCGACGACAGCTGCGCGGCTTCGATCGGGTAGACGTCGCCGTAGCGCTTGATCTTGTCGACCAGCTCCTTGCCGAGCAGCTCGACGAGCCCGGCGTGCCGGCTCGCGCCACCGCCGAACGGCACGTCCAGCTGCCGGCGCACCTCGGGAAACCGCTGGTCGAGCTCGACGGCCAGCTGGTGGATCGTGACGAAGGCGGGCCCGAAGTCCTCGGCCTCCGGGCCCGGTGGGATCTCCTTCAGCACCTTGACGAGCTTGTCGTCCATTCCGAGCTTGTCCCACAGGGCCATGCTGTCCTGACTTTCCGGTGATAACGGCGTCGGAGCCGCTTCGGTCTACCAGAGGACCGGCACGCGGTCCACTCCCCCGGTGACACGATTCGTCCGGACCTCCAGTTCGTCCACCCCCACGGCCAGCCGCAGCCCCGGGAACCGGCGGAACAGCGAGCCGAACACCACCCGCAGCTCGGTGCGGGCGAGGCTGGCGCCGATGCAGAACCAGCCGCCGTAGGCGAAGGCGACGTGCCCGTTCGGCTTGCGGTCCGGGTCGAACGTCGCGGCGCCGGGGAACACGGACTCGTCGCGGTTGGCGGCACTGATCGACAGGACCACGGCGTCGCCGCGGGCGATCGCCGCGCCGCCGAGGTCGACATCGTCGTGCGCGTACCGCAGGAGGCCAAGGCCGCCCGGCGCCGACATCCGGAGGATCTCCTCGACGACGCCGTGGACGCGGCCCTCGGGGTCGGCGACGAGCGCGTCGCGCTGGGCGAGGTCGGTGAGCAGGAACAACACGCCGAGGTCGATCCGGTTCGACGTCGTCTCGTGGCCGGCGAACAGCAGGCCGGCGGCGAGCCGGGCGAGGTCGTCGTCGCTGAAGGTGGGGTCGTCGGCCTGGGTGCGGACCATGTCGGAGACGACGTCCTGGGTGGGGTGGCGCCGCTTCGCCGCGGCGAGCCGGCCCATGTACCCGGCGAACTCGTCGAGCGCGGCGTCGGCGCCGGTCCCGATGTCCGTGCGGCCCATCCGCTCCGAGAGCACCCGGAACGTGTCGCGGTCCTCGTACGGGACGCCGAGCAGCTCGCAGATCACCAGCACGGGCAGCGGGAACGACAGCAGCTCGTGCAGGTCGACCGGCTCCCCGGGGTGCTCGGCGCGGGCCCGGTCCATCGCGTCGAAGCAGCCGTCGGCCAGCTCCTGGACGTGGCCGGCCAGCCGTCGCATCCGGTTGGCGGAGAACGACGGGACCAGCATCTTCCGCATCCGCGCGTGCTCGGCGTGCTCGGTGTCGTGGTCACCCTGCGGCCGGCTGAGGATCGCCGCGTCCGACAGCGACGACGCCTCTTCCGGCGCGGGGTGCGAGCGGCCGAACCGCGGGTCCGACAGCACGGTCCGCACCTGGTCGAAGCCGGTGACGAGCCACGCCGGGTCACCCACCGGCGTGGTCACCCGCACCACCGGCCCCTGGCGCCGCAGCACTTCGTAGAGCGGAGCGATCTCCAGGACGTTCGGCCGCGCGAACGGCAGGCGCGGGGTGTCCGTGGTCGCGGTCATCGAGAGTCCTCCCGGGTGCGCGGCCGAGGGCAAGGACAATCGGGCCGGCGACGGCCGCTCCCCCGGTCCCCAGATCCACGGTACCCAGCCGGGCGGGCGCCCCGCAGAATCGTTGCCCGTCCGGGCTAACCGACCCGCACGAACGCGACTTTCCCGGCAGGCGCCCGGAACCGCGACCCACGTGGCGGCCGGAGCCGCGTCACGACAGGCCCCTCAGCGTTCGCGGCCACGTCTCCGGCCTTCAGACGCGCCGGCTAATTAGAGCAGCTTCCAGGCCCGGGTCAGGGTGTCGCGCAGGATCTGCTCCATCTCGTCGAACTGGCGCTGGTCGCAGATCAGCGGCGGCGACAGCTGCACGACCGGCTCGGCGCGGTCGTCCGCCCGGCAGTACAACCCGGCCTCGAACAGCGCGTCGGACAGGAAACCACGCAGCACGCGCTCGGATTCCGCCGCGCTGAAGGTCTCCTTGGTCGCCTTGTCCTTGACCAGCTCGATGCCGTAGAAGAACCCCGCGCCGCGGACGTCGCCGACGATCGGCAGGTCGGTCAGCTTGTCCAAAGTGGACCGGAAGGCGGACTCGCCGGCCAGCACGTGGCCGTAGAGGTTCTCGCGCTCCATCAGGTCGAGGTTGGCCAGCGCCACCGCGCACGACACCGGGTGCCCGCCGTAGGTCGAGCCGTGCACGAACGTCGTGGCGCCGCGGGTGAACGGGTCCATCAGCCGCTCGCTCGCGAGCACCGCACCCAGCGGCGCGTACCCGGACGTCAGGCCCTTCGCCGTCGTGATGATGTCCGGCTGGTAGCCGTAGCGCTTGGCGGCGAAGTCGTACCCGACCCGGCCGAACGCGCAGATCACCTCGTCCGACACCAGCAGGACGTCGTGCCTGTCGCAGATTTCGCGCACGCGCTCGAAATAGCCGGGCGGCGGGACGAAGCAGCCGCCGGTGTTCTGCACCGGCTCGAGGAAGACGGCGGCGACGGTGTCCGCGCCTTCGAACTCGATCGCCTGCTCGATCTGGTCGGCGGCCCAGCGGCCGTAGGCGGCGTAGTCGTCAGCGTGCTCGGTGGCGCGGTAGAAGTTGGTGTTGGGGACGCGCATCGTGCTCGGCACCAGCGGCTCGAAGTCGGCCTTGGCGCCGGGGATGCCGGTGATCGACAGCGCGCCCTGCGAGGTGCCGTGGTAGGCCAGCGCGCGGCTGATCACCTTGTGCTTGGTGGGTTTCCCGACGAGCTTGAAGTACTGCTTGGCGAGCTTCCACGCCGTTTCGACCGACTCGCCGCCGCTCACGGTGAAGAACACCCGGTTCAGGTCGCCGGGCGACGCGGCGGCCAGCCGCTCGGCCAGCTCGATCGCCGACGGGTGCGCGTGACCCCAGAGCGGGAAGTACGCGAGCTGTTTCGTCTGGCGCGCGGCGGCTTCGGCGAGCTCCTCGCGGCCGTGGCCGACCTGGACCGCGAACAAGCCGGCGAGCCCGTCCAGGTACCGCTTCCCGCGGGCGTCCCAGATGTAGGCGCCTTCGCCGCGCACGATCACCGGGACGTCGGTGGTGTCGTAAGCGGAATGGCGGGTGAAGTGCATCCAGAGGTTGCTGCGGGCGGACTGGGCGAGGGCCGCGGCGTCGACGGTGGCGGCCGGGTCGGCGGTTGTGGTCATGGCTCGGTTATCGCACGCACCATCGACGTTACGCAAGCGATCCGGTCGCCGTAACCATCGTTAACGACTAATTATCGACCGAAGGAGCGATCTTGCCTTCGGATTTAGTCGTCACGGTCAGCGAGTGCCCCACTGGTAGGTCTGTTTCCGCAGCTTGAGGTAGACCATCGCCTCCGCGTGCCGGACGCCCGGCAGCGCGCGGATGCGCGTCGAGATCAGCTCGAGCAGGGCCTCGTCGTCGGCGCAGACGGCTTCGCAGAGCACGTCGTAGCGCCCGGCGCAGAGGATCACGTACGCGATTTCGTCCATGTCGGCCAGCGCGTCGCCGACCGGCTCGAGCGGACCGTCCACGGTGATCGCGATCATCGCCTGCCGGAACAGCCCGACCTGCAACGGATCCGAGACGGCGACGATCTGGATGACGCCGGAGTCCGACAGCCGCTGCACCCGCTGGCGCACCGCGGCCTCGGACAGGCCGACGGCCTTGCCGATGGTCGCGTACGCGCGCCGGCCGTCCTCCTGCAGTTGCGCGATGATCTGCCGCGAGATGTCGTCGAGCACCGGCGGCGCCGGCCGGCTGGGGATGTCCTGGCTGCTCACGCCCGGGATCATCCCTGACGCGGGCGACGCGAGGCAAACCCGGCGATTCGATCACGGATGGTCACTGAATGCGAAGGCCACCGACCGCCTGAACGACGAAATCAGTCGAATTTCCGGCGTTGACAACACCGAATCACGTGCTGTTCCATCCGTCGCACCTTGCCCAGGCCGGAGGGAACGCCCATGCCCCGCACCCCTGTCCCGCCCAGCACCGCGACGGCCACCACCCCCGCCGGACCCCGCACGCTCACCCGCTCCATCGGCGTCGGCGGCGGCACGCTGCTCACGCTCAGCTGCGTGACGCCGGCGTCGTCCCTGTTCGTCCTGGTGCCCCCGCTGTTCGGCGACCTCGGTACCGGCACCGCGCTCACCATCACCCTCGCCGTGCTGCTCTGCGTCGGCGTCGCCTTTTGCTACTCCGAGCTGGGCACCCTGGTCCCGAGCGCGGGCGGCGAATACGCCATGGTGACCACGGTCGCGAACCGGTTCGCCGGCTGGCTGACGTTCATGCTGTCGGTGATCGTCATCCTCGTCGTGCCACCGATCATCGCCATCGGCGTCGCGGACTACCTCGCCGCGGCCGTCGCCATCGACCCGTCGGTGGCCGGCGCGATCGTGATGCTGGCGGCGACGGTGATGGGGCTGCTCAACCTGCGTTCCAACGCCTGGATCACCGGGATCTTCCTGGTCATCGAACTGGTCGCCATCTTCGTCGTAGCGCTGCTCGGCTTCACGCACACCTCACAGAGCCCGGCCGTGCTGGTCAAGCCGAGCCTCGGCACCGGCGGGATCGGGCCGATCGCGGTGATCGCCGGGCTCGCCGTCGCGCTGTTCGTCGTGCAGGGCTTCAGCACGGCCGTCTACCTCGCCGAGGAGATGCGGGAGCCGCGCCGGACCGTCGTCCGGACGGTGTTCTGGACGCTCGGCGTCAGCGCGCTGGTCATCCTGGTGCCGGTCGTCGCGATCACCCTCGCCGTGCCGGACGCCGCGTCACTCGCCGGGCTCGACCTGACCGCGCTCGTGACGAGCTGGAGCAACTCGGGCGTCGGCGTCACGATCAGCCTGTGCATCGCGGCGGCGATCGTGAACGCCGTGATCGTCATGGTCATCCAGAACTCGCGGGTGCTGTTCGCCTCGGCCCGCGACCGGGCCTGGCCGGAGCCGGTGAACCGCGCGATGAGCGTGGTCGGGCGCCGGTACGGCTCGCCGTGGGTGGCCACGCTGGTGACCGGGCTGTCCGAGGCCGTCCTGTGCTTCGTGCCGGTGGACACGCTCAACGGCGTCACCGGGGTCGCCGTCGTGGCGCTCTACCTCAGCGTCGCGGCCGCCGCGCTCGGCGCCCGCCGGGCGGCGCACCGGAAGCCGCACGTGTGGCGGATGCCGGCGTGGCCGGTCGTGCCGGTGCTCGCCGTCGCCGCGCTGGTCTACATCCTGGTCGAGCAGAGCGCCCTCGACCTGGGCATCACGGCCGGGGTGCTGCTGGTAGCGGCGCTGTACTGGTGGGGTTACCTGCGCCGGCGTCCGGAGCGGTGGGTCGTGACGGTGCCGCGGGACTAGGCCTTCGGGCCGCCGCCGCGCAGGAAGCGCAGCCCGACGACGATCACGGCGAGCAGGCCGACGACGGCGACCACGATCCAGACCCAGCCGGGGAAGCTGCCGGTGTCGACGCCGCCGACGGGAGCCTGCGAGGTGGGCGCGGCCTCGGTGATCGCCGCGGGTGTCGCCGGCGCCGCGGAAGCCGCGGCCGTGAGGGTGAAGTGGACGGTGCCGGTGACGTTGTCGCCGTCCTTCGCGACGATCTTCCAGGTCAGCGTGTAGGCCTGGGCGGGCCCGGCCGGCGTGACCGGCGCGGTCACGACGTTCCCGGCCGCCACCGGGGTGCTGACCGGCCAGGCGGTGCCGTCGCGGCCGGTGATCTTCACGGCGTCCGGCGGCAACGTGACCGGCTCCTCGAACGTGAGCTGGACCTGCGTCGGCGCCTCGGCCAGCGACGCGCCTTCCGCGGGCGAGCTCGACGTCAGCTCGGTGTGGGCCGACGCCGGCGGCGTGCACAGCAGGAGTACGGCGGCGAAGGCGAGCACAGCGGTCAGGGCGCGGCGGATCATTCGGACATCCTGCCCTATCCGGTTCGTGCACTTTTCGTGTCCACCTGTGCAGCGGTGGGGGTGTCGCTGGTCTCCGGGCGGCCCATTGGTCAAGATGGACGCCTGGGTGGCGTAGGGAAGGACCTCCATGGCGACAGTGCGCGACGAGGCCGACGCGCGGCGGCAGCTGCGCGCGGAGCAGCGGCAGGAGAAACAGGACCAGCACGAACCGCGGGAGAAGGCCTCGAGCGTCGCGAAGCCGGAAGGCGTCGGCTCGGCCACGCTCGTCGCCGACGGCGGTGACGTGCTCGCGCTGGACTACGCCGAGATCGCCGCCGCGCAGAAGGCCCTCGACGAGCGGTACCAGGAGGTCGCCCGCTACCTCGGCAACGCCCAGGACCTGGGCACCCCGCTCGCCGACGGCAAGGGGCCGGTCTCGCACTGGATGCGCGCGTCGTTCGGGCTGCGCGGGGGCGCCGAGGCCGGTGGCGTGCAGACGGCGTTGCTGTCCTACCTGACCGAACTGGCTTCGCTGCGGCAGGCGCTCGACACCGTCGCCGCTTCGCACCGCCGTAACGACGAAGAAGCCGCAGCCACGCTGGCGGCGAGCGCGGGGGCGCAGGATGCCTGACTACCACTCCACGAACCACGAGCCGACGAAGCGCGAGAAGGCGAAGGCGCGGCGCGTCCGCCGCGAGAAGATCGCGAACCGGCAGGAGGACGCCTTCGGGCGGATCAACTGGGACAGCTACGACCACCGCGAGCTGTGGGACATGGTCCAGTCGGCCGACCCGCCGAAGCTGGGCGAGCAGGCGCACCGGTGGGCCGAGCTCGCCAAGGGCGTCGACACCGCCACCGGCGACGTCCACGCGACGGTGCAGAAGCTGCTGCTGTCGTGGCGGGGACCGTCGGCGGCGCAGGCCGCGGACTCGATCCAGAAGCTGACGGGCTGGGCCGCGACGGCGGGTGAGAACGCCCGGAGCATCGGCGACGGCCTCGACACCTACACCTCGGCCATCGGCGAGGCCCGGCGGAAGATGCCGGAGCCGGTGCACTACTGGGCCGAGCGGTGGTTCCAGGAGGGCTACGCGGTCAAGCGGCTGGACGGCCCCGAGGGCACGTACATGCTGAACGACCTGCTCGACGACAAGCTCCCCACGAAGAAGCAGGCCGACGACGCGAAGGCCGAAGCCGTGCGCGTGATGGAGCAGTACGAAGGGGCGAGCCACGAGGTCCGCCACCGCCTGCCGCCGGCGTTCGACGCGGCGCCGCAGGTGAGCGCGAAGGGTGAGGACGCGGTGATGCCCCGCGTGCCTCCCGCGCCTTCGCCCGTTCCCACGCCTTCGCCGTCACCCACGCCGTCGCCGTCTCCTACGCCTTCGCCCGGCCCGGACCACGGTTCCGGCGGCCTGCCGGACGACTCGACGACGACCGCGGGTGTGCTGCCGGGCACGCTCACCGGGTCCGTGCCCGGCGCGATCGGCGGGCTGCCCGGGCTTTCCGGTCTCGACGGCGTGATCGGCGCGGGTGGCTCCGGTTCCGGCTCGGTCCCCGGCTTCGCGGGCCTGCCGGGCCCGACGGGCAGCGGTGCCGGTGCGGGCGCGGGTGGGCTCGGCGAGGGCGAGCGGGCGGGCACGGGCCGGTTCGGCGCCGGGACGTCCGGCTTCGGCCCCGGCGCGACCGGCGGCCGCGGCTCGGCGGGCGGCTACGGCATGTACCCGCCCGGCCAGGGCGGCGCGCGGGGCGAGGACGACACCGAGCACCGCGACAAGTACGCCGACGGTTACGACCTGCTGGACGACCTGCCCCCGGCCTATCCCCCGGTGTTCGGCGAATGACCGGATTCCACGCCGACCCGGCCGCCCTGGACGCCTTGGCGGTGCGCCTGGAGGACACGGCCGACGAGTTCGCGGCGGCCTCGGCCGACGTCGAGGCGACGGCGAGTGGCGACCTCGGCCCCCCGGCGGCCGCGCTCACCGCGCTGACCGGCGAGTGGTCCGGCAGGATACGAGCCGTACGAACGGACTACGCGGCAGCGGCGGACAGCGTCCGCGCGGCCGCGAAGGCCTTCCGCGGCGCGGACGCGAGCGCGGCGGAAGCACTGGGCCGCATCACCGCACAGCCGGGATCGGACGACCCCGGCCAGACCGCAACGCAGCCCCTTCGGCCCGCCGACGCCGATCAGGCGCCCGCCACCGACTCAGGTCCGACCACGGCGCAGCCCCACCAGCGCACCGACCTCGGCGGCGCCGGCTCGTTCGGCCCGGCCGTTTTCGGCGATTCCGGCCGTGCCGATGGCTAAGTTCCGGGGTCTCGGCTTCGACCCCGTCCCCGGCAGCGCCGACGCCGTCGCCGAAGCGGCCCGCCGCTGCGTCGCGGCCGCCGCGAAGCTCGGCGAAGCTCCCACCCCCGGCGAGATCCCCGAGTGGGCCGGCCGGTCCGCGCAGGCCCTCGCCGACCGCGCCGGGCGCACTCGCGCGGGCCTCGCCGCCGTGCCCGAAGCACTCCGCGAGGCCGCCGCCGTCCTCGACGACTGGGCCGGCGTCCTCGCGGCCCACCGACGTCAGGCCGAAGACCTCGACCACCGGGCCGGCACCGCCCGGCGCGCGGTCGTCGACGCCCAGGACGACGTCGAACGCGCCGAGACGACCGTCCAGTTCTCTCCCGGCGCCGAAGGTGAACTGACCGCCGCTCGCAGTCGGCTCACGGCCGCGCGACGGGACCTCGACCGCCTGCTGGACCAGGCGCGCGACCTCGAACGCGTCCACGGCACCGAAGCGGCCCGCGTCGCCGAACGGCTGCGGTCCCTCGGCGACGGCGCCCCACTGCCCAGCGCACCGGATTTCCGTGGCCTGGCAAAACAACTCGACACGTTCTCCCAAGCCGGCCGCGATCTGGGCGTCACCGTCGCGCGGACGCCCGTCGCGCCGGTCACCCCGCCCGCCGGCGCCGTCGGCGCGTTCACCGCGGCACTGGGTGGCCGGTGAAACTGCCCGCCGTGCCGGGGATCAGCCCGGTGAGCCTGGCCTCGGTCGAGCGCACGACCGCCGAGCTGCACGCGCTGATGGTGCGGCTGCGCGGCCCCGACGCCGCCCGTGACCTGGGCCTGGAAGCGGCCGCGGTGCAGTCCGCCGAGATCGCCCACGAGCAGCGGGCGGGCCTGCTGGCGCTGGTCGAGCACCGCGACGCCGACCCCGCGTTGCTCATCGCCGGCGTCGTCGCGGTCGACGGCCCGCTCGACGAGGCCGCCGCCGCGGACCTCGGCCACTTCGTCGCGGACAAGACGCCGGGCATCCGCGAGGTCAGCAGCGCCCGCACCGGCCGCGGCTACCCGGTGGTGATCGTCGAGCGGATCGGCCTTTCGGGCGCGCAGCTGCAGGCCGTCGTGCTCGACCCGGACCGCCCGCGCGCGGCCGTGTTCACTTTGCACTCCCCCGGCGGCCGCGGTTGGCTGGAGGTCGCGGGCCTGGCCGGGACGCTGGTCGCGGGCGTCGACCTGACCCCGGCCGAACCCCGCGCGGGTGCCGCCAGAAGTGCGAGACGCTGATGCGTCAGCCCCGCAGCGCCTGCTCTCGGAACTCGCGCGGCGTCCGCCCGGTGGCGCGGCGGAACGTCCGCGAGAAGTGCGGGGCGCTGATGAACCCGCAGTCACGCGCGATCTCCGCGATCCCACGGCCCGCCTTCGCCGGGTCCGCCAGCAGCACCTTGGCCCGCTCGATCCGCAGCCCCTTCAGCCGTTCCGAGACACCTTGGCCGTCGTCGAACAGCTGGTACAGCCGCCGTCGCGAGATGTACAGCGCTTCGGCGATCCGGTCCGCGCTCAGCGACTGCTCGCCCAGGTGGGCGCGCATGTACTCCACCGCTTCGCGCCTTCGCGCCGCGAGCGCGTCGACGCGGTCCAGCTCGACGCGAAGCGCGCTTCGCAGCACCAGTTCGGCGAGGCCGAGCAGGTGGTGGGCCAAGCCGTGCGGGTCCAGCCGCGGGCCCGCCGCCAGGACGTGCGCGACCGCGCCGGCGAACAGCGACCGCAGCGGCGCGGCCACCTCGACCGGCCGGAACATCAGCGGCCGCAGCTCGGCGAACGAGATGGACAGCTTCGCCGCCGCGACGGTCAGCATCACGACGCCGGACGGCTGCAGGTGCAGCGTCGCGTCGGCGAACGTCAGCTTCGCGCCGGACTCGGCGACGGCGCGCGGGACCGGGCAGCGCAGCAGCAGCTGGACGCTCTCGGGCGCGGCCGAGCCGCCGAGGATGGCCGCGCGGGCGGCCGCGGCGCCCGAAGCGCGGACGACGAGGTACCCGGTCGCGGGTACGTCGACTGAGTGCGGCTCGGCCATCGGCACCATCGTGCCCGACGGCGGCCGCATCCCACGGGAAGGGGGACCATGGCGCGGCGCACCGCGACGGCGGCGGGAGTGATCCTGTCGCATCTGGAGTTCGATCTCCTCTGGGAGGACCTGGGGCCGGGCGGGCCGCCGCCGTACCCGTTCGACGTGCCGGCGCACGGCGCCACCCACGCCGAGCGCGACGACCTGGGTGTGCGCGTCTTCGCCGGGCTCACCGAGGCCGGTCTCACCGACGGCGACGCCGTCGCCCCGGGGCTGGCGGACCTGTTCGTGCTGCTCGGGGCGCCCGCGCTGAGCGTGGACGCGCTGGTGCTCGGCGAGGCGCCGTGGCGGCTGCTGGCCGCCGTCCGGGGCCCGGCCGGGGTGCTGGCCGTGCTGGACGAGCGGGACCTGGTGCTGGAGCCGATGCGTGCCGCCGACCTGGTCCCGGCGGTGACGCGCATGCTCGGTTCGCTGCCTCCGGGCCCCGGCGAGCAGCTCCGGTTGCCGCGCGCGGCGTACGCGGCGGCGATGGACGCGTACGCGCAGTCCGGGTACGACGCGTTCGAGCGGGCCCTCGGCGCGGCCGGGATCACCGGCCGGTCGATCCGTCCACTCGCGACGCTCGTGACGGCCGAGCACTACGCCGCGGGCCAGCTCGCCGCGACCGGCCCGGCCGGCCGCACGCCGGTGCTGGCCTGGTTCGACACGGCGGCGGGCCGCTACGCCGTGACGCCGGAGAACGCAGGCGGCGAGCCGTGGGTGATGGTGACCCCCGCGGACGACGCCTGGTTCGCCGACCGCGTCACCCGCCTGACCGACGACGCCCGTTAGCGTCCTGCCGCGGCTCGTCGTGAGTGTTTAGGGCGGTTAGAACCGCCCTAAACACTCACGACTGTCAGGTGGCCCAGGTCGCCGGGGCGAACGCGTCGTCCTCCCGGTCCAGCCGCGCCAGCCGGACGGGCCGGGTTTCCGGCCCCCAGACGCGCTCGGCGGGCAGCGAGGACTCCGGCAGCAGCTCGCCCAGCACCTCCCGCCCCTGCCGCAGCGCGTCGGCGGCGGCCTCGGCCGCCAGCCGGCGCACCAGATCGGCCAGCTCCCCCGGCGAGCGGTTCAGCGCCCACCGGTCGAACCGCAGGTCCACCAGGGACCCGTGCAGGTCCACCGCCAGCGAGACGCCGTCGGCGGCCGCGGCGGCGCGGATCAGGGCCAGCCGGGCGCCGTAGCCCGGGTCGGGCGCCGCGAAGGCGTCGTCGGCCAGCTCCACGGCCGTGCGCTCGGCGCTCACTGGGCTCGCCAGCTCTCGGGCGTCGTCTCTTCCGCCGGCTCCCCGGGCGCGCTCAGGCCGAGCGCGTCCAGGTCGCCTTCCGGCAGGGTGTGCCACAGCGACGCCGTGGCGCGGGCCGACGCCGCCGCGGTGAGCAGCAGGATGCGGCGGGCCAGCTCGTCCGGCTCGAGGCGGAGCGCCGACGCCTCCAGCGTCAGCTCCTGCAGCGCGCCGCCGGGCGCGACCTCGACGGCGACCGTCCGGTCGGCGGCTTTTCCGGTGATCACGGGTGGACCCCTCCGTAGAACGTCGACGACGAGAGCGTGTGCGTGTTGCGGCGGACCGCGTCCCCGGAGTTGCCCTCGATCATCGTGACCTTGTCGCCTTCGACCTTCTCGACGATGCCGATGTGCGTGCTCGTCGACGTGTTCTGCGGGCCGGTGCCGAAGATCAGCACGTCACCCGGGCGCGCGTCGTGCAGCGAGTTCTTGCCGTACGCGTGCCCGTTCTCCTGGCCCCAGTGGTAGACGTCGCCGCTGAAGGGCAGGATCGGGATCTTCACCCCGGCCTTGCGCCACATCGCCGTCGCGAACGACGAGCACCACGCGGCGGTCGGCCCGTACGGGTTCTTGTTGCTGCCCGGCGGGTTCTCCCGGACGCCCAGCTGCATCCGCGCCGCGTGGACGACGTCCTTGCCATTGGCGGACGCCTTGCTCGTGCCGCCACCGTGGGGCTTCTTGGCGTGCGTGGCCTCGGTTTTGGCCACGGCCTTGTCCATGACGCCGTCGTGCGTCAGGTCCTTCTGCAACGCTCGCAGCTTCTTCGCCGCCGCCTTGAGTTCGGCGTCGACGTGCCGCAGGGTCGACGCCGACTGCCGCGTGTAGTGCGGCGCGAGGTCGGCGGCGTGCCCGACGGCCCGCATCAGCGCGGCCTGCGTCCCGGCGGCGGTGCCGGCGTCGAGGACCTGCTTGGCCTTGGTGGTGTACTCGTCGACGAGCCGCTGCACGGCCGTGTGCCCGCTGTCCACTGTGGACGCGATGTGCGCGACGATCTTCTCGGCCGCCGCCCCCGCGGTGCCGGTCACCTTCAGCTCCTTCGTCAGCTTCGCGCTGTTGTGCTTGAAGCCGTCGGAACCGTGGCCGTCCCAGTGACCCAGGACGGTGGTGCTTTCCTTGTGGTAGGCGGCGTGCTGGTCGTCCAGCGACGACGCCACCCGGTTGAGCGCGTACTCGGCGCGGACGGCGTCCTCCGCCTTCCCGGCGAGCTTGTTGCGGTGCGCGATGAGGTCTTTCGCGAACGAATGCGCGAGCGCGGTCGTGTCCATGTCAGCTCCGTCGGGCGTGTTCGTCGAGGGCGGCGGCGGTGGCCGTCTCGTGGTCGCGGTAGGACTCGGCGGCCTTCTGCGCGGCGGTCGCCAGCCCGGTGGCGTGCGTGCCGACGCCCTTGACCTGCTTCTGCAGCGCCAGCCCGAAGCCGGCGAGCGCGTCGGCGAACCCGGACTCCTTGCCGATCTTGCCGAAGCTGTCCCCGGCGATGTCCCGGACGTCGCCCAGGTGCCCCGCCGCGCCGCCGAGGGCGTCGGAGACGCCGTGGGTGCGCTTGACGTAGGCGTGCAGCACGGTGTCGTCGACCCGGAGCGCACCGCTCGGCGTGCTCCCGGACTGCGCGTGGGCCGGCTTGCCGTGGTGCTTCGTGACGTCCTGGGCGGCCTTGCGTGCGGCGGTCAGGTGGTCCTTGTAGGCGCCGTTCGTGTACGTCGACCAGGGCGTGAAGTCCTTGCCATCGCTGGAGATGTCCTTCGCGACCCGCGCGTTGGTGTCCGCGTCGAACAGCGCGTCGTTCGACTTCAGGTGGTATTGGTGGCGCCGGTCCGGGCCGAGCGCGCCCAGCATGTTGATCTGCCAGAGGCCGTAGGAGTTGTCCGGCGGGGTCCCGTTGTGCGCGGTCGTGCGCCCGCCGGACTCGGCCAGCGCGACGGCGACCGCGGTGGTCAGGCCCTGGCCGCGGAACCCGGCGTCGTAGGCGTGCCGGGCGATCTGCTCGGCGCTCAGCTTCGTCATGGTTCGACCTTGACCGTCCGGGTACCCGCCGCGGTAGCCGCGCTGCACGCAGGGACACGCCCGTTGCACGCCCGGCTCAACCTTTCGGCCCGCTCGGACGTACTGAACTGCGGACGCACGACACGAGGAGACGACGGATGCGCAGCACGCGGGCGGTGGCCCTCTTGGGGTTCCTGCTGGTCACGGCGGCTTGTGCCGCGCCGCGGGAGACGACGCCCAGCCTGATCGCGGAGCCGTCGACGCTCCCGCCGACCACCTCGGCGACGCCGACCCCCACACCCACCCCGGCACCGCCGACCGCGCCGCCCTGCGACGTCAAGACCGGCGCGTGCGTGAGCCTGTCACAGCACCTCGCGTGGCTGCTGCACGACGGTCAGGTGGTGCGCGGCCCGGTCCCGGCCGGGTTCGGCCCGCCCGACCAGGCGACGCCGGCCGGGTCGTTCCACGTCGTCTGGAAGGACCGGGACCACCACAGCAGCGTCTACGGGACGAACATGCCCAACTCGGTGTTCTTCGCCGCCGGTGGCATCGCGTTCCACGCCGGGCCGCTGGACGCGCCGTCGCACGGCTGCGTGCACCTGTCCGACGCCGACTCGGCGGCGTTCTTCGACGGCCTCGGCGTCGGCGACGCGGTGCAGGTCCGGGCCTGATCCCCGGGTACGGTGATCCGTGCCCGACACCTCCCACGCCTCCCACGCCGACGTCGTCTCGAAGCTGCGCGCCGCCGGGTGCGTGTTCGCCGAGGACGAAGCGGACCTGCTGCTCGCCGCCGCGAAGACGTCTGCGGAGCTCGACGAGCTGGTCGAACGCCGGGTCGCCGGCCTCCCGCTGGAACACCTGCTCGGCTGGGCGGAGTTCCACGGCCTGCGGATCACCGTGGCGCCCGGGGTGTTCGTGCCGCGGCACCGCACGGAGTTCCTGGTCGACGTCGCCGTCTCGCTGGCCCCGCCGGACCCGGTCGTGCTCGACCTGTGCTGCGGGTCCGGCGCGCTCGGGACCGCGTTCGCCTCGCTGGTCTCCCCCGGTGAGCTGCACGCGGCCGACGTCGAACCGGCGGCCGTCGAGTGCGCCCGCGTCAACGTGCCCGGCGCGGTGTACCTGGGCGACCTCTACGACGCCCTGCCGGATTCGCTGCGCGGCCGCGTCGACGTGCTCCTGGCGAACGTGCCGTACGTGCCGTCGGACGCCGTCGCGACCATGCCGCCGGAAGCGCGGCTGCACGAACCGCTGACCGCGCTCGACGGCGGCGTGGACGGGCTCGACCTCGCCCGCCGGGTCGCCGCGGGCGCTCCGGACTGGCTGGCTCCGGGCGGGGTGCTGCTGATCGAATCGAGCGAGCGGCAGGCTCCGGTCGCCGGGGAAATCTTCGCCGTGGCCGGACTGTCACCGCGGGTGCACAATTCCGCAGAACTCGGTGCCACCGTCGTGAGCGGAACCGCCCCGATCGTGTGAGTGATTGATGCGGCAACACTTTCCGTTCACTCCTTCGTCGGAGTGACCCCGCTGATCGGGCCGCGCTAGCGTGACAGCCCGGATCCGCGGAATGGGGAGTAATGCCTTTCAGAACACGGCTCTTCGGTTCACTAGGAATTGTCACCATCCTTTTGTCGAGCATTTCGGCGACCGCCTCCGCGGCACCGGACCGGGCCGTCGGCGTCTTCCGCGCGATCCCGGTGGCCGCCGCGGAAGCGCCCCGGCAGCTGTCCGGTCTCGACCAGAACACCCCGGCGCCCGTGACGTTCGACGAGTGCCGCAAGGACGTCAAGAACGGCTACTGGACGAAGAACCGCTTCGCCAGCTGCACCATCACGGACATGGCCTACCAGCGCTACGCCTGCCCGGAAGCGGGCTGCGCCGTCATCGGCGCGGCGTGGGCCCGGGTCATCTCGACCAGCAACCTGCTGCCCGCGCAACGGCGCCTCGAAGTCGCGACGCGGATGGTCGGCTGGTCGCTGTCCGGCGTGGTCACCGACGCGATGAAGTTCGGCGTCTCGATGAGCTGCGGCCCGCGCTACACCACCGGCACCGCGCACTGCGACACCGCGAGCGCCCAGGTCCTCAAGAGCGTCGCCGACTGGCGCGCGCAGTCCGACGAAACGCGCGTGTTCACCTTGGAGGGCACCGATCCCGCGTCCCCCGCCGACTCGCCGTCCGTGCGGGCGGAGCAGCGCACCTGGTACGTCGGCGAGCGGCACCTGGTCGCCGAGGACACCGGCGGCCGCACCACGCTGGTGACCGGCGCGCACAGCGCGTACCTGCGCTGCGACGTCGCCCGCCTGCTGGACCCGGCGTACGCGGCCGGCAGCGACTGCGCGTTCGGCTTCCAGCCGCTCTACGTCCTGGACAACGCGGCGACGTCCGGCTTCCCGGCGTCGGCCGCGCTGGTCCGGACCGCGATGACCGGCTTCCCGAGCACCTACCCCGGCCTCCGGCAGGGCCACTTCGTCCCGGGCAACCCCGGCTTCCAGGGCACCGGCGCGAACCGGACGTACCCGATCACGCGGCTGCACCACGACACCGCGGCCCAGGCCGCCCACCGCGCGACCGCCGAGCTGGCCTGCGCCCAGCGCTGGGGCCCGGGTTACGCGAACCGGCCGGACGGGCTGGTCAACACGTGTGCCGTCTACCCGTTCGACACCACCTACGACGGCGCGACGCTGCCGGCGCCGGGCGTCGAGCGGGGCCCGTCCTACGCGGTCCAGCCGGTGCTGGACACGGACTACCAGGCGCTGCTGGCGAGCGTCCGGCAGTTCGTCGTCGCGAACCACCTCCTCGACGGGGACGGGTACTGGGTGTACCCGTACGCGTGACAGGATCGGGTCTCACGTTTCCCGCGTCCGGCGCGTCTACTAGGTGTGATCGTGAAACCGTTCGAGCAAGTCGTGGCCGAGCACGGGCCGATGGTCCTCCGGGTCTGCCGGGCCGTGCTCGGGCCGGCGGACGCCGAAGACGCCTGGTCGGAAACCTTCCTCTCGGCGCTCAAGGCGTACCCGGACCTGCCGCCTGACGCCAACGTCCAGGCGTGGCTCGTCACGATCGCGCACCGCAAGGCCGTCGACGTCACCCGGGCCCAGGCGCGCGGCCCGGTCCCGGTCGGCGAAGTCCCGGATCGGCCCGGCCGTGCCGCGGAGTGGGATGGCGACCTGTGGAACGCGCTGGCGAAGCTGCCGGACAAGCAGCGTGCCGCCGTCGCCTACCACTACCTGGCCGGGCTGCCCTACCGCGACATCGCGGAGATCATCGGGGGCAGCGTCGACGCCGCCCGGCGGGCGGCCGCCGACGGCGTCAAGGCCCTGCGGGTCACCTATCCGGCGAGCTTGGAAGGAGCGCACTCATGAGTGACATCTTCATGACGTACCCCGGGACGGGCTACGAAGTCGTGCCACACCACATGCACGAGCGGCTGTCCGCCGCCGCCGAGCGCGAGGGCCTGCTGGACCTCGCCTACCGCACCCTCGACTCCCCGGTCGGCCCGCTGCTGCTGGCCGCGACCGAGCGAGGTCTGGTCAAGGTGGCCTTCGACCGCCAGGACCACGACGCCGTGCTGGCCGAGCTGGCCGACATCATCAGCCCCCGGATCCTCCGCGCCCCCGCCCGCCTCGACGCCGTCACCCGCCAGCTCGACGAGTACTTCACCGGTAGCCGGCAAACCTTCGACGTGGCCCTGGACTTCCGGCTGGCCCACGGGTTCCGGCTCTCGGTCCTGGAGCACCTGCCCGAGATCGGCTACGGCCACACCGAGAGCTACGCCCAGGTCGCCACGGCCACGGGCAGCCCGAAGGCGGTCCGCGCGGTGGGCACGGCGTGCGCCCGCAACCCGCTGCCGGTGGTGGTCCCCTGCCACCGCGTCGTCCGCTCCGACGGCTCGTACGGCCAGTACGCCGGCGGCGAAGAGGCCAAGCGGGTCCTGCTCGACCTGGAAGCCGCGGCCTGAGCTGCCGGTTCCGATCTCACGTTTCACCCGGCCCACGCGTCTACAGGGCATGAGCACTTTCGAGAAGCGCGTCGCCTCGGCCGACTGGGCCTCGGTGGCCACCGAGGTCGACGACTACGGCTGCGCGTTGCTGCCGCGGCTGCTCAGCCCCGCGGAATGCGCGAAGCTCGTCGCGCTCTGGGGCGAGCCGGAGCACTTCCGCGCGACGGTGAACCTGCGGCGGTACCGCTTCGGAGACCACGGCGACTACCATTACTTCGCCGAGCCGTTCCCGGAACCGATTCGGGCGCTGCGTCAGGCGTTGTACCCGCGGCTGCTGCCGATCGCGCGTGACTGGGCCGCCCGGCTCGGCCGGGACGCCGAGTGGCCGGACACCCTCGAGGAGTGGCTGGCGATCTGCCACGACGCGGGCCAGACCCGGCCGACGCCGATCCTGTTGCGCTACCAGGAGGGCGGCTGGAACGCGCTGCACCGGGACCTCTACGGGGACAAGGTGTTCCCGCTGCAGGTCGTGATCAACCTCAACGAGCCGGGCACCGACCACACCGGCGGCGAGTTCCTGCTGGTCGAGCAACGGCCGCGGGCGCAGTCCCGCGGCACGGCGACGCTCATCCCGCAGGGCCACGGCCTGGTGTTCACCACGCGCGACCGGCCGGTCCGCTCGGCCCGCGGCTGGTCGGCGGCACCGGTGCGGCACGGCGTGTCGGCGGTCCGTTCGGGGCAGCGGCACACGCTCGGTCTCGTGTTCCACGACGCGACATGACCGACGCGGAACTCGACGCGGTGCTGCGTCTCGTGGGGCGAGCGCGGCACATCGTGCTCGGCACGGCGGCCGACGCGGGGTCGCGGGCCGACGGCGCGCGAATCGCCGCGGCGTGGGGCGGCCTGGTCCTGGCGACGGTGACGTGGCCGGAGACGGCGGCATCGTGGCTGCGGCAAGCCCGGCGGTTCGCGGCCTCCGAACCGGACGTCTGGGTCGTCAGCGCGACGCCGGCCGGCTGGGCCGGAATGGCCCGGCGGCTCACGGCATCGACGTCGTGGAGTCCACATCGGACGGTGGTCACGGCCGCCCTCGAAGAGAGTCCGCTGCCCGGCCTGCGTGGCGCGCGGGCGGACGGCAGCAGGTGGGAGAACTGATGAAACACGCGATCATCGACTCGCCGATCGGCGAGCTGACCCTGGTCGGCGACGACGACGGCACCGTCGTCACCGGCCTGTACTTCCCGCACCACTGGACCCGCCCGGACCGCACGGCGTTCGGCGAGCGCGACGACACGGCGTTCCCGGAGGCCGCCCGGCAGCTGAAGGAGTACTTCGCCGGGCAGCGCACAGAGTTCGACGTCACGACGCGCGCCGAGGGTGACGAGTTCCAGCGGGACGTCTGGGCCGCGATCGACCAGGTCCCGTACGGCGGGACAGCCACCTACGGCGACCTCGCGAAGGCCGTCGGCGGGCTGCCGCACGAGGTCGGCGCGGCGGTCGGGCGCAACCCGCTGAGCATCCTGGTCGCGTGCCACCGCGTCGTCGGCAAGAACGGCAAGCTCACCGGGTACGCGGGTGGTCTGAAACGCAAGGCGTTCCTGCTGGAGCTGGAACGCCCACCGGCCGAAGACCGCGGCCAGCTGTGGTGATCGGATGCAGGTGATCGGATGCGGGTGATCACACGCGACTGAGCACCATCGAGACACCGAGACCGGCCATCGTCACCGCGATGAGCGCGTCCAGCACCCGCCACGCCGCCGGCCGGGCGAACACCCCGGCCAGGCGGCGGGCGCCGAATCCCAGGGCGCTGAACCAGACGGCGCTCGCGACGCAGGCGCCGAGGCCGAACAGCCAGCGGCCGTCGCCGTGGGCGACCGCGACCGAGCCGAGCAGCAGCACGGTGTCGAGGTAGACGTGCGGGTTGAGCCAGGTAAAGCCGAGGCACGCGAGGACCGCCTTGCGCAGCGGCGTGCGTCCGTCACCGACACTCAGCACCGACGGCCGGAACGCTCGCCGTGCGGCGAGGGCGCCGTATCCGAGCAGGAACAAGCCGCCACCGACGGCGATCACGCCGATCGCCGTCGGCCACCGGCCGAGCACAACGCCGATCCCGCTGACCCCGAGGGCGATCAGGACCAGGTCGGACACCGCGCAGATGGCGACCAGCGGTGCGACGGCGCCGCCGCGCAGCCCCTGCTGCAGCAGGAAGGCGTTCTGGGAGCCGATCGCGACGATGAGGGACAGGCCGGTGCCGAACCCGGCCAGGAGGAGAGCGAGCACGTCACCGACGTTAAGGGCCGGTGGCCGTATTACTCCAGCTAAAGATTCTTACGTAACATTACCGCTCGTGATGTCGGATCTGCCGCTCGACCAGGTCAGGACGCTGCTCGCCGTCGTCGACGAGCAGAGTTTCGACGCCGCCGCGGCGGTGCTGCACGTGACGCCGTCCGCGGTGAGCCAGCGGGTGAAGGCCCTGGAGCAGCGCACTGGCCGCGTCCTGCTGCTGCGGACGAAACCGGTGCGGCTCACCGAGTCGGGCCAGGTGGTGGTCCGGTTCGCGCGGTCGCTGGCCCAGCTGGAGCAGGACGCGCTCGGCGAGCTGGGGTTCGGCGAGGAGGGCACGCGGACGCTGACGGTCGCGGTGAACGCCGACTCCCTGGCGACGTGGTTCCTGCCCGCGCTCGCCGACGTGCCCGAGGGCCTCGGGATCTGCTTCGACCTCCAGCGCGAGGACCAGGACCACACGGCGGCACTGCTGCGTGAGGGCCTGGTGATGGCCGCGGTCACGGCGGCGCCGCAGCCGGTGCAGGGCTGCACGTCCCGCCGGCTCGGCCGGATGCGCTACCGCGCGATGGCGTCCCCGGAGTTCATCGAGCGGCGCCTGACCGGCGGCCCGCTCCCCCAGCTGCTCCCGGCGGCCCCGGTGATCGTGTTCGACCGCAAGGACGACCTGCAGGACCGCTTCCTCCGCGGGTTGACCCGGCGCCGGAGCTTCACGCTGGTACGCCACCACATCCCGGCATCGGAGTCCTTTGTGGACGCGGTGGCGACGGGCCTCGGCTGGGGCATGGTGCCCGAGATCCAGGCGGCCCCGCGCGGGGAGGCGCTGGTGGACCTGGCGCCGGACCGGCCACTCGACGTCCCGCTGCACTGGCAGCAGTGGAAGCTCGACTCGCCCGGGCTGGCCACGGTGGCGGACGCGGTCGCGAAGGGCGCGAAGGCCGCATTGCGCTGAATTGCGGTTGACCGGCCTGGCAAAGTGGCTCGTCGTGGGACGCGAAGAGACGACCGAACTCCTCCGCCTGGCCGGCCTGGCGACGCCGATGGCGCTGCGCGTCGCCGTGACCCTGAGCCTGCCGGACCGGCTCACCGGCGACAGCGCCACCGCCGTACGGCTCGCGGCCGAACTCGACCTCGAGTTCCGACTGGCCCACCCGAGCTAGTCCACTCCAACTCGCCGTGTTGGCCGCCCCGGTCGCCGCGTCGGCCGCCCCAGTCGCCATGTTGGCCGCCCCAGTCAGTGTGTCGGCCGCCCCAGTCGCCGAGTTGGCCACTCCCGTCGCCGAGTTGGCCACTCCCGTCGCCGAGTTGGCCACTCCCGTCGCCGAGTTGGCCGTTCCGGTCGCCGTGTCGGCCCTTCCGGTCGCCGTGTCGGCCCTTCCGGTCGCCGTGTCGGCCCTTCCGGTCGCCGTGTCGGCCCTTCCGGTCGCCGTGTCGGCCCTTCCGGTCGCCGTTTCGGCCCTTCCGGTCGCCGTGTCGGCCCTTCCGGTCGCCGTGTCGGCCCTTCCGGTCGCCGTGTCGGCCGTTCGCGAACGGCCGTGTTGCCCGCCAACGGCCAACTTGCTGACCGGAGCGGCCAACACACTGACGGGAGCGGCCAACACGATGACCGGAAGAGCCACTGCAGCAATCGGAGAGACGGGCGCCGGGCGGCCGCCGATCGCAACCCACCGCCGTCGAGCATGCGGCTCGATCGCGCAGTCCTGGTAGTCGCCGGGCGAACCGTGCCGCCGCAGCTTGAGCGCTCGACCCCGTGTGCTCGCCAACCGCCGCCGGGTCGGTGGCGGCGCAGGTCCCGGGCAAGGTGCGCATGGAGGGCACGGACTCCAGCACGGTGACGGCAGCGAACTCAGCCCGGGTAGTCGCCCACTCCGTGTTCCACCAGGTCGAAGGCCTGGTCGATCACCGTCACCTGGTCGCGGCGGACCTCGGCCTCCTCGTCGCCCGCTACCAGGCGGCTTACCGCGTTGGCGAAGATCGTGCTGATCGCCGTCGTCAGCAACGCTGCCACCGTGCGGGCTCGCAAGGGCTCGCCCGTCTCCTCCGACAGCACCTCCGCCAGCGCTTCCGCGATCTCGCGCTCCTGCTCGTGGAACCGCGTCATCAGTGCCGGGCTCGAGCGCAGGACCCACCAGAAGCCCGACGCGCCCTGGATCGCGCCGGACAGGGGGTGGCCGGCCGCGAGCAGTTCGTGCTGGTGACGCCTCAAGGCGGCAGCCGCCGACATGCCGGCCGGGCGAGCGCGCACCGCCGAGACCAGGTCGGCCAGGCGGTCGGCGTGGCGGTCGAGGAACAGGTCCTCCTTGCGCGGGAAGTAGTTGAAGACCGTCATCTTCGAGACGCCGGCCGCCTCGGCGATCTCCGCGACCGTCACCTCTTCGAAGCCGCGCTGGATGAACAGGCCGCTCGCGATGTCCGCGATGAGCTGCCGGGTCGCCCGCTTCTTGCGCTCGCGCAGTCCGTGATCCGCCATGGACCGAGAGTATAGACCGAGCACAAAGTTTGACTCGGTACAAGTTTGTCGGCATCATCGAAAGCATGAACAGGGATGTGGTGATCTCCGGGGGCGGACCGGTGGGCCTGATGCTCGCCTGCGAACTGCGGTTGGCGGGCGTCGACGTGCTCGTCGCCGAACGGCTGCCCGAACCGGACCAGACGATCAAGGCGGGGTCGATCAACCTGCCGACGGCCGAGGCGTTCTACCGCCGCGGCATGCTGCCCGCGCTCCAGGCGCTGGTGCAGGAAGACATCGCGCGGATGCAGGAGTTCCTGAAGAGCCGCGGCGCCGGCGGCGCGAGGCCGGTGCCGCCCGTGGGGCACTTCGCCGGGATCATGGTGAGCTCGGCGGGCGTCGACTTCGACGATCCGGCGTTCCGCGACGTCGGCCCGGCGGCCGGGGTGGTCGTCGTCCGCCAGCAGGCGGTCGAGGCGCTGCTCGCCGAGCGCGCCGCCGACCTGGGCGTCGAGGTGCGCCGCGGCGTCGAGGTGACCGGGTTCGAGGCGGACGACGACGGCGTGACCGTCCACCTCGGCGACGACGAGATCCGCGCGGGCTGGCTGATCGGCTGCGACGGCGGCCGCAGCCTGGTGCGCAAGGGAGCCGGGTTCGACTTCCCCGGCACCGACCCCGCCGTCACCGGGCGGCAGGCGCTGGTCGAGCTGACCGGCGCCGACGCGCTCCGCACCGGCTGGAACCACACCGACCACGGCGTCTACGTCCACGGGCCGGTGCCGGGCCGGATCCTGACCGTCGAGTTCGACGGGCCACCCGAGGACCGCGACGCGCCGATCACCGCGCAGGAGCTGGAAGACAGCCTGCGGCGGGTGTCCGGTGTGGACGTTCGCGTCACGAAGGTGCACACCGCGACGCGCTTCACCGACAACGCGCGCCAGGCGAGCACCTACCGCCGCGGCCGGGTCCTGCTGGCGGGCGACGCGGCCCACGTGCACTCGCCGTTCGGCGGGCAGGGGCTCAACCTCGGCGTCGGGGACGCGGTCAACCTCGGCTGGAAGCTGGCCGCGACGATCCGCGGGTCGGCGCCCGAGGGCCTGCTCGACAGCTACACCACCGAACGGCACCCGATCGGCGAGTGGGTGCTCGAGTGGACGCGGGCGCAGATCGCGCTGATGCGCACCGACCCGCGGGCGAAGGCGCTGCGCCACGTCGTCACCGACCTGCTGAACACCGGCGACGGCGCGACCTACCTGGCCAAGAAGCTCTCCGGTGTGCTGCACCGCTACCCGATCGACGGCGAGCACGACCTCGCCGGCCGCGCCGCCCCCGACTTCGCGTTCGCCGACGGCACCCGCCTCGGCGAGCACCTCCAGGACGGCCGGGGACTGCTGCTGGACCTCGCCGAGTCCGCGGACCTGCGCGAGACGGCGAGCGGCTGGGCCGATCGGGTCGGGGTGCTCACCGTGAAGAGCGAGCCCGCCCTGACCGGCGTCCTGATCCGGCCGGACGGGCACATCGCCTGGGCCCGGGAAGATGGCGGCACCGCGGGCCTGGACGCCGCGCTGCGCCGGTGGTTCGGCGAACCCGCCTGACCTCGCAAGGGGCGCGCCGGGAAGCCGGCGCGCTCCCCACGGCGCCCGGCGAGCGGCCAGCCAAGAAATCCCCTCGTGTGGACGGCGCCGATCCGGAATGATCACCATCCCGGGTCGGATCCGGACGGTGACCGCAAGAGGACACGGGGGCGCGTTCATGACCGAGCTGTACCCGCCGATCGAGCCGTACGACCACGGGCTGCTCGACGTCGGCGACGGGCACCGCGTGTACTGGGAGACCTGCGGCAACCCCGACGGCAAGCCGGCGGTCATGCTGCACGGCGGGCCCGGCCAGGGGTGCGCGCCGGGGATGCGGCGGGTGTTCGACCCGGCCCGCTACCGCGCGGTGCTGGTCGACCAGCGCGGCTGCGGCCGCAGCCTCCCCCACGCCGCCGACCCGGCGACGTCGCTGGCGCACAACACGACCGACCACCTGGTCGCCGATCTGGAACGGCTGCGCGAGCACCTCGGCATCGAACGCTGGCTGCTGACGGGCGGTTCGTGGGGCACCACGCTCGCGCTGGCGTACGCGCAGCGGTACCCGGACCGCGTGTCGGAGATCGTGCTCAGCGCGATCAGCACGACGCGACGCTCGGAGATCGACTGGCTCTACCGCGGGGTCGGCCGGTTCTTCCCGGAGGCGTGGCAGCGGTTCAGCGGCGGGTCCGCTGACGTCGTGGCCGACTACGTCCGGCTGCTGGACGACCCGGCGCAGCGGGATCGCGCGGCCCTCGCCTGGCGGGAGTGGGAGGACACCGTGCTGTCGCTGGAGCCGGGCGCGACGCCGCGTGTCCACAGTGGACCTCCGGACGACGCGACGATGGCGTTCGTGCGGCTGACGTCCCACTACTACGCGAACGCGGGCTGGCTCGAGGAAGGCGCGGTGATCCGCGACGCCGGGCTCTTGGCGGACATCCCGGGCGTGCTGGTCCACGGCCGCCTCGACCTGAGCTGCCCGGTGACGACGGCCTGGGAACTGGCGCGGGCGTGGCCGGGCGCGGAACTGCTGATCGACGACCACTCCGGGCACCGCGGCAGCCCGGTGAAACGCGCTTGGACGCTGGCCGCGCTGGACCGGTTCGCTAGCCGCCGGTAAGCACGGACAGGACCGAGAACAGCGCGCCCCAGAGCCACACTCCCGCGAGGCGCGGCAGGGCCGGTGTCCGTTTCGACCCAGCGGACCTGGGCCATGCCCCCGCCGATGGTGACGCCCCACCCACCGGCGCAGAAAGACGCGGTGCACGAACGACACGACGACGTACGCCGCCACCAGCACGGCGAAGAACGCCCCGGATCCGGTTGCCTATCCTTCCGCGGCCAGCTGCACCGCGACGTCGATGATCATGTCCTCCTGGCCGCCCACCAGCGCGAGTTCCCCGCAGCGGCGCAGGATCGCCTGCGCGGGCACGCCGTACCGCTCCGCCGCGCGCTCGGCGTGCAGCAGGAAGCTCGAGTACACCCCGGCCCAGCCCTGGACGATCGCGTTGCGGTCCATCTTCGGCCAGCGCTGCAGGTACGGCCGGACGACCTCCTCGGCCGCGTCGAGCAGGCCGCCGACGTCCAGGCCGGTGTCGACCTCCAGGCGGTCGAACACCGCCGCGAGGACCTCTGTCGGCGAGTTGCCCGCCCCGGCGCCGAGGGCGCAGAGCGACCCGTCGATGTAGCGGACCCCGGCTTCGTAGGCCAGCACGGAGTTCGCGACGCCGAGCGAGATGTTCTGGTGGCCGTGGTAGCCGACCCAGGCCTCGTCGCCGACTTCGGCGACCAGGGCCTCGAAGCGGGCGCGGGCTTCGTGCATCAGCAGCGCGCCCGCCGAGTCGGTGACGTAGGCCGCCTGGCAGCCCGCGTCCACCATGATCCGGGCCTGCTTCGCCAGGTCCTCGGGCGGCGTGCGGTGCGCCATCATCAGGAACCCGGCCGTCTCCATGCCCAGCTCGCGCGCCAGGCCGAAGTGCTGCGGCGAGACGTCCGCCTCGGTGCAGTGCGTCGCGACGCGGACCATCTCCGCGCCCGCGTCGAACGCCTGCTGCAGGTCTTCGGCCGTGCCGATGCCGGGCACCAGCAGCACCGCGATCTTCGCCTGCTTCGCCTCTTCCCGCGCCGCGGCGATCAGTTTCAGCTCGTCGACGGCGGAAAACCCGTACGTGAACGACGATCCGCCGAGGCCGTCGCCGTGGGTCACCTCGATCACCTCGACGCCGGCGCGGTCCAGCGCGCGCACCGTGTCACGCACCTGCTGCTCGGTGAAGCGGTGCGCCATGGCGTGACTGCCGTCGCGCAGCGTGGTGTCGACGATCCGGACGTCGTGCTTCAACTCGGGACGGCTCATGTCAAGACCTCCTGCTTCGCGCGGGCCATCAGCTCGCCCACCCGGGCGGCCGCGGCGGTCATGATGTCGAGGTTGCCGGCGTACTCCGGCAGGTAGTCGCCGTTGCCGCGGACCTCCAGGAAGATCCCGACGCGCGCGTTGCCGTCCCACTCCTCGCGCGCGTCGTCGAACTGCGGGTCGGCGCGCAACGAGTAGCCCGGGACGTACTTGCGGACCTCGTCGGTCATCTCGTGGATGGACGCGGTGATCGCGTCGCGGTCGGCGTCGATCCCGATCGCGCAGAACACCGTGTCCCGCATGATCATCGGCGGCTCGACCGGGTTGAGGATGATGATGGCCTTGCCGCGCCCGGCGCCGCCGATCTCGGCCACCGCGCCGGACGTCGTGCGGGTGAATTCGTCGATGTTCGCCCGTGTTCCGGGACCAGCGCCGCGGGAGGCGACCGACGCGACGATCTCCGCGTACGGCACCGGCGTCACCCGGGAAACCGCGTGCACCATGGGGATCGTGGCCTGACCGCCGCAGGTGATCATCGAGACGTTCGGGGCGTCGAGGTGCGCGCCGAGGTTCACCGGCGGGCACACCATCGGGCCGAGGTGCGCCGGGGTCAGGTCGATCACCTGGATGCCGGCGGCCTCGTAGCGCGGCGCATTCGCGGCGTGGGCCTTCGCCGACGTCGCCTCGAACACCAGCTGTGGCAACGGGTCCTGGCGCAGCAGCCAGTCGACGCCCTCGGCGGACGCCGCGATCCCTTGCGCGCGAGCGCGTTCGAGCCCGTCGGACTCGACCACGCCGACGACGTAACCGACTTCGATCACTTCACTGCGTCGCAGCTTCGCCAGCAAATCGGTGCCGATGTTGCCAGGGCCGACGATCGCCGCCATCACGGGAGCCATGCCCCGACCGTCGCACCGGGCCCGGCCCGCGCGACAGCCCGGTGTTCCGACCAGTGGAACGCCGTCAGCTCCAGATCGTCACGTAGACCGGCGGCCGGAAGCGGGACGGCGGCACCCCGTTGCCCGGCGCCCGCATCACGTGCATCGCGCCCGGCGTGCCCAGGAAGTGCCGCAGCGAGTTGGCCGCACCGGTGCGGCTCTGCCGCCCCGACGCCGAGGCGCGCCCCGGCCGCTACGCCGTGATCTACGCCGGGGAGGCCGACGACCTCGCCGCCGCGGGCCTGCCGTTCCGGCACCCGCGCGCGCCGTGCTGGATCGCCCGGGCGGGTTCGCGGTGGAAAGTGCACATCTGCACGTACGATCCGCCGGGCGGGCTGCGGTCGCACCGCGAGCAGATCGTGCGCGAGCTGGCGGCGGTGTACCGGCCGCGCTGCAACCGCGAACGGTACGAGCACGCCTGGGAGGACGAATGGATCGGGCACAGCCGGTGACGCCGGCGTTCGAGGTCGTGGCCGGGGCGGGTTCGCTGCGCAGCGTCAGCGGGGTGACGTTCCCGCACCGGTGGACACCCGCGGGGGTGAGCGTCGAGACCGACTTCACCGGCGGTCACCTGCTCAACCTCGCCGCCGCGGGGTGCGTCCTCAACGACCTGTACCGCGAGGCGGAACCCCTGGGCATCGAGCTGACCGGCGTCCGCGTGACGGCCGGCGGCGGCTTCGACACCGAGACCTGGGCGTCCACCGGGATCAGCTACCGGGTCGAGCTGGACTCCCCGGCGTCGGCCGAGGAGCTGGACCGGCTGCTGGCGGCGGTCGACGCCGTCGCCGAGATCCCCCGCGCGCTGCGGGCGGGGGCGACGGTGCGCCGCGTGCCCTGAACCGTCACGGCCGCGACCGCCGCGACCAGGGCGCCGCACCCCATGACCGCCGGGACCGACAGCGCGTCCACGACGAACCCGCCGGCCAGGGCGCCCGCCGACAGCGTGGCTTGGAAGGACGCCGTGAACACGACGGTCGCCGCCTCCGGGGCGTCCGGCGCCGCGCGAGCGAACCACGTCTGCGAGCACACCGGCACCGCGCCGTAGCCGAGTCCCCAGACGGCGAGCAGCGGGAACGCGCCGATCGGGCCGGCGAACGGCAGCGCCGCGGCGGCCACGACGATGAGGAGCGCCGCCGCGGTGAAGGTGACCGGGAGGCGGCGGGTGCCGGCGAGGAACGTCCCGGCGATCCCGGCCGCGCCGTAGACCAGCAGGTACGCACTGGTCAGGCCGGGACTGAGCAGAGCCGTCACGTAGGTGTAGGTGCCGAAGTGCGCCAGGACGACGAGGAACGTCACCGCGAGTCCACTTCGGACACCCGGCCGGCGGAGCAGGTTCTCGAGGACGGCGGCCCGGGTGACCGTGCCGGGTGGCAGCGGCGGCACGAACACCAGCAGCGCGGCGAGGGCGGCCAGGCTCAGCAGGGCGAGCAGGAGGAACGCCGTCCGCCAGCCGGCGAGCTGACCCACGAGCGTGCCGAGCGGCACGCCGAGCACCGAGCCGAGCGGGACGGCGGCGAAGATCACGGACGTCGCGCGGGCGGTGTTCGCGGGTGCGAGCCGCGGCGCGAGGCCGGCGCCGATCGACCAGAACCCGCCGATGACCAGGCCGACGAGGAACCGCGCGACGAGCAGCACCCAGAACGTGGGCGCGGCGGCGGTGAGGAAGCCGGATACGGCGAGCAGGACCATCAGCGCGGCGAGCATCGGCCGCCGGTCGAGCCGCGCGGTCGCGACGGTGACCACGGGCGCCGCGACGGCCGCGACGAACCCGGGCATGGTCATCGTCCACCCGGCGACCCCGGGCGAGACGCCGAAGCCGGCCGCGATCGGCGTCAGCAGCCCGATCGGGAGGATCTCGGTGGTGACGATGGCGAAGATCCCGAGCGTCACGGCGGCGACGGCAAGGGGGTGGCGTTCGGTCATGATCGCCAGTAGACGGGCCCGGGGACCGCGGGCGCTGGCGGTTTCGCGACAACTCGGGTGACGTCGGATTCCCGCCGGTTTGATCACCGGGGGTTCGGGGCAGATCAGCGGGAAGACCCGACCGAGGAGGTTCGATGGCCACACGCTGGCACGTCATCCCGCGGACCACGCCGCTCTGCTGGCTCAGCATGGCGGCCGGCGTCCTGTTGCTGGTGTCGAGCATCGTCACGCTGTCGATGTCCGCCGCGCGGATGCCGGCCCTGGAGATCATCGTGGCGGTGCTGGCGGTGGTCCTGATCGTCTGCGCCGCGCTGGGGCTGGCGAAACCGCAGCTCAGGGGCCGTTGAGTTTATTTGTCGATCGAGGAGTCGCCGTGACCGATCAGCCCGCAGGCGAAGCACAGCTCGCCGAGGTCCGGGAAAGCATCAAGGAAGCCAAGGAGGCCGCCGAGCAGGCGGAACACACCGGCATCGCCGACGCGACGCCGGACAAGGTGGAAGCCACCGAGGACGGCGGCGAAGGGGACGCCGAAGAGGCAGCGGACACCGACTGATCAGGGGCGCACGCAGCGCTGGGTGTCGATGTCCCAGGTGCCACCGCCGTCGAGGCAGTGGGTGAACTCCAGCTGGCCGTCCACCCAGGCTTTGTGGCCCGCGCAGACCTCGTACTTCGCTTCGTCGCCGTCACGGCACTGGTAGCCGTACTGCGGGGCCTTGCGGGTCGGTGTCGTCTTCCGGACCGGAGCCTTGGCGGCCGTCTTCGGCGGCGCCGAGGTCGGGACCGGCACGGAGGTTGGCGGCAGAGTGATCGTAGTCGTAGCCGGGGTCTGCTCCACCGTCACGACGACGGTCGGCGTGGGCGGCGCCGCGGGGACGAGGGTGGTCGCCGGGGCCGCGTCGCATCCGGCTGCCAGTACGGCGGCCACGAGCAGCGTTGCCGGGAACCCTGTCTTCACAGTGGCGTGTGTCGCCCGGTTCGGCCCGAAAGTTACCGGATCGCGGAAATCGTGCCTCGACCGCGACGAGCGCTAACCCGGTCGGCGGCGGGTGGTCGTGCGGCGGTGTGTGGTCGTCTTCCTCGGGGTCGCCGTCGTCGTATGGGCTCGGGTTGTCCGGTCGTCCGGGGCCGTCGTCGTGGTCACCGGGGGCGTTGTCGTCGAGACCGGCGGAGTCTCCGTCGATTCCGTTGTGGACGGAACCGGCGTCGTCGACGGCGGCACAACCTGACCGCTTCCCGACCGGCCGCTGCCACAGGCGGCGAGGACCACTCCCGCCGTCAGTACCAGGCCGCACCACCACACTCGCATCGCCGGGACGCTATCAGCGCGTCCCGCGCGAAAGGGGCGAAACGGCTCAACGCGGTGCGAAGCCGACCGCGTCGTGCAGGCGGGAGCTTCATCAGCGGCACCAGGCTCTGCCCGCCGGCGAGGACCTTCGCCTCGTCGCCGTGGTCGCGCAGCAGGCCGAGCGCCTCGTCGAGCTCGCGCGGTGCCTCGTAGGAGAACCGGGTCGGGTACATAGGTGTCCGTCCTCCGTCCTCAGTCCTCGTCCGGGACGGCGACCGGCAGGGTGTCCTCCTCGGGCTTCGGCCGAAGCCGCTGGTGCGGCGGCCAAGGGCCGGCGACGGGCTGCCCGGCCACCTTGAGGAACCCGATCAGCTGGGGCCACGCCCAGACGGTCGGGCCCGGCCCTTTCTTCGGCGCGTTCTCGACGAGTTTGTACAGCCGCGGATTGCCGCGGCTGTGCCCGTCGGACTCGATCCGCATGGCGCGTACCCGCTTCCGCCGTCGATCAGGTGATCGAATGGTCCACCCGGAGGACACGCAGGGCAACGAGCGAATAACCCTTCGCTTAACCGTCGAGGCAGGCCGTGGCGTACCACACGTGGGTGATCTTCGCGGCGGCGTGGGTGATCAGCGCGGATACCGGGTAACCGCCGCTTGATGGCCGGTTCGCGGCCCGAAAATCGAGGGGATGTGGTCCCGGTGTCCGAAGTGTCCCGGCTTCCGGTGGTCGTCAGCGAGAACTGGGATTGGCAGATGCGCGGGGCGTGCCGGGGGATGGACGCCGGCGTGTTCTTCCACAGCGACAACGAACGCGGGATGGCGCGCAAGCGCCGCGAAGACCTCGCCAAGCAGATCTGCGCGAGCTGCCCGGTGCGTCTGCAGTGCCTCGACCACGCCGTCGCGGTGCGGGAGACGCACGGCATCTGGGGCGGGCTCGGCGAGGGCGAGCTGCGTCAGCTGATCGCCACCCGCATCTGACTCAGCTGCTGGATCTCAACGATCAAGCACCGCGCCCGGGCGTCCTTCGTGACGGGCGTCGTGCAACCGGTCACCGGGGGGACAGCGGTCTGACGGCCGTGTCAGGACGGCGTCAGGGCCGTGTCAGGCGAGCCGCAGATAGTCGCCTCATGACAACGAACAGCGCGACCTGGTCCGGCATGGTGGAGATCGACGACACGGCCCTGGCGGTCACCGACACCGGCGGTCCCGGCATCCCGGTGGTCTACCTCAACGGCCAGTTCGCCACCCAGGGCTACTGGCGCCGGGTCGTCGCCGAGCTCGGCGACGGCTTCCGGCACATCACCTACGACGAGCGGGCGCGCGGCAAGTCCGAGCGCTCGGGCGACTACTCCTTCGAGGTCGCCGTCCGGGACGTCGACGCCGTGCTCGCCGCCCGGGGCGTGGACCGGGCGCTGGTGGTCGGCTGGTCCTACGGCGCGCTGGTCGGCGCGCACTGGGCCGCCCGGAACCCGGCGCGGACGATCGGCGCGGTCCTGGTCGACGGCGCCTTTCCGTACGACTGGCTCGACGACGCCATGGAGCAGCGGATCCGCAAGCTGTTCAAGCGGATGAGCTGGTTCCTGCCGCTGCTGCGCCCCACCGGCCTGGCCCCGCGGATGAGCGCCGAGCAGCAGGCCGAGAGCAACATCGAGATCGGCGTGCTCTCCCGCGAACGCGAGCTGGGCCCGGTGCTCGACGCGATCACCGTCCCGACGCGGTTCGTGGTCGCGTCGGGGACGTCGCTGGGCAGCCGCGGTGACGAGCAGGAGCGGATCCGGGCCGGCCTCGACGCCGCGGTCGCCCGCAACCCGCACATCGAGGTGAGCGCGAAGGTCGCGAGCAACCACGGCGCGATCCTGCGCAAGGACTTCGGCGCGGTCGCCGGGGCCGTCCGCGAGGTCGCGGGCACGCGGACCGGCGAGGACGGCGTTACGGCAGCAGGTAGCGCGTCAGCAGGCTCGACCCGTCGGTGAGCACGGTGCCGAGGTCCAGCTTCAGCGGGTCGAAGGCACCGCCGACGGCGGCGCGGTCCGCCGTTCCGGCCACCAGGAACGGCGCGACCGTCAGCCGGAACTCGTCGACCAAGCCCGCCTCGGCCAGCGACGCGAACAGCCGGGGCCCGCCTTCGCAGTCGATCCGGCGGAGACCACGCTCGGTCAGGGCGGCGACGGCGAGGTCGAGCGCGACGTGCTCCTCCCCCGCGACGATCACGTCGGCCCCCGCCGCGACCCAGGCGTCACGCTGGCCCTCCGGCGTCCGCTCGCTGGTGATGACGATGGTCGGCACGGCGGCGCGGGTGATCACGGGCGCGTCGGGCGGCAGGCCGCGGCCGGTGGTGACGACGGCGATCGGCGGGACGGGCTCGAGGCCGTGACGCCGGCGGCGGTCCGCGGTCTCCTCGTCCGGGTGGACGCCGTCGAACTCCTCGACCACCGCGGTCCCGGCGCCGAGCAGGACGACGTCGGCGAGGTCGCTGCCCAGCTTGAACACGACCCGGTCGGGTTCGGTCGAAAGCGGGCGCGAGCGGCCGGCGACGGTGATCGCGCCGTCCGTGCTCGACACGAAGTTGACGATCAGCCACTTCGCGACGTCGGGGAAGCGGTAGAGGGCTTCGAGGTCGTCCCGCCCGATTTCGCGGACGCTGTCGGTCGGCCAGATCTGCTGGAGTTTCACAGCCACCGCACCGCGTTCTTCGGCGGCCGGGTGCCGACGATGCTCGCGATCATCTCGACCACGTGCCGCGTCTCGCGGACCTGGTGCGCCCGGAACATCGCGGCGCCGTGCGCGGCCGCGAGCGCGGTGGCGGCCAGCGTCCCGGTGACCCGGTCGTCCATGCCGACGTCGAGCGTCTCGCCGACGACGCCCTTGTTGGACAGCGCCATCAGCACCGGCCACCCGGTGGCCACGAGCTTGTCGACGTTGCGCAGCACGGCCAGCGACTGGTGGGTGCTCTTCGAGAAGTCGATGCAGGGGTCGATCATGATGCCCTCGCGCGGGACGCCGCGTTCGACCGCGCGCTCGGCGAGTGCGGTCGTGTCGGCGATCACCGACGCGACGACGTCGTCGTAGACCGGCTTCACCGGGTCGGTGCGCGGGTCGAGACCGTCGGTGTGGGCGCAGATGTAGCCCGCGCCGTGCTCCGCGGCGACGTCCAGGATCTCGGCGTCGTAGGCGGCCCAGTTGTCGTTGATCAGGTCCGCGCCGGCGCGGCAGACGGCGTCGGCGACCTCGGCGCGGTAGGTGTCGACGCTGATCACGACGTCCGGGAAGTGCTCGCGGGCCCACGCCACGGTCGGGACGACCCGGGCGATCTCCTCCTTGACGGTGACCTCGGGGCCCGGGCTGGCCGGCACGCCGCCGATGTCGATCACGGCGGCGCCGTCGTCGAGCACCCGGCCGATCGCCGCCTGCGCCCGCTCCTCCTCGAACGTCACCCCGTTGTCGTAGAACGAGTCCGGGGTCCGGTTGACGATCGCCATCACCAGCGCGTTGTCGCTGGTGAGGCGCCGGCCCCGGAAGACGAGGTCGTGGATCGGCATGCGGTTCTCTCCTGTGCGGGACCGGCAGCGTGGTCGTCCCCGAGCATAGGCGATCATCGTTCTCTCGCGGTGCTCTCTCGCGCTCAGCCGAGGCTGGTGAAGAACTTCAGCGACCGGCCCGGCTCCGCGCGGAACGTCGCGCCGTGGTCGTTGCTGTAGGCCTCGCCGCCACCCGGGTAGGGGCCGGAGTCGTTGTACTCCAGGCCGTAGCAGCCGGTGGTGGTCGCCGAGCGGACCAGCAGCCCGTAGCGTTTCCCGGCCGTCACGGCGATGCCCGGCGTCACCGTGACCGCGCGCGGGGACCACCCGATCGACGTCGCCGGCACGACGGTCGTGCTCAGCGCGGCGCCGGTCGGCTGGAACTCCCCGGTCGCGGCGTAGACGCCGATTTCGAGGCCCGCGCCGGGGTTTCCGGCCTGGAAGCTCGTGTACGAGACGGCGGACAGCGTGCCGCTGCGGCTCGGGACGAATGTCTGGAACCGGGCGACGCCGGCGCCGACGTCGCAGTAGGTCCGGAAGCCGGTGACGCCGTCGGCCTGGTCCACGCCGGGCGCCGGGTCCTGGTGCCCGGCCGACCCGGTGGCGAGGTTCAGCGAGAAGGAGTTCCGGCAGGTCATCGGGGCGATCGCGCCCGTGGCGGTGAACTCGAGCGGCGCCCAGTAGTAGTTGGCGAGGGCTTCGTTGCGCTGCCCGTTGTTCCAGAGGTCACTGGCGTAGACGTAGGCGGTGCCCGACGTCGTCGGGAGCGCCGAGACGAACGCCGGCTGCCCGCCGCACGAGTCCTGGCTGATCTTCACCGGCGCCGACCACGGCCCCAGCGGGTTCGCCGCCGTCCGGTACGACGTGCCGGTGCCCGCGCAGTAGCCGCAGTTCGGGTCGGAGTAGGTCAGGTAGTAGACGCCGTTGCGCTTGAACAGGGCGGGCGCTTCGGTCTGGCTCTGGCCGAGCCGCGCGTAGGCGCCGGTGCCGGTCAGGTAGTTCGTGGCGAGACGCTCGACGACGATGTCGCCACCTGCCCGCCAGTCGGTGTAGGCGAGGTACGCGGTGCCGTCGGTGTCGACGAAGACATCGTGGTCGCCGTTGTTGACCCCACCCGCCGGCGCATTGTTGTTCACCGCGAGCGTCGGCACCGGGGCTTCGGTGAACGGCCCTGCCGGGTTCGCGCTGGTGAGGACCCGGAAGCCGACGCTGTTGTCGTAGACGTTGACCCAGAGCACGTACCTGCGGGTGGCCGCGTCGTAGCCGATGTGCGGCCGGAAGCAGCCGTAGGTGGCGCCGTTGCAGCGGGTCTGCCAGACGCCGGTGGCGTCGAACAGCTGGCCCCGGTCGGTCCAGTGGACCAGGTCGGGCGAGGTGTACACCTTGAACCCGCAGAACGGCGAACTCGTCGCCTGCCAGGCGAAACCGCAGTCGTAGCTGGTGCCGTAGAGGTAGTAGGTGCCACCGAAGAGGGCGATCTCGCCGTCGTGCGCGTCGACCGCGTCACCCCGCGTGTCGAACCGGACGACCTGGTTTCCCTGCGCGTCGAAGTTGGTGACGGTCGTGGTGAACGCGCGCGCTTCGGCGGGCGCGGCCGGCGTCACCGCCAGTACCGCCGCCAGCACGAGGGTGATCGCGGACCGGAGCCTGCGGGTGCCTGTCATCGTGCCGGCCTCCTTGCCGAATATGAAACGTTTCAAGTCTCTCGGGCTTTTACGCTAACCCATAGATTGCCCCCATGGCCGACTTCACCGACTTCAACCTCAAGCTGATCGTCGTCGAGCAGCTGATGTACACGGACAAGACACTGACGCCCGCGTTCCGCATCGCCGACGTCCTGGGCGTGCCGGACACCTGGGAGCACACCTACCGGCGCGGGCTCGCCCACCAGGTGGTCCCGGAGGCGCGCGACTACTTCGAGGCGCTGGAGATCAGCGACGAACTCCTGGCCACCGTGGAGAAGCTGGTCATGGACGGCGGCCTGCGGGTGTACCAGGAGTGCGCGCCGATCTGGGACGGCGAGGACGAGCTGTTCGACGTCAGCTCGCTCGACGATCTCGCACTGCTGCCGAACCTGCGGCGTGTCGTGGGCGCGGAGTTCCTCGGCCCGCGGTCGCGGGAGATCCTTCGCTCCCGCGGTGTCGCGGCGGACTGACCGAGCGGTCCGCGTCGCCGTAGTACCCCGCGGGCAGCTGCCGGAACCGGCGGCGGAAGCGCAGCCAGCCGACCAGCTGCGTGCCGGCCGCGAGCACGAGGTAGGACAAGGCGAACCACCCTTGCGCGCCGAGGTGGTCCAGGTCCATCCCGGCCGGCCACACCGCGACGAAGAACAGCGCGGACGGGGCGAACCGGTGGGCGTCCTGGGCGCGCAGCACGCCGTCGACGGCGCGGGACGCGGCGTCCTCGGCGATGATCGGCGCGCGCAGCACCCGGCCGAGGACCAGCGCGGTCGCCCCGGCCCCGGCGGCGAGCCCGAGCGTGCGGGCCCCGGCGTCCAGGGGCGCGGCCGGCTCGGCGAGGAACTGCAGGGCGCACAGGACGGCTCCCCCGCCGAACGTGATCGCCGTCGCGGCCAGGTGCCACCAGCCGACCTGCCGCGCCGCCGCACGCCACGGCGGCGGGGTGCCGGTGCCGGTCAGGCTCTCGGCGAGCTCTTCGCGCGTCTGCACCTGGCGCCACCGCATCACGAGCAACGCGGCCAGCACCGCGCCGAACAGCAACGGCCGGAGCAGTTCCAGCTCCCGCGGCGCGCGGAAACCCGGCCAGAAGACGAGGCAGACGACCAGCACGGCGAACACGCTCGGCCGCCGCAGCCATTCCCGGGTGCCGACGCGCAGCGCGAGCAGCCGGGTCGGCAGCCCGACCTCGACCCCGTGCCGCGCCAGCCACATCCGCGTGGCGGTCACCTCGGCGAACGACGGTTCGCCCGGCAGCCTCGGATCGACCGGCAACGCCGGTTCACGCACGACCAACCGAAAGCCTCCCAGCCCTCACCACCCGCGGGAAGTCTACGACAGGGCCCGGGCCGGGCTCACCGCGCGGGTTTGCCGGTGAAGGCCAGGGGACGCCCGCCGGATCCACTCCGGCCGACCGGCGAAGACCCGAGGGCACTTCGACCGGCCACGACCCGGACGACCTCGCCGTCGCCGGTGCGCACCACTACTTCCTCACCACAGCACGGACCCGGCCCACCACCGGTTCACCACGAGAACCCGCGGCAACTCACCAAACCAGCGCCCCGGCTCACCGCGCCGGTTTGCCCGCGAAGACCCAGCGGTTGCTCGCCAGGGCGTCGTGGCGTTCCGGCACCAGGTCCGCGCCGTGCTCCACCGCGAGGTCGAACGGCGTGCGGACCGATGTCTCCCAGCCGCGGGCCCGCAACGCGGCCGCCGAGTCCGGGCGGGGTTCGGCGTCGAACAGCGCCGTCAGGTCGACGCCGATCTGCTCCTTCGCGCTGCGGTAGATCGCGCTGGTGCGGTACTCCACGCCGAGCTTGACCTCGTACGCCAGGCAGCTGCCGGGCGTACCCAGCCGGTCGACCGTCGTGATGAGCCGGCGCTCGGCGTCGGCGGGCAGGTAGAGCAGCAGGCCCTCGGCCAGCCACGCCGTCGGGACGCGCGGGTCGAACCCCGCCTCGCGCAACGGCCGGACCCAGTCGTCGCACAGGTCCACCGCGACCGTCGTGCGGGCCGCGCTCGCCGTCGCGCCGAGGTCGTCCAGGACTTCCTGCTTGAACGCCAGCACGTCCGGCCGGTCCAGCTCGAACACCGGGTAGCCGGCCGGCCAGGCGAACCGGAAGGCCCGCGAGTCCAGCCCGGCGCCCAGCAGGACGACCTGCCCGGCGCCGGCGCACACCGCGCCGAGCAGGAAGTCGTCCAGGACCCGGGTGCGCAGGCCGAAGTAGCGCCCGAGCCGGCCCCACAACGGGTTCGCCGCCCCGCCGGGGACGTCGTGCCAGTGCACCGGCCACTCCCCCGACGCCCGCGCCGCCCGGACGAAGTGCCGCGCGAACCCGTCGTGCGCCAGGGAATCCGGCCGGGTCGCCTCGATCGCCCTGGCCGCGGCGACCATCAGCGCGGTCCGGCCGACGCCGCCTTCGACACCTCGGGTGGTGACCACTCGTCCTCCTCCGCGAATCGGGTCCACGACGCGGGCCGGTCGTGCGTGGTCGTCCGCGCCCCGTAGACGGTTTCCATGAACCGCAGGGTTTCCTCGTCGGACCGGTGCAGGGCGGTCGTGCAGTCGGTCAGGACCGTCAGGTGGAATCCCTTCTGGAACGCCGTTCTCGCCGTCGAGTCCACGCAGACGTCGGCGTAGACCCCGGCGAGGACGAGGTGCCCGATCCGGCGCCGGCGCAGGTACTGCCCGAAGCCGTGCGCCAGGAACGCGTCGAAGCAGGCGTACTTGGTGAAGACGCGCTCGCCGGCCGCGGGCGCGACCTTGTGGAACTCCGCGCCCCACGAACCGGTCCGGCACTTCGGCTGTTTGCCCAGCACCCGGTCGCGCCGCCGCCAGCTCGGCCGCTGGTGCTCGACGTCGCCGAGGAACCGCACGAAGACGACCTCGGTGCCGGCCCGCCGGGCGAGGTCGACGGCGCGCGCGGCGTTCGTCGTGGCCCGCTGCAACGTCCCCGGTGCGCCGCGGTACCGGGCCGCGACGACGGGCCCGGCGCAGAAGTCGTTCTGCAGGTCCACGACGACCAGGGCCGTTTTCACGCGCCCGCCACCGGCACCCGGCCGGCCGCGGGATCCAGCGCGGCGAGGACTTCGGCCACGACCTCGGTGGTCGACTGCCGGCCGCCGACGTCCGGGGTGCCGACGCCCCGGTCGCGGGCGGCGTCCAGCGCCCGCTCGGTCACCGCGATGGCGCCCGGGCAGCCCGCGTGCCGCTCGGCGATGGCCGCGGCGGCCCGGATGGTGGCCGTCGGGTTGACCCGGCCGGTCCCCGCGAGGTCGTCGGCCGAGCCGTGCACGGTCTGGTACTCGACGAGCCCGGCGACGTCCGGGTGCAGGAGGACGTTCTCGGTGTAGCGGCGCTCCTGGCGTTCACCGCCGAACGCGTCGAGCAGGACGACGTGCATGATGTCGGCCCACTCGTTGCCCGCGACGACCAGCGTGCGCGGGGTGAGGCCGTGCTCGATCAGGTTGCGGTTCACCGTGTCCGGCTGGCAGAGCTCGACGGTCACCCCGAGCCGGCCGGCGATCTCGGCGACCCACTCGCCGAGCGCGCCGTCGAGCAGGTGGAACTTGTACGCCAGGACGATCCGGGCGGGTCCGTCGCCGGGCCACTGCGCCCAGGCCCGGCGCAGCGCGAACACGATCACCTTCTCGGTGATCTCCTTGCTGAACACCGTCGTGCGGGTCAGCACGCCCGGCGTGTGCCGGTTTTCGCCGGTGTAGAAGCCCTGGGCCTGGTCCCGGACCAGCAGCAGGCCCGGCGTGATCGGGTCGACCTTGACCGCCTGCAGCCGCTCCCGGACCAGGTAGAGCGACTGCGCGTTGATCGCCGTGCGGAAGATCGCCGGGACGTCGGCCCGCGCCTGCTCCCGGCAGAACCGCTCGTAGTGCTCGGCGTCCTCCTGGGTCAGCCGGCGGATCCGCTCGGTTTCCCCTTCACCCTTCAGTGAGAAATAGGAATGGTACAACCGGGGCGAGCGCACGATTTCGATTTCGGTCGAGTGCCGGAGGCCGATTCGGGTCAGCACGTTTTCGAAGACGTCCGCCAGTTCCGGACCGGTGCCCCGGCCGACCGCCAGCCCGACGACCGGCCGCGCGCGGTGCGCGCCCATTCAGCCGGCCACGTTCGCGACCAGGTGGTCGCCGGCGATGCCGACCTTGTCCGGGCTGTAGTAGTCCTTGATCGCCGCGGTCCAGACCGGCACCCGGACGCGGTCGCCCGCCGACGGCCCGAAGGCCTCGAAGAGGGCGTCGATGTTGTCGCGGTCGAACCCGATCGCCGTCATCAGGGCGACGAACAGCGGGCGTTCGATCATCCCGTCACCGTCCGGATCCCCCAGTGCCGCAAGGGATTCCGCGAACTCGGTCACCGTGGCGTCGAACCGTTCCGGCGACAGCACGCAGGCCGCGTACTCGTCGTAGCTCACCTTGCCGTCGTGGTTCGCGTCGAGCTCCCGTTCCAGGGTGGTCCAGTACCGGTGGAAGGCCGCCTCCATCGCCTGCTTCGCGGCGGCGCCGGAGCCCTGGGCCGCCCGCAGCACGCGGTCCGCCATCGTCGAGAAGTCCCGTTCTTCGAGATAGCCGTTCCGGTCGACGTCGAAGAGGGTGAAAACGAGCTTGATCCGGTCGACCGCGGTGGCACCCATCGATTTTTGACCTTTCGCGTCGGGATTGTTCCCCGAGCAGTTTGCGCCCGGCGGGGCGGGCCGTGAATCCGTTTCACCCCAAGGTGTGGAATCACCGTTTCGCCGCGTTTTCACCGGGGCGCACCACCGGTTCACCCCGGCCGGGGCACGCCCCGGCACACACGGTGATGCTCAGCGACGGGCGGCCTCCAGCGCGGCGACCAGAGCGTCGACGCCGAACGCGAACTCGGCGTCGTGGTCGCAGACCGCCAGGTGCGGGGCGGCCGCCACGACGTGCGGCAGGCCGGACGCCGCCAGCTCGGTTTCGCGCCGCCCGGCGCCTTCGACGTCGGCGCCGCTGAACGCCGGCCCCGCGGACACCTCCCGCAGCAGCGAGCCGACCAGGAAGGCGAGCGACGTCCGCAACGCGTGCACAGCGCGGTCCGGCGGGAACCCGGCCCGGTCGAGGACGGCCAGCACCGCCTCGGTCGGCCCGAGCGCGGCGGGCGCGTCGAGCTGGCGGGTCAGCACCAGCGGCACGCAGCGCGGGTGCCGGAGCGCGGAGCGGCGGAAGGCGTGGGCGACCGCCCGGACGTCGGCTGCGAGGTCGCCGCTCGGTGCCGGCAGACGCAGGCCGGCCAGCACCGCCTCGGTGATCGCGTCGAGCAGCGCGTCCCGGCTCGCGACGTGGTTGTAGAGGCTCATCGCGTCGACGCCCAGCCGCTTGGCGACACCGCGCATGGTCAGCCGTTCGACGCCCTCGGCTTCGGCGAGCGCCATCGCGGCGTCGACGATCCGCCTCCGCGACAAGGGTTCCTGCCCACGCCGGGGCCGGCCGCGCCGCGGCGGGTCCGTCTCGGTGTCCATCACGCACCTCCTGGACAAAACCTACAGCGTAGGTCTACGGTCGGCACATACCTACGGCGTAGGTTTTATCCCATCAAGACTGAGGACCCCGGATGACGACCGCCTACACCCTGCCGCCGGAAGACGTGCTGCGCGCTCGCGAGAAGCTCGTCCTCGACCACTTCCACGACGAGGTGCGCCAGGCCTGGGACGACGTGCTGGAGACGTTCCCGCACCCGCACTACGAGCTGATCGCGTCGATGACGGTCCACGACGGCACCAGCGAGGTCCGCGGCTACTACCACGACACCCGCGTCGCCTTCCCCGACCAGGACCACGAGATCATCGCCCTGCGCCACACGGCCGACGCCGTGGTCGTCGAGTTCTGGCTGAAGGGCACCCACCTCGGCCCGCTGGGCAAGATCCCGCCGACGGGCAGCACGCACCGCACCCGGATGACGGCGTACTTCGTCTTCGACGCGCAGGAGAACCTGGTCACCGAGCGCGTCTACTTCGACCAGCTGACCGTGCTGAAGCAGCTGCTGGGCGGACTGGACAAGAAGAACCCGAAGGACCTGGCCACGTTGGTGCGCGCGGTGTTCGGCGCGTTGAGCGAGGCCGGCGGCGAACCGGATCCCCGGCTGCTCGGCTGAAAAGGCGGGGGCGGACGGGGTCACCGTCCGCCCCCGCTCACTTCACCTGGTCAGCGCCGGCAGGGGTTGCCGGCGGGGTGGGCGGTGGTTCCGTGCACGTCGGCCTGGGACTCCGCGAGCACGATCTTGGCGAGCGCCGTGTCCAGCGCGACCGCCTGCTGCTTCACGACGCCGTTCACCACGGTCTGGCCGTTCAGCTTCAGCGATCCGATGACCAGCGGGATGGTCAGCGGGGCCGAGCCGACCGTGACCGCGAGGCCGTTGATCTTCAGCGAGGCGATGTTCGAACTGCCCGCCAGCGCCGGGGCGAGACCGCCCGTGGCCGGCTGGCAGGTCGCCGACGCCTGCGACTGGATCACGCCCAGCTCGATGGTCAGCCCGAGCGTGCTGATCACCGTCTTGTCGATCTTGGCGGTGGCCTGCGCGTGGTCACCGGCGGCCGGGGCCGCCGACTGGTTGTCCGGCGTGACGTCCGTCGACGCGGTCAGCGCCTTGGTCTCCACCTTGATCAGGCCGGCGTTGAGCGTCGCGCCCAGCACGGTCTGGCTGTCGTCGGCGCAGGGCAGGTCCGCCGGGTTGGCGACGCCGGCCGTGATGCCGATGACGTTGGCGGCCGTGCCGGTGCAGGAGAACGCGCCGTCCCGGTCGTCGTCGGTGATCGTGCCGATCCCGGTCGGGTCGACCAGGCCCGCGCCGACCGGCGCCGACAGCGTCACCGTGAACGTCTCGTCCGGCTCGTCGACCGTGTCCGGGTTGACCAGCACGGTCACCGGTTTGGCCGTCTCACCGGGCGCGAAGGTGACGTCGCCGCTCGCCGCCGCGTAGTCCGCCGGCGCGCTCGCCGTGCCGTCGGCGGTGGCGTAGTGGACCGTCACCGGGTTCGGGCCGGCTCCGCCCAGCAGCGACACGGTGAAGGTCGCCGGCACCGGAGCACCGCCGGATCCTTCGGCCACCGTGACGTCGTTGATGCTCAAGCCGAGCACCCGCACGGTCGTCGTCTCGACGTAGCCGCGCGAGACGCCGTCGACCAGGTAGTCGACGGTGCAGTGGTAGGTCCCCGGCGCGGCGTTCGCCGCGGCGGCCACCGTCTCGGTGAAGGTGGCGACGTCACCGCTGGGCACCTTCACGCTGGCGGGCGCGTTGGTGACCGTGAGCTGCGGGTCGCACGTCGTGACGTGCGGGGCCACCGTGACCTCGATGGACTTGATGCCGTCGAGGATGGCCTGCGACACCGCGCTCGAGGGCACGTTGTTGAGCAGCACGCCGCCGGTCGCGGCGGTGATCGCACTGGCCTGCCCGTCGAGGTCGAGCGCGCCGACGTTGACCGCGACGACGCGGATGTTCGCGGCCTTCAGCGCGTCGATGGTCTGGGCCAGGTTGTGCCCGCCGCTCGGGTCGTGCGACGGCGCGTCGCCGAACCAGGCGACGATGCGCGTGCCGTCCGGGCGGAACGTGACCGCGCCGGTGGCCAGCTCGTACAGGGCGTTGAGGTCGGCTTCCGGGCCGTCGCCGCCACCGGAGGCGACCCATTGGTTCGTGCCGGCCTGGACCGCCGCGGTATCACCGGTGATGCCCGTGTTGACGCGGAAGGCGAAGGGGTCGCCGAAGTCCTTGTACTCGGCGACGCCGAAGTGCGCGGTCGGCTGCGCGGCGAGCACGTCACCGGTGATGGTGTTGGCGTTCGCGCGCACGTTGCCGATCGCGGCGCCCATGCTGCCCGTGGTGTCGGCGAGCAGCACGAGGTCGGGGTTCGGCGGCACGGCCGACGTCGTGACGTGCTTGGTCACGGTGGTGCTCTGGCCCGCGTTGAGCGTGAGGTCGACGGTGGCCGGATCGACCCCGGGCGGCGCCGCGGCGGCGACGGCCGTCGGTGCGAGCAACGCCGTGACGGCCGTCAAGGCGACGAACACTGATCTTCGGGACATGACTTCCCTTTCGAGATTTCCGGTGCCTGGCCTGAAGAAGACGGAAAATGGCCTGCTTCGTTAGCACTTCGCCCGCAGTTCACCCGGAGTGCCCTGTGTCAAGGCGCTCAATGGGCGATCACCGGGAAATCGGGCTACTCAACCAGGTACTGACCGGGCCGAGCCGTCGAAAGCCGATCGGAAACCGTCACACTCCAGAGCGACGCCGGCCCGGGGTATTTGCACAATGCGTGCTCGACGGGAAGCGGGAAACCCTCGATCTTTCTCACCGGAAACGCAAAGAATGACCCGAATGCCGCAGTGGCCGGGCTACGAAAGGTCGGCCAGGTCGAGCACGAAGCGGTACCGGACGTCGTTGCGGCCGAGCCGCTCGAGGGCTTCGTTCACCTGCTTCGACGGGAGCACCTCGACGTCGGCGGCGACGTCGTGTTCGGCGCAGAACTCCAGCATCTCCGCCGTCGTCGGGCGGCCGCCGCTGCCCGCGGAGCCCAGCTTCTTGCGGCCGACGAGCAGATCCATCATCTGCACGGTGACCGGGCCCAGGTGCCCGACGACGCTGAGGGTGCCGTCCAGCGCGACCAGCTTCAGGTACGGGCCGAGGTCGTGGGGCACCGCGATGGTGTCGACGACGACGTCGAACCGGTCCCGCGCCGCGGCCAGCTGCCGCTCGTCGGTGGACACGACCAGGTCGTGGGCGCCGAGGCGGCGGGCGTCCTCGGCCTTGCCGGCGGTCCGGCTGATGACCGTCGCGCTCGGCGCCGAGCGCGACGGCGAGCTTGACCGCGAGGTGGCCGAGGCCGCCGAGCCCGGCCACGGCGACGCGCGTGCCCGGGCCGACGTCCAGCGCCCGCAGCGGCTCCCAGACGGTGATCCCCGCGCACAGCAACGGCGCCGCGGCCGCGGGGTCGAGTCCCGCGGGCAGCGGGTAGGTGAAGCCCTCGCGGACGACGTACTCGCGGGAGTAGCCGCCCAGCGTGGGGGTGCCGTCGTGGCGGTCGGTGCCGCCGTAGGTCAGGGTCGGGAACGCGTAGCAGAAGTTCTCCTGCCCCCGCCGGCACATCGGGCACTCCCCGCACGAGTCCACGATGTTGCCCACGGCGACGGCGTCCCCGGCGGCGAACCGCGTGACACCGCTCCCCACCTCGGTCACCACGCCGGTGAACTCGTGGCCGGGCACCAGCGGCGCGTCCCGGCCGGGCCGGCCCAGCGCGTGGAGGTCGCTGTGGCAGACCCCGCAGTAGTCCACGCGCACGGCGACGTCGTCCGCCCGCAGGTCACGGCGTTCGAGCGGCACCTGCCGCAGCGCGTCCCCGGCGTGGTCGGCCTGCCAGCCCACGGTCGTCCTCATGGCTCACTCCTCAAACAAACAGACTGTTCGGTCTATTTGACCGTAGCCGAACACGGGGAGATCCGGCAAACAGACTGGTCTGTTGTTATCGTGGGCCGCATGGCCGACAAGCCCCTGACCTCGCGGGGAGCCGCGACGAAGCAGCGCATCATCGACGTGGCGACCCAGGAGTTCGCGCGGTACGGCCTGGCCGGGGCGCGCGTCGAGCGGATCGTGGCCGCGGCCCGCACCAACAAGGCGCAGCTCTACGGCTACTTCGGCAGCAAGGAAGAGCTGTTCGACACGATCTTCCTGGACTCGATGGGCTCGATCCGCGACGGCGTCCCGATCGACGCCGGCGACCTCGCGGACTGGGCCGTGCGCCTGTACGACGAGTACCTCCGCCGGCCCGACCTGATCCGGCTGGCCACCTGGGTCCGCCTGGAGCGGCGCCCCGCCGGGCACCTCGTCGCCGACGCCGACCGCCTCGACGCCGCCAAGCTCGGCGCCATCGCCGACGCGCAGGCCGCGGGGCTCGTCCGGGCCGGGGACCCGTTCGACCTGATGGCCGTGGTGATCGCGATGTCGATGGCGTGGTCGCCGGTCAGCAACGTCTACGCCGCCACCGGCGAGGAACCGCCGGAGCTGCACGAGCAACGCCGGACGCTCCTGCGGGAGAGCGTCCGGCGCGCTGTCGCACCCGGGTAGGACTCAGTAGCGGAAGGACCGGGTCCCGGTCAGCGACCAGGCGCGGGCGACCCGGCCGTCGCGCACGGACAGCAGGTCGGCGCCGCTCGCCGCGGGTCCGGTCCACAGGAACGCGACGGTGCCCCGGTCGGAATCGACGATCGGCGCGCGGTGCGGCGTCAGGACCGCGGGTTCCGGGCGCGCGAGCGGGCCCGCCGCGCCGGAGAAGAACCCGAAGTCCCCGGTGATGACGTCCACCGGCTCGCCGGCGCGCCACCGGAGCCAGCCGTCGAGGACCTTCTCGAGGTCGTCGTCGGCGGTGTACGCCGGGTCGGGCGCGGTGTCGCGCCGCTCCCCCACGAACGTCCAGTTCTCCGCGATCCGGCCGCCGTGCACGATGTTGACGTCGAAGCCGGTCAGCTTCTGCCCGTCCGCCTTGCCGACGTCCCACAGGTAGGCGAAGTGGTCACCGCCGTCGGCGAGCACCCGCGGGCGGAAGATGTTGACGTGCTTGCCGCGGTACCCGTCGAGGAACCGCACCTGCTCCGCCGGCCCGACCACGCTGTCGAGACCCGGAGTCTGCCCGGACCACTGCACGCAGGCGGGGCTCATCAGCTCGTGCGCCAGCGCGGGGTCCTCGTTCCACATGCGGCACCACTGCCGCATCCGCTCTTCGTTGGTTTCCATGTCCGCCACGGTTCCAGCGGACCGCGACACCGTCCTGTCGGTGTTCGGCGTCACATTTCACCGCAGGGCTTCGGCGTCCAGCCGGTCGAGTTCCGCGGCCCACTCGGCCTCGCGCGGGCGGAACCGCTCGCCGGTCGGCGCGGTGGCGGTGATGCGGTGCAGCTGGAACCCGCGGACGCCGTCGCGCAAGCGGCACCACGCGACGAGGTACCAGCCGTGCGGCCCCCACAGCAGGCCCATCGGCTCGACGTCGCGCTCGGAGGCCGCACCCGCCCGGTCGGTGTAGGTCACGTGCAGCACCCGGCTCGACACCACGGCGTCCTCGACCGTGTCCGCGACCGCACCGCGGATCACCGGCAGGTCGGGGTGCGGGCCGACCCGGTGCACCCGCGCGGCCAGCGCGTCCTCCCGGCGGCGCACGTCGGGCGGCAGCACGGCCAGCACCTTCTGGGCCGCCCGCCGCGCGGCGTCCGCGAAGGGCGTGGCCGACGCGGCCCGCAGCGCGACGCTGATCGCCAGCGCCTCGCGCGCGGTCAGCGTCACGGGCGGGAGGGTGCGCTCGCGGTCCAGGCTGTACCCGCCGTTGCGCCCGGTGTCGCTCCGGATGGCGACGCCGGACTCCCGTAGCGCGTCGAGGTCCCGTTCGACGGTGCGGACGCTGACCTCGAACCGCCGCGCCAGCCAGGTCGCACTGCGCGGTCGCGGCGAGACGGCGCGAAGCTCTTCCACGAGGGCGTACAGCCTTTCGGTGCGATTCACGAGAGCTAATTTATCTGCCGTCCACCGGCCGATTCCGGCCGCTCACCGCAGGCCACCGGCCCGGGCTGTTACAGATCCGGGCTCATTCGCGACAGCACTGTCGAGAATGACGGGGAGGGTGGTCGGGTGACGGGCGAACGACAGGTAAGGCTGCGGCTGGGCACCCGTGAGGTCTCGGCTCCGGCCGAATTCGGCCGCGAGGTGGTGAAGTACGCCGGAATCACGGTCCAGCGCGTCGAAGACGGCGACCTGATCGGCCAGGCGTGGGTCCCGGTGGGCACGACACCGACGTTCGCGGACGACGAAGCGCTGATCGCGGAGTGGCACGAGGCACTCCGATGGACCCACGCCCCCGCCGACGTCTGACCCTCGCGGCGCTGGTCGGCACCGCCCGATTCAGAGTTCCCTTAATCCACTGTTGCGGACCGCGGACCCGGCGGGGACGATCGGCGGTCATGCAGGTGCCGGCGCAGTTCGAGTACGAGCGGGCCTCCAGTATCGGGCATGCCTCGAACTGCTGGCCAAGTACGGCCCCGAGGGCCGGGTGATCGCCGGCGGGCACAGTCTCATCCCGATGATGAAGCTGCGGCTGGCGCGGCCCGAAGCCCTGGTCGACATCAACGAGCTCGGCGAGCTGTCCCGGATCGAGGTCGTCGGCGGGGAGCTGCGGATCGGGGCTCTCGTGCGGCACGCCGAACTGCCCGGCGCTGGTGAGCGAAACACCTCGGCCGTCTCGACGAGCGGGTAGGTGTCGCCGGCAAGGTTCCGCAAGCGGTGGGTGTCGCGGCGTCCGCCGGACGTTCCCACCGCGGAAGACCAGCTCAGACCAGGATGACCCGGCGGCCTCGCGTGTGCCCGGCGTGGCTGTCGATGTGCGCGTCCGCAGCCTCGGCGAGGCTGTACGACTTCTCGACCGGGATGCGGAGCTTCCCGCGCGCGATGAGGCCGGCGGCCTCGACGAGCGCGTCCGGCACGCTCCCGGCCGTGTCCGAGAACCGGACGCCGAGCGCGGGCGCACCGACATCGGCGATGGAGACCACCTTGGCCGGATCGCCGGTCAGCGCGACGAGCTCGCGGATCACGCCCGAGCCGGCCAGGTCGAGCGCGGCGTCGACCCGGCCGAGCTGCCGCACCCGCTCGACCCAGCCCTCGCCGTAGGTCGTGGCGACGGCGCCCAGGCCGCGCACGTAGTCCTGGCTCGCGGCCCCGGCCGTGCCGATCACCGTGATGCCGCGGTCACGGGCGATCTGCAGCACCGCGGACCCGACTCCGCCGGAGGCGCCGCTGACCAGCAGCGTCTGGCCGGGCCGCACGCCGACCTGGCGGATGACGCGCAACGCCGTCTCGACGACCGAGGGGTAACCGGCGGCCTCCGCGAACGTCAGGCCCTCGGGCATCCGGGCCCAGGCCGACAGCACCGCGAACTCGGCGTAGGTGTCCGAGCCTTCGCCGAACACGCGGTCGCCCACCTCGACGCCGTCGACGCCGTCACCGACCTCGTCCACCACTCCGGAAGCGTCGATCCCGACTCCGGCGGGCAGCCGCAGCGGATGGGCCTTCAGGAACTGGCCTTCCCGGACCCGCCAGTCGACGGGGTTCACCCCCGCGGCCCGCACGGCGACGCGGACCTGACCGGCGCCCGCGTGGGGCTCCTCGGCGTCTTCGAGGCGCAGGACGTCCGGACCGCCGAACTCGGCGAAGCTCACTCTCTTCATGCCGCCGACGTTAGCACTAACGGTTAGTGTTTCGCACTGACTACGCTTTCGTAGCTGATAGCATCAGCCCATGACCGAGCCGGGACGCCGTGAGCGCAAGAAGGCCGCGACCCGCCAGAAGATCGCCGACACCGCCCTGCGGCTCTTCCTGGAGCGCGGGTACGACGCGGTGGGCATCCGCGACGTCGCCGCCGAGGCCGACGTCGCCGTGACCACGCTCTTCTCCCACTTCGCCGCGAAAGAGGCCTTGGTGTTCGAGCGGGACGACGACTTCGAGCAACGCCTCACCCAGGCGGTCACCGGCCGGGCGCCGCACGAGCCGCTCATGCCCGCGCTGCGCCGCGAGGTCCACGCCCTGGTGCGCCACTGCACAGCGGAGGGCGCCGCCCCGATCCGGCGCATGATCGACGGGTCACCCGCGCTGCGGGAGTACGAGGAGTCGATGCGGCTGCGCCACGCGGATTCCCTGGCCGCGGCCATCGCCGCCGACCCCGGCCTGGCACGGACCCCCACGGCCTGCCGCACGATCGCCAGGTTCGTGATCGACGCCTACTCCCTGTCCCGCGAGGCGGCCGATCCGCAGGCGGCCGTCGACGAGATCTTCGGGATGATCGAGGCCGCCTGGGAGGTCACCCGGCCTGTTGCCGCAGGTCGCTGACCCACCCGGCGCGGCATCGATCACGGCTGATCCGGCGCCACCTGGATGATCGTCTTGCCGGAGGTGCGCCGGTGGCGGGCGAACGCCTCGGCCGTCTCCGCGAGCGGGCGGACGTCGCCGACCAGGGGGCGCAGGCGGCCGTCGCGGACACGCTGCGCCAGGTCCGCCAGCCGGGCGCGATCGGGCTCGACCACGAAGAAGACGGCTCGCCCGTCCTTCGGCCGCACCGTGGGTGGCGCCGCGATCGTCACGAGCGTGCCGCCTGGGCGGACCAGCGCGGCCGACCGCTCGAGGACGTCGCCGCCGATGACGTCGAAGACCACGTCGACGTCGCCGGGCAACGGATCCGCGGCCAGGTCCAGGAACGCGTGCGCGCCGAGGTCCCGGACGACGTCGCGGTCGGCGGCCCGGCCGGTGCCGATCACCCGGGCACCGATCTCGCGGGCAAGCTGGACGGCGATCGACCCGACGCCGCCGGCCGCGCCGTGGATCAGGACGGTCTGGCCGGTGGTGAGGCCGGCGTGGTCGAACAGTCCCTGCCACGCCGTCAGCCCGGAGATCGGCAGCGCCGCGGCGACCGCGTAGTCGATGTCGGCGGCGAGCGGCGCGAGGTTGCGCGCCTCCACCGCCGTGTACTCGGCGAGGGACCCGTTGCGCGTCCAGTCCGTGAGGCCGAAGACCCGCTGGCCGACGGTGAGGCCGGTGGTGCCGTAACCCAGCTCGGCGACGACCCCGGCCACCTCGTGCCCGGGGACGCTCGGGGTGCGGTCACGGCCGGCGCGGTCGGTCCAGGTACCGGGCCAGTCCAGCTCGCCGGGGGTGAAGCCGGCGGCGTGGACGCGCACGATGACGTCGTTCTCCGCGGCGTGCGGGTGGGGCAGGTCGGTCAGGGTGAGGCCGCCGGTCCCGGCGGCACGGTCTCGTACGGTGATGGCTCGCATAGCGGTTCCTTTCGCGTCAGCTCGGCCAAGCCGAGCCCATGATCCGCTCGACGGTCGTCGTCCGCCGGAACCCGGGGACGAAGTGCGCCAGGACGTCGGAGTTCACGGTTCCGTTGGTCGTCTCCGGGCGGTTCTTCAGGCCGTCGAGGTAGGTGCTCAGGAACTCTTCCTTGAACTCGCCCCGCGGGTGCGCGGCGACGACTTCCGCCACCTGATCGGGGTTCAGCACGTCCAGGCCGAACCCGATGACGTCGGTCAGCACGCCGAAATGGGTGGCGGCGATCTCCGGGCCCAGCCGGCCGGGAATCCCCGGCGTGGTGTGCAGCGCGATCGCCGTCCACACGGTTTCCGCGGCCGCCGCGGAGAACCCGTGCTCCAGCAGGAACTCGCGCCCGTGGTCGGCCCCGTCGACCTCGAACCGCTGCTCGACGCCGGAGAAGGGCGTCAAGAGACCGGCGTCGTGGAACAGGGCGGCCAGGTAGAGCAGTTCGGGGTCCGGCTCGACGCCGAGCCGGCCGGCGTGGATCCGGCCGAAGAAGTAGACGCGGCGGGAGTGGTGGTAGAGGAGCGGGCTGGTCGTCTCCCGGGCGAGCCGGGTCGCTTCGGCGACCGCGGCCGTTTCGGGAACCGCCACCCCTGCGATGATCTCTGACATGGTGGCCGCGCTTTCGCTCGTGGCTGACGGACGGGATGTCCGGCTTCCACGCTGCCTGCTGATGCCGACCCGAGGCGGCCTACGTCCGGCCAGGAAACCCTCGGATCAGGACACCGGCGAGACCTTGTCCGGCGCGGCTTCCTCGTCCGCGTCGAGGTCGAACGTCGCCGAGGCGAGCAACGCTGGGAGCTGCTCGACCGTACGGGCGCTCGCCAGCGGCCGCGACACCCACCGGCCCGTCCGCACCTCTGCGGCCTTCGCACGCACGGCAGGTCGGGGTCGGCCGGATCGGCCATGAGCGGGCCCTCTCGTCGCGATCACCGGAGGACGGTCGCCGACCGCCGCGTCAGGCGTCCTTTGTGGACAGTCGGTCGGCGTCGACCCGCGTCGCCGGGGCCTCCGGTTCACGCCGGGTCAGCACCAGCGGGGCGTCGTCGGTGACGGCCACCGTGTGCTCGGAGTGGGCCGTACGGGAGCCGTCCGCCGAGCGGATGGTCCAGCCGTCGGGGTCGTAGACGATCTTGTCGGTCGTCCGGGCGAACCACGGCTCGAGCGCGAGGGTCAGGCCCGGCCGGAGCTTCATCCCGCGGCCCGGCTGGCCCTTGTTGGAGACGTGCAGGTCCTCGTGCATGGTGCGGCCGATGCCGTGCCCGCCGAACTCGGTGTTCACCGGGTAGCCGTAGTCGCACGCCACCGCGTAGATCGCCGCCGAGATGTCGCCGAGGCGGTTGCCCGGCCGCGCCGCCTCGATCGCCGCCTCCAGCGCTTCCTCGGTGGCGCGGATGATCCGCAGGTCCTCCTCGGCCGCGGTGCCGACGATGACCGTGCGCGCCGAGTCCGCCACCCAGCCGTCGATGCCGACCGCGATGTCGGCACTGAGCACGTCCCCGTCCCGCAGGACGTAGTCGTGGGGCAGGCCGTGCAGGACGGCGTCGTTGACCGAGAGGCAGATGACGTTGCGGAACGGGCCCTTGCCGAAGGACGGCGCGTAGTCCCAGTAGCACGACTCCGCGCCGCGGCGCTCGATCATGCCGCGCACGTGGTGCTCCAGGTCCATGAGGTTGACGCCGACGTCGGCGAGCCGGCCCACCTCGGTCAGCACCTCGGCGACAAAACGCCCGGCCACGTGCATGCGCTCGATCTCGGCGGGCGTCTTCAGTTCGATCACGAAAACCTCACGTCACAGGGTTGGTATAGTTATACCGGGACCGTAGCACTTGCCGGTATAGTAATACCAGTCCTACCCTCGGAGCATGGTCCGTCAACCGCTCACGCCCGCCCAGGTCGAAGCCGGCCGGCGGCTCGGCGTCGTGCTGCGCCGTGCGCGGGCGGGCCGCGAACTCGCTGAAGTCGCGCAGGCGGCCGGCATCTCGCCGGAGACCCTCCGCAAGATCGAGACCGGCCGCCTGCCCTCCCCCGGCTTCGGCACGATCGTCCGCCTCGGCGAGGTGCTGGACACGCCGCTGCACGAACTGGCCGCCACCTGGCGCGGCCCCGCCGTCCCCCTGCACACCGCCCCGGCCTACGGACGGCGGTAGGCCGACCTCTCCGGCCTCCGGCCCGGTTCGTTCGGCTGCGCCGTGTCGTCCCGGCAATCACGGGTGTCGACCCTCTGATCACGCGAGTCGACCTCCCGATCACGCGAGCCGACCTCTCCGGCTCACGCGCCGACGGTCCCGGCCCACGCGTGACGCTCCCGGCCCGTGTGATCCGGAAGCCGGCTCCCGTGATCAGAGGGTCGACACGTGTGTTTGGAGGGTCGACACGCGGGTGTGTCGGGGCTCAGGACTTCTGCTGGTCTCCGCTGAACATCTCCCGCAGGCTCTCCGGGAGTTCGCCGTCGAACAGGCTTTCCCTCAGGGCGGCGTCGTCGAGAGGGGTGGCGGTGCGGGTGAACATGGCCTCCTCGTAGACCGCGAGCGCGGCTTCGACGTCGCCCGGGTGGGCCGCCAGGGCCTGGCCGAGTTCGGCGCCGTCCAGCATGGCCAGGTTGGCGCCCTCGCCGTTCGGGGCCGTCACGTGGGCGGCGTCGCCGACCAGGGTGACGCCCGGCAGGCGGTCCCAGCGGTGCCCGATCGGCAGGGCGTAGTGCGGGCGGAAGACCGGCGCGGTGTCGGCGTCGGTGATGAGCGCGGTGAGCTCCGGGGCCCAGCCGTCGAACTCCCGCGCGATCCGCGCGGTGACCGCGGCCGGATCGGCGAAGTCGAGGGCCTCGAACCAGTCCAGGGACTCCGTGAGCGCCACGTAGGCGTGCAGGGTGTCACCGCTTTCCCGGTGGGCGTTGATCGCCCGGTCCGGGGTGGGCCCGTTCGACGCCATCGAGCCGCCGCCGACCGCTTTCGCCGTGGCGGGGTGCCAGGTGTCGGCGTCGTAGAGATAGGTCTCGATGAACGCCGTGCCGTCGTACTCGGGCACGGCGCCGGTGACCAGCGACCGCACCCGCGACCAGGTGCCGTCCGCGCCGACCAGCAGGTTCGTGACGACGGTGGCGCCGTCGGCGAAGGTCACCTCGTAGCCGCCTCCGTCGCGGACACGGGTGGCGCTGACCTTGTGGCCCCACCGGACGGTGCCGTCTGGGAGACCGTCGAGCAGCAGCCGGCGCAGCTCGCCGCGCTGCACCTCGGGGCGGCCACCCATGCCGTCGTCGACCTTCTCGAACAGGAGTTTCCCCTGGTGGTCGAGGATCCGCATCGCCTGCCGGCCCTCCAGCACGAGGTCCTGGAACGCCTCGGTCAAGCCGGCCGCCTCGACGGCGAGCAGGCCGTTGTAGTCGTGGATGTCGAGCATCCCGCCCTGCATGCGGGCCATCGGGGACGGCTCGGCCTCGTGCACCGCGGACGGGATGCCGTGGACGTGCAGGACCCGGGCGAGGGTGAGGCCGCCGAGGCCGGCACCGATGATCGTGACTGGGGTGTTCATGGGGGCTCCTTCGCCGATCGCGGCCGCCCGGTGAGCCCAGGCGCGGCCGCCGTTGGAATTACATTCCAAGATTGCCGCGGGCCGCTGGCACGGGCCGCACACGGCACTGGCACGGGTCTGTCGCACGCTGGCAGCGCCGCTTTCACCTGCACAAACCCAGCGAAGCTAGGCCGAACGGGTTACGGTCGGAGCACGGCACGGGGAAGGGAGGGCGGCATGACGTCTCTCGTCCCGGCGTGGGTCGAGCCGATGCTGGCCAAGGCCGACGGCGGGCGCCTGCGCAGCGGCCCCGAGTGGGCCTACGAGTACAAACTGGACGGCTACCGCGCCGCCATGCGGATCGCGCCCGACGGCACCACGGTGCTCACCAGCCGCAACAACATCGACTTCACCGCCGAGTTCCGCGGCGTCACCGACGTCCTCGACCTCGACGGCCAGGCCGCGCTGCTCGACGGCGAAGTCGTCGTCTACAACGAGGACGGCCGGATCGACTTCGAGCTGATGCAGGAACGCCGCGGCCGCTACGTCAAGCACCAGAGCTCCTTGCGCCGCGACGAACCCTTCGACGACCTCCCCGTCCGCTTCCTCGCCTTCGACCTCCTGCAGCTGGGCGAGCGCAGCCTGCTGGCCGCGCCCTACGACGAACGCCGTCGCCTGCTGGCCACGCTGCCGATGCCCGACCTCCACAAGGTTTCCGTCGTGCGCGCGGTCACCTTCGCCGAACTCGACGCCGACCACCGCTCCCCCGCCGACTTCCTCACCCACGCCGCCGACGCCGGCTACGAGGGCGTCGTGGCCAAGCTCCGCAGCTCGACCTACCAACCCGGCCACCGGCCCGACTCCTGGCTCAAGCACCCGTTCATCCAGACCGCGGAGGTCATCGTCTGCGGCTGGCGCCCCGGCCAGCGCAGCTTCACCGGCACCCTCGGCGGCCTGCTGCTCGGCGCCCACGACCCCGCCACCGGCGACCTCGTCTACATCGGCGACGTCGGCACCGGCTTCTCCCAGGCCGCCCGCGCCGACCTCGTCACCATGCTGACGCCGCTCGAGCGCCGGACCCACCCCTTCGCCACGACGCCGCCGCGCGAGGACACCACCCGCGCCCGCTGGGTCGAGCCGCACCTCGTCGGCGAGGTCGTCTACCGGCAGTTCACCCGCGCCGGCCGCGTCCGCCACACCGCCTGGCGGGGCCTGCGGGCCGACAAGAGCCCCGACGACGTCCGCGCGCCCCGCTCGACCGGTCCGGCGGCACCCGCACCCCCGGAGCCCGCCCCCTCGGAGCCCGCGCCGCCGCTGGGACCGAAGATCACCGTGCAGGCGGGAAAGCGGCGACTGACACTGTCCAATCTGGACAAACCGCTGTTCCCCGACGGCTTCACCAAGGGTGAGGTCATCAACTACTACTCCCGCGTCGCGCCCGTGCTGCTGCCGCACCTCGCGGGCCGGCCGGTGACGTTCATCCGCTTCCCCGACGGCGTCGGCGGCCAGCAGTTCTTCGAGAAGAACGCCCCGCGCGGCGCCCCGGACTGGCTGCCGACCGTCACGCTGCCCAGCACCGGTTCCCGGTCCGGCCGCGGCGAGGGGACCATCGACTACGCCCTGCTCGACGAGCTGCCCGCGCTGGTGTGGGCCGCGAACCTGGCCGCGCTGGAGCTGCACGTTCCCCAGTGGACGGTCGGCCCCGGCGCGACCCGCCGGCCGCCGGACCGGCTGGTCTTCGACCTCGACCCCGGCCCGGGCACGTCGATCGTCGACTGCTGCCGGGTCGCCGAACGACTCCACGACGTCCTGCTCGCCGACGGGCTGACGCCGTTCGCGAAGACGTCCGGCTCCAAGGGGATGCAGCTCTACTGCGGCATCCGCACGGACGACCCGGCCGCGCCGTCGGCCTACGCCAAGCGGCTGGCCCAGCGGCTCGCGCGCGAGACACCGGAGACGGTCACCGCCGTCATGGTCAAGGCCCGGCGCGCCGGCCGGGTGTTCATCGACTGGAGCCAGAACAACCCGGCCAAGACGACGGTCGCGCCGTACAGCCTGCGCGGCCGCGAGCACCCCACGGTCTCGACGCCGCTCACGTGGGCCGAGGTCCGCGCCTGCCGGCACGTCAGCCACCTGACCTTCACCGCCGACGACGTCCTGGACCGCGTCGAGACGCACGGGGACCTGCTCACGCCGCTCTTGGAGGCCCGGGCCCCGCTGCCGGCCGGGTGAGCCGTCAGCGGGACTTCGCGCGCAGGTGGAGCCGCTCCCCCTGCTTGCCGAACAGGCTCAGGATCTCCGCCGGCCGGCCGTCGACCGCGCCGAACCAGTGCGGCAGGCGCGTGTCGAACTCCGCCGCCTCGCCCGGGCCCAGCGTCATGTCGCGGTCCGCCAAGACCAGCCGCAGCCGTCCCGACAGCACGTACAGCCACTCGTAACCCTCGTGGACCTGCGGGTCCGGCTCGCCCGTCTCCGGCTCGAGGATCATCTTGAACGCTTGGGGCGCGCCCGGCTGGCGGGTCAGCGGGAGCACCGTCATCGTCGCGCCGTTGTGGCGCGGGATGCGCCGCGCCGTCAGGCGCACGCGCGGGTCGCCGACCTCCGGGGCGCCGACCAGCTCGTCCAGCGGGACCTGGTGGGCCTGCGCGATCGGCAGCAGCAGCTCCAGGCTCGGCTTGCGCTGGCCGGCCTCCAGGCGCGACAGCGTGCTCTTCGAGATGCCCGTCGCCTCCGAGAGGTCGGCGAGGGTGACCCGCCGCTGCATGCGGACCCGCTTGAGCCGCGGGCCCACCTCGGCCAGTGCCTGGTTGATCGCGTCCGTCATGCCCCCAGGAAACTCCCTCGTCCCGGAAACGGCAACATAAGTTGTCGGATTCGTGACGCCGGGGTCATGGTGGCCGCATGACCGAGAACAGCAGTTACGACGTAGTGGTGGTGGGTGGCGGCGCCGCGGGCCTCAACGCCGCCCTGATGCTCGGCCGGGCGCGGCGGCGCGTCGCGGTCGTCGACGGCGGCGCGCCGCGCAACGCCCCCGCCGCCCACATGCACGGCTTCCTCTCCCGCGACGGGCTGCCGCCGGACGAGCTCCTCAAGATCGGCCGCGAAGAGCTCGCGGGGTACGGCGTCGACCTCGTCGACGACGACGTCACCAGCCTCGAGCCCGGCTTCACGCTGCGCCTGGCCGGCGGCCGCGTGCTGACCGCGCGGCGCGTCCTGTACGCCACCGGCGTCCACGACGACCTCCCGGACCTCCCCGGCCTGCGCGAGAGCTGGGGCACCGACGCGGTGACCTGCCCCTACTGCCACGGCTACGAGGTCCGCGACCGGCCGCTCGGCGTGCTCGGCACCGAAGCCGCGAGCGTCGAGCACGCCCTGCTCGTGCGCCAGTGGTCACCGGACGTCGTCTACTTCGCCCACACCGCGCCGCCGTCCGAAGAGGACCGGACGCGGCTCGACGCGCGGGGCATCCGGGTCGTCGAGGGCACCGTGACCGCGGTGCGGCGCGTGGACGGCAAGCTCACCGGCGTCGAACTGGGCAGCCGGTTCGTGCCGCGGGCGGCGCTGTTCATCCGGACCCGGACCGTCCCGCACGACGCGCACCTGCGCGAGCTCGGCTGCGCGGTGGAGAACGACGTCGTCAAGGTCGACCCGGGCGGGCAGACCAGCGTGCCGGGCGTGTGGGCCGCCGGCAACGTCGTCGACGCGCGGGCCACCGTGATCATCGCCGCGGCCCAGGGCGCGGCCGCCGCCGGAGTGCTCAACCACGACCTCGTCACCGAGGACGTCCGCATGGCGATCGACTCCCACGGCGGCTTCACGCCCGCGGCGGAACGTGCGGCGATGCGCTGACGCGCTGGCGTTGGCGGGCCACGCGTGCCAGGCTCGGCCCGTGCGCCCGACGCTGTACGACTTCGCCGGCGGCGACCCCGCGTTCCTCGCGCTGGCCGCCGCCCACCACGAACGCTGCCTGGCCGATCCCGAGCTGAACCACCCGTTCTCCCACCCGGGACAGCACCCGAAGCACGTGGAGCGGCTGGCCTGGTACTGGGCGGAGGTGATGGGTGGCCCGCCGCGGTTCTCCACCGAGTGCGCGGACCACTCCGCGATGCTCAGGATGCACGCCGGCAACGGCGACATGACCGACCTCGGCCGCCGGTTCGTGGAGTGCTTCGTGCTCGCCGCCGACGACGCGGAACTGCCCGCCGATCCCGGGTTCCGGGCCGCGCTGCGGTCCTACATGGAGTGGGCGGTGGCCGAGGTGCTCACCTACCCGGGTCCGGCCGAAGAGGTGCCCGCCGACCTGGCCGTGCCGCACTGGTCGTGGAACGGGTTGCAGCCGGTGTAACGCCCGGGGCGGCCGCGACGTCTTGTGGGCAACGACTGGCTGTGGAGGTCCGTCGCAGAGCCGTCCCGGGCGCGTTTCCCCCCAACCCGCCCGGGCCGGTTCGTCCACCGGACGCCGTGACCGATTTCCGCGAGCCCGGACTTCGCGCAGCGGGCAGACTCGGCGGCATGGCCGACACCTTCGACGACGTTCCCGACCGGTTCCGCCGCGCGGCCAAGGGTTTCGAACACCACCTCCGCGCGGTGCCGCCCGACGGCTGGGGCGCGCCGACGCCGTGCACCGAGTGGGACGTCCGGCAGCTGGCCAACCACATGACGCGCGGCAACCTGAACTACGCCGGCCTCGTCCGCGGCGCCACCCGCGAGGAGTTCCTGGCGCAGCGCGACGCCGACGCGCTCGGCGACGACCCGGTCGCGGCGTTCACCGCGTCGGCCGCCGCCTGCGCGGCCGCCTTCGCCGGGAGCGGCGCGCTCGACCGCGTCGTCGACTACCCGATGGGCGCACTGACCGGGCGGCGGGCCCTGGCCGTGCGGACCGCCGACAGCGTCGTGCACACCTGGGACCTGGCGCGCGCGCTCGGCGCCGGCGACACGCTCGACGCGGACCTCGTCGCCTGGGTCGACGACGGTTACGACGACATCTTCGCCGGGCTCGCGGTCGACCGGTTCTTCGCGGACCCGCCGGCCGGCGCGCCCCCGGCGTCGCGCCAGGACCGGCTGCTCACGCGGTTCGGCCGCGACCCCCGCTGACCGGGCAGCCCAGCCGGTCGGCCAGCTCGGTCAGGGCCTGGCCCAGCGGCCGGTCCACCCGGACCGTCGCGTAGCGGTCGCCGCGGGTCTCGCCGTGGTTGACGATCACCACCGGCTTGCCCGCGTTCGCCGCGTGCCGGACGAACCGCAGGCCGGACATCACCGTCAGGGACGAGCCGAGGACCACTAGCGCGTCGGCCTCGTCGACCAGCCGGAAGCACCGCTCGACGCGCGGGCGCGGCACGTTCTCGCCGAAGAACACCACGTCGGGCTTGAGCACGCCGGACGCGCAGTCCGCGCACGGTACCAGGCCGAACCGGCGCACGACGTCCTCGGGCAGCTCGACGTCGCCGTCCGGGTTGATCCGGGTCGCCGTGCCCTCGAAGTCCGGGTTGGCCGCGCGCAGCCGCCGGTCCAGCTCGGCGCGCGGGCTGGTGCGCCGGCAGTCCAGGCAGATCACGCGGTCGAGGCTGCCGTGCAGCTCGACCGCGTCCGCGGTGCCCGCCGCCTGGTGCAGGCCGTCGACGTTCTGGGTGATCACGCCGGCGACGTACCCGCCGTCGCGCAGGGCGGTCACCGCGCGGTGGCCGTCGTTCGGGTCGGCGCGGGCGATCGTGCGCCAGCCGAGGTGGCTGCGCGCCCAGTACCGCTGCCGGCCGGCGTCGCTGGAGACGAACTCGTCGTAGGTCATCGGCGTGTGCCGGCGCAGGCTGCCGCTTTCGCCGCGGTAGTCGGGGATCCCGGACTCCGTCGACAGGCCGGCGCCGCTCAGCACCGCGACCCGCCGCCGCGCGACGACGGCGGTCAGCTCGTCGAGGCTGGCCGTCCGCGGCAGCGGCGCGTCCGCCGAGGTCCAGGTCAGGGTGGGCCGTGTCCGCACCGGACCAGCCTACGTGGACTTCCCGGACCGGCGCTCGCCGTCGGACGCCGGATTCGGGCGCGGTTCGCCACCGGATGCCGTCGACCGGATCCCGCTTCCTTCGCCGGCCGTGGCCGGGGATTGCGCCGCACGTGAGCCTGCACGTGCCGCGACTGTTCGTCGGCGAGACCTCCCGAAGATCCACCCACCCGGTGCCGCCCCGTTCTCCGGTTCCGGTGAACATCAGCCACACCGGCCGCAAGGGCGAGGGACCCGCGGTGCGGATTACCGACGCCGGGTACCGCTGGGCGCGGTGGGCCGAGAACATCGCGGCCGGGCAGCGCACCCCCACTGCGGTCGTCGACGCTATGCACAGCCCGGTGCACCGGGCCGACATCCTCGACTGCTCGCTGCGCGAGATCGGCATCGGCTACAGCGTCGACTCGGCGAAGAAGGCGTACTGGACGCAGGACTTCGGGACGCCCTGGACCTAGTGTCGCGCGTCGCAAGTCCCCTGACAGCCAGGAGGCCAGACCAGGGTCGCCCCTGAAGCTCACCTCCCCAGCCGGGCCGCGACCTCCGGGAGCGCCCCGGCCCCAAACGCCCCAATGTGGCGTTGGGTGCGTCCAACGCACCCAACGTGGCGTTCGGTGCGTCCAACGCACCCAACGCCACATTGGGGCGCATTACCCGGCCCCGTCAACGAACCTCAGACACACGACACTAGGCGGCCGGACCGGGCGTCATGATCCACAGTGGACTCCGGCGCCCGGTCCCGCTCCACCGCCTGCCGGATCGCGTAGTCTCCTCACGCCTGGTGACCGAGTGGAGGAAGACGCGTGAGCTGGCAGTTCGGGCCGTACCGGGTGGAGTCGCTGATCGCCCGCGGCGGGATGGGCGAGGTGCTGCGCGCCTACGACACGCGCCATGACCGCGTCGTGGCGCTGAAGCTGCTCGCCCCGGAGTTCGCCGCCGACCACGACTTCCAGGAGCGGTTCCGGCGCGAGGCGCACGCCGTCGCGCGGCTGCGGGAGCCGCACGTCATCCCGATCCACGCCTACGGCGAGATCGACGGGCGCCTCTACCTCGACATGCGCCTGGTCGAGGGCGACGACCTCGGCACCCGGCTCACCGCCGGCGGGCCGCTCGCCCCCGCCGACGCCGTCGACGTCGTCGGCCAGGTCGCGCAGGCACTGGCCGCCGCGCACGCCGAAGGCCTGGTGCACCGGGACGTCAAGCCGTCGAACGTGCTCGTCGGCCCGACCGGCTTCGCCTACCTCGTGGACTTCGGCATCGCCCGCGCGGCCGGGCCCGCCACCGGGCTCACCGCGACCGGCGGCGCGGTCGGCACGCTCGACTACATGGCGCCGGAGCGGTTCACCGACGCGCCCGCCGATCACCGCGTCGACGTCTACGCCCTGGCCTGCGTGCTGCACCAGTGCCTGACCGGCAGCAAGCCGTTCGCGGCGACCACGGCCGCGGCGCTGATCGGAGCCCACCTGCACCAGCCGCCACCCCGGCCCAGCTCACTGCGGCCCGGCCTGCCCGCGGCGTTCGACGACGTCGTCGCGCGGGGCATGGCGAAGGACCCGGCCGTGCGCTTCGCGAGCGTCACGGAGCTGGCCGGCGCCGCGCGGGCCGCGCTCGGCGGCCCGAGCCCGGTCCCCGCCGCCGCGCCCCCGACCCGGCAGGCGACCCGGACGGCAGCGCCCGCTGTCCCGCGGAGTTCGAAAGCGCCGTGGCTGGTCGCCGGGGTGGCGTTGGTGGCCCTGGTGGCCGTCGCCGCGTGGTTCCTGGTCGACCGGGCGTCGTCGCGGGCCGGGGCGGCACCCACCTCCTCGGCACCGCCGCCGCCGACGACGTCCTCGCCGGCGAGCGTGCCACTGGTGACGACCACCCAGGTGACCGTGCGGACGTCGGTCGTCCCCGCCGCCGACCTCGGGCTGACCACGCCGCTGAGCACGCCCGCGTGCGACGGCTCGTACGTCGTCGTGCTCGGCTCCGCCGTCACCCCCGCCCGCTACCGCGCCGACGTCCAGCAGCTGCTGGACGCCCACCCCGGCGCGCGCTACCTGCACACGCCGAGCACCGGCTGCGGTTCGCTGCGGCAGCAGGTGGACGGCGCCGACGTGTACGCCGTCTTCGACGGGCCGTTCACCGGGAAGGAAAGCGCGTGCGCGCGGCGTACCGGGGCCGCCTACGTCAAGCGGCTCGACACCACGTCGTCGCCGGTCGCGGTGGTCACCTGCTGACGAACGGGCCGGCCCAGACCGAGTCCGCGTCCACAAAGGACTGAAGGAGCGCGGTGAGGGTGGCGTCACCGCGGGCGTTCAGCTCTTCGGAGGCGATCCGCCGGGCGACGCCGGCGAGGAAGTCGGCGATCTGGACGCGCGCGTCGGACCGCGAGTCGACGAACCGCACGCCGGCCAGCCGGGACCCGAGCGTGGCCTTGAGCTGCAGCACGCGCTCGGCGGTCAGCGCGAGCTGCTCGTCGTGGACCAGGGCGACCGGGGTGCCGTCGGCGCTCCAGTGCCGGATGGTGTGCAGCACCGCGGGCACCAGCGGATCCAGCACCGGCACGACGCTCGCGTCGGTGGCCAGCCGGGCTCGGTAGGCGGCCACGCGGCCGCCGCCGTCGCGAAAGCGGCCCATGATCTCGCCGGCGTCGCCCGGCGTCTCGGCGAGCTTCGCGACCAGTGCGAAGAACTCGGCGGGCGACGTCGGCACGCCCCGGCGTGGCCGGAGGCGCAGCACGCTGGTGAAGGCCGCGAGGAAGAAGTCCCAGTCGGCGCCGAAGGCGGCCGGGCCCTCGCGGTGGAGCGTGCGCGCCATGGCGGCGGTGCCGTGCTCGGCCAGCAGCGTGACCGCGGCCCGCACGGCGAAGAAGGTCTTGTCGGTCAGGTGCACGTGCCCGCGGCCGGCCAGCGGGCCCGCCGGGTGGAGCAGCCATTCGAGCACCGGCCGGTGCTTGGCGCGCAGCAGGTGGTTCGCCTTGTACTCCTCGGCGGGCGACCCGATGCGGCGGCGGATCTCCCGCACGCAGGCCTCGGCCGCCGCCGGGGACATCCGGATCCCGGCGTGGACGAAGACGTCCGTCTCGCCGCCGACGAGGTTCTCCCCCTCCGAACCCGACTCGTCGCAGGCGATCTCGACCGGGTTCACCCGCCCGATGGTGCCAGACGAACCGGGCGGCGGCGAGTTCATTGCCTGCGGTGATCCCGGCCGAAGCCTCGCGTGCGCGCCACCCGGGGGCCCATAATGCGACCCGGTCACGGTTGGGCGACGACGGCTAACGACCGCGCGCCGTCCGGAGACTCGACGAGCAGGTGCTGGGAGGTGCGGATGGCGACGGACCACGGGCCGGCCCGGCTCGCACTGGCGGCGGCCGTGGTCGCGCTGCTGCTGGGGGCCGCCGGGGTGCTGGTGCAGCAACGGCTGACCGGCGCCGGGGACGCGGCCGCGGTGTCCGGGGCGGCCGGCGCGACGCTGACCGTCGGCGACGTCGAGGTCGTCGTGCCCCCGGACGCCGTCCTGGCCGGCACCCGGCTGGCCGCGCAAGCCGCGCCGGAGCCGGGCGCCCTGACGCCGGTGGTCCGCCGGACCGGCGGCGGCGCCGAACTGACCTTCGACGCCGGCGCGCCGCCACGGCTCCCGGTCCGGGTGCGGATCGCGGTGCCCGCCGCGCCGCCGCCCGGGTTCGCACCGGTCGTCGTCACCGCGAACGGGACGCGCCTCGCGCTCGCCTCCTACGACGCCACGACCCGCCGGATCGTCGCCGACCTGGCCCCCGAGGGCGCGTTCTGGGGTGGCCTGCTCGACTTCGCCGCACTGGGCCGCGACGTCGCTCAGGCGGCGGCCGATCCGCCACCGACGTGCCTCGGGCGCGCGGCGAGCACGGCCGGCGTCACGGTGGAACTCGGCGGGCCGGCCGACGCGCGGTCGCCGGTCGGGGCGTGCGTGACCGAGGACGGCAGCGGCGCGAGCGTCACCCTGACGTCGAACGCGCGGGTGCCGTACCGGATCGTCCTGCCGCCGGGCTGGCCGGCGCCGAGCTCCCGCACCGCCGCGCCGAGCACCGCGACCGTCCAGCTGTTCCCGCAGCCCCGGCTGCGCGACCTGCTCTGGCCCGGCGCCGGCGTCACCTACGACGTCCCGGTCGAGCGGCTGCCCGCGAGCATCCGCGGCCAGGCCGACCCCGGCCCGTACCTCGGGCTGGCCCTGGCGTGGACGGCCCACCGCGCGGCGGCGCTGTTCGGCATGGCGCTCGCCCGGCCCGGCGAGCTCGAGCAGGACCCCGGCGTGCTGGCCTGCGCGGCGGACGCCGGCGCCGCGCACTACGCCGCCGACCGGCCGTTCGCCCAGGTCGCGGCGGAGGTCTGGGCCGCGTTGACGCCGTGCGGCACGGCGGACGCGGGCGCGTTGCACAGCTTCCTGGCCGCCGGGATCGGCCCGGTGACCGGCTGGCTCGCCGACGCGGCGAAGGGCCCCGCCTTCGAGGTGCCGCTGACCGTGGGCAGCGGCACCGAGCGGTTCACCCAGACCGTCGCGTACCGGCCGTGGACCGGCACCCGTGTCACCGCGGGCATCCGCACGACGGCCGCGACCGGCACCTGCTCGGCGGCGTCCACGGTGTCCGGCCGGCACGACGCCTACCGCTGCGCGGTCAAGGACAAGGTGTACGACCCGTGTTTCGCCGCCACCGCGCCGAGCGCGCGGCACCAGGTCGTCTGCCCCGCCACGGCGACGAAGGCCGTACTGCTGAGCTACACCGGGGCCCTGCCGGCCCCGCCCCAGAGTGACGGCACGGCTAACCCGTTCCTCCTCGCCCTGGACGGCGGCCTGCAGTGCCTCGGCGTCACCGGCGGCGCGCCCCCGGTGGCCGGCCTGAACGCCCGGTTCGCCTGCAGTGCCAAGACGTTCCTCTACGGCGACCCGGACCCGGTGAATCCCTTGTGGACGGTCCAGGCCGCGGACCAGGCCCCACCGCTGCGCCCGATGACGATCGCGAAGGCGTACGCCTAAGCCAGCGTGATCTTGCCGCCGGTGACCGTCACCGTCTTCTTCTCCAAGGGCTGGTTCGCCGGGCCCGCCGCCACCGAGCCGTCGGCGATCTTGAACTTGCTGCCGTGGCAGGGGCAGTTGATGGTGCCGTCCGCGACGGCGTCGACCGCGCAGCCCTGGTGGGTGCAGATCGCCGAGAACGCGGCGAACGTCCCCGCCGCGGGCTGCGTCACCACCACCTGCTTGTCGGCGAACACCTTGCCGCCGCCGACCGGGACGTCGCCCGCAGCGCCCAGCTCGGTGCCGCTGCCCGCGGCGGGTGGCGGTGCGGACGTCCCGGTCGTGCCGCCGCCGTAGGTGCTGCAGCCGGCCACCAGGCCGGCGCCCAGCACCGCGAGCGCCGTCCGGCGGGCCAGCGTTTCCTCTTCGCGCACGATCGTCCCCCTAGAAGGTCAAGCCGGATTGGGTGAAGAACCACAGCGACGCGCTCAGCCAGAGCCCGACCAGCGCGGTGAAGACCAGTCCGCCGACGAGCGGCAGCGACCAGCCGGGCGCGCCGTCCTTGCGCAGCAGCAACATCTTCACGACGAAGATGCCGTAGAAGAAGCAGCCCAGCAGGGAGTGCAGCAGCACGCGGGTGTCGAACGACTGGAACCCGAGCGCGTACAGGCAGTGCAGCGCCACCGGGATCGACACGAGGAACGCCAGGCGCCCCGACCAGCGGTGCACCGGCCCGACCCACGCGGGCGCGGTGCTCCCGAGCTTGCCGTACAGCACCAGCGCCGTGACCAGCTGCACGACGGCCAGCACGACGACGACCGTGGCGAGCCACGCCTTCACCGCCTGCGGGCTCGAGAAGCCCGCGACGTTGATCGCCACGCCGGTGGGTGTGTGCAGGTTGCCGTAGACGCCGAGCGCCACCGCGACGACGGCGCCGGCCGCCAGCGGCACGAGGAGCGCGGCCCCGGCGCGGTTGTTCCTCGCGGGCGCGGTCATCAGAACCCACCCGCGATCCCGCTGATCGCTTCGGCGGTCACCGGGGCGCCGTCGACCGTCGCGGTCCCGGCCGCCGGGTCGAGGGCCGGTGCGGCGATCGACTGCTGGTCGTCGTCCGTGGTGAGGATGCCGACCTGGCTGCCGTCGGCCTGGACGATCCAGCCGACGTTCGCGCCCTTGCCCTTCACCTTCGGCGCCGCGCGGTAGAGCCCGGCGGGATTCTTGGCCGGGCCCGCGGTGAACTGCCACGTCTTGCCGCCCGCCGTGACCGAGCCGGTCACCGCCGTGGCGTCGTAGCTGCCGGCGAGGTTCGCGCCCTTGGTGCCCTTGAGGTCCAGCTTCCCGCCGACGGTCACGCCCTGCAGCCAGGCTTCGACCTTCTTGCCGTCGCAGACGTAGGCGATCGCGTGGCCGTCGCGGACCGACACCGCGACCGACGCGCCGCCGCCGTCGACGTGCCCGGCGTAGTCGGCCCGCGCGGGCGCGTCGACCGTCTTGGCCGGCTGGGTCGTTGGTGACTGTGTCTGTTGCGTCGTGGACGGTGCGCCCGCGGCGTTCGCGGCGCCGGCCACCGGCGGCGCGCCGGTCCCCGTCGCCAAGTTGGCCATCCCGATCCCACCGGCGAGCGCGACGCCCGCGAGCAGGGTGAACAACGGTCCCGGATGTTTCATGATCGTCCCCGCATTCCCTCTCCACCACCGTGCCCTTGACACGGACGTCGGAGCGGAGCGGCTCAACGCTACGCGAGGAAAAGAGCTATCGCTTAGCCTCTGCAAGTGGTCGGCGCGCGTGGTTGACTGGCGCCATGCTGCCCTGGGACGGCGACCTCGCCGGCCGGCTCGACCGGCACACCGTGAACTCCGCGCTGCTGCGCGGCAATCCGCTCGGCGACCCGCACGAGCGGCCGCTGTGGGTGTACGTCCCACCGGGCTACGACGACTCCGCCGAACGCTACCCGGCGGTGTACGTCATCCAGGGCTACACCGGGCACCTCGCGATGTGGGCCAACCGCACGGCGTTCCGGCAGCCGTTCCCCGAGACGGCCGACGCGGTCTTCGCCGGCGGGGCGCCGGGCTGCGTCGTGGTGTACGTCGACGCGTGGACCGCTTACGGGGGCTCGCAGTTCGTCGACTCGCCCGGCACCGGGCGGTACCACTCGTACCTGTGCGACGAGATCGTGCCGTGGGTCGACGAGCACTACCGCACCATCCCGGACCTCGAGTCCCGCGCGATCACGGGCAAGTCGTCGGGCGGCTTCGGCGCGATGATCACGCCGATGCTGCGCCCCGACCTGTTCGGCGCGCTGGCCACCCACGCGGGCGACACGCTGTACGAACTCTGCTACGTCCCCGACTTCGGCGACGCCGTCCGCGCCCTGCGCGGCTACGACCAGGACATCCAGCGGTGGTGGGCGGACTTCCGCGCCCGTCCGGCGTTCACCAAGCCGGAGGACGCGAACCTGCTGCAGCTGATCGGCGTCTCCGCCTGCTTCTCACCGGGCGACGACGGCCGCCCGGAGCTGCCGTTCGACCCCGCGACAGGCGTGCTGCGCCCGGAGACGTGGCAGCGCTGGCTGGACTGGGACCCGGTCCGGATGGCGCCCGGCCACGCCGAAGCGCTCCGGTCCCTGCGCGCGGTCTGGATCGACGCGGGCACCCGCGACGAGTACTACCTCGACGTCGGCGCCCAGGCGTTCCGGGACCAGCTCGCGAAGGCGGGCGTCCCGGACGAGCGGGTGCACTTCGAGCTGTTCGACGCCGGCCACGCCGCGATCGACTACCGCTACCCGCTTTCGCTGGCCTGGCTGGCGGAACGGCTGGCCCGCTGACCCGGCGTCCTCGTGAGTGTTCAGGAGGGTTCTAACCCTCCTAAACACTCACGACCCCCACCGAGACGGCCGCCGCTAGGCTCCGGTGATGGTGACCGAGACCGACCTCGTGCTGCTCGATGGGCGGACCCTGCACGTCTACGACACGGGGGCGCCCGCGCGGCTCACCGTCGTCTGGCACCACGGGACGCCCAACGTCGGTACGCCGCCCGCGCCGCTGGTCCGGGCGCGCCACGACGTCCGGTGGGTGTCGTACGACCGGCCCGGCTACGGTGGCTCCACGCCCCTTCCCGGGCGGGACGTCGCGAACGCCGCCGCGTGCACCGCCGCCGTCGTCGACGCGCTCGGTATCGACGAATTCGCCGTCGTGGGGCACTCCGGTGGCGGCGCGCACGCCCTCGCCTGCGGGGCGCTGCTGCCGGCGCGGGTCCTCGCCGTCGTGAGCATCTCCGCGATGGCGCCCTTCGACGCCGCGGGGCTCGACTGGTTCGGCGGCATGGCCCCGGCGAGCGAAGCTTCTCTTCGCGCCGCGGCCGAAGGTCGTGTGGCCAAGGAGAAGTACGAGGCCGCCGCCGAGTTCGATCCCGGCGTCTTCACCGACGCGGACATGGCCGCGCTCAACGGTTCGCAGTCGTGGCTGAACGACGTCGTCGGACCGGCGCTGGCGGCCGGGCCGGGCGCCCTGATCGACGACGATCTCGCGTACGTCACCCCGTGGGGCTGCGACCCGGCGCTGATCACCGCTCCCCTGCTGCTGGTGCACGGCGACCGCGACCGGATGATCCCCGCGTCGCACGGCGCGTGGCTCGCCGCGCACTGCCCTACCGCGCAGTTCCGGCCGCACCCGGCCGACGGGCACCTCTCGGTGCTCGACCACGCCGCCGACGCCCTCGCGTGGCTCGCGCGCCGCTGATCAGGACGCCAGCGCCAGCGAAGCGACGACGGGCGCCACGTACATCAGCGGGAAAGCCAGGTGTGCGTACGACTTCGCCCGCGCGACCGTGATGAGGGCGCCGGTGAAGTAGAGCACCAGGCCGATCCCGGCGGCGACGCCGATCGCCGGGACGACCAGGCCCGCGATCAGCCCGGCCGCGCCGGCGGCCTTGGCCGTGCCGAGCCACGGCCACCACGAGCGGGGCACGCCGTACCCGGCGAGCGGCTCCACGACCCACTTCGCGTGGGTGAAGACCGAGAAGGCCGAGAACCCGGCCATGGCGGCACCGACGATGCTGACGATCAGGTGAGCGGTGGACATCGGGGCTCCTCAAGGGTTTCCGGCCCCGCGGTTCGGGTCCGTCACCTGCTCGACCCCCGCCGCCGCGTTCGTGTGACAGCGATCGACGTGACCGTAATCACCCCTTGAGGGCCGTTGTCCCCTCCCGCCGGGCGCTGTGCGCGAGCACGCTTGAGCGATGTTCGTGCTGCGGCTGCTCGGCACCCTGTTCTGGTTCGGCGTCCCGGCCGGCTTCCTCACCTACGCCGTTCACGACCTCGACGTGCGCGACGCGCCGACCTACAGCATCGAGGGCTCGGTCGTCGGGCACCGGCAGGTGTACTACGAGTCGTCCCAGGACTCGACCGGGTACACGACCTACTACATCACCGTCCGCAGCGCGACCGGGGACTTCGAGTTCGGCGACGAACAGCAGGCCCTCGACACCGAACCGGGCACGCTGGTCGTGGTGCAGGTGTCGCGGACGACGGACGACATCGTGTCCGTGCGCAAGAACGGCACGGTCGTGGACCTGCGCAACACCGTCGGCAACGACGTCGGCATCATCGTGTTCGCCTCGCTCGGCCTCCTCGTCGCGCTCGTGCGCGAATTCCTGCTGGAGGACTACGACATCCCGCGGTGGGTGGGTCTCCTCATCGGCCTGGCCGCCGCCGGCGGCGGGGTGTACGTGGCCTTCCTGCTGATGTGATTCACAGTGTGAGCCGCAGGACCACCTCCCCGTCGTCGATCTCGCCGGTCGGCCGGAACCCGAACTTCCGGTAGAACGGCCCGGGCCCGTCCTCGTCCGGCTGGTGACTGGTGAGCAGCTCGGTGCCGCCGTCCGCGCGCACGAGACCGGCGACGAGTGTGAGCACCGCCCGGCCGTACCCGTGCCCCTGGTACCGCGCGTCGATCAGCAGCCGCCAGAGGAAGTACGGCCCGAGGACACCCGGGCGCCCGGGCGGCACGTCCCAGCTGAGCATGACGAACCCGACCGGCTCGGCGCCCGCGTAGACGGCCCGGTACCAGGGCTCGCCCTCCGGTGTCGTCGCCGCGTCCTCCAGGGACCGCGCCACCGACGCGACGAACCGCTGCTGACCGGGGTGCACGTGCAGCGCGCACACGGCATCCCGGTTGACGTCGGTGATCTCGACCAGCCGCACCGGCGAGCTCATGCCGGGAACACCGGGACCCACAGCTCGATGGCGTCGTACCGGCGGTAGAACTCGACCAGCGGGCGGCTGTCGTCGATCGGCCCGGCGCCCTCGAGCTCCGCCATCCCGGCGCCGATCTTCTCGAAGATGCCCGGCGGCTCACCGGTCAGATTCCCGCGCAGGTACCAGCCCCCGGGCAGGATCCCGGTCGCCAGCCCGAGTTCCGCCGGCCGGTCTTCCTCCTTGATCGGCGTGCAAGCGGTGTAGGTGCCCGCTTTGACGTCGGCCCGCCCGTACATCTTGCGGCCGCGCAGCCCGACGAGCCGCTCGAACGCCGGCCAGAGTTCCTGGATGCTCGGCAGTTCGTCGGCGGTGGTCTGCTCCATGACCGGGACGTCCGGGCGGTGGATGCGCGTGGGTGGGGCGTGCAGGACCGAGCTCGTCATGGTGTCCATGCAACCACGCGGCACCGACGGTTTCCGGCCCTCACAACGGGGGCAGCCCGATCTCGGCCGGCGTCCGGTCCGGGCGCAGGCCGCGCCACGACGTGTGCCGCAGCCGCCGGTCCGGGGTGAACCGCCGGTAGACGACCTCGCCGACCAGCGACGGCTCGACCCACCGGGCGCCGCGGGCGCGGTCTCGCGGGACCTCCGTGTCGAACGGGCTCGCCGGGCGGGCCAACGGCGCGAGCACGCCGCTGAGGTGGTCGAGCGCGTCGTCGGAGAAGCCGGTGCCGACGTCGCCGAGGTAGACCAGCGCGCCTTCGTCGTCGTAGGCGCCCAGCAGGAGCGCGCCCAGGGTGCCCGCGCGGCGGCCGGCGCCGGGACGCCAGCCGCCGACGACCACCTCGGCCGTGTGGGTCAGCGCGCGCTTGGTCCACACCGGCGACCGCGCGCCGGGCAGGTACGGCGCGTCCAGGCGCTTCGCGACGACGCCCTCGATGCCGTGCTCGGCCGCGGTCGCCAGCAGCTGCGCCGGCGCGATGTCGGCGCGGGTGTACCAGGGCGGCACGACGATCCGGCCGTCCGCCGGCTGAAGCAGTCCGGCCAGCAGCTCGCGCCGCTGCGCGTACGGCAGGTTCAGCACCGGCTCGCCGTCGAGCCACAGCAGGTCGAAGGCGAAGTAGACGACCGGGACCTCCGCGCGCAGCCTCGCCGTCGGCTCGTACATGGCGCGCCGCTGCATCAGCTCGAACTCCGGCCGCCCGGCCGGGTTCAGCGCGACGACCTCGCCGTCCAGCACGGCGGCCCGGCCGCCGAGCGCGGGTCCGAAGACGTCGCCCAGCTCCGGGTACCGGGCCGTGTGGTCGCTGCCGCTGCGGCTGGTGATCCGGGTTTCGCCGGTGCCCGCGACGCGCACGCACCCGCGGAACCCGTCCCACTTCCACTCGTAGCCGTGCTGGTCGTCGTCCGGGAGCGGCCCGTCGACGGCCAGCATCGGCGCCACCGCGTCCGGCACCGTGCTCGTCCCCACCATGCCGTCCAGTGTGGAGGATGGGGCCCCTCGTGCCTACCCCGTCGGCAGCAGCGGCAGCAGGTCCTGGTGGCTCCCGGCGCGGCGCAGGACCGGCGAGCCGGGTCCGTCCGGGGCCAGGTCACCGGCGCGCAGCGCGGCCAGGAACCGCACGATCACCCGGGGGTCCGGCAGGATGTCGGCCCCGCCCAGGTAGGCCAGCACGATCATCTCCTCCCCGCACGCCGCCTCGACCGCGACCGCCCAGCCGTGCACCTCGTCCCACAGCAGGGCGACGTCGCGCTCGGGGAAGCGCCGCAGCCGCCAGTCGACGGCGAGGTAGGCCGACACCGGGACGTCGACGTCCACGGTGCACGACTCGAGGCCGAAGCCCAGTGCCCGGGCCACCTCGCCGAGGTAGGCGCGCAAGCCGCGCTGGAACCAGAACTCGAGATCGGCGTCGATCAGGCCGGACACCCGTTTCCTTTCCCTCCTCCGAAGCCGGCCGGGCGCCCTGCCCGGCCGGTCGTGCCGGGATCAGCCGACGGCGGCGAGCGCGTCGGCGCGGTCCCGGTAGCAGGCGAAGCCGGTGGCACCGGCCCCTCGCAGCAACCGCCACAGCCGCGGGGTCCGCACCACCCAGGCGACCGGGACGGCCGCTTCCTCGGCCGCACCCTGCAGCCGGTGCAGCGCGCGGAGGCCGACCCCGGAGCAAAACGTCACCTGGCCGAGGTCGAGCACGAGCACGCCACCCGCGCGAATCGCGGTTTCCCCACATTCGACAAGAATTCCGACGGTGGCGAGATCAATGTCACCGGCCACGGTGACGACCGTGCTCCGGGCCCCCTCGAACACCGTGGTGACCACGAACGGCTCGCACAACGCACTCGGCGAACTGCGACCGAATGCCCGCGAAAGCCGCGGTGGTTTCTGGATTCTCATGACCGGCTCCGGCGGCTCACGCTGACGGTTTACGCGTAGACCGTACCGAGTCCGTCCAGCTTGGCGCACAACGGGAACCGCCCGGTCGATGGGTCGTGCACCGACACGCCCGTCTGCACGTGCACGGGTCCGTTGTGGACGATCAAATCGCGCTGGTCAGGCTCGTGTCCGCCCATTGTTCGTGGCACCCGGCAGCCACGGCGAGAACCGGAGGCGAATCGGCGGGGAATTGCGTTTTCCGAAATTCAGCCGAATGCCGGAATCGGGACGCGCGTCCGCTCGACGTCCGCGAAGAGGTCGCCGAGTTCGTCGACGCGCTCCAGGACTTCGTCCGCGGTGAACCGCAGGTGCGTGACGTGCCGGCAGGCGCGGACCTCGTCCCAGGTGACCGGAGTGGACACCGTCGGCTCATCGCGCCCGCGCAGCGAGTACGGCGCCACCGTGGTCTTGAACGGGTTGTTCTGGCTCCAGTCGATGAAGATCTTGCCCGGGCGCAGGGTCTTCGTCATCCGCGCGACGACCAGGTCCGGGGTCTCGCCGGCCAGCCGCTCGGCCAGCGCCTTCGCGTACTGCGACGTCTCCCCGGCGTCGGAGGTCACCACGCCCGAGTAGAGCTGCATGCCCTTGGAGCCACTGGTCTTCGCGACCGGGGTGAAGCCGTCGTCGGTCAGCACGTCGTAGAGCCGCTCGGCGACCCGGCAGCAGTCGACGACGGTCGCGCCGGGGCCCGGGTCGAGGTCGAACACCAGCCGGTCCGGCAGGCTCCGCTCGTCGCCGTCCACGACGGTCCACTGGTGGACGTGCAGTTCGAGCGCGGCGAGGTTGGCCGCCCACACGAGCTCGGGCAGGTCGTTGATCAGCGGGTAGTTGACGATCTCGGGTTCCTTGCCGCGGCCGGCGACGGTGAGGCTCGCGGTGCGGACCCACTCCGGGGCGTGGCGGGAGACGTCCTTCTCGAAGAACGAGCCGCCGGTGACGCCGTCGGGGAAGCGCACGAAGGTCATCGCCCGGTCGTGGATGTGCGGCAGCAGCACGGGGGCGATCCGCGTGTAGTAGTCGAGCACCTCGCCCTTGGTGAACCCGGTCTTCGGGTAGAGCACCTTTTCGAGGTTCGAGAGCGTCAGCTGCCGCTCGCCCACCCGCACCGTGATCCGGCTCCCCGCCACGCCGGACACGCTACCGCGCTGCCGGGGGTTGAGCGCGCTGGTCACTCCTGGTTATGATGCGACTGTATCAACAACGGGAGGGGGCAGCATGAAGTTCGGCGTGCTGCAGGTGCTGGGGATGGTGCTGCTGGTGGCCGGCGCGCAGGGCGCGATTCGCCTGCTGATCGACCACGGGAACCTCGGCCTGCTCGGCCGGCTCGACGCGGGGTTCACGGGGACGCTGGTCTGCTACCTCGTCGTGACGGCGATCGGCGTCGTCGTGGCGGGCTGGGCCCACGACCGCGCCAAGACGGCCGGCGACCGGGACTAGCGGCCGCGGGTGGCACGGCGGGTGAAGCGGGTGCGCAGCTCCCCGATCCCCTCGATCCGGCTGACGAGCACGTCGTCCGGCCCGAGGTAGCGCGGCGGGCTCATCCGGTTGCCCACGCCCGCCGGGGTTCCGGTGAAGACGAGGTCGCCGGGCAGCAGCGGGCAGATCGCCGACAGCCGGGCGATCAGCTCCGGCACGCCGAAGATCATCTCGCCGGTCCGCGCCTTCTGGACGACCGTGCCGTTCAGCTCGGTGACCAGCCGGAGGTCGCCGGGGTCGGCGAACTCGTCCGGCGTCACCAGCGCCGGGCCGGTCGGGCCGAAACCCGGGAACGACTTGCCGAGCGAGAACTGCGGCGGCGTGCCGAGGAGCTGGACGCCGCGCTCGGACAGGTCCTGCCCGACGGTCAGCCCGGCGACGTGGTGCCACGCGTCCCCGGCGGGGATCCGGTGACCGCCGACGCCGATCACCGCGACCAGCTCGACCTCCCAGTCGACGCGGTCGCCGGGCAGCTCCACCGTGGTGTCCGGGCCCGTGATGCAGCTCGGGAACTTGGTGAACACCAGCGGATCCGCGGGCGGCTGGTAGCCCGCTTCGGCGGCGTGCGGCGGGTAGTTGAGGGCGATCGCGAAGACCTGGCGCGGCCGCGGCACGGGCGCGTCGAGCACCCGGCCGGCCAGGGGCTCCGCCGCGGGCAGCGACGTGTTCGCCGCCCACACCCGGAACGCCGTCCACTCCTCGAGGACGGCCATCGGATCGGGACCGAACCGGCCGTCGCTGGCGCCGGCGACGTCGATGACGCCGTCGTCGGCCACCAGGACCGCGCGGTCGTCCACTGTGGACAGGCGCATCAGACCCACTGGTCCGCGGCCGGCGGCGGGGTGCCGTGGGCGTCCTGCCAGGACACGACCGGGTTGCGCAGTATCCCGATGCCCTCGATCTCGGCCTCGACGACGTCGCCGGGCTTGAGGTAGTTCGCGAACGGGTCCTCGGTGCTCGCGGCGACGCCGGCGACCGTGCCGGTCGTGATGAGGTCGCCCGCGCTGTAGGTCTGCGGCGAGTGGTACGCGATCAGCTGCGGGATCGACACGGACATCCGCCCGGTGTTGGACTTCTGCCGGACCTGGCCGTTGACGCGCAGCTCCATGTCCAGGTTGTGCGGGTCCTCGATCTCGTCCGCGGTCACGATGTACGGGCCGATCGGGCAGAACGTCTCGATGGCCTTGGAGAAGGAGAAGACGCCGGACTCCATCTCGCGGCGCTGGATGTCGCGCGCGGTGATGTCGTTGAACACCAGGTAGCCGCCGATGTGCTCGGCCGCTTGCTCGGCGGTGAAGAACTTGCCCGGCTTGCCGAGCACGATCGCCAGTTCGAGCTCGTAGTCCAGCTCCGACGTCAGGTGCGACGGGTAGACGATCGGCTCCTCCGGGCCGATGATCGCGTCGACGTTCTGGAAGAAGACGATGCCCTTGTTGACCGGGTGCGACCAGTTCACCCGGACGAGGTCCTCGTGGTGCTCGCGGAAGTTCCCGGCGGTGTGGAAGAACTTCTTCGGCACGATCGGCGCGCGCAGGCGCACGTCGGCCAGCGGGTAGCGGCGCCCGGTCTCGGGCACGTCCCGGTCGCGTTCGAAGAACTCGCGCGTCGAGGCGGTGTCGAGTTCCAGCACCTGGTCATCGGCGATGCGCCCGACCTGGTTGTCGTTGAAGGTGACGAGCTTCATCGGGGTCCACTTCCTGCGGAGTCGGCCACGCGGAACACACGCAGCTGGAGGGCCAGCGTCGCGTAGTAGCCCACCAGAGTCGTCAGCTCGACGGCCATCCGGTTGCCAATGATTGGCACGACCTCGGCGTAGGTCACGTCGTCGACGTCCTCCTCGCGCAGCAGCGCGGACACGAACCGCAGCGCCGCCCGCTCGGTCTCGTCGGCCAGGTCCGGGATCGCACCCGCGCGGACGGCCTCGACCTGCGCCCCGGTGAGCCCGGCGGCGAGCGCGTGCGGCTCGTGGGCGTGCTGCTCGAACGCGCTGGCCCAGCGGGCCGCGACGGCGAGGATCGCCAGCTCCCGGACGCGGTCGCTCAACGTCGTCGCGTACCGGATCGCGGCGCCGAGCGCCTGCAGCGCCTGCCCGGCCGGGGGCGCGACGAGCATCGCGTTGAACGGGCCGGCCAGCCGTCCTTCGCCGTCCTTCAGGGAGAACCGCTGCGGGCCGGCCGTGCGGGGGCCGCCCGTGATCTCGTCGTACAGCGCCCGCTGCTCGGGGTCGAGGTCGTCGGGGGTGAGGTGCGGCAGCCTGCTCATGCCGCCATCCCACCAGCGCCCCCGGCCGGCGCGCCCGGATCTGCCAACCAATGGCACGGCCGTTCCCCAGCTCGGGCTCCGGACCTAGCGTCGGGCGGACCAGGAACGGTGAAGGAGCGTGCGGGTGGACTGGCTCGGGCTGGGCGGGCGGAAGGCCCTGGTGGCCGGCGCCGGCGGGATCGGCGGCGGGGTCGCCGCCGCGCTCGCCGAAGCGGGGGCCGACGTCGTGGTCGCCGACGTCGACGAGGAGCGGCTGGCCGCCGTCGGGACCAAGACGCTGCGGGCGGACCTGACCACGGCCGAGGGCAGCCGCGACTGCGTCGCCCGCGCCACCGAGCTGCTGGGCGGGCTCGACGTCTTCGTGCACGCCGTCGGCGTCAACGACCGGCGCCCGGTGCTCGAGACCCCGGACGAGGTCTGGGACGACATCGTCACGCTCAACCTGGGCAGCGCGTTCTGGACCGGCAAGGCCGCGGGCGAGGTGATGGTGGCGGCCGGGCACGGCCGGATCGTCTACCTCTCGTCGGTGTCCGGGCTGCTCGCGCACCCGCACCACGCGCCGTACGCCGCCACGAAGGGCGGGGTCAACCAGCTCGCCCGGGTGATGGCCCGGGAGTGGGCGGCCAGCGGCGTCACGGTGAACGCCGTCGCGCCCGGTTACACCGAAACCGGGCTGACCCGCCACCACCTCGGGAAACCCGGCGTCCGCGACGGCCTGACGTCGCTGGTCCCGGCCGGGCGTCTCGGCACCGTCGACGACCTCGTCGGCCCCGTCCTGTTCCTCTGTTCCGATCGCTCGGCGTTCGTCACGGGACACATCCTGTACGCCGACGGCGGCCGCACCCTCGTCTAAAGGAGACATTTCGTGACCTTCCCCCAGCGGTTCACCGGCAAGACCGTCCTGGTCACCGGCGCGGGCACCGGTTTCGGCGCGGAGATCGCCGTCCGCGCCGCGCAGGAGGGCGCCGACGTCGCCGTGCACTACCGCGGCTCCCGCGCCGGGGCCGAGCGCACCGCCGAACGCGTCGAAGAGGCCGGGCGCAAGGCGTTCGTCGTCCAGGCCGACATCGCCGAGCGCGCGCAGATCGTCCGGCTGGCCGACGAGGTCTGGAGCCACTTCGGCCGGCTCGACGTCGCGATCAACAACGTCGGCGACGTCGCGCGCGAGCAGATGTCGTGGCGGGACATCACCGAGGAGTCGATCGACCACGTCCTGGCCGTCGACATCAAGGGCACGCTGCTGTGCACCCACGAGTTCGGCGACCGGATGCTCACCCAGGGCGGCGGCGCGATCGTCAACATCGGCTCCACGGTCGTCGCCCGGGGCAGTGCCCGCGCCCCGCAGTACGCGGCGGCCAAGTACGGGATCATCGGCCTGACCAAGTCCTACGCGCGCGCCTTCGCGCCCACCGTGCGGGTGAACGTGTTCGCGCCGGGCTTCATCGAGACCGAGGCGACGCTGGGCCGCGAGGACTGGAAGTCCGGGCGCGGCGAGCAGCTGCGGGGCGACACGCCGCTCGGCCGCATCCCGCGGCCGGAGGAACTCGCGGGGACCGCGCTGTTCCTGGCCACCGCGGACGCGAGCCACATGACCGGCAGCTTCATGGTCGCCGACGGCGGTTACAACATGATCGGCGCATGACTTCGTCAGTGAGGACGAGCAGATGAGCGAACCCAGAGTGGTGTTCACCGGTGGCCGGGTGTTCGACGGGACCGGCTCGCCGGCGGTGCCGGGTGACGTCGTGGTGCGCGGCGACAAGATCGAAGCCGTGCGCGCCGGCGTCGAACCCGAACCGGGTGACCGGGTCGTCGACTGCCGGGGCGCCACGGTCATGCCGGGCCTGGTGGAGTCGCACGCGCACCTGACGTTCCCGTCCGCCGTCGGGCACGTCGACCCGTCGTTCAACCCGCCGCTGGACGTGTCGTTCTTCCACCACATGCCGACGCCCGACGAGCACCTCGCGCTCGCCGAGCGCAACGCGCGGATCCTCCTGGACCACGGCTTCACCAGCGCGTACTCCGCCGGCTCGCTGACGCCGGTGCCGACCGAGGTCCGGCTGCGCGACCGGATCGCCGCGGGCCGGACCGCCGGGCCCCGGATGCGGGCGGCGTCGTTCGAACGGGACAACAACCCCGTGCAAATGGGGCCGAACGGCCCGACACCCAAGGAGGTCGGCCCCGAGGCGGTCCGCGCGTTCATCCGCGAGCAGGCCGCGCTCGGCTTCGACAGCGTCAAGCTGCTGATGAGCAACGACGACGTCTTCTTCGAAGGCGGCTCGATGGTCACCCAGTACAGCGCGGAAGAGGCCGCCGCGGCGGGCGAGCAGGCGCGCGAGTCCGGCGTCTGGCTCAACTGCCACGCGCAGTCGCCCGAGTCGATCAAGCTGGCGGTGCGCAGCGGGTTCCGCTCGGTGTACCACTGCTCGTACGCCGACCAGGAGGCGATCGACCTCCTGGAGGAGCACAAGGACGAGATCTTCCTGTCCCCCGCCGTCGGCATCATGTGGGCGAACGTCCACGAGGGCGCCGAGTTCGGCATCGACGCAGGCCTGGCGGAGAAGATGGGCTCGGTGAAGTCGCTCGCCGCGATGGAGCAGCTCTACCCAGAGCTGCGCAAACGCGGCCTGCGCGTGCTGCCCGGCGGCGACTACGGCTTCCCGAACAACCCGATCGGCCGCAACGCGCGAGACCTGGAACTGTTCGTGCGCCTCTTCGGCTACTCCCCCGCCGAGGCCCTGCGCGCCACGACGCAGTACGGCGGCCAGGTGCTGGACATGCCGGTCGGCGTGTTGACGGAGGACTACCTCGCCGACATCCTGGTGGTGCGCGGCGACCCGACGTCGGACGTGACTGTGCTGCAGGACAAGGAGAATCTGCTGGCGATCATGCAGGGCGGCCGGTTCCACAAGGCACCCGCCGCGTGACGGTCTACCGCGAAGTCCTCGGCTACCGGCCGCTGGAGCTGGACCTGCACCTGCCCTCCGGCCCCGGCCCGCACCCGGCCATCGTGTATCTGCACGGCGGCGGCTGGCGGCGCGGATCGCGGCGGACGACGATCCCCGCGTCGCTGTGCTCGACCCTGGCGGAGCGGGGTTTCGCGGTCGCCGCGGCGGACTACCGGCTCAGTGGCGAGGCACGCTTCCCCGCCCAGCTGGCCGACGTCCTCGCGGCGATCACCTGGCTGCGGTCCGAAGTGGACTGTGCCGCGACGTTCCTGTGGGGCGAGTCGGCGGGCGCCCACCTCGCCCTGCTGGCCGCCCTGGACGGCGGTGACGTCGACGGCGTCGTCGCCTGGTACCCGCCGACCGACCTGCTGGGCCTGCCCGGCGACGTCGCCGGCGCGGCCGACGTCTCCCGGGAGGCCGAACTGCTCGGTGTGGACCCGGCGGCGGATCCCGAGCGGGCGCGGGCGGCGAGCCCGCTCACCTTCGCGCACCGGAACGCCCCGCCGATCCTGCTGATGCACGGCGACGCCGACGACCTCGTCCCGCCGGCCCAGAGCGAGCGGCTGGCGTCGGCGTTGCGGGCGGTCGGTGCCCCGGTGGAGCTGGACCTGGTCCCGGGCGCGCGGCACATGTGGACGGACGCCCGGGACGTCGGCGCGATCGTCGACCGCTCGGTGCAGTTCCTCCGCGCGCTCGGCTGAGCGCCGCCTCCGTGGTTCGTCCGTGAAGGCCTCCTTACCGGCTCTTATGGCCGGTAAGGAGGCCTTCACGGCTTTTCGGGGTGCCGGACGGCGGCGGCGCGCTGGGCTACGCGAGCGTTCCCGCGATGAGCGTCAGCGCGCGGTCGACCGGCTCGATCGCCGAGGGCAGGCCCAGGAAGCCGTGCAGCATCGAGCGGATCCGGACGTGGTGCACGTCCACTCCGGCCGCGGCCAGCGCGCCCGCGAAGCGCTCCCCCGAGGGTCGCAGGTCGTCGTACTCCGCGGTGAGCAGCAGGGTCGGGCTGAGGTCCGCCAGCACCGCCAGGCCCGGCATCGCGTAGCCGTCCGCACTGCTCACCGGCCCGCCGAGGTAGGCCTCCGTGATCGAGCGGACCTCGGCCGGCGGGAAGTGCAGGAGCGGCGGCACTTCGGTCATCAGCTGGGTGAGGGACGCCGTAGCCGGCAGGAGTTCCGGGTGCAGCACCGGGTACACCAGGGCCAGCGACGCGGGCTGCCAGGCGTCGGCGTCGCGCAGGCGCAGGGCCGCGCCCGCCGCGAGGTTGCCGCCCGCGCTGGCGCCGCCCAGCACGATCCGCTCCGGCGCGAGCGTGTCGCGGGCCCAGCGGACCGCGGCCACGACGTCGTCGTGCGGGACCGGGTACGGGACGGCGAGCCGGTAGTCGACGCTGACCACCGTCGCGCCCGCCCGGGTGGCGATCTCGCGCGCCACCCAGTCCGCCTCCGGCATGTCGAGGTCGCCCATCTTGAACGCGCCGCCGTGCAGCCACACCAGGCACGGCCGCCCGTCACCGGGCGCGTAGACGCGGACGGGCACCGGCCCGTGCGGACCGGGCACCTTCTCGTCGCGGGTCTCGACGACCGGCGGCGGCCCACCCACCGACGGCGTCGTGAACCGGACCATCCGGTCGCGGAACGCGGGATCGGTGACCAGCGCCTCGAAGGACGGGACGCCGTCGAGCAGCGGGAGTTTCGCGGCCACGGCGGGGTGGATCGGCATGCGGGTCAGCCTTTCTGCGGGTGTCCGAGCGGGAAGAGCGGGTCGGCCGTCCCGCCCGGCAGGTCTTCGGGGTGCGCCTCGACCGCGGCCATCGAGCGGGGCAGCTCGAACGGCAACCGGCCTTCCGCCTGCGCCCGGCCGAACACGACGTCCAGCACGGCTTCGTCGGAGGCACCGAAGTCGCCGAGCAACGCCGCCGCGGCCGACGCGACCTCCGGCAGGATCGCCGGGCGCTCGAGGAAGACGTCCACGACGGTCGGCACCGCCGCCGCCAAGGCGACCAGCTGGTCACGGCGGTCGTCCGGCAGGTCCAGACGACCCTGGTGGAAGAACGCCTCGGGCAGGTGCCGCGCGGGTTCGTACGGCGTGTCGATCCGCACCAGCGCCGCGTCGGCCGCGGCCGGAGTGTCCACAAGGGACGCATAGCGGACCGCGACCGCCGGGTCGACGCCTTCGACGTAGAGCCGGATGCCCTCGGCGAGCGGCAGGATTCCGGACTCGAGCAGTACCATCGATCGCCGCTGGGCCGCCGCGCCCGCAGCCGTGAAGTCCGCTCGGCCGACCGTGCGTACCGCGTTTTCCTCGGATACACAAGGGTTCTCGAACAGTCCCAAGTGGACCATCAACGTCAGTACCCGGCCCGCGGACTCGTCGAGCCGCGCTTCGGACACCCGGCCCGCCGCGACCAGGCCCGTGATCACCTCGGGGCACCACTCGCCGCCGAACTGGTCGACGCCGGCGTCGAGCAGCAGCACCGCCCGCTCGGTCCGGTCGAGGTGCTCGACACCCCAGGCGCGGGCCGGCCACACGGTCCCGCCGGCCAGGACGCTGTCGGTCAGCAGCCCGAAGTCCGTGCACACCAAGCCGTCGAAGCCCTCGTCGCGGCGCAGCTGGCCGGCCACCACCTCGGGGTCGAACGCGAACCCGACCTCACGCAGCCCCGGCACGCCGACCGGACGGCCGTAGTACGGCATCACGGCGGCGGCCCCGGCCCGCAGCGCCGGGCGGAACCGGTCGCGGTGCAGCTCGAACCGCCCGGCCGGGTAGACCTGGTCCGGCCCGGACGCGAAGTGCGCGTCGAGCCCGCCCGCCTGCGGTCCCGCGCCGGGCCAGTGCTTGACCATCGCGGCCACCGACCCCGGGCCGAGTGCCGGGCCCTGCAGGCCTTCGACGTAGGCAGCGGCCAGGCGCGCGACCACATCCGGGTCGGCGCCGAAGGTGCCGGAGATCCGGGCCCAGCGCGGCTCGCTGGCCAGGTCGGCCATCGGGTGCAGGGCCAGCCGGATCCCGACCGCCGCGTACTCCGCCCGCACGATCCCGGCGAACTCGCGCACCAGGTCCTCGTCGTCCAGGGCACCGAACCCGAGCGGTTCCGGCCAGCGCGAACAGCCACCGGACGGCACCGACGTCAGCGGGTTCTCGTTCGCCGAATGCCGCGGGTCGGACGACAGCAGCACCGGGATCCCGAGCCTGCTGCGCGCCGCGAGGTCCTGGACGCGGTTGTGCCAGCAGGCGAGCGGCCCGGCGGCGACCGGGGCCATCAGGCTCAGGCAGCGCACGTGCCCGTCGCGCAGCACCGACGTCGTGGGCGCGGTCGGCAGCAGCCCGGCGGGCGCGTCGACCAGGCCACCGTCCGGCGCCACGGACACCGGCGCGTGACACAGCAGCCCGGCCTTCTCCGCGACCGTCATCCGGGACAGGAGGTCTCGCACGCGCTCTTCCGCCGGCCGGCGCGGGTCTTCGTACGGGGCCATCACCCCGTCGCCGTCGAGATCACGGAAGGCGACACCGTTGTCGTCGTGGAGAAGGAGCATGGCGCCGAGGATGACCACGCGCGGTCCAGCTCACCTACGGCCATGCCATTCAATGGCAGGCTTCAGAGGCGCACCCGGGCGGCACCCAGCTCGCGGGAGATGCCCCGCGCCGTCGTCTGCACCGCGAGACCCAGGCGCCGCGGCTGCGCGACGCGTTTCGGGACGAGCACACCCACCACGCCCACCACGGCGTCGTCCCGGTCGAACACCGGCGCCGCAACCGAGACGATCGACTCGTGCTCGTCCTCCCGCCGGAAGATGGCCAGCCGCTCGCGCCGGACGTCGGCCAGGGTTCGGCGCAGGCCGTCCGGCAGGATCAGGCGGTTGTCGGGTTCGCTGTAGACCGGCTTGGACAGCAGCTCCTCCTGGACTTCCTTCGGCGCGAAAGCCAGCAGCGCGAGCCCGACGCCGGTGGAGTGCAACGGAAGCCGCCCGCCGATCCGGTAGTCCACCGGCGTCGCCTGGTGGGCCGACAGGCGTTCGACGAGCATCGCCTGCATCCCGTCGCGGACGGCCAGCTGGACGTGCTGGTGCGTCACCTCGGCGAGGTCGTTCATGAACGGCAGTGCCACCTGCCGCAGCCCGTGGCCGCGCGGGGCGAGCGTCGCGACCTCCAGCAACCGGAGCCCGACGCAGAACCGGCCGGCGTCGTCCCGCTCCAGTGCGCCCCAGTCCACGAGCCGGTTCGCGAGCCGCAACGCCGAGCTCGGCGGGATCTCGGCCCGCCGGCTCAGCTCGGCCAGCGTGAGGGTGCGGTGCTCCGCGTCGAACGACGCGAGCAGGGAAAGCGCGCGGTCGACGACCGGTTCACCGTGGGCCGGGCGGCGGCCCCGCACCCGCGCGGACTCGGTCATGTCGACCTCGACGTTCCATTGATTGGCATCCCCCTCACGGTACACCGCACCAGGCGCTCATCCTTCCCCGCAGGTCAGCCGACCGAGACGCGAAAGGTGCCCAACGATGAGTACTTCTTTCCGCCAAGAGTCCACCACCGGAACGACGTTTTCCGGGCCCCGGCGCGGGTTCCTCTTCTTCTTCGCCTTCGCCGCGGTCGGCGCGGGGATGGCGGTCCTGGTCCCGGCCGTGCTGACGCTGTCGGTCAAGGCGACGCTGCTCGACCCCGCGGGCGCCACGACGATGGTCTCCATCGTGACCAGCATCAGCGCGCTGTGTTCGCTCATCGCGTTCCCGGTCTTCGGCCGGCTCAGCGACCGGACGACGGGCCGGTTCGGCCGGCGCCGGCCGTTCCTCCTGCTCGGCGCCGTCCTGTTCACGTTCGGCGCGATCGGCCTGCAGCTGGGCTCGACGACGTTCGCGCTGACGCTGGCGGCGAGCTGCACGACGGTCGGCGCGAGCGCGGCCACCGTCGCGTTCACCTCGGTCATCCCGGACCAGCTGCCCCCGGACCGCCGCGGCCCGGCGTCGGCCGTGGTCGGGCTGAGCCTCCCGGTCGGCGCGGTCATCGGACTGTTCATCGCCCAGCTGGTCGCCCCGAACCTGCCCGCGATGATCCTGCTGCCGGCGGGCCTAGCGGTCCTCGGGACGCTGCTGCTCACCTTCACGATGCGCGACCGGCGGCTCTCCCCGGAGGAGCGGCCCGCGTTCGCGTGGCGCGACCTGCCCCGCACGTTCTGGGTGAACCCCGTGCGCCACCCCAACTTCGGCTTCACCTGGCTGAGCCGGCTGCTGATCTTCTTCGGCGTCGCGGCGATCCAGGCGTATCAGGCCTTCTACCTGATGAACGTCTTCCACATCCCGCCGGCCGGCATCGCGAACGCGGTCTTCCTGTCCACGCTCGTGCTCACCGGCGCGGCGCTGCTGTTCGCGCCCTTGGCCGGCAAGATCTCCGACCGCGTCGGGCGCCGCAAGCCGTTCGTCGTCACCGCGGCCGTGATCTTCGGGATCGGGCTGCTGCTCGCGACGTTCACCAGCACCTATCCCCTGTTCCTGGTCGCGATGGGCGTCATCGGCCTGGGCCAGGGCGTCTACTTCGCCGTCGACATCGCCCTCATCACGCAGGTGCTCCCCAACCCCGAAGACACGGCCAAGGACCTCGGGCTGATGAACCTGGCCGGCAACCTGCCGACGTCGGTCGTGCCGGCGCTGGCGCCCGCGATCCTCGCCATCGGCGCGACGGCGGCCGTGCCGCAGAACTTCCCCGCTCTGTTCATCGCGGGCGCGATCGCCGGCCTGCTGGGCGCGGTGCTGATCCTGCCGATCCGGAAGGTCCGCTGAGTGCCACTGTTCGAACCACCCGCTCTCGAGTACGTCAGCAGCGCGGTCGTCGAGCTCGGCGAGCCCCTCGACGTCGGCGAGACCCTGGAAGGGCGGCGCCGGGTCGTCCCGATCACGGGCGGGAGCTTCACCGGTCCCGGGCTCGCCGGCCGCGTCCAGCCGGTCGGCGCGGACTGGCAACGGCTCCTGCCCGACGGCACCACGCTGGTCGAGGCGCGCTACCTCGTCGAGGCCGCCACCGGGCTCGTCTCGGTCACTTCGACCGGGGTGCGGAGCGGGCCGCCCGAGGTGCTGGCCGCGCTCGCCCGCGGTGAGCACGTCGAGCGGTCCCGGTACGAGTTCCGGCTCACCGTAACGCTTTCCGGCACGGTCGAGCGACGGCTCAGCGCCGGGATCCTGGTGGCGTCGGCGGAACGCACGCCCGGCACCGTCCGCTACGACCTCTACCGGCTGACGTGAGCACCGCCCCCACCCGGCTGCGGCTCGACCACCTCACGCCGGGCCGGCCGTCGGGGCCGCGACCGCGGCTCTTGTGGTGGCTGCCCGGTGGCGCGGCCGTCCAGCACGCGTACGAGGTCCGGCTGACCGGCCCGGACTGGACGTCGGGCCGGTGCGAGAGCGACCGGTCGGTGCTCGTCGAGCTGCCGGAGCGGCCGGCGACGGCGTGGCAGGTCCGCGTCTGGACCGACCTCGGGGAGAGCGGCTGGTCGGAGCCCGCGCCGTGGACCGTCGTCACGCTGCCCACGACGTCGGCGACGTGGGTCGAGCCGCACGAGCCGGTCGTCGCGCCACCCGGCGAGCGCCCGGCTTACCAGCTGCGTCACGAGTTCACGCTCGCCGGACCGGTCGTCACCGCGACGGCCTGGGCGACCGCGCACGGGATCTACGAGCTGTTCGTCAACGGCACCCGCGTCGGCGACCTCGAACTGACGCCGGGCTTCACCGCCTACCGCAAGCGGCTCCAGGTGGAGCCGTTCGACGTCGGCGCCCGGTTGCGGCAGGGCCTCAACTCCGTCGAGTTCCTGGTGTCCGACGGCTGGTTCCGCGGCCGCCACGGCTTCGAGCGCGCGGCCGACGGCTTCGGCGACCGCGTCGCCGCGTGGCTGACCTTGGCGATCGACGGCACCACCGCGGTCACCACCGGCCCGGGCTGGTGGTCACGGCCGAGCCGGATCACCGCGGACCTGATGGACGGCCAGACGACCGACTTCCGGCTCCCCGCACCGGGTTCCGTGAGCCTGGCCGCGCCCGGCTGGGACCCGGCGCGGGTTCGCACCAGCGGCCCCGAACAGCTGGTGCTCACGGAAGCGCCGCCGGTCCGCCGGATCGAGGAGATCCCGCCGGTCTCGATCACCCGGTTCCCCGGCGGCGTGGTCGTGGACTTCGGGCAGAACCTCACCGGCTGGGTCCGGCTGGCCGACCTCGGCCCGGCGGGCACCCGGCTGAGGCTGACCCACGGCGAGCACCTGGGCCCGGACGGCCGCGTCACCACCGACCACCTGCGGGCGTTCGACTTCGCGAGTGGAGAACTGCTGCCCGCCGGGCAGGTCGACACGGTCGTTTCCGCGGGCCACGACGTCTTCGAGCCGCGGCACGCCACCCACGGCTTCCGGTACGTCCAGGTCGACGGGCTCCCCGGCGGGCTCGCCGCGTCCGACGTGACCGCCGTGGTCGTCCACACGGACCTGCCCGAGGCGGGGACGTTCGCGTGCGGCGACGCGCGGCGAAGCCCTGCACCGGGCCGCGGTGTGGAGCCTGCGCGGCAACGCCTGCGACGTCCCGACCGACTGCCCGCAGCGGGAACGCTCCGGCTTCACCGGCGACTGGCAGGTCTACGTCGCCACCGCCGCGCTCACCCACGACGTCGCCGGGTTCTCCCGGAAGTGGCTGCGCGACCTGGCCGCCGACCAGTGGCCCGACGGCCGCGTCCCGACGATCACGCCCGACCCCGCGGGCGACGGCCCGTCCGGCAATGCCTTCCCGGACGCGATGGCCGGGTCCGCGGGCTGGGGCGACGCGGCGGTGCTCGTGCCGTGGGAGCTGTGGCGCGCGTACGGCGACCGGGAAATCCTGGCCGGGCAATACGAATCGATGGTCCGCTGGGTCGAGTACGCGGCCGCGGCCGCCCGCGAACGCCGGCACCCGGACCGTGTGCGCTCCGCCCCGCACGACGAGTTCCTGTGGGACACCGGCGGGCACTTCGGCGAATGGCTCGAGCCCGGCGTCCCGCCCCACCCCGACCCCACGGCCGACCACGGCATCGTCGCCACGGCCTACCTCGCCCGCTCGGCGCGGGTGCTCGCTCGCATCGCCGCGCTGCTGGGGCACGCGTCGGACGCCGTCCGGTTCGGGCGGCTCGCCGACGGCGCCCGGGACGCGTGGCAACGCGAGTACCTCGGCACGCTCGGCGAGTCCACGCAGGGCAACCACGTCCGGGCGCTCGCGTTCGGCCTGGTGCCCTCACACCTACGCGACGCCGTGGCCGCCCGGCTCGCCGCGCTGGTCGCCGAGGCCGGTGACCACGTCGGCACAGGGTTCCTCACCACGGGCCTGCTGTTGCCCACCCTGGCCGACCACGGCTACCTCGACGTCGCGTACCGGGTGCTCCGGTCGACGGGAATCCCGTCGTGGCTGGAGATGCTCGATCGCGGCGCGACGACGTTCTGGGAGCGCTGGGACGCCGTCGACGGCGGCGAGGTCCGGGGTTCGCTGAACCACTACAGCAAGGGCGCGGCGATGTCGTTCCTGTACACCCACATCGCCGGCATCCGGCTCCCGGCGGACCCCGGCCCGGACGAGGCCGGGTACCGCCGGTTCGTCATCCAGCCGTGTCCGGGTGGCGGCCTGCGCCGGGCCGAGGCGGAACACCTCAGCCCGTACGGCCCGATCCGCAGCGCATGGCACCTCGACGGCGACGAACTGCGGCTCACGGTCGACGTCCCACCCGGCACCCGCGCCGAGATCCGGCTCCCGGGCGGCACCACCAGCGAAGGCCCGGGACGGCACACGTTCACCGCCGAGGTGTGTCCACAGTAGACGCCCGCCACGCCCACGCGGCGAGCACCGAAGAGAGCACGACCACCCCGACGCCGAGCGGCACGTGCACCGCCCGGTTGCCCATCCCGCCGAGCATCGCCTGCACGAAGACCAGCACGACCAGGACCCCGCTCGCCCACACCGGCCACGCGGGACCGCGCCCCCGCCGCCACACCACCGCGGCGACGACCAGCTCGGCCACCGCGAACACGGCCACCGGGATCGCCCCGGCCCCGTGCAGCGTCCGCGCCGACGCCACCCCTTCGAGCAACTGCCCCGCGGTGGCCGCCTGCACCAGGAGGAGAAGCACCTCCCCGGTCGCGACGACCCGCATCGCCCGCGCCCAGCCCGCCTTCGTCCGCTGTTCGCCGAGCTGTGTTCCGGTCATGAGCGCCACCTCTGATCCACTGCGGATGCGTTGACCCGCACAGTGTCCCGGGGTGAGCGCACCGCCGTCGCCGGTCGAGAGGCGGCTTCGCGGCTACGTCCGCCGCCGTACGCGCGGACTCGGCTACGCGCGCTGCCGTACGTGAGACGTTCGCCGGGCCCGGCGGACGCAGGCGATGGTGACCGCCACGATGACGGCGAACACCGGGCCCGTCGCGATGTGGACCGCGCCCAGGACCAGGGGCTGGTTGCCCCGGTAGTAGATCACCTGGAGCGCGCCGTTGACGACGTTGACCGCCGCGCAGGTGAGCGTCGAGACCGTGTAGATGCAGCGCAGCCGGGGCACCAACCGCCAGTCCGCGGGGCCGCCGGCGACGCGGTTGAGGATCAGGCCGGTGAGCGGGCGTCCGATGAGGACGGTCGTCACGCAGACGGCGATGACCGCGAACGGGATCAGTGCGGGGATGAGGAAGAACCCGCGTGCCTCACCGGTGACGGCGGCCACCACCGCGCACGCCGCGACCAGCAGCAGGCCCAGCACGGCCTGGCGCACCGGCTGACGTCGGTACAGCCGCCAGCCGAACGCCGCGATCGCGGTGACCGCGGCGGTCACGAGGCCGGCGGTGAGGTTACCCACGGCGTTGGCGGCCACGAAAGCCACCGTCGGCGCGGCGGTCACCACGACGGCCTCCCAGCGGTTCTTGCGCGGCGGGGCAACGGGTTCGCGGACTTCCTGGTTCGTGTTCACACCCGAGAACGTCTCACATGAGACCTTCTTGCACAAGGTCGTATCGACTGATACGTTCTCGGTCATGACGATGCAGCTGGACACGGCGTGGGCGACGGACGGACCGGGTGACGAGTCCCCGTTCGCCCTCGGCCTGCTGCTGCGGCGCGCCCACGACCGCGTCGCCGCGGAGCTGCTGGGTGTCCTGCGGCCGCTGGGGCTGGAGTTCCGGCACTTCATCGTGCTCGTCGCGCTCCACCACGGCGGGCCGATGAGCCAGCGGGCGCTCGCCGGCGCCGTCGGCGGCGACAAGGCCACGATGGTCCGCGTCGTCGACGACCTCGAACGCGCCGGGCTCGTCACCCGCGATCCGCGCCCCGGCGACCGCCGCGTGCACACGATCACCCCGACCCCCGCCGGGACGGCCGTGTTCGACACCGCCCACCGCCACGCCGAGCCCGTCGCCGCGCACCTGCAGGGCGGCCTCGGCGACGTCCGGCTCCTGCTGGACCTGCTCACCCGGCTCGCCTTTCCCGGCGAAGCCTGATCCACCGACCCTGATCCACCGACGAGGGAGAACCTTCATGCGAGTCGTCATCGCCGGCACCGGGCTCGGCGGCCTGTGCCTGGCCCACGGACTGCGCCGCAGCGGCGTGGACGTCGTCGTGCTCGAACGCCACCCGACCCCGGACGCCCGGCCCGCCGGCTACGGCATCCACCTCAACGCCGACGGTCTCCGCGCCCTGCACACGTGTATGCCCGAAGAGAACTGGGCGCGGCTGGTCGCGACGTCGACCCCGGCCCCGGACGTCGTCCGCTTCCACGACCAGGACCTGCGGGTGCTCGCCGAACGCGACCACACCGGCACCCCGGCCAACGCCGATCCCGTCACGCGCCGGCGGGCGGTGAACCGCGACGCCCTGCGGGACGCCCTGCTCCTGGGCTGCGACAGCCTCATCCACTGGGGCACCGCGTTCGACCGCTTCGAGTACACCGGCGACGGCGTCCGCGTGCACACCTCCGACGGCCGCGCGATCGACGCGGACCTGCTCGTCGGGGCCGACGGCGCGAACTCCCGCGTCCGCGAGCAGCGGCTGCCGGACCTGCGGCGCCAGGACCTCGGCATCGCGAACATCGCCGGCCGCGTCCGGCTCACGCCCGGCCTCGCGAGCGCCCTGCCGGCGACGTTGATCGACGGCGCCGTCAACAATGTCGTGCCCGCGCGGCCCGGCTGGCTGTTCCTGTCCACTTGGGACGCCGGCGCCGACGCGCGGTACGTGGTGTGGGCGTGGGCGGCGGACCGCTCGACCTACCCGGACGACCTCGACACCGCCGAGCCCGCCCGCCTGCGCGAGCTGGTCCGGGACCGCACCGTGGGCTGGGCGCCCCCGCTCCGGCGGATGATCGCCGAGACCGATCCCGCGACCATCACGGCGATCCCGCTCAAGACGATGCCGGAGCTGCCGTACTGGGCGCCCACGGCCGTCACCCTGCTGGGCGACGCGATCCACGCCATGACCCCGATGGCCGGGATCGGCGCCAACACGGCGTTGCGCGACGCCGACACGCTGCGCCGGAACCTGGCCGGCGACGGCGGCGTGCGGGGTTACGAAGCCGACATGCGCGCCTACGCCAACGCGGCACTCGCGCTGTCCACCCGCAACGCCCGCGGCGCGGCGACGACGTCCCGGCTACCGCGGCACGCTTTCCGGACCGTGCTGCGCCTGGCCGAAGCGCTGCCGCCGGTCAAGCAGCGTGTGTTCCCGGTGCGCTGAGCCGTGCTCGTGGTGATCTCGGCCTTCACGGTCACGCCCGAACGGCAGCGCGAGCTCCTGGACCTGTTGCGCGCCAACGCCGAAGAGGTGCTGCGCCACCAGCCCGGCTTCGTGACGGCGGACCTGCTGGCCGCATCGGACGGCACCACGGTCGTCAACCACGCCCGCTGGACCGACGCGGACGCGGTGCGCGCGATGACGGCCGATCCGGCGGTGCGGGCGCGGATGGCACCCGTGTGGGCGATCGCTCGCCCGGTGGTGCGGCAGTTCACGGTGGCGTCGAGCCACCGGCCGGGACCGCAGCAGGCCGTCCGGGCTCATGGGTCGATTCCCTTTCCTCGGTGAGCGAGAACGGCACGGCCGAGCCAGGCCCGCGCCGTGCCACCGGCCGCCGGGTCGTAGGCCGGGTGGATCCGCCGCCCGTACTTCGCGGCGACGTCGGCGAGTTCGCCCACGTCCGGCTCCCAGCCGTGCCGGGTCAGCCACCGCGCCGGATCGACCGGCCCCGACCGCCACAACCGGGCGAGGTCGGGGCCGATCGCCGCGCGCAGGGCGTCACTGGTTTCGACGTGGTCGAAGGCGAGGGTGCTGCCCGCCGCGCTGAGCCCGGTGATCGTCGCCAGCAACCCGTCCGCGGCGGCTTCGTCCAGCGCGTAGAGCAGCCCCTCGGTCAGCCACGCCGTGGGCCGGTCGGGCCGGAACCCGGCCTCCCGCAACGGCACCGCCCAGTCCGCACGCAGGTCGGCGACGACGGGACGCCGGACGCACCGGGCCGTCAGAGCAGCCGCGGCGGCGTCCTTGAACCGCAGCACGGGGGCTTGGTCGACTTCGAAGACCTCGGTGCCGGCGGGCCAGCCGAGCCGCCAGGGGCGTCCGTCCATTCCGGACGCGACGAGCACGACCTGCCCGCACCCGGCGGACACCAGCGCGTCGTCCAGGAACCGCGTCCGCACGGCGACCTGCGGTCCCATCAGCGCGGCGAAGTCAGGCTTCTCTTCGGTGATCCCGGCGGCCTCCAGGAACAGCCGCGCGCACGGATCGGCGGCCAGCCGGTCCGGGCGGCGGTCCTCGGCCGCGCGCAGCAGTGCCACCTCGAACGCGGTCCGCCCGATCGCGTCGATCCCGTCCAGGTCCATACGCCTCCTCTCGACGCAGTCATTTGGTTGCACTCGCGACGGTATCATGTGATACGTTCAGTCGCGAAGGATTCACCGAGTGCTGAATCGACGAGCCCGTCCAGGCCGTGGCCCGCAACGGCGCCTGGGCCGACGCGATCGTGTTCGGCTCCCGGCGCGACGACGGCCGCGGCCCTCAGGTACGGGCTCGTCGCGGCGTGAGGCCTACGCCTCGTCCTCGGGCGGATAGGTGAACCTGGTCAGCAGGTCCATCAGTTTCGCCGGCTCGCCGGCACGCAGGTGCGAGAGCAGCGCTTCGGCCGGGGCGAGCGCGTCCTCGTGCGCGGCGTCGAAGGCCTTGACGCCGTCCGGGGTGATCTCGACCTCGCGCACCCGCCGGTCCCCCGGCACGGCGTTGCGGACCGCGAACCCCTTCGCCTCCAGGTCGTCGACAACCCGCATGATCCCGGCCTTGTCCGACCCGGTCGCCTCGACCAGGTCCCGCTGCGTCGTCGGCCCGCGGTCCACGAGGATGATCAACACGGCGAAGTGCCGCAGCTCCAACCCGTGCGGGCGCATCGCGGCGGCCATCGCCCCCGCCGCGCGGGCGTGCGCCCGGCGCAGCAGCAACCCCAACGCGAACGGGGAGACGTCCCCCGGGCGGTCGGTCGCGCGCGTCCTGGGCTTGGCGGTCATGCGAGCACCCTACCCCAACGGGCCTCGGGTGATACGGTTTCATTCGATACGGAACGGCGGTGGTCACGATGCCCGGCCTCGGTGTAGCACCCCGCGCGGACGAAGTCGCCGCGCCCGCACCCGGCGACGACCTCGTCCCCCACCCGGACGTCGTGATGGACCGCGGGTTCACCCTGGACGCGCCGCCCGAGCGGGTCTGGCCCTGGTTCGCCCAGCTCGGCAAGAACCGCGCGGGCTGGTACCTGCCCACGTGGATCGAGGCGCTCCTCCCCCGGCGCCGCCGCGCCCTGCGCCGCCTCGACCCCGCGCTGCAGCACCTGCGCCCGGGCGACGTCATCGACGACTGGGGCGGCCGCGACGCGACCTTCGAGATCGTCATCCACGACCCGCCGCACACCCTGGTCCACCGCTCCACCCGCGGCCGCCTCGAGATCAGCTGGGCGATCCGCCTCACCGGCGACGGGCCCGGCACCACCCGGGTCCACCTCCGGTTCCGGCTCAGCGACGCGCGCCGCCCGCGGCTGGTCGAGTACGGCGGCGGGCTCGTCGACCTGCTGACCGTCGCCGGGCTCGCCGCCGGCCTGCGCGACCGGCTGCGCTGACCCTCGAGCTGGTCACGGGCGTCCGGCGGCCACCTCAGTGTTCCGGGCCGGAAACGTCGCGCGACCACGACGCACGAGCACCAGAGCCACGACGGCCAGGAGCACGACCACCACGCCCGCGAGGCCGAGCCACCACCACCCCGACGTCGCGGGCGCGGCGGTTTCGGGGTGCTGGGCGAAGCCGAGCCCGCCGTCACGCTGGTACTGGGAGCCGGGTTGCTTGTCCGCGTACCGGTCGTGGACCTGGCGCTGGTAGTCCGCCAGCGGGACGAACGCGCCGACCGGCGTCTGCGGCAGGCTGGCCTGCAGCAACCGGACGCCGTCGGCGCCCAGCGCGTACCAGCCGTTGATCTGCGGCTCGTCGAGCAGGACAGCGCCGGCCGGCAGCCGGGTGGCGAGCCGGGTCTCGTCGTCCCCGGACAGGACGCTGCCGACCCGCCAGCCCGCCGCGTCGGGGGCGGCCTGGATGGTGGCGGTGCGGCCGTCCTGGGCGTGGGCGACGACCGCGACGTACTCGAGGACCGCGACCCGGCCGGCGCCGTCGCCCCGCACGAAGGCCGGGTCGAGGGTGTAGGCCGGGACACCCGTGTCGGCCACGGTGATGACGCCCGGGTCGGGCTGACCAGGTCTGCGGAAGTTGGTCCTGGCGAAGCTGATCGCCTCGGCCGAGTGGGCCGCGGTCACCGCCGCGGCGACCTGCGCCGCCGGCAGCGGCGCCCACGCGGGTGGCGCGGCCGAGGCCGCCGCGCCGAACCCGGCCGTACCCGCCAGTGCCAGCAGCACCGCCGTCAGGACCTTCACCGCAGACCTGGTCATGGCCTAGCTCACCGCCCGCCCGCGATGCCGACGACGGTGTCGCCCCAGGTGAACTCGCTGTTGCGCAGGTAGTCGTTGTAGGACTGCGTGCGGTAGCGCTGGTAGGTCGGCCACGGGTCGCCGACGTTCATCGACTGGTTGCCCGCGTCGTAGCCGTAGATCACCTCGGCGTGGCCGCCGCCGGAGGTCCAGTAGATCCCGGTGAGGGCCGGGTTCCCGGCGTCGATCTGCTGGGTGATCGTCGAGAACGACACCGCTCCGCCGGCGCTGCTCGCGGAGAACCCGGTGCCGCGGAACCCGTTGACGATCTCGCCGATCTGCGCGGCCTGGTTCGGGCAGTTGCCCGCGGTGGTGCCCTTGCCCGCGGCGCAGAACTGGTTCTGCGACGTCGAGGCGCCGTGGAACTGCTCGATGCTCGCGCCGTCCGCGGCCCAGCACCATTCGTCGTTCTGCTGCACCTGCTGGCTGTAGTTCAGGCTGCGCGCGGCCTTGGCGTCCCGGGCCGCGTTCGCGGCGGCCGGGAGCCGCAGCGCGCTGTTGTCGGTGAGCGGGTGGGTGAGCGTCACGCCGTTCGGCGCCGACGGCGCGACCGGCTGGGCCCCGGCCGCCGGGGTGAGCGCGAGCGTGGCCGTGACCACGACCGCACCACACGTGAGAACCAGGCCCATCATTCGTTTGTCCAGCGCGATGACCACGAGCTTCTCCTTGCACAAAAGGGAAAGGGGGACGACGGGGAACGGTTCCGGACCCATTCCGCGGTAACTTCGCCCCATCACTGTGCGACAGGAGAAAATCACCGACAACCGACGCAAGTCGGTAAACGATGAGTAAACGACCGGCCCGCCGCGCGGTGGCCCGCATCACATATCAGCAGGTCAGCACGTGGTGTTCGCGGCGAGCGGCCGACGCCGCCACCTCGGTGTTATCCCAGGTGTTATGGGTGCGGCCGGGCCTCGCCGCGGGCGGTTTTCCGGCCTTTCGGATCCCGGCGGCGGGCGGGCTGACAGACTCGACCGGTGATCCTCGGTTACGTTCTCGCCCTGCTGGCCGCCGTCGCGTCGGGCAGCGGCTCGATCCTGGAGTCCGCCGGCGTCCGGCGGGCCGGTGCCTACGGCGGCGCGCCCCAGGACCTCGTCGCCCTGCGCGGCCAGCCGCTGTACTTCCTCGGCGTGGGCGTGGACCTGCTCGGCTTCATCTTCGCCGCCGCCGCGCTGCACCGGCTGCCGCTGTTCCTCGTCCAGTCGGTGCTGGCGTTCAGCGTCGGCGTCACCGCGACGATCTCCGCGTTCCTCGGCATCCGGCTGGCCTCCGCCGGCTGGGCCGCGCTGGGCGTCGGCGCGACCGGCCTCGTCCTGCTGGGCCTGTCCGCCGACCCGGGTCCCGCGCACCTGCTGCCCACCGCCGCCAGGTACCTGCTGCTGGCCGCGGCGGTGCCGATCGCGGCGATCGGCTTCTACGTCCAGCGCCACGACCACCGCTGGTCGGCACCCGTGCTGGGCTTCTGCGGCGGCCTGGGCTTCAGCGTCGTCGGCATCTCGGCCCGCACGCTCGACACGTCGGGCCCGGCCTGGCGGGTGGCGCTGGACCCGGCGATCTGGGCGATGATCGCCAACGGCCTGGTCGCCGCGGTGGTGTTCGCGATGGCCCTGCAACGCGGCCGCGCGACCGCCGTCACCGCGACGATGTTCACCACCAACACCGCCGTGTCGTCGCTGATCGGCGTGACCATCTTGGACGACCGCGTCCGCGACGGCTTCACGGTCGCGGCCATCGCGGGGTTCGTGCTCGCCGTCGCCGGCGCGATCGGCACCGCGCACTACGCCGCCGCCAACAAGGCCCCGGCCGAGGAGACCGCGGAACCGGTCTAGCCGTGTCGGCCACTCCGGACGCCGTGTTGGCCACTCCGGACACTGTGTCGGCCACTCCGGGCTCCACGCGGCGCTAAGCCGGGAGTACCGCGGCCTTGAAGCCCGCCGCCGCGGCCAGGCCGGGGAGGTCGGCGGCCCGGGCGGGCGGGAGGAGCACGAGCGGGTAGCAGTCGGACTCGATGTCGAGGACGGCGAGCGCGGTGCCCGCGGCCGCCAGCTGCCCGCCCGCCAGCTCCAGGAACTCGAAGGTCGGCAGGTCGGCCTCGGCGAGCGACGTCCACGCCGCGTCCTCGGCCGGAGCGGACCGCAGGGCGCGCAGCCGGCCGACGATCTCGTCCGGCGCTTCCTTCCAATCCACTTCGGCCAGCAGCCCGTGGTCGGCGAGCGCGTCCACCAGGGCGATCCAGGGCAGCTCGGGGATCGCGGTGTCGATGCCGCGGTCGTCGAGGCTGTCGCCGTGTTCCCGCAGGTAGGCCTCGGGATCGTCGTGTGCGGCCGCGGCGCGGGCACGCACCTGCGGCACGTCCGGCGCCACCAGGGCGGCCACGGCGATCAGCGCGTCGCGAGCAGTCATGAACGTCCTCCCAGGACACCCATGATCGCACCCGGGCCGACGAATGGCGGCTTGACCCCCGCCGGGTTCAGGAGTCACATGTACGCCGTGATCCGACTGCGCTCGTCCGCCGTGCTCCTCGCCCTCGCCGGCCTCGTCGCGGCCCCGGTGCCCGCACTGGCCGCCGCCGCTCCCGCTCAGGCCGGCCCGTCACTGGGCTTCGACCTGGACGCGGCCACCATCCCCGAGCTCCAGCAGCGGATGGACCACGGCCGCCTGAGCGCCGTGGCGCTGACCGCCGCCTACCTCCACCGGATCGACGCGGTGGACGGCAAGATCCACTCCGTCGTCGCCGTCGATCCGACGGCGTTGCGCGCGGCCGCCGCCAGCGACGCCCGCCGCCGCACCGGCCACACGCTCGGGCAGCTGGACGGGATCCCGGTGCTGCTCAAGGACAACATCGACACCCGGACGCTGCCGGCCACCGCGGGTTCGCGCGCCCTGCCGCGCAGCCGCCCGGCGGCCGACGCCGCCCTCGTGGACCGGCTCCAGCGCGGCGGCGCGGTGATCCTCGGCAAGACCAACCTCTCCGAGTGGGCCAACTACCGCTCCACGAACGCGACGTCGGGCTGGTCCGGGATCGGCGGCCAGACGAACAACCCGTACGTCCTCGACCGCAACCCGTGCGGCTCCTCCTCGGGCTCCGGCGCCGCCGTGGCCGCCAGCCTGGCGCAGGTGGCGATCGGCACCGAGACCGACGGCTCGATCGTCTGCCCGGCCGGCGCCAACGACGTCGTCGGCGAGAAGCCGACGCTGGGCCTGGTCAGCCGGACCGGCGTCGTGCCGATCTCCGCGGAGCAGGACACCGCCGGGCCGCTGGCGCGCCACGTCGTCGACACGGCCATCACGCTGTCCGTCCTGCAGGGACGCGACTCCGCCGACCCCGCGACGGCGGCGATCCCCGCGGGCCAGCCGAAGGACTACGCGGCCCTGCTGCGCCCCGGTGCCCTGCGCGGCGCCCGGATCGGCGTCTGGCGGAAGGCCGGCCAGGACGCCGACGTCGACCGCGTCGTCCAGGACGCCGTCCGCGCGCTGACCTCGCGCGGCGCGACCGTCGTCGAGGTCGACCTGCCCTACCAGGACGAGATCGGCGCCGCCGAGTCCCCGGCCCTGCTCACCGAGTTCAAGCGCGACGTCAACGCCTACCTCACCCACCGGCCGGGCCACCCCGCGAACCTGAACGAGCTGATCGCGTTCAACAAGAAGGACCCGGTCGAGCTGTCGAAGTTCGGCCAGGAGCTGTTCGAGCAGGCGGCGGCCGCGCCGGCCCCGACCGACCCGGCCTACCGCGCCCAGCGCGCGACGGCGACGTCACTGGCCCGCCGGTCGATCGACGAAACCCTGGCCGCGCACCACTTGGACGCCATCGTCGCGCCGACCAACAGCCCGGCCTGGAAGACGACCTACGGCACCGGCGACGCGTTCGTCCTCGGCTCGTCGACCCCGGCGGCCGTCTCGGGCTACCCGAACGTCTCGGTCCCGGCCGGGTTCGCCGGCCCGCTGCCGATCGGCGTCTCGTTCTTCGCCGGACGCTGGGCGGACGCGCGGATCCTCTCGCTGGCGGCGGCGTTCGAGAAGGCGGCCCCGGCCCGGAAGGCACCCACCTTCATCCCGACGATCGGCTGACCGTCCACAACGGACTACCAGGCCGCGCGGTACTGCGACGGGCTGATGCCGCGCGCCCGGCGGAACGCCGCCTCCGCCGTGACCTCGCGCGGGGCCCGGACGAGCGGCGGCCGGTCGAAGCCGACGTCAACGCCGGGGAAGGCGCCATCGTGGGCGAACGCGCGGCGAAGGACGGCTCGTCCTTCGCCGCGCTCTTCACCCTCGCGTTCGGCACGCTGCTGCGCTGAGCGGTCCTACCCGGTACCGACGGCTTTCCCTTGCGTCAGGCCGTTCCGTCGGCCATCGCGGCCAGGAAATCCGTCCAGGGGCCGTCCGGGAAGCGCTCCTGCACCCGGGCCAGGTTGGCTCGCATCGCCTCCGCCAGAGCGGCGTCGCCCTCGCGCAACGCCGACAGCTGGTGGGCCAGCTCGTGGCCGGCCGGGCGCGGGTCCTCGGGATCGACCTCGACGCGGCTGAAGCCGGGGCCGAAGTGGTCGGCGAACGCGTCGTACGGCGTGACGGCGCACGGGATGCCCGCCAATGCCGCGAGGGCCGGGCCGAGCCCGACCGTCTCGACGTCGACGCAGCTCGGCGTGAACAGCACCGCGCCGTGCGAGGCCCGCGCCACCCGCACCAGGTCGATCTCGTCCAGCTGCCACGCGCCGGCGCTGTCGCGGTGGCTCGAAATCGGGACCCCGTCGAGGAAGCGAACGGCGTCGGCGGCGTCCGTCTCCGCCACGGCCTCGCGCACGACGTCCGCGTACCCCGGCTCCTCGTCGAGGCTGCCGAACACCAGCAGGACCGGGTCGGGCACGCCGAGGCGCGCGCACTCGTCACGCACACCGGCGAACACCCGCACGGAGATGTCGACGCCCTTCACGGCGAAGACCCGCACGGGCACCAGGACGACCGGACGTTCCGGCTCGATGTCGCGTTCGGCCAGGAACTCGCGATGGCGGGATTCGAGCGGGCCGCCGGGCACCAGCGGGAGGACGTTGGTGAGCAGCTCCGGCTCCAGCTCGGACGGGTACTTCCCCGCTTCGGTCAGCAGCGCCGGCGACACCACCGCCCACCGATCCGATTCGGTGGTACCGGGCACGGGCGTGAAGTCGTTGGGCGCGGCGGGGTAGAACCGTTTGCCGTCCTCGAAGATCGCGCAGCTGCCGAACAGGTCGTGGTCCCAGTACAGCACGCCGCCCGGCCGGTCCCCCGCCCACCGGCGGGCCGCCGCCCGGTGCAGCGCCGTGGTGACCGGGACGGCGTCCGAGAGGGTGAGGTTGATCGCGACCACCCAGTCGACGTCGTGCTCGGTGAACCAGTCGTGGAAGTACTTCTCGTAGTGTTCGCTGTAGGTCTCGATCTCGCGCCGCAAGTCGGCGGCCTCGGCCTCGTCCAGCTCCTCCGCCGTGGCCACGGTCCGGCGGATCGTGTCGAGCTTTTCCATCCACTGCGCGGGATCCATCGGTACTGGCACCGCGTCGGAGACCTGCAGCCACGACGGGTACTCGGCGCCCGGCAGCCCGCGCGGGAAGAACCGCTGTTTGTCCGCCCGCCACGAATAACCCAGGTCCGCGGTGACCGGGAACTCCAGCAAGTCCGCATCACGCGCCCGGTCGACGACGTTGCGGAAGATCGTCAGCAACCCGCTGACCGGCAACCCGTCCCCACTGACCACTGCCCAGCGCATCTTCCGCCCCACCCACGGCCTCCTGTTCGTCCGGTCACCCCGTCGACACCGACCGTAGCCGGGGTCCCACCCGCGAATACCCAGTCCTGCTCGTCGCGAACCGGCCCGGTCAGCCGCGTGGTTCGCCGAACCAGCGGGCCAGCGCCGGTGCCAGCTCGTCCGGGTCGCCGGCCCAGCAGACGTAGCCGTCCGGGCGGACGAGCAGCGGCTCGGTCGCCGCGCCCACGCCCGCGCGGTCCACCCGGTCCGGCCAGCAGCCGGCCACCTCGGCGAAGGCGTCGTCCGGGTCGAGCAGGACGCCGCGGCCCGGGCGCAGCAGCTCGTGCAGCCGGACCTCGCCCAGCCGCAGGTCCGGAGCCGGGCGGCCGATCGACGGGTGGGCCTCGGTGCCCGGCATCGCGTAGCGGATCGCCATCCCGGACAGCAGGTCGCCGAGGTGGCGCTGCACCTCCGGCAGCTCCGCCAGCCCCACGAACAGCTCCCGGGTGGCGACGACGTCCGGGTCGCGGGTGCCCGCCCAGTCCATCAGCAGGCTCTGCGCCTGGACGTTGCGCAGCACCGCCGCGCCGACCGGGTGCCGCTCCGCGTGGTAGGTGTCCAGCAGCCCTTCCGGCGCCCAGCCGTGGACAGCGGCGCCGAGCTTCCAGCCGAGGTTCAGCGCGTCCTGCATGCCGGTGTTCATGCCCTGCGCGCCGAGCGGCAGGTGGACGTGCGCGGCGTCGCCGGCCAGGAAGACCCGCCCGTGCCGGTAGCGCTCGGCCTGCCGGGCCGCGTTGGTGATGCGCCGGCCGTAGCGCAGTTCGAGCAGCTCGACGGCGGAGCCGAAGACCTCCTTCAGGCCGCCGCGGATCTCGTCCTCGGTGACCGGGACGTCCCGCGCCGGCGCGTCCGGGCCGCCCAGGACGAGCCGGCGCAGCGGCCGGCCCCGCGCGTCCGTGCCGAGCGGGTACAGCGCCGCCCAGTGGCCGTCGTCGGTCCACGTGTGCGACATCGGCTCGCCGGCACCGCTCAGCCGGACGTCGGCGGCGATCACCGTCGACGTGCCCGGGCGGCCCGGGAACCCGGCCCCCAGCAGGGATCGCACCACGCTGTGGGCGCCGTCGGCGGCCACGAGGTAGCGGGCGCGGACGGCCGTGCCGTCGGCGAAGGTAGCGGTGACGCCGCCGGTGTCCTGGTCGAGGCCGGTCAGCTCGTGGTCACGCCGGACGTGGACGTCGTGCGCGGCGAGGTGCCGCTCGAAGAACCCCTCGATCTCGACCTGCGGCACGGACCGCCACGGCAGGCGGTGGGCGGTGTTCTCCGGCGAGAACCCGATGCCGGCGAAGTGCCCGGCGCTGGTCGGGTAGTTCCCGGTCGCCAGCAACGGTTCCAGGAGCCCGCGCTGGTCGAGCGCGGTCAGCGTGCGCGACTGCACGCCGCCGGCCCGCGAGAGCTCGCTGCGCCGCGCCAGCTTGTCGACGAGCAGTGCGGGCACGCCCGCCACCCGCATTTCGTTGGCCAGCATCAGCCCGGTCGGACCGGCTCCGACGACGAGCACTCCGGTGTCCATGGTTTCTCCCTGGTTCGTGTCGATCAGGACGCGACCCACGCTGCGCCCGCCGCCGCGGCCGGGCCAGAAACGACGTGATCCGCGGCCGAATCCGGCACCAGTAGGCTTGTCACGGTGGAATCCGACTACGACGAGCTGGACCGCCGGCTCGTGCACGCGCTGCAGGTCGACGGCCGGGCCGCGTTCAGCACGATCGCCGAGGTGCTCGGGGTGTCGGATCGCACCATCGCCCGCCGCTACGCCCGGTTGCGGGCGATGGGGGCCGTGCGGGTGGTCGGCGACGTCGACCCGGCCGCGCTGGGCGGCGCGCTGTGGTTCCTGCGGGTGCGGTGCGCGCCCACCGCGGCGGTCCCGGTCGCCGAGGCGCTGGCCCGCCGGCCCGACACGTCCTGGGTGAGCCTGACCTCCGGCGGCACCGAGATCACCTGCACCGTGCGCACGGAGACCGCGGCCGACAGCGAGGCGCTGCTGCTGGCGAAGCTTCCCCGTACCCCGCGCGTCGAGGGCGTCACCGCGCATTCGGTGCTGCACACCTTCTACGGCGGCCCGGACAGCCTGATCGCCAAACTCGGCTGGCTGGACGAGGACGCCGTCGAGCGCCTGCGCCCACCCCCGGCGCCCCGCCGGCCGGGCCCGGTGCGGCTCGACGACGGCGACCGGAAGCTGCTCGCCGCGCTGGCCACCGACGGCCGGACCGGGATCGCCCGGCTGGCCGCCCGCACGGGCTGGTCGCCGACGACGGTCCGGCGCCGGATGAGCGACCTGCGCGAACACGGCGTCCTGTACCTGGACATCGACATCGACGGCCGGCTCTTCGGCACCGGCACGAGGACCCTGCTCTGGCTCTCGGTCGTGCCGGCCCAGCTGGCGCGGGCCGGGGAAGAGCTGGCTGGGCACCCGGAGGTCGCGTTCGCCGCGGCCACGACCGGGCCGAGCAACCTCTACGCCACCGTCGTGTGCCCGGACCAGCAGGCGCTGTACCGGTACCTGACGACCCGGGTGGCGGCGCTGCCCGCGATCACGCACATCGAGACGGCGCCCGTGATCCGGACCGTCAAGCAGACCGCGAACCAGCCGTGACCCTGGTCAGGCCGGGCACAACCACCAGAGGTCCAGCTCAACCGCTCACAGGACAGTGCCTAGGCGCGGGTGTGTTCGGCGGCGAACTCGACGAAGACGCGGTGGACGTCGTCGCGGTCGAGCTCGTTCAGGATGTTGTGGCGGTCTTCGGGGAAGACGACCACCCGAGCGTCCGGCAGCAGCTCGGCGGCCTTCCGGGCGCCGTCCGCGGGTGCGAGGTCGTCTTCGGCGCCGTGCAGCAGCAGGATCGGCAGGTCGAGCTTCGCCAGGACGGCCGCCGCCCGGGGCGCGGCCGCGCCGAGCGCGCCCAGGGTCTCCAGCCGCAGGCCGCCCTGCCAGGTCAGCGGGTCGTCGCGGATCTGCTGCGCGTAGCTGGGGTGGCGGGTCAGCTCGCCGGGGTCCTTGCGCAACTCCCAGGGGTCGACGCCGCTCGCGAGCAGGTTCACGAGCCCGCCGGCGGCGTCCGGCACCAGCGAGGAACCGGCGAGCACCAGCGCTTTCGGGCGGTCCGGCAGCCGGTCCTCGCCGACGAGCAGCGTGGCGACGGTCGCGCCGAGCGAGTGCCCGGCGACCACCAGCGGCAGCCCCGGGTGCGCGTCGCGGGCCAGCTCTGCGAGCGTGGCGGCGTCGGCGAGCAGGTCGTCGACCGACTCGATCAGGACGCGCTCGCCGTCGCTGTGGCCGTGCCCGGCGTGGTCGTGGGCCCAGACCGCGAACCCGGCGCCGGCGAGCGCGTCGAAGAGCGGCTGGTAGCTGCCGATGTGCTCACCCAGGCCGTGGAAGAACACCACGAGCGCCTCAGATTCGGGCGGTCTCCACTGTCCATAGTGGATCTTCCCGCGGCTTCCGGTGAATTCAGCCATCGCGCGTCCCCAGTCCGTGTGCCAAGTCGGCGAGCAGGTCGCCGATTCCTTCCAGGCCGACCGAAAGCCGGATCAGCCCCGGCGTGACGCCGCTGGCCAGTTGCTGCTCCGCGTCGAGCTGGGCGTGGGTGGTCGACGCGGGGTGGATGACGAGGCTGCGCACGTCGCCGATGTTGGCCAGGTGGCTGAACAGCCGCACCCGGTCGACGAACCGGACCCCGGCCTCCACGCCGTCCGCCAGGTCGAACGCCACCACCGCGCCGACGCCGCGCGAGAGGTAGCGTTTCGCCGCGTCGTGCCACGGGTTGCCCGGCAGCCCGGCGTAGTGCACCGCCTCGACCTCGGGCCGGTCGGCGAGCCACGCGGCGACGGCCTGCGCGTTCGACACGTGCCGTTCCATCCGCAGCGACAGTGTCTCGATGCCTTGCAGGAGCAGGAAACTGTTGAACGGCGAGACCGCGGGGCCGAGGTCGCGGACGAGCTTGGTGCGCAGCCTGAGGCTGTAGCCCAGCGCGCCGAACTCCCGCGCGAAGACGAGCCCCTGGTAGCTCGGGTCCGGCCGGGTCAGCTGCGGCCAGCGGTCCGGGTCCGCGGTGTAGTCGAACGTCCCGCCGTCGACGACGACGCCGCCGATCGCGGTGCCGTGCCCGGACAGGAACTTCGTCGTCGAGTGGACGACGACGTCCGCGCCGTGCTCCAGCGGCCGCGCGAGGTAGGGCGTGGGCACGGTGTTGTCGACGACCAGCGGCACCCCGGCCGTGTGGGCGACCTCGGCGACGGCGCTGATGTCGAGGACGTTCCCCCGCGGGTTGCCCACGGTTTCGGCGTAAAGCGCCTTCGTCTCGGGCCGGATGGCGGCGCGCCAGGCCGCGAGGTCGTCGGGGTCGCGCACGAAGCCGACGGTGATCCCGAGGTCCGCGAAGGTGTGGGCGAGCAGGTTGTACGTGCCGCCGTACAGGCTCGCCGCCGCCACGATGTGGTCGCCGGCGCGGGCGATGTTCAGCAGGGCCAGCGTCGTCGCGGCCTGGCCGCTGGCCACCGCGACCGCGGCGACGCCGCCTTCGAGGTCCGCGAGCCGCTCCTCCACGACCGCGGTCGTCGGGTTCGACAACCGGGTGTAGGCGTGCGTTTCCAGGTCGCGCAGGGCGAACGCCTCGGCGGCGTGGTGCGCGTCGGCGAAGGCGAACGACGACGTCTGGTACACCGGCGTCGCGCGGGCCCCGGTCGCGGGATCCGGACGGGCGCCGGCGTGGATCTGACGGGTCTCGAAGGTGCTCACCCGCGCTCCGCCAGCGCGTCGCTCCACCACCGCTGCGCGACCTTCGGGTGCGACCGCAGCCAGCCGACCAGCGCGTTCTCCCCGAACGCCGCGTGCAGCGGGTTGTCCGCGTCCTCGCTGACGCCCTTCGCGTCCGCGGCCAGCTCCGGCGGGAGCCGCAGCGGTTCGACGACGGCGTCGAGGCGGGGCCCGAGGAAGAACGGCACCGAGAACCGCTCGACCCCGGCCTGCGGGCTGACGACGCGGTGCCGGGTGGCTTTCAGGTACCCCTGGGTGGCGATCTCCAGCATCTCGCCGATGTTGAACACGAAGCTGCCCGGCACCGGGGTGGCGTCGATCCAGCTGCCGTCGGCCGCCTGGACCTGCAGGCCGCCGATGCCGTCCTGCTGCAGCAGGGCCAGGTAGCCGTAGTCCTTGTGCGCGCCGACGCCCTGGTCCCGCTCGGCCGACGGCCGGCCGGGGTAGCGCAGGATCTTCACGTGCGTGGACGCTTCTTCGTCGAACCACGCGTCGAAGTAGGCCTCGTCCTGGCCCAGCGCCGCGGCGAGCGCGCGCAGCACTTCGCGGCTGACGCGCAGGGCTTCGGTCTGCCATTCGAGGGTGGTCTCGCGGAGCCCGGGAAGCGCTTCCGGCCATTGGTTCGGACCGATGAGCCGCTGCCACGCGGGGCCACCGGGTGCCACCGGCTCGCGTTCCGGGCCGATGTCGATCTGCTCCCGCCAGTCGGGCGTCCCGCCGGTGTACTCGTGGCCGGTGCGGGTGTAGCCGCGGAACTGCGCGGAGTGGATGTTCTCGATCGCCAGCCGCTCTTCGACGGGCAGCGCGAAGAACTCCTGGGCCGCCTCGAAGATCCCGCTGGTCAGCCGCTCGGGCACGCCGTGGCCGACCACGTAGAAGAAGCCGACGTCGTGCGCGGCCCGCCGCAGCTCGCCCAGGAACTCCGCGCGGTCCGCGGCGGGCCCGCGCAAGCGCGAGATGTCGATCAGCGGCAGGGCGGTGGCCGCCCCGGATTCCTCGAGCGTCGTCACGTCTCGCAGCCTAAGCCCGCCCCGGCACCCGGGCCGGGTGTTCCCACATCGCGGACAGGTCCGAGCGGGCGTCCAGTCCGCGGAAACCTGCTTTCGTCGCGGGGAAAACGCTTGCCCGCCGCCGTTCCGGAAACGCAAAAACCGCCGTAAAACCGCAAAAAACCGCGGCTGCCGAGGAAACACCGGGCGACCTAGCTTCGGAGTCGGAGAAACCCACTTCCCCGAGGAGCAGGAAATGCGCGCAGCGAGATCCGTCGGAGCCGCCGTCGCCGTCACGGCGGTCGTCGTCCTGACCGGAGTCACCCCCGCCCAGGCCGCGGAAGGCGTCGTGCTCGGCGCGGCCGACGCGAACGCCGTCAAGGACAGCTACGTCGTCGTGCTCAAGGACAACGCGACGAACCGCGGCGACCTGGCCCAGCGCTACAGCGGCACCGTCGACCGGGTCTACACGCGGAACCTCGCCGGGTTCTCGGTGCACCTGGACGAAAAGCACGCCAAGCGGCTGGCCGCCGACACCGCGGTCGCGTTCGTCGAGCAGGACAAGACTGTCCGCACCGAAGCCGTGCAGCAGAACCCGCCGTCGTGGGGCCTGGACCGGATCGATCAGCGGAACCTGCCGCTGGACAGCAAGTACACCTACGCCACCACGGCGTCGAACGTGAACGTCTACGTGCTCGACACCGGCATCCGCGCGACGCACCAGACCTTCGGCGGCCGCGTGCACCGGGGTTACGACTTCGTCGACAACGACACGAACGCCGACGACGGGTACGGGCACGGCACGCACGTCGCCGCGACGATCGCCGGGTCGCAGTACGGCGTCGCGAAGGGCGCGCAGCTGTACCCGGTGCGCGTGCTCGGTTCCGACGGCAGCGGCACCACCGCCGGCGTGATCGCCGGCGTCAACTGGATCACCGCCAACGCGAAGAAGCCGGCCGTCGCCAACGCGAGTCTCGGCGGCGGGGTCTCGACCGCGCTCGACACCGCCGTCCGCAACTCGATCGCGTCCGGCGTCACCTGGGCGGTCGCGGCGGGCAACTCGAACGCGAACGCCTCGACGTCGTCGCCGGCCCGCGTGGCCGAGGCGATCACCGTGGCCGCCGCGGACAAGACCGACACCCGCGCGTCCTTCTCCAACTACGGCGCCGGCGTCGACCTGTTCGCCCCGGGCGTCGGTATCACGTCGGCGTGGAACACCAACGACACCGCCACCTACACCGGTAACGGCACGTCGTTCGCCTCGCCGCACGTCGCCGGCGCGGCGGCGCTCTACCTGGCCACCCACACGACGGCGACCGCGGCCCAGGTCGCCCAGGCCCTGATCGCCGCCTCGACCCCGAACCTGGTCAAGAACCCGGGCAGCGGCACCCCGAACCGCACGCTCTACGCAACCCCCTGACGCCGCCACGAAAGGAGGGTGTGGCCCCGGCACTCGCCGGGGCCACACCTGTTTCACGCCTCCCAGCGGATCCCGATCCGGCCCGCGACGTCGGCCTCGGCGACGTGCACGGTCCCGCCGGAGTCCGGCACCAGCTCACGGTCGGCGTCCTCGCCGTGGACGCGGACGCACTGCGCCGGCAGCTCGGCGAACCGGGCCTCGAGCAGGTAGTCGCGCACCGGCCGGTCGAAGATCCGCACGTACCCCCGCGCGACGGGCCGGGCCGGGAACGTCGCGCGGTATTCGACGACGACGGATTCGCCCGGCGCGGGCGGTGAGTCCAGCACGAGCTCGGCGGTCAGCCGGTCGTGGTCCAGGTCGTGCTCGACGCTGCCGACGCGGCAGTTGCGGTCCGCGACGATCTTCGGCGCCACGCCCGGCTCGAAGTGCCACCGCACCGGCCAGCGGTCCAGCCCGGCCCCGGTGGCGCGCAGGACGACGCGGGCCCGGACGGCCGAGAGCCCGCCGAGAGCGTCGATCTCCGCCCGGTCGTGCTGGCTCACGGTCACCAGTTGCCCGGCCCGGCCGCGGACCGGGGCCCGGCCACGCGGCCGCGGCGGCCCGAGCAGAGTCCCGAGGGAGCCGGCGGGCAGCTCGAGCACCTGCTCCAGCCCGGTGAGGACGCGCAGCGACTCGGCGCGTTCCGGACGGCGGCGGCCCGACTGCCAGAGACTGAGCGTGGGCACGCTGACCGACAGCCCGCGCCGGGCGAGCCGGTGGCGGATGCGGTCCAGGGACAGCCCGCGCGCGACGATCGCCGCCCGCAGCGCGGCCGGGAACGGCCCGTGCGCGAGCAGGTGGTCGAGGTCGGCCGGCCGTTCGGTGGCGCGGTGCATGAGGACTCCTCGGGACGGATCGGTCGCGGAGACACGCTCAGCGACAACAGACCCGTCTCGCGGACGCCGTCGGACACGGTCGTGTGAGACGCCATCCCGTTGCCATGCACCGAAAGTAAGAACACGTACGTGAAGTGTCAACGATGTCCGAATCATGAACATTTCTCACGACGTGCCGCGGACGCATCCCGTGCCCGTGTTGGCCACTCCGGTCGCCGTGTCGGCCCCTCCGGTCGCCATGTTGGCCCCTCCGGTCGCCGTGGCGGCTGCCGGGAGGCTGCGAGGTCGATCGCGAACGGCCGACACCAGTGACCGGAGTAGCCAACACTCTGACCGGAGTGGCCAACACAGTGCCCGGAGTGGCCAACACGGCGACCGGAAGCGCCAACACGCGCTACGTGCGGACGCACTCCTGGCGCAAGCCGTCGAGCATCACGGTCGTCAAGTGGTCGTCGGGCCGGGCGCCCGGGCGGCAGACCACCACCGCGAGCAGGGTGACGACGTCCGGCGGCGGGATGTCGCGGCGCACGGTGCCCTCCTGTTGCGCCCGCTGGACGACCCGCGCGAACAGGTCGTTGCTCTCCTGTTCCAGCTCGGGCAACCCGGTCCCGGCGGGCAGCGACCCGGCCAGCGACTTGGCCAGCGCCAGCGGCAGGCCGGCGCAGAACCGCACGATCGCCACCAGCGCCTGCCACGCGGTGTCCTCCCGCGCCAGCGCCCCGGCGCCGAACTCGATCAGCTCGCGCAACGCACCCGCGGCGATGTCCAGCAGCAGTGCCTGCCGGTCCGGGAAGTGCCGGTACAGGGTGCCGACGCCCACCCCGGCCGCCTGGGCGATGGTGTCCATGCAGACGTCCGGGCCGCGCTCGGCGAACAGGGTCAGGGCGGCCGCGGCGATCCGCTCGCGGTTGCGCTGCGCGTCCGCTCGCATCGACGTCCTCCCATCAACCGGAATATCACCTTCAGCTTAGGGTACGGTGGTTCCGGAAGATGAAGTTCCGGTTCACTTTGGAGGCAGGATGCGGATCGGCCTGTACGTCCCCAGTGCGGACGTGACCCTGGACGACATCGGCGCGCAGGTCGGCGCCGCGGAAACCGCGAGGCTGGACAGCGTCTTCTTCCCCCAGCTGACGGCGTGGGACGCCCTGACGGTGGCGGCCCTGGTCGGGCAGCGGGTGCCGCGGATCGGCCTGGGCACCGCGGTCGTGCGGACCTACGCCGTGCACCCCCTGGCGCTGGCCGGGCAGGCGCTGAGCGTGCAGGCCGCCATCGGGAACCGGCTGACGCTGGGCATCGGGCCCAGCCACCGCGAGATCATCGAGGGCCAGTACGGCTTGTCGTTCGACCGCCCCGCGCGCCACGTCCGCGAATACCTGCAGGTGCTGCGACCCCTGCTGCGCGGCGAAGAAGTCGAGCAGCGCGGGGAGGCCGTCAGCGCCGCGGGGATCGTCGACGTCCCGGGCAGCACGCCGCCGTCGGTGCTGGTCTCGGCCCTCGGGCCGGTGATGCTGCGGATCGCCGGGGAGCTCGCGGACGGCACGACCACGGTCTGGGCCGGGCCCGAGGTGATCGGCGACCACATCGTGCCGGCCGTCACGCGAGCCGCCGCGGCGGCCGGACGGCCCGCGCCGCGTGTCGTGGCCACGATCCCGGTGAGCGTGACGGCCGACCCGGACGGCGTCCGCGCGGACCTCGCCGCCCGGCTGGGCGCCGCCAGCCGGTTCGCCAGCTACCGCCGTCTCCTGGGCGAGCAGGGCAAGACCGACACGTCCGAGACCCTCGTGGCGGGCGACGAGGACGCGGTCGCGGTCGCGATCCACCGCTTCGCCGAAGCCGGCGTCACCGAGCTGGTGGCCAGCGTGGCCGGCGGCGAAGGCGATCGCGCCCGGACCGTCGAAACCCTGAGGCACCTGCGGGAAGCCCTGCCCCAGAACGACGTTTCGTGACCCCTACGGCCTGATCGGCGCCCCGGCGTCCGGCACACCCGCGTAATCAGGCAGCTCGACGCCGTTGATCGCGCGCTCGACCAGCTCGGTGAGCGCCTCCATGTCGGGCTCCTCGCCCGGCTCGTCGTCCGGCCCGGGGACCGCGAGGCTGCGCACGTGCAACCGGCCGATCTCCTGGTTGGCCTCGACGAACGACCGCATCCGCCGCTCGTAGCCGGCGAACCCGGCCGCCGGGTCCCAGCCGGCGGCGGCCAGCTCCCCGGCCAGCAGGTAGGCGCCGACCAGGGCCAGCCCGGTGCCCTGCCCGGACATCGGCGACGCGCTGAACGCGGCGTCCCCGAGCAGCCCCACCCGGCCGCTCGACCAGCGGTCCAGCACCACCTGGGCGACCTGGTCGAGGTAGAAGTCCGGGGTGTCGTCCAGGTGCGCCAGGATCTGCGGCGCCAGCCAGCCCAGGCTGGCCATCCGCTCGCGCAGCAGGTCCTTCTGAGCCGCGATGTCGCGGTAGTCGACGTCGAAGTCGGCCGCGGGGAACGAGAACATGGCCATCGCCCGGGTGGCGTCCCGGATGGGCCGCAGGCTCGCGGAGCGCCCGGACGCCCGGTCCTGGTGGTCGAGCAGCCAGCGATCCAGCCCGAACTCGTTGGGCACGCTGTAGAAAGCGAGCACGAGCCCCAGGTGGCGGACGAACCGCTCGCGCCGCCCGAAGACCATCGCCCGCAGCGCCGAGTGCAGCCCGTCCGCCCCGATCACCAGGTCGAAGCGCCGCCGGACGCCACCCGCGAAGGTCACGTCGACGCCGGCCTCGTCCTGGATGAGCTCGGCGATCCGGTCGCCGAAGAGGTACTCGACACCGTCGCGGGTGTCGTCGTAGAGCACCTGGGACAGGTCCCCGCGCAGGATCTCGATCTCCGAGATGTACCCGTCGCCGCCGTCGTCCTCCGCGCTGAAGGTCTCCAGCACGGTCCCGGCCGCGTCCACGGTGTGCGCGCCGGCGGTCTGCGTGCGGGCCGCGCGCACCGCCGCGTCCAGCCCCATCCGCCGGATGACCTCCTTGGTCACCCCGCGCGCGTCCACCGCCTGCCCGCCGGGCCGCAGCCCGGGGGCGCGCTCGACCACGGTCACCTCGGCCCCGCGCCGGCGCAGCCAGTGGGCCAGCGCCGGCCCCGCGATGCTCGCCCCCGCCACCAGAACCCTGATACCGCTCACCGTGTCCCCCGCTCACCGTCCGGCTCTCGGTCCGAAGTGTACGGTGCGCCGCGGCCCCGGCGAACGACGCGACTACCGATCCGCCCGGCTTCTCCCGCTTCCGGCCGCCCGGAGATTTCCGGTGTCCGGCAACGATCCCGGCTCGCCGACGCCGAACAGCGACAGGAGCGGCCCCGGTCATCGCCGTCGTCACGATCGCCATCACGACCATCATCGAGTACAGCGCTCCACTCAGGACGCCGAGCTGGAGCCCGACGCTCAGCACCACCAGCTCGGTGCGGCCGCGGGTGTTCATCAACGCCCCCATCCCGAGGGCGTCACGGGTCCTTCGGAGCCTCGACCTCGGGCTGCGCGGTGGTGGTCGCCGACATCATCTTCACCTCCTTCCGCCAGGTTTCCGGTTGATGGTGGCGGCCGACCCGAAGGAGCGTGACCGCCTGCAGGTTCCGGCGGTCACGCTGGGCGTCGGCGCGGAGCGCGGACTGGCGGCGGAAGTGGGGCCTGCTGGCCGGAGTTCCGGACTTCGACGTCCTCGTCGAGGCAGGCGTGGAGAACGGCGAGTGTGATCGCGGCGCCGCCTCCCTTGGGAGACGGCGCCGCGATCGGCTCGGCGGGGGTCAGGCCAGGGTGAGGCCGTAGGACGAAAGCTCACGGGTCAGCGGGTAGAAGTAGCTGACGGTCGTGTTCCCGCCGGACAGGGTGCCGAGGCCCTTGGAACCGTCGTAGGCCGGGCCGCCGGAGTCACCGTGGTCGGTGTGGGCGGTGGTCCCGAACTCGTGGTTGAGCACGCCGACGTCGAAGTTGACCGACTGGTCGACCGACGTCACCTGGCCGGTGCCGCCGCCGGTGGTCGAGCCCTGCTTCGAGATGCGCTCGCCGACCTTCGGCGCGGCCGCGCTGGTGATGGTCTGGCCGGTGTTGATGCGGCCGGGACCGGAGCCGTTCGGGCGGGTCAGCAGACCGGAGTCCGCGCCGGGGCAGTCACTCCGGACCACCCGTGCGCCGCTGACGTCGCCACCGGACCAGGTGCCGCCGAGGTTGGTGCAGTGCCCGGCGGTGAGCAGGTACGGGGTGCTGCCGCTCTTGACGTTGAACCCGAGCGAGCAGCGCGCGCTGCTGTTCTGGATCGCGTCACCGTCGGCGATGTACAGCTCGAGCTTGCCGGTCTTGTACTCGACGCGGGCGCTGTCGCCGTACTGCTTGGCGGCGGTGACGACCTTGTCCGCGGTCGCCTTGGTGGCGGCCGAGAAGATGGTCACGACGACCTGGTTGGTGGAAGTGTCGATGCCCCAAGAGGTTTGCGGCACGTTGCGGACGTTGTCGAGGGCGTTCTTGACACCGGTCAGCGCGGTGAAGCTGTGGGTGACCTTCTTGGCGGTGAGACCGGCCGCTTCGACTTTTTGCGCGCCGGCGTCGTCCAGGACGTTGACGATCGCCTTGCCGTTGTCGAGGTAGTAGCCGCCCGACGCGGCACCGAGGGCATCGGTCACCTGGTCGGCCTGGGTCATGGCGTTGCCCTGGGCGAGGGTGAACGCCGCCTCGGCCGACAGTGGCGCGGCGTGGGCTGCCGGGACGCAGAGCGCGCAGGCCAGGGCGGCCGAGGCGAATGCGGTGAAGCCGGCGAGTTTCCGGGAAGTCATCAAAATCCTCCGAGTCGTCTTTGGGGGGAAGACTGGCGTGAGGGGTGCTTGCCACGGTGGAACACTGCGTGACGATCCAGCTTCCGCGGGTGGTACACCACCGACGAAGGTTTGTTTTCAACCGAAAGCCCACTTGGAAAACGGACAAGGAGAATTTCGTGAAGTAAATCCACCATCGGGTGACCGGCGAGGATCACCGCACCACTCCGTCGCGTGGTCGCTTCCCGGCAACCCCGGACGAAATCACGATCGCCGCCGGGGACCTGGCCGACGTCGTCACGCGGCTCGAGCGGTAACGCTCCGGCGGCCACCTGCCCTTGCTCGGGTCGGCGGCCTGCGCCGGGCCGCGGACCTGGTGGCCCAGCCAGGTCCATCGGATCCACTGCCGCGACTCCCTCTCGAGGGGGAGCAAACCCGTCCTGGCGGGGGAAGTACCGCAGCGCCCGGGACGTCAGGGTTGCCGGCATGGACACCACTGATCTCGGCCCTTCCCCGAGGACGCGGCTTCCGGTGACGGCAGCTGCTGTGGCGAGCTTCGCGTTGAGCGTGCTGGGTGTGTACTGGCTCGTGAGGGATGTACCGAACCCGCTGGACCGTCCCGACCGCAAGTTCAGCTCGGCCCTGGCGGCCTACCCGGACGGCTGGGCCAACGGAATCTTCGCCGGCTGCGCCGTCATCGCACTGGCCGGAGCGCTGTGGCTCCAGGCAAGCCGCCGAGCGACAACCGCGGTGACCTGGGTGGCCGGCGCCTCGATCGTCGCGTTGCTGATCCTGATGGACGGCTCCGGCCTGATCCTCGCCGGCTACATCCCGGCCATCGTGATCGGTTCGGTCCTGGGTTTCGACCAGCTGAACCCGTCGGCCCTGCTGTCCCCGGGCCTGGCGCTGCAGGTGACCCTCCTGTTCACCGTGGCCGCGTTCGCAACGGTCGTCGCCGGGCGGCTGCGCCTCGGGCTCGGCGACGCCGGACCGACGCCGGCCGATCGGGCGCGGCGGCTCGCCAAGGCGAAGGCCCGGACCCGGTTCTGGACGAAGATCGCGATGGAAGCACCGGCTCTCTACGCGCTCACCCGCGTGCTGATGTTCTTCTGCGTGCCGGGATTCCACATGTTCGGCTTCGGCGAACCGATCCTGTGGGCGGGTCTCGGTCTGGCCGCGTCGGCCGCCGCGGGTGCCTGGCTCACCAGCGGACTGATCCGGCCCTGGGGCGAAACATTCCCCCGCTGGATCCCCCTGCTGCGCGGCAGGCGCGTTCCCATCCGGCTGGCGGTGGTGCCCGGCCTCGTGGTCTCGGTGATGGTGGCGACCACCGCCAAGGACCTCCTGCTGACGTTCGCCACGAGCGCCTCGGGCCGTGCCGCGGTGACCGACTGGCCGCTGGTCACGCTGCCGATGCTGCTGTGGCCCCTGTGGGCCTTCGCCTTGGCGATGGCCGCGGCCGGTTACGGCATCCGCCGACGGCTGAGCGAAGCGGAACCGACATCGGTCAGCCACAGCAGTGACCCGGAACCGCTGACATGACGCCGCCGCACCGCTCTCGGAAGCGTTACGCCCCTTCGTCCTCGGCCACAAACGTGCGCGGGAGTGCGAGGTGTTCGAACGCGCCGCGCCTTGCCGACTCACGCCGGAGTCGCGCGACACCGCCGGGGCGGGTTTCGCGCCGATGCGTTGTCAGTCGGATTCGAGGAGCTCAGCCAGCCTGAGGGTGTCTTCGAGGTAGCGCTCGTAGGGGAACCCCGCGGCGATGAGCCCCGCGCGGAACTCGTCGTAAAGAGGTTTTCCGTTGACGTGAAAGGCTTTGCGACCGGTCTCGGTGAGCGTGACCAGACGCCGCCGCGCATGGGCGGGGTCGACGACCACCCGCACCAGGCCGTCGGCCTCCAAGGATCGCAGCGCCCGGCTGATCGCCGGGTCCGATACCGACATCGCCTGCGCCAGCCGGTGCTGCGTTGCCGGTTCGATGTCCTCCAGGGTGCCGAGCAGCCGGATCTGGCTGTAGGTCAGGCCGTCCTGGCCATCGGTGCGCCGCCGGGCCGCGTCGCCCAGCAGCATGACCACGCGGTGCAGCAAGTCTGCGAGTCCTTCGTCCACGTGGTCAGCCTAACAGAGTGTTGACTAGTTAATGTTAACCATGCAAGATTCACGGCATGGACAACTTCGGTTTCTTCGCCCAGTCAGCCTTTCCCCTGGTCTGGATCCTGGTCCCGGCCATCGGCGCCTACCTGCGCGGCCGCCACGCCACCTCCACCCGGGAGCGGCTGGAGATCTGGCAGCGCTGGTGGGCCATCGGCGCCTTCGGCATCGGCAGCCTGTGGATGACGGTGGCGTTCCTCGCCGTCCCGGACGTGATGGCCACCGCGATCGGCTTTCCCCGGACGCCGTTCCTGTTCGAGATCGCCTTCGCCAACCTCGGGCTGGCCATCATGGGCTTCCGCGCCGCTTCGGCATCGGCGCGCGAGCGCATCACCATCGGTCTCGGCGGCGGCATGTTCCTGTGGGGCGCGCTCGTCGGCCACGTCTACCAGTGGTTCGCGAACGGCGACCACGCGCCGGGCAACACCGGCGGCGTCCTCGTCAACGACCTGCTGATCCCGGGGGTCATGATCGTCCTCGCCGTGCGGTCCCGGCGCCTGGCCGCCACGCCCTCGCCGGCCGGCCCCGTCGCCGTCTGAACCCGCGGGAGCCGACCACCATGGGAACCCAGCACAGCGACAACGAGACCGGCGAAGCGCGCACGGCCGCCGCCGACCGGCTCACCATGTTCGTCGACGCGGTGATCGCGATCGCGCTCACCCTGCTCGCCCTGGAACTGCCCGTCCCCACCGGCGACACCACCGACGCCATGCTGAGCTCGGCGTTGGCCCACGGCAAGGAGTACCTGGCCTTCGCGCTCAGCTTCACGGTGATCGCCGCCCACTGGCGCGCCCACCACGAGATCTTCCGCTACGTCGGCTCGCTGAGCCCCCGCCTGACCAGCCTCACCCTGGTGTGGCTGTTCATGCAGGTCGTGATGCCGTTCGCCACCCGGGTGCTCACCGCCGACGGCGCCTTCCCGCCCCGGTTCAGCCTCTACGCGCTCGTGCAGGTCTTCGCGTCCGCGACGTTCGCGCTGATCATCCGGGAGATCCGGCGCGAACGCCTGTACCGCACGGACGTCGCGCCGCCGGAATTCGCCCAGAGCCTGGTGCGCAGCATCTGCCTGGCCGCTGTCTTCGGGCTGTCCGTTCCCCTTTCGTTCCTGATCACCGGCACCGGCGCGTACCTGTGCTGGCTCGCGGCGCCGATCGTGCTCGCCGTCGCCCGCCGCATCCAGAGCCGCGCCGTCCGGTGACGCCCTACTTCGGTGCCTGGAAGCCGCCGATCTCCTGCTCCAGCAGCTCGGCCAGCCGCAACGGGGTGCGGTCCTGGAACATCGGGCCGATGAGCTGCACCCCGACCGGCAGGCCCTCGGGAGACCGGCCGGCGGGGACGGCGGTGGCGGGCAGCCCGGGCATGGTCGCCAGGCCGGCCCAGACGAGCTGGTCGAAGTACGGGTACTCGACGCCGTCGACGTCGACGCGCCGTTCCAGCGGATTCGGGTCGTGGTCGTGCGGGAACGCGGGCGTCGGCGTGATCGGGCACACCACGGCGTCGAACTCGGCGAACAGCCGCCGCCAGCCGTGGCGGTGCACCTCGCGGCGGTTGCTCGCCGCCAGCCAGTCGCCGTGACTGAGCACCATGGCGCGCAGCCGCACGGTGTCCAGGCTCCGGTCGTCCGCGCTCAGCCCGGCGACGCGGGTCCGCAGCTGCTCGAGCGATTCGACGGGAAACCGCGCGGGGGAACCCGAAATCAGCAGCTGCATGTAGAGCGTCGCCGCCTCGGTCGGATCGGGCAGCAGCGGACTGTGCCGGGCGACGCGGGCACCGCCGTCGACGAGCGCGGCGGCCACCCGGTCCACGCCCGCCCGCACGGCGGACCCGGTCGGAATGAGCGGATGCTCGTCGAGGACCAGGACCCGGAAATCGCCGAGCCGCTCGTGGCGGGCGGGCGGCAGCGCCACCCGGTGCGCCACGCCGGACGCCAGCGGGTCCGGTCCGGCCATGACGTCGAGCAGGAGCGTGAGGTCGCGGGCGGTGCGCGCCATCGGACCGACGACGGCGAGGTCGAGGTCGGCCGGCAACGCCGGCTCGGCCGGCGGGACCATCCCACGACTGGCCGCCAGTCCGAGCGACGGCTTGTGCGCGTAGACGCCGCAGAAGTGCGCGGGGGTGCGCAGCGAGCCGGCGATGTCGGAACCGATGGACAGCGCGCCGAACCCGGACGCCAGGGCCGCCGCCGACCCGCCGGAGGATCCACCCGCCGTGCGACCGTGATCCCACGGGTTGGTGGTGGTGCCGTAGATCTCGTTGAAGCTCTGGATGTCCTGCAGCCCCAACGGCACATTGGTCTTGCCGAGCACCACCGCGCCCGCGTCCTTCAGCCGCGACACCTGGACCGCGTCCTCGGCCGGCACGTAGTCCCGGTGTGGCGGCATGCCCCAGGTCGTGGGCAGCCCGGCGATGTTGTACGACTCCTTGACCGTCACCGGAACGCCGAGCAGCGGCCGGTCCTCCCCCCGCGCGCGGGCCTGGTCGGCCCGGCGTGCGGCGGCCCGCGCACGGTCGAAGTCCCGCACGCAGATCGCGTTGATCACCTCGTCGTCACGCTCGATGCGGGCGATCGCCTCGTCGGTCAGTTCCACCGACGTCACCGCACCGGCACGCAACGCGGCAACGAGTTCTCCGGCCGGCTGAAAGCTCCATTTCATGAATTCGAAGCTATCGACCCGCCACAGAAGACACGAAATTCCGGTTCACGCAACGGGGAGGCCCAATGAGTCAGCTTCACGCGCACTCGTTCCACCGCCGAAGGTGGCCCACCGCAGGTCACAGGGCTAAAGCGGGAAATGTAACCCGCTCGGGCCATGAAGTGCCGCATCGCGCAACAGGATGGATGTCTCAATTCCTGGCCGCCGACCGGGCTGTCGCCGCGCACGTTCTGGTGACTGGTGTACAGAATGCGCTGTGCGCCCGCGGCGACCGCGGCCTCGATCGCGGTGCGGTGCAGCCCGGTTCCGTCGCCGCCGGGGTCGTTCTGGGAGACCAGCAGCACCCGCTCGGCGCCCTCGAACGAGTCACGCAGAGCGGCCGGGTCGTCGTAGGAGGCGCGCCGCACGCGCACGCCTCGGTCGGCGAAGTGCCGCGCCTTGGCGACATCGCGGACGCTGACGCCGATCCGGTCCGCGGAGACGTGCGCGAGCAGGTGCTCGACGGCGGCGCCGCCCAGGGCGCCGGTAGCGCCGGTGATGACGATCATGATCATTGCCTCCTGGGTAATCGAGGACCGGCACTCACCGGCGCTGGAACAGCGGCAGCAGGATGTCGTCGACGATGTGCTCGACGAAGCTCCGGTCGCTGGGCTCCCCCACGACCACGAGCCGGTGCACGATGAGCGCCGGAACGATCTCGGCGAACAGCTTGTCCGCCCCGGGGACGAGGTGTTCGCCCCGCGCGCCGCCGAAGGGCTGCTCGGTCATCGCCGCTTCGTCGCGCCGCAGGATTCGCCGCATCTGCGCCGCCAGGTCCGGATCGCTGCGCATGCCGGCGAACAGAGCGCCGAGCAGCCCGACTTCCTGCTCGGCGATCTGCTCGGCCAGCCATGCCACGGTCCGCACCAGGGCCTGCCGCAGATCATCGGTCCCGGTCGCGGGCGGAACGCTCGCCGCGCGGTGCTCGACCGCCGCGGCCACCAGCACGGCCTTGCCGGCGTAGCGCCGGTAGATCGTGGGTTTGCCCACGCCGGCTTCGGCCGCGACCGACTCGATGGACAGCTGGTCGTAGCCGACTTCGACCAGCAGTTTCAGTGTCGCGTCGAGGATCGCCAGGTCCCGGCCGGTGTCGCGCGGTCTGCCCCGAGCGGGCCGCGCGTCGCGGGCACTGGGCACGCCCACCTCCTATTTGTGAAACGAAACCGGTACGTAATCAAATGTAGCCCCGCCCGCACCGGAGAGCAACCTCGACGTGGTCATCCTCCGGCGGAGTAACAGCACCTGTGGCGTCTCCCAGGCCGCCGGTCCCGCCGACGAACCCGAGCGCCGGGAACCCCAGCCGCGGCTCGAGCGAGCCGGCTCGCCTGCTTCACCCTGAGCCGTCTCGGGCCGCGACCGGTCAGCCGGCGGTGTCCCGGAGCCCGGCGGCGAGCAGTTCCCGCAGCGCGTCGGACAGCGACGCGAACATCGGGACGCCCGCGGCCAGGCCGGTGATGCGGAACAGCCGTGCGAGCGTGCGGCTACTCGCCACCAGCCCGAAGTGCCGCCCCTCGGCCCCGGCCCGTTCGGCGGCCGCCGCCAGGGCGCGGGCGCCGGCGAGGCCGACGAACGCGATCTGGGTGAGGTCCACCAGCGTCGTACCCGGTGGGGTGTCGCGCAGCTCGCGCTCCAGGATCGGGACGGTCAGGGCGTCGATCTCCCCGGCGAAGGTCAGGATCAGCAGGCCGGGACGGTACTCCGTCCGGCGCGCCGCGAGGGGGCGCGGGCCGGAGACGGGGATCGGTAGCTGAGGGGACACGGGTTCGGCTGGCCTTCCGCGCCGGCGGGCCGGCGTCGCGGGAAAGTGATCAAGGACGGGATCGTGATACCCAAACCTCCGGCCGGGAAACGCGCTATCCGGGTGGGGACCGGCCGCTCTAGGCTGCACACCGTGATCTCCGGTGGCTGGGACTGGGATCCGTCGCTGTATTCCGGCAGCGCGGCGTACTACGCGCGCGGCCGCGCTGCCTACCCAGACACCCTCGCGGAGGCGTTCACGGCCGAGCTGGGGCTCGACGGGACCGGCCGGCTGCTCGACGTCGGCTGCGGACCCGGGTCGCTGACCTTGCTTCTGGCCGGCCGGTTCGACGAAACCGTCGGTCTGGACGCCGATCCGGACATGCTCGCCGAGGCGGCCCGGCGCGCGGCGGACGCGGAGGTCCGCACCTGCCGGTGGGTGCACCGGCGGGCCGAGGAGCTGCCCGCGGATCTGGGCGAATTCCGCTTGGTCACCTTCGCCCAGTCGTTCCACTGGCTGGACCGCCCGGCGGTCGCGGCGGCCGTGCACGGGATGCTGGCCGCCGGCGGCGCCTGCGCCCACGTCCACGCCATGACGCACCAAGGCGTCGATCCGGACGACCAAGCACCGCCGCACGACGCGATCACCGACCTCGTGCGGCGGTACCTCGGCTCGGTGCGCCGCGCGGGCCAGGGCGTGCTCCCCGACGGCACGGCGGCGGGCGAGCCGGAGATCTACCGCGCGGCCGGGTTCCGCGGGCCGCGGCGGTTCGAGGTGCCGGGCCGGGTCGTCACGAAGGACGCCGACGCCGTGGTCGCCGCGGTCTTCTCGCTGTCCAGCGCGGCACCGCACTTGTTCGGCGACCGTCGCGAAGCGTTCGAGGCCGACTTGCGGCAGCTCCTGCACGAGGCCAACCCGGCGGGCGTCTTCACCGAGCGGCTGCGGGAGATCTCCGTCGACCTCTGGTGGCCCTGAGCCGTTCGGAGCACCGCACCCGGCCAGATCGCGGGACACATCCGGGCCGGCTCTGGACAGCCGTCGAACGCCTGTGCTCTGATCACCACCACCAGATTTACAACGTTGTAAGCGGTCCCGGGAACGGAGCAGCCCGTTGGCATCGAACGGTTGGCGGAGGTCCTGCGCGGTCGTCGCGGTCCTGAGCACGGTGGCGGCCTTGACGGTCGCCGGATCCGGACCGGCGGCGGGCACGTCCCGGCCGCGGACGGTGTCCGCGGGCGACGCGCGCTTCCAAGTGCTCTCCCCCACCCTGATCCGGACCGAGTACGCCGCCGACGGCAAGTTCCTCGACCGCCCCACCTTCACCGCGATCGGCCGGGACGCGTTCGGGCCGACGTCGTTCAGCTCGACCACTTCCGGCGGCTGGCTGACGATCCGGACGAGCGCGGTCACCTTGCGGTACCAGCTCGGTTCGGGACCGTTCACCGCGCAGAACCTCGTCGTGCAGGAGAACGCCGGCCCGACGCCGGTCATCTCGACGCCGTGGCAGCGCCTGACGTGCGCGGCCGGCGCGCTGTGCGAGGCGGAAGACCTGCAGTACAGCGGGCTGGCCGTCGCCGCGGACCACACCGGTTACACCGGCGGCGGGTTCGTGGCCGGGTTCGAAGGCACCGGCAACTCGCTCTCCGCCGACGTCGACGTCCCCACGGCCGGCGCGTACCGCTTCGACGCCCGCTACGCCAACGCCGTCGCCGGGGACGGCCAGCACGTCACGCGCACTCTGTCCCTCTCGGTCGACGGCGGCGCGAGCCAGACGGTCTCCCTGCCGGTCACCGCGAACTGGGACACGTGGAGCGTGGCGTCCGTCCCGCTGCAGCTGGCCGCGGGCCGGCACACGGTCGCCCTGACGCGCGCGGCCGCGGATTCGGGCAACGTCAACGTCGACAGCGTCGCGCTCCTGAGCCTCGACGCGAGCTACCCGCCGTCGTCGGCGAAAGCGATGCTGGACTGCCGCTTCGGCGTCGACTGCGAGGCGGAGTCCGCGCGCACCGCGGGTTCGGCGAAGCTCGCGTCCGACCACGCCGGGTACGCCGGCCAGGGCTTCCTCGCGGAGCTGAACCAGGGCTCGAGCCTGACCCAGCGGGTGGTCGCCGTGCCCGCCGACGGCACGTACTCCCTCCAGGTCCGCTACGCCAACGGCGTCGGCGGCGACGGCCTGCACCAGATGCGCACGGCGACGGCCTCGGCCGGCGGCGCCACGCAGGTGCTTTCCCTGCCCGCCACGGACAACTGGGACACCTGGGGCACCGCGTCCGTCCCGGTCGCGCTCAAAGCCGGCACGAACGACGTCACCCTCGGCTGTCCCGACCCCGCCAGCTGCCACGTCAACCTCGACACCCTCGCGGTGACGCCCGCCGGGGCGCCCGCGCCGGCGCCGCACCTCGCGCTCGGCGGCTACCGCCGCGGTCTCGACGGCGTGAACGGCGACAACGGCGACCCGAAGACGGTCCCCGGGCTGCTCTACCGCGACGGCTGGTACCTCCTCGACGACACCGTCTCGGCGGTCTACGACCAGCGGGCCGGCAAGCCCACCCCGCGCGGCGACCACGGCGGCAAGCCGTACCGCGACGGCTATATCTTCGGGTACGGCCACGACTACCAGCGGGCGCTGGGCGACCTGGCCACCCTCACCGGGCCGCCCGAGATGCTCCCCCGCTGGGCCTACGGCGTCTGGTACTCGGAGTACATCGACCGCACCGCGGCGGACTACGAGAACACGATCCTGCCGCGGTTCCGCGCGGAGGGCGTCCCGCTGGACGTCCTGGTCACCGACACCGACTTCAAGGCGCCCGACACCTGGAACGGGTGGGAGATCGATCCCGCGAAGTTCCCCGACCCGAAGGCGTTCTTCGACTGGTCCGCGGCGCAGGGCCTGCACAACACATTCAACACGCACCCGAGCATCCGCAGCACCGACCCGCAGTTCGCGCAGGCGCAGGCGACGGCCAAGGGCAAGCTCACGAAGACGGCCAACTGCGGGTCCGGCGGGGGCGGCGGGGGCGGCGGCGACTGCTACTCCTTCGACTGGGGCGACCCGAACCAGCTCAAGGCCTACCTGGACCTGCACAAGACGATGGACCGCCAGGGCGTGGACTTCTGGTGGCTGGACTGGTGCTGCGACGGCTCGCAGTCCTCTTTGGACGGTGTGACCCCGGACGCGTGGATCAACCAGCAGTACGCCGACGACGCGGACCGCGCGATCGGCCGCGGCTTCGTCATCTCCCGCGCCTACGGTTCGCTGCAGTCGGGCGGCTACGGCAACCCGGCCGCCGTGCCGACCGGCCCGTGGGCCGACAAGCGCTCGGCGATCCACTTCACCGGCGACACGTCGTCCACCTGGGGCACGCTGCGCATGGAGGTCGGCTACACCCCGGGTGAGGCGGCGGCGACCGGCATGTCCGCGGTCAGCCACGACATCGGCGGGCACAACGACACCACCGGCCTGCCCGGCTCCGAGACCTACGACGGCGGGCGCACCAGGAAGCTGCCGGACGACCTGTACGCGCGCTGGGTGCAGCTCGGCACGTTCCAGCCCATCGATCGCCTGCACAGCAACCACAGCGACCGGCTGCCGTGGCAGTACGGGCCCGAGGCCAAGGCGTCGGCGACGAAGTTCCTCAACCTGCGCGAGAACCTCGTGCCCTACACCTACACACTCGCCCAGCAGGCGGCCACGACCGGCGTCCCGGTGACCCGGCCGCTCTACCTCGACTACCCCGAAGAGCCGAACGCGTACCAGCTGGCCGGCAGCGAATACCTCTACGGGCCGGACATGCTGGTCGCGCCGGTCACCACCCCGGGCACGTCGGCGACGACGAACGTCTGGTTCCCGCAGGGTCAGTGGACGGACTACTTCACCGGCCGGACCTACGCCGGCGGGACGACCCAGGCGGTCACCACCGACCTGAGCACGATGCCGGTGTTCGTCAAGGCCGGCGGGATGGTGCCGAGCCGGACCAGGAACGTCACCGACGACGTCCGCAATCCGCTCGACGCGCTGACGCTCACCGTCGCCGAAGGCGCGTCGAGCACCTTCACGCTCTACGACGACAACGGCAGCAGCGGCCGGAGCGCGACCACCAAGGTCCGCTACACCGCGGGCAGCCACACCGTGCGGATCGACCCGTCGGACGGCTCTTTCCCCGGTCAGGTACGGGATCGCCGGTGGACGGTGACGTTCCTCGGGGCCACCGCGCCGAAGGCGGTCACGGCCGGCGGTGACCGGCTGCCGCCCGGCGCGTACCACTGGGACGCCGCGACGCACACCCTGACCGTCACGCTCCCGCCGCGGAGTGTCCACGCGCCGGTGACGGTCGCCTACAAGTGAGGTTCGATCACCAGCCGTGAGATACGGCGGGTCTCGTCGAGGGTGAACCGGTGGTCCAGATCGACGAGCCGCCGGGGAAGTTCCCCTCGACGCGGCAGGTGACGATGGTTGAACCGTCCGATGTGGACTGGGCAGACAGCGGTGTCGTGGTGAAGGTGTAGTCGCCGGCGGGGCGGTCGAGCCAGGCGCGGACGGCGGCGCCGCCGTCGTGGTTCGCGCCGTCGTCGGTGACGTGAGCGTCGTCGGCGAACGCGACGATCGCGGCGGTGCGGTCACCGGCGATCGTCAGGGCCAGGTAGGCGCGGACGGCGTCCGGGCTGTCATCGAGCACGGTCTCTCCATTCCTAGGCGACGTCAGGGAAGTCGGCACCGCGGGACGCGGCCTCGTCCGCGCGGACGGCATCGAGGGTCCGCCGCAGCTTGGCCGTGACCTTGTCGAAGGCCGGGCCGCCGAGGACGAGCCGGTGCGGCGGGTCCGGCCGTTCCATGGCCGCCAGCACCGCGCGCACGCCGCGTGCGGGATCGCCCGGCTGACGGCCGTCCTGCTCGACGAAGGCGGTGCGCACGGCGTCGAGCAACGGCTCGTAGGCGTCGACGGTTTCGCGGACCGGTTCGGCCGAGAAGCCGGCGTAGGCGTGCGTCCGGAACGCGCCGGGCTCGACCAGCAGGACCTTGATCCCGAACGGCTCGACCTCCTGGCGCAGCGCGTCGGACAGACCTTCGACCGCGAACTTCGCCGCGCTGTAGTAGCCGAAGCCCGGGACAGCGTCCATCCCCGCGGCCGACGACATCGTGACGACCCAGCCGGAGCCGCGGGCGCGCATGCCCGGCAGCACCTCGCGCAGCACGGTCACCACGGAGAAGAAGTTCAGCTCGAACGAGGCGCGCACGACGTCGTCGGCGGTGCCCTCGACCGAGCCGTACCAGCCGCGGCCGGCGTTGTTGACCAGCACGTCGATCTCGCCGAAGTGCTCCCGCGCCTCGGCGACGGCCCGCCGGACCTCGTCGGGCGCGGTGACGTCCAGCCGTACCGCGTGGGCGCGATCGCCGTGCTCGGCGACCCATTCCTTCAGCTCCTCGGGACGCCGGGCCGTCAGCACGACCCGGTCGCCCGCTTCGAGCGCGGCTTCGGCGTACGCCATGCCGAACCCGCCCGGCGTGCCGCCGGTGATGAACCAGTTCCGCACGTACCCACCTCCACTACAGACGCTATAGGATTGACTATAGCATCTGTAGCTTCGCGGTCGGGACGTCAGCTCACAGGACGAACCCGGTCGGGAACGGGTCGGCCGGATCGAGCAGGTAGGTCGCGGTGCCGGTGATCCACGCGCGGCCCGAGAACTCCGGCACCACCGCGGGCACGCCGCCGACCGTGGTCTCGGCGACCAGTTCGCCGGTGAACGTCGTGCCGATGAACGAGCTGTTCTCGAACGGCGTGTGCAGCGGCAGCTCGCCGCGCGCGTGCAGCTGCGCCATCCGGGCCGACGTGCCGGTGCCGCACGGCGACCGGTCGAACCAGCCGGGGTGGATGGCCATGGCGTTGCGGGAGGCGCGGGCGTCGGAGCCCGGGGCGAGGAACTGGACGTGCTTGCAGCCGCCGATCAGCGGGTCGGCCGGGTGCTTCGGCGGCCGCTGCTCGTTGATCGCGCCCATGATCGCCAGGCCCGCGCTCAGGATCCGGTCCTTCTCCCGGCGTTCGAACGGAATGTCCACTTGGGACAGGTCGAGGATGGCGTAGAAGTTCCCGCCGTAGGCCAGGTCGTAGCGCACCTCCCCCAGCCCGGGCACGTCCACGACGGCGTCGCGCTCGGCCAGGAACGACGGCACGTTGCGGAGCTTGACGCGCTCGGCACGGCCGTCGTGCACGGTGACCTCGGCATGCACCAGCCCGGCGGGGGTGTCGAGGCGCACGACGGTCGTCGGCTCGGTGACCTCGACCATGCCCGTCTCGACCAGCACGGTGGCGACGCCGATCGTGCCGTGGCCGCACATCGGCAGACAGCCGGACACCTCGATGTACACGACGCCCCAGTCGGCGTCCGGGTGGCACGGCGGCTGCAGGATCGCGCCGCTCATCGCGGAATGGCCGCGAGGCTCGTTCATCAGGAACAGCCGCAGGTCGTCGAGGTGCTCCAGGAAGTACCGGCGGCGCTCGGCCATCGTGTCGCCCGGGATGACGGCGACGCCACCGGTCACGACCCGCGTCGGCATGCCCTCGGTGTGCGAGTCGACGGCGGAGATCGCGCGCGAGGACCGCATCACGCCACGCCCAGCGCACTCAGCGCGCGGTTCATGTCTTCCCTGACCTGCGCGCGGTTCTCGTCGGTGAGCGGCCCACGCGGCGGGCGGCACGGGCCGCCGTACCGGCCGACCAGGTCCATGCCCAGCTTGATGGCCTGGACGAACTCGGTGCGCGAATCCCAGCGGAACGCGGCCACCAGCGGCTCGTAAAGCGCTTTCGCCTCGGTGAGCTTGCCGGACGTCGCCAGGTCGAACAGGCGCGCCGACTCAGCCGGGAAGACGTTCGGGAAGCCGGCGAACCAGCCGGTGGCGCCCATCAGCAGGCTCTCCAGCACGACGTCGTCGGCGCCGCTGACCACGGCCAGCTCCGGCGCGCGTTCGCGGATCTCCAGCACGCGCCGGACGTCACCGGAGAACTCCTTGACCGCCACGACGTTGTCGATCCGCGCGATCTCGGCGAGCAGGTCGGGCGTGAGGTCGACCTTGGTGTCGAAGGGGTTGTTGTAGACCATGACGGGCAGCCCGACCGAGGCGACGGCCTCGAAGTGGGCCAGCACTTCGCCACGGTTGGCCCGGTAGAGGGTGGGCGGCAGGCAGAGCACACCGTCGGCGCCGTCCTCGGCGGCGGCTTCGGCCCACTGTTTTGCTTGGTGCGCGCCGGGTCCGTGGACGCCGACGACCACGATCCCGTCGTCACCGACGGCCTCGATGGCGGTGCGGGCAACACGGCGGCGTTCGACGTCGGTGAGCGAGGAGTACTCGCCGAGGGAGCCGTTGGGCCCGACGCCGCGGCAGCCGTTGGCCACCAGCCAGCGGCAGTGCTCGGCGTAGGCGTCGTAGTCGACGGCGAGGCCGGCGGGGGCCGCGTCGTCCGGACGGTAGGGCAGCGCGGTGGCGACGACGACGCCACCGAGGTCACGGGTGCTCATGGAACTCCTAGGGCTCGGGCTCGGCGAGTTCGCCGAGCCGGATCGGCTGGGCGATCGGACGGTGGTGCCGTTCGGCACCCCCGCAGAGTTCGGCGACGGCCGGGCCGCACATCCGGCCCTGACACGGTCCGAGCCCGGCACGGGTGCCGAGTTTCAGGGCGTGCGATCCGGCCTGGACGGGACCACTCGCCGCCCGTCGCAGGTCGGCGACCGTGGTTTCCTCACAGCGGCAGACGATCGTGTCGGGCCGCAGCCACCCGGACCAGCCGTCGCCGATGGGATGGGCTTCGGCCAGCCTCTTGGCGAACTCCCGGGTGTGGTCCCTGGCGCGACGCAGGCCCCGATCCGGCTCGCCTCCCGCAGCCGCGTGACCCGCGACCGCCCCCTCGGCCGCGGCGGCGACCGCCCCGCCGATCCCGGTGATCTCCCCGGCGGCGAAGACGCCGGGGGCGGTGGTGCGCTGCTCGGCGTCGACCCGCACGAAGCCGTCGTCGAGCACGCAACCCGCGGCGACGGCGAGTTCGGGCTGTGGGACGAAGCCGTGCCCAACGCAGACGGCGTCGACCTCGTAGATCCGTTCGGTGCCGGGGACGACCGACCAGTCGGGGTTGACCCGAGCGGTCACGACCTCACGGACCCGGTCGTCCCCGCGTGCTTCGATGACGGTGCGGCCCATGCGGTAAGGCACGCGATGCCGGGCGAGCGTGGCGGCGTAGCGGAGGAGTTCGGCCGCTTTGGTCGTGTGCCGCGCCAGCCGCCACGGCTGCCTGGACCATCCTTTTCGGACAGTCGCGTTCGGATTGGCCTCCAGGATCGCGACGACCTCTGCCCCGACGCTCAGCAGCGACTCGGCGACGGGCAGCAGGAACGGCCCGCTCCCGGCGACGAGCACCCGCCGCCCGATCGCGACGCGCTCACCTTTGGCGAGGGTTTGCGCCGCACCGGCGGTGAAGACGCCCGGGAGTTGCCAGCCGGGGAAGGGCAGGGTCCGGTCGTGCGCGCCGGTGGCCAGGACGAGCGCGTCGGGGGTGAGGACGTGCCGCTCCCGAGCGAAACCGTCGGCGGGACCACGAAGCACGTGAACCCGAGGCGCACGATCGGTCTCACAGCGATCGAGCGCCCAGACCGCACTGTTCGGCCACCACCGGCACCGTGGGTGCTCCAGCACCCGCCGCTTCCGGGCGAAACCGTGCTGCTCCGGGTGTGGGCTCTCGTAAGCCTCCGCCAGCGTTCGGTGGTACTGACCGCCCGGCACATCGGACTGGTCCAGGACCGTGACCTCCGCGCCGGCTCGCAGCGCGTGTTCGGCCGCGGCCAAGCCTGCGGGGCCCGCGCCGATGACGACCACCTGGCGGGTCATGACTTCTCCTGACGGGTCTGGGTGCGGATCTCGTCGCCGTCGGCCGCGCGGCGGCGGCACGCGCGGACGTCCGGAACTCCGTTCACCGTCAGCACGCAGTCGAAGCACGAGCCGATGCCGCAGAACACCCCGCGTGGCGCGCCGGACCGCGTGGTGCGCCACGACAACCGGCCCGACGCCAGCAGGATTCCCGCCACCGTCTGGCCCGCGAGGCCCGCCACGGGTTCGCCGTCCACCGTGATGCGGATCGGCCGGCTCATGCCGGCACCGCCGGACGGTCCACAGTGAACTCTTCCACCGCGCACGACGGCGCAACACCGGTCAGCATCTCGCGCAGCAGCAGCGCCGTCCCGACGCTCAGGCCGATACCCGCCCCTTCGTGGCCGGTCGCGTGCCACAGGTTCGGCAGCCGCGGGTCGGGGCCCAGCACCGGCAGGTGGTCGTCCACGTACGGCCGGAACCCGCCGTACGCGCGCATCACCGCCGCGTCCGCCAGGGCTGGGAACAAGCGCAGCGCCTTGGCCGCGATCGCGCCCAGCACGTCCGGCCGGAGCGTGTCGTCGAACCCGACCTGACGCCGCGACGAGCCGATCAGCACCGTGCCGCCCCAGGTCGACTCCACGACGGCGGACGTCTGCAGCTCACCGCTGTCGGCCCCGACCGCGCCGACGTAGTCCGCGTCGTACACCTTGTGCCGCACCACTCCCGGCATCGGCGTGGTCACCAGCACCTCACCCCGCCGCGGCCGGACGGCGATCGGGGCGCCGAGGCGCGCGGACACGATCCCGGCCCACGGTCCCGTCGCGTTCACCACGACGTCGGCGTCGATCACCTCGCCGGGGACGCGGACGCCGGTGATCCGCCCACCGGTCACAACCGCGCCGACGACTTCGGTGTCCGGCCGCAGCCGCGCGCCGTGGGCGAGGGCCGAGCCCAGCAGCGCCAGCGCCGCGCCGGCCGGCTGCACCTGCGCGTCCTCCGGGTAGTGGACGGCCGCGACGACCGACCGGGTCAGCGCGGGCTCGAGGTCCGCGACTTCGGCCGGGGACAACGACTTCGTGACGACCCCAGCGGCGGACTGCGCCTGGGCGAACGCCGTCAGCGCGGCGGCGCCGGCCGAGGTGGTGGCGACGACGATGCCGCCCTTGGCGTCGAACTCCGTCGCGGCCGCGGCGCGCGGGTCCTCGGCCGCGATCTCGGCGACGACGCGCGGCCACAGCCGGGCCGACAGCTGCGCGAGCGCCAGCTCGGCACCCGGCCCCTTGTCGGAGACGAGCACGTTGCCTTCGCCGTGCGAAGTGGTCCCGCCGGCCGGGCGCCCCCGGTCCACGACCACGACGTCGAAGCCGGCCAGGCTCAGCTCCCGGGCGCACGCGGCACCGACGACACCGGCCCCAAGCACGACCACCCGCGTTCCGTTCATCGACCCTCCGCGTTCGTCAAACCGAACGCTAGGTTCTCGGACGGACCGTGTCAACGCCCGGTCGGCAGCACCGGGTGCGGGCGGCCGTCGAGCCGCTCGTCCGCGCGGTACTGCAGCAGCAGCACCGAGTGCACCGGCGCCGCCAGCGCCGTGTAGCAGTGCGGCTCGCGGGCGTCGAACGCGACGTAGTCGCCGGGGCCGGCGTCCACCGTCCGGCCGGCCACCTCCACCCGCAGGCTGCCGGTCTGCACGATGGTGTGCTCGATCCCGACGTGCCCCCGCGACCGCTGCGGCGCGTCCCCGCGCACGACCTGGTCGTAGACCTCGAAGACGCCGTCGCCGGTCTCGATCCGGCGCAGCGGGCGCAGGTCGACGCCCTCGCCGCGGAGCACTTCGACATCAGCCGCCCGCACCACCGTGAGCGCGCCGCCCGCGCGCTGGTCGAGCAGGTCGGAGATGGCCACCTCGAGCACCCGCGACAAGCTGAACACGGTCTCGATCGTCGGGTTCCCGCCGCCGGACTCCAGCTGCGAGAGCGTGGCCTTCCCGATCCCCGACCGGCGGGACAATTCGGACAGCGACAGCCCCCGGGCCGTCCGCGCGGCCCGCAGGTTGACCGCCAGCATGTCCCGGATCGACGGCGCCGAGTCCTCCACCGCAGCTCCCTTTCGTTCGGCAAACCGTACGATCGGTGCGGCGAATCGTTCGCTTTACCGATCGGACGTCATCATGCCACGCGGACCCAGGCCTCGACCTCCTCGGCCGTGGAGGGGAACGCCGAGGACAGCAGCTCGTACCCGGTCGCCGTGACCACGACGTCGTCCTCGATGCGCACGCCGAGCCCGCGCAGCTCGGGCGGCACCGTGCGGTCGCCGGCGTGGAAGTACAGGCCGGGCTCGACGGCCAGCGCCATCCCTTCGGCCAGCGGCCCCGCCCGGTAGGCGGCCGGGCTCGCGGCGGCGCAGTCGTGGACGTCCAGCCCGAGGAAGTGGCCGGTGCCGCAGACGATGTACCGGCGGTGCTGCTGCCCGTCGGGCGACAGGGCCTCGTCCACCGACACCGGGAGCACGCCCCAGTCGTGCAGCCCCTTCGCGAGCACCCCCAGCGCGGTCGTCTGGAACGCACCGAAGTCGTTGCCGGCGCGGACCTCGGCGAGCGCGGCGCGGTGGGCCGTGTGCACCAGGTCGTAGACGTCGCGCTGGGCCGCGGTGAACTCCCCGGAGACGGGGAAGGTGCGGGTGATGTCGGCGGTGTACAGCGAATCCAGCTCGACGCCCGCGTCGAGCAGCACGACGCTGTCCTCGGCCACCGGCCCGTCGCAGCGCGTCCAGTGCAGCACCGGCGCGTTCCGCCCGGCCGCGACGATCGACGTGTACCCGGGGCCGGTGCCCTCGGTGCGGGCGCGCCGGTCGAACGTGCCCTGCAGCCAGCGTTCCCCGCCGCCGCGCACCGCCTCCGGGAGGGCGGCGAGCACGTCGGCGAACCCGCGGGCGGTGGCGTCGACGGCGGCCCGCAGCTGGCCCACCTCCCAGTCGTCCTTGAGCCGCCGCAGTTCCGCGAGGACCGTGCGCAGCCGCTCGCTGTGGCCCTGGCCGTACGCGTCGAGCACCGGGTCGACCCCGGCGGCGACCAGCACCTGCGGGTGCCGGCCGCGCAGGCCGCGGGGCAGGTCTTCCAGGGGGCGGCACTCGAGGCCGAGCGCCTCGGCGTACGCGGCCGGGGTGGCCGCGGAGCCGACCCACAGCGGGCTGGTGTCGGCGTCGCCGATGAAGTCGGTCTCGTCCGGCTCGGCCGGGCGCGGGACGTAGAGGGTCGCGTGGTGGCCGTCGCCGGCCGGGGTCAGCACCAGGATCGCGCCTTCACGCTGGCAGCCGGTCAGCCAGACGAAGTCGCTGTCGGCGCGGAAGCCGTGGAAGGTGTCGTTGGACCGCACCACGGCGCGGCCGGCCGCGAGGGCGATCCGGTGCCCGGGCAGCGCCGCGGACAGCCGGCCGCGGTGCGCGGCGGCGGCCTCGGCGGTGCCCGCCGGCACCTCGACGACGTCCGCGGCGGGCTCCCAGCCGTCGCGGATCCAGTTCCGGAACCCCTTCGCGTCCAGCAGCGCACGCAGGTCGGGCCGGGTTCGGTCGCCGGTCATCGGCTCCCCTTCCACGTTCTAGAGGACAGACTTTCGCCACGAGCCTCACACCGTGGACGCCCGGGCCGTAATGGCTCACGGCGATAGACTCCGGCTATGGCCCTGGAGAGCCGGCAGCTGCGGGCGATCTGCGCCATCGCCGAGGCGGCAGCCTGTCGCAGGCGGCCGCCGCGCTGGGCGTGTCCCAGCCGTCGCTGACGTCCTGTGACATTCGGGCCTTCGCCCCGGGCCGGGGGCTCCGCCACCCGGAACCCCCGCGAAGCCGCTGTGTTGCAGCGCTTCGAGCGGCAGATCGGGACGCCGCTGTTCGTCCGCAGCCACACCGGCGTCACGCCCACCCCGGCCGGCGAGCAGACGCTGCGCCGGGCTTGGGTTTTACTGCTGGACTTCGACCGGTTCGAGGCCGACCTGCTCGGCTCGACCGGCACCGGGCCGCTGCGGCTGGGATCGTCCCAAATGGACTGTCTGCCGACGTTCGTCGAGCGGCTGGACGACGCGCTGCCCGGCGTCGAGGTGACCGTCCACTTGGGATCGTCGAGCGCGGTGCTGGCCCACTCGCTGGCGCGCGCGACCCTCGACGTCGCCGTCATCGCCATGTCGGACGACCAGGAGGTGCCGCTGGCCAAGCACCTCGGGCACCGGGTGCTGCTGCCGTGGATCCCGGTCTTCATCGGCCTGCCCGCGCGCCACCGGCTGGCCGGGCGGACCGAGGTCGACCTGGCCGACCTGGCGGACGACGCCTGAATCGGCCCGCCGGGCCCCGAGGACGGTTCGCTGACGTCGTTGCGCGCGGCGGCCCACCACGCCGGGTTCACCCCGCGGATCCGTTTCGAGTGCCCGAACGGCGGCGGCCGTCAGCTGGTCGCGGCCGGCCAGGCGGTGCAGCTGGTCGAGCCGACCGCGCCCGAGCAGCCCGGCATGGTCGTCCGGCCGCTGGCCGGCGATCCGATGCGGATGCGGCTGGTGCTGGCCTGGCGCAAGGAACGCGTCACGTGGGACCAGGCCGAGCAGGTCTACCGCGCGGCGATGACGTCCTACACCCGGCACGCGATGGCGCCGGGCCCGTTCCGGTCGTGGTGGACGCGCAGGCGGGACGAGCGGTCCTGGGACAGCCTGGTCGGCTACTTCGGCGACGGCAGCTGAGCGTCAGAGGTCGAAGTCCTCGGGCCGGATCCCGTCGAGCTCGGCGCGGAAGCGGGCGACCTCGGCTTCGGTGTCGAGCACGTCGGTCGCCGGGCCCTCGGCCTCCTGCTCCACCTCGAGCTGGACCGACGCGACGTCGAGCACCTCCTCGGCGACCTGGATCGGCGCGCCCTGGCGCAGGCCGAGTGCGACCGCGTCGCTGGGCCGGGCCGACACGCGGGTGCCGTCCACGAGCACGAGGTCGGCGTAGAAGATGCCGTCGCGCACCTCGGTCAGCTCGACCGCCGCCACTCCCTGCCCGAACGCCGCGAGGACGTCGCCGAGCAGCTCGATCGTGCCGGGCCGCGGCTGCTCGATCTGCTCGCGCGCCCGGACCAGGGCCTCGGCCTCGCCGTACCCGATCATGATCGCGAGCCAGCGGCGAGCCCCGTCCGATTCCCGGAGCAACATCAAGGGGGCCTCTCCCGGAACCGGGACGGCCATCCCCACGACCTCGATCGGGATCACGCTGACCACCGCACCCTCCGTATAAGGACTCCTCCGCGCGCGAGGTACCCAGAAAGTCCGCGTTTACACCCTGCTTTCGGCCGCAACTTTTTCACCAGCTCGGCCTACCGCGCCTGACCACCCGAAACGACCGGCTCTTCTGCACTGCGGACAACGCCGGATCCCCTTGCCGGGTGGTGCCGGCCACTGTCACCGTCACGGGTGTGGAACCGACGATTTCGCGCAGCATCGACGTTCCGGTGGATGCGCACACGGTGTGGTCGTGGGTCACCGACCTGCCGCGGATGGGCGAGCTGAGCCCGGAGAACATCGGCGGCCGCTGGCTCGACGGCACCGGCCCGGCGCTGGGCGCGCGGTTCCGCGGCCGCAACCGCAACGGCGAGCTGCAGTGGTGGACGCGGGTGCTGGTGGTCGCCTGCGAGCCGGACCGCCGGTTCGCCTTCGACGTCCGGACGCCGCTCGGCTCGCGCGTCTCCCGGTGGGAGTACGTGCTGACGCCTACCGCGACCGGCTGCGTGGTCACCGAGAACTGGTACCGGATCGGCAGCTGGCTCGTGCGGAAGTTCATGGGGCCGAAGGTCACCGGCCGCGTCGACCGGCCCGGGTACAACGTCGAGTCGATCGAACACACCCTCGCGGCGCTCAGGGCGCGGGCGGAGCTGCGGGCGGCAGCGTGAGCTAGGTCGCTCCGAACTGGTCAGTCTCTTGTTGAAACTCACTGTCCCGGCTAGGTTGCTTTTTCAAACCTAGGAGGGTCATGACGGACATCGCGCCCAAGCCGGGACTCGTGCTGCTGGTCGTCTCGACGGCGGCGTTCCTCGCCAGCCTCGACACGTTCATCGTCACCATCGCCTTCCCCGGCATCCGGGCCGCGTTCCCGGGTGACGACCTCGCGACGCTGTCGTGGGTGCTCAACGGCTACACGGTCCTGTTCGCCGCGTGCCTCGCGCCCGCCGGGCGGCTCGCCGACCGCTACGGCCGCAAGCGGCTGTTCCTCATCGGCGTCGCGGTGTTCACGCTCGCCTCGGCCGCGTGCGCGATCGCGCCGTCGATCCCCGTGCTGATCGGCTTCCGCGCGGTGCAGGCGATCGGCGCGGCCCTGGTCATGCCGACGTCGCTGGCGCTGCTGCTGACGGCGTTCCCGCCGCACCGGCGGCCGATGGCGGTCGGCGTCTGGGCGTCGGTGGGCGCGGCCGCCGCGGCGCTCGGCCCGCCGGTCGGCGGCCTGCTCGTCGAGGCCTCCTGGCGCTGGGTGTTCCTGGTGAACCTGCCGATCTGCGCGCTGACGCTGCTGGCCGGCCCGCGCGTGCTGCGCGAGTCCCGCGACACGAGCACCGGCGTCCCCGACCTGCTCGGCGCGGCCGGGCTCCTGGTCGGCGTCGGCGCGCTCGCCTACGCGCTGGTCGAGGCGCCCGACCACGGCTGGGGCTCACCGGCCGTCGTGGCGGCGTTCGTCGTGGCCGTCGTGGCGCTGGCGTGGGTGCCACTGCGGTCGGCGCGGCACGCCGTGCCGGTGCTGGACCTGCCCGCGCTGCGCGTCCCGACGTTGTGGCTGGCGTGCGTGACGACCGGGGTGTTCGCCGCCGGGTTCGCCGCGATGCTGTTCGGCAACGTGCTGTTCCTGACGTCGATCTGGCACGACTCGGTGCTGCTCGCCGGGCTGTCGCTGGCGCCGGGCCCGCTGATGGTGGTGCCGGTGTCGATCCTCGGCGGCCGGTTCGTGCACCGCTTCGGGCCGGGCCCGATCGTCGCGCTCGGCGGCGTCTCGTTCGGGCTGGGCGTGCTGATCTGGTTGCTGCGCATGGACTCCACGCGCGACTACGCGAGCGCGATGCTGCCCGGGCAGCTGCTGACCGGCATCGGCGTCGGCCTGATCCTGCCGTCGCTGTCCGGCGTGGTGGGCACGGTCCTGCCCGCGGCCCGCTGGGGCGCGGGGTCGTCGATGGTCAACACGACCCGCCAGATCGGCACGGTCCTGGGCACGGCGGTACTGGTCGCGATCTTCGCGGGCACCCCGGACCTGACGGACTTCCGCCACGGCTGGCTCCTGATCCTCGCCACGGCCGTGGCGACGTCAGCCGGCGGCCTGCTGATCGCCACGCGCCGCCGGACCGACCACCACGTCGAACCACCCAGCCCTGCCGCACCTGTCGTGAGTGTTTAGGGCGGTTAGAACCGCCCTAAACACTCACGAGACCCAGGCACGATCCAACGCCGCGAGCCCGTCGTCGATCCGCTCCACGGGGATCGCGCCGTAGCCCAGCACCAGGCCCTGGCCGGGATAGCCGCCGCACAGGTCGGACAGGGTCTGGACTTCCGCCCCGGCAAGGGAAGCGCGGGCCGCGACCGGCTCGAGGTCGTCGTCGGACAGGGCGCACAGGTGCAGGCCCGCCGCCGACGGGATCAGCCGCAGGCGGCCCGCGAACACCCTTTCCAGCGTCGACGTGATCCGCTCGTGCCGCTCGGCGTACACCTTCGTCGCGCGGCGGATGTGCCGGGCGAACAGGCCCTCGTCGATGAACCGGGCGAGCGCGGCCTGCGCGGGCAGGTCGCCGTGCCAGTCCGACAGCTGACGCGCGTGGCGCAGCGCGTCCCGCAGTGACGCGGGTGCGACCAGGAAACCCAGGCGCAGCATGGGAAGCAGCGTCTTCGAGAACGACCCGACGTAAGCGACCCGGCCGTCGCGATCGAGGCTCTGCAACGGTTCCAGGGGCCGGTCGGAGAACCGGAACTCGCTGTCGTAGTCGTCCTCGACGATCACCGCGTCCGCGCGCTCGGCCCACGCGAGCAGCGCCGTCCGCCGCGACAGCGACATCGGCGTGCCGAGCGGGAACTGGTGCGACGGCGTGACGTACACGAGCCGCGTCCGCGGGGGCAGCGCGGCGACGTCGAGACCTTCGCCGTCCACCGGCACTCCGACGACTTCGGCGCCGTGGGACGCGAAGAGGTGCTTCGCCAGCCGGTAGCCGGGTTCCTCGATCGCGACCCGGTCCCCCGGCTCGAGCAGCACCCGGCACAGCAGGTCGAGCGCCTGCTGGGCGCCCTGGGTGACGAGGACGTCGTCCGCGTCGGCCCGCACCGAACGCGCGACGCCGGCGTGCCGGGCGATCGCCGCGCGCAGGCCCTCGTAGCCGCCGGGCTCGACGTAGTGCGCGAAGCCGACGGCGTCCCGCAGCTCGCTCGCGAGCAGCCGCCGCCACGTCTCGAGCGGGAACAACGCGGCGTCGGGGATGCCGACGCGGAAGTCGTACTCCGGCGCCCGCGCCACCGGGGCGACCGGCGGCGGCAGCGACCGCCACACCGCCTTGGGCTGCGGCCCGGCCCCCGAAGGCGCCTTGCGTGACTTGGTCCGCGTGGGAAGTTCCGCACAGACGTAGGTGCCGGCGCCGACGCGCCCGGCGAGGAACCCGTCGGCGGTCAGCCGGTCGTAGGCCACCGCGACGGTGTTGCGCGAGACGGCCAGCCGCCGCGCCAGCTCGCGCGTCGGCGGCAGCCGCTCGCCCTCGCGCAGCCGGCCGTCGAGGATGGCGTCGCGCAGCTGCCGGTAGATCCGGACGCTGAGGTCGCCACGCCCGGCCAGGCTGACGTGGAAGTCCATCCGGCGACCCTACATTGGCCCAGTCCACTGGGCCATAATTGGATCTGGGATCGGGCCAACCCGGGCCCTAACGTAGCTCTCATGACGGTGACTCTGGAACGCCCCGCGAAGGCCCCGAAGACGGCGCCCGGACGGCTGCTCGCGGCCGCCCAGCTGGCCGGCTCGCTCGGCGACGGCGCGTTCCTGACCTGCTCGGTCCTGTTCTTCACGCGGATCGTCGGCCTGTCCCCGGCCCAGGTCGGGCTCGGCCTCACGCTCGGCTGGGCCGTCGGCTCGGTCGCGGGCGTCCCGCTCGGCCACCTCGCCGACCGCCACGGCGCCCGCGGCTCCGCGGTGCTGCTGGCCCTGGCGACGAGCGTGTCGATCCTCGCCTTCATGGTCGTCCGCTCGCCGCTGCTGTTCGTCCTGGCCGCCTGCCTCTACGGCAGCTGCCAGACCGGCCTCGCCGCCGCCCGCCAGGCGCTGCTGGCCGCGCTCGCCGATCCGGAGCACCGCACGCGCGTCCGCGCGCACCTGCAGTCCGCGGGCAACGCCGGTCTCGCCGTCGGCGCCGGGCTGGGCGGGCTCGCGCTGTCGGCCGACACGGCGCCGGCGTATCTGACGGTCTTCGCGCTCGACGCCGTGAGTTTCGTGGTCACCGCGGCGCTGCTGTGGTCACTCCCGGCGATCCCGAAGACGCTTGCCGCCCGGGCCGGGGAGCCGAAACTGGCCGTGCTGCGCGACCGGCCCTACGCCGTGGTGACGCTGCTGAACGCGATCCTGTTGCTGCGCATGCCGTTGCTGAGCGTCGCGATCCCGCTGTGGATCGTGGAACGCACCACCGCGCCGGGCTGGACGGTGTCCGCGCTGTTCGTGCTCAACACGGTCGTCGTGGTGGTGCTGCAGGTCCGCGTGGCCGGCCGGCTGGCGAGCATCGGCTCGGCGGCGCGGATGGTCCGCCGGTCCGGGGTGCTGCTGTTCGCCTCCTGCGTCGCCTTCGCGTTCTCGGCGCTGGGCACCTCGCCGTGGGTCGCGTTCGCGGTGCTGGTCGTCGGCGCGCTGGTGCAGGTGCTCGGCGAGATGCTGCAGTCGGCGGGCTCCTGGGAGATCGGCTTCGCGCTCGCGCCGGCTGACAAGCAGGGCCAGTACCAGGGGTTCTTCGGCACCGGGGTGTCGGTGGCGCGCGCGATCGGGCCGGTGCTGCTGAGCACGGTCGTCATCGGCTGGGGCCTGCCCGGCTGGCTGCTGATGGGCGCGATCTTCCTGGCCGCGGGCTTCGCGATGGGCCCGGCGGTGCGGTGGGCCCACGAAAACGCTACGACTTCAGCTGCCGCGCGTTGAGCCCGTACTGCGCCATCTTGCGGTAGACCGTCGCGCGGCCCATGCCGAGCTTCGCGGCCGCGTGCACCACCGTCGCCCCCGGCTCCGACAGGCACCGCACGATCTCGTCGCGTTCCAGGGCCTGCAACCGGCTCAGCCGGTGCCCCCTCCCGGTGAAGACCTCCGCAGGCAGGTGCGGGGTATCGACGACGTCCGAGCGCGCGGCGGCTTCGCGCATCACACGCCGAAGCTGCTTCGCGTTCTCCGGCCAGTCGCAGGCCATCAGCGCGCGCGACGCCGCCGACGTGAAGGTGACGTCGCGGCCGCGGTCGCGCCGGGCGAAGTGGTGCGCCAGCGGGAGGACGTCGTCGGGCCGGAACCGCAGCGCCGGCACCTCGACGACCCGGTCGACCAGCGGGCTCAGCGCCGCGGGCAGCGCGTCGGCGTCCTCCGCGGTCAGCACGAACGGGACCGGGCCGCCCGCGTGCCGCGCCTCGGTGAACAGCCGTGCCAGCTCCCCCGCCGCCCACGCGGGCAGCGCGTCCACGCCCGACACGATGACGCACGTGTCGTCCTTCGTCAGTTCGGGCGTCCAGAGCGTGAGCCACGTGTCGACGTCGTCGGGTGCGGGCGGGCGCGCGTTGAGCACGCGGTCGCGGGGCCGCACCTCCCGGTGCGCGAGCGACGCCAGCGCCGTCTTGCCCGCGCCCGGCTCGCCGACGACGGCGACGACCCGGCCGCCGGCCAGCGCCGCCCGCGTCTCGGCGACCGCGGTGGTCCAGGCGGGTGAGAGCCGCGGCAGGTCGCCGGGGTCGACGCGGTCGGCGTACACGCGGAACACTTCGCCGCGCGGCGTCGGGCGGGCGATCCGGCCGGACGCGCGGGCCAGCATCAGCGCCGCGGTGTTCCCGGCCGCGGCCTGGGCCAGCGCCAGCAGCAGCTCGGACGACTGCTCCGACCACGTCGTCAGGTTGACGCTGCCGGCGAGCGTGCCGGTGATCGGGTCCAGCACCGGGACCGCCGCGCAGGTGTAGCCGCGCAGGTCGGTGCAGTAGTGCTCGCCCGCGCGCACCAGCGACGGTGCGCGGTCGGCGAGCGCCAGGCCGAGCCCGTTGGTGCCCGCGTTGCGCTCGGCGTAGGAGAAACCGGGCGCCAGATGCACCTTGTCGAGCGAGCGGCTGATCGAGACGTCCGTGCACAGCCGGCTCAGCACCAGGCCTTCGCTGTCGGTGACCATCAGGCTGATCGGCTCGTTGGCCAGGGTCGCCTGCAGGCCGCGCAGCACCTCGGTGCCGCATTCGTAGAGCAGCGAACCGGTGTCGACCGCTCCCGAGAACACCGGCAGGACCTCGTCCTCGGGCACGCCGTAGCGCACGCTGCGCTGCCAGGACGCCCGCAGCCGGGGCGCGATGGCGGCGGCCCCGCGCACGTCGGACGACCGCGTGACGTGCCCCTGCGGGTTCTCCACCTCGACCTCCGCTGCGTCGGACTCCCCCCAGGCTAGGGCCGCCGGTCGCGCCCGCCTGTCTCATATCGAGACACCGGGCGGGTCCCTGACCAGGGTCGACGTGCCTACCGTCGCCGGCACGGGCCAACGGCGGTCACGAACGCGGAGGACGCACATGTACAGCAAGGACGGCGAAAACTACTTCATCGTGGACGCCCACGTGGCGCTCTGGGACGCGCGCCCGGAGAACCAGCGCACCATCCACGGCAAGCAGTTCATCGACTGCTTCTACGACTACCACCGCAACCTCAGCCCGGAGTCCGAGGTGTGGCCGTACGAGGACTACCTCTACCAGGGCGGCGACCGGCTGGTGAAGGACCTGTTCGAAGACGGCTACGTCGACCACGCGATCTTCCAGCCGGCCCACCTGGGCGCGTTCTACCACAACGGTTTCGGCCAGACCGAGGAAGCGTTCGCGCTGACGCGGAAGCACCCGGGCAAGCTGACCTACAACCACAACTTCGACCCGCGGCTCGAACAAGCCGGCCTGGACCAGTTCCGGCGTGACGCCGAGCGCTTCGGCCTCAAGGGCGTCAAGCTCTACACCGCCGAGTGGCAGGGTGACTCGCGCGGTTACAAGCTGAACGACCCGTGGACGTACAAGTACCTGGAAGCTTGCCAGGAACTGGGCGTCAAGAACATCCACGTCCACAAAGGACCGACGATCCGGCCGCTGGATCGTGACGCCTTCGACGTCGCCGACGTCGACCACGCGGCCACCGACTTCACCGACCTGAACTTCGTCGTGGAGCACTGCGGGCTGCCGCGGCTGGAGGACTTCTGCTGGATCGCCACGCAGGAGCCGAACGTGCACGCGGGCCTCGCCGTCGCGATGCCGTTCATCCACACCCGGCCCAAGTACTTCGCGCAGATCATCGGCGAACTGCTGTACTGGCTGGACGAGGACCGCATCCAGTTCTCCAGCGACTACGCGATCTGGACGCCTCGCTGGTTGATCGAGCGGTTCGTCGACTTCCAGATTCCGGAGGACCTGGCCGAGTACGCGCCGCTGACCGTCGACCAGAAGAAGAAGATCCTCGGGCTCAACGCGGCGAAGATGTACGACATCCCGGTGCCGTCGGAGCTGCGGCTCGCGCCCGTCGAGCCGCAGGCCGTGTCGGTGGCCTGACGTGGACGCCTACACCGCGCTGGACGCGGTTCTCGACCCGGAGCTCGACGAGCCCATCACCGACCTCGGCTTCGTGCACTCGGTCGACGTCGACGGCGGCCGGGTGACCGTCCACTTGCGACTCCCGACGTCGTTCTGCGCGCCGAACTTCGCCTACCTCATGGCGTCGGACGCGAAGGACGTGCTTACCGCGCTGCCGTGGACGACCGAAGTCGTGGTCATGCTCGACGACCACCACGACTCGGACCTGATCAACCGCGGCCTCGCCGCCGACGCGGGCTACCGCGGCACGTTCGGCCACGAGGCCGAGGAGGATCTCGAAGAGCTGCGGCAGACGTTCCGGCGCAAAGCCCACCAATCCGCGATGGAACGCGCTTTGACGGTGTTGCTGCGTGCCGATGACGACGTCGACCTGCACGCGGTGACGCTGGCGGACCTGCCGGCGGTGCCCGCTTCCCACGCCCTGCTGCGGCGTCGCGAGGCCCTCGGGCTGTCACTCGAGCCGTCGGCACCGGTGCTGGTCGACGAGCACGGGACGCCGTTCCCCCGTGCGGAGATCCCGCTGCGGCTGCGGTTCGCGCGGTCGGTCCGGATCTCCATCGAGGGCAACGCCCACTTCTGCCGCGGCTTGCTCCGCACCCGGTACCCGGAGTCCACTGTGGAGGCTTCCTGAGAGCGGTCCGGCCCCCTGACGCCCCAATGTGGCGTTGGGTGCGTCCAACGCACCCAATGTGGCGTTCGGTGCATCCAACGCACCCAACGCCACATTGGGGCGCTGGGGGCCTCACTGGCTCGGCGGCGCCGCCGGGGCCTGGTGCAGTGCGAGATCCGGACCTGCGGCGGTGTCCTGGGCCCAGGCTCCGGACTCCGCCGTCCACGTCTGGCCGGCGAAGCTCACCTTGTCGACGCCCAGCGCCTCGGCGCGGCCGACCAGCCAGGTCGCGTACGTCCAGCCCTGGGCCGCCGGGTGCGCTCCGCTCAGCTTCGCGGTGCCCAGCTCCGCCGTCGCCGGAGCCGCCACGTCCGCGGGCGGCGCCAGGGTCAGGTTGCGGCAGGTCAGGGCGGCCGGCCACTGGCCGTTGAACGCCGCCGCCATGCCTCGCGCCTGCGTCTCCCACTGCGCGTACGCGTCCGGGGCGCCGGAACGCTGGATGGCCTGGGCCGCCTCGGTGATCGGCATCGTCTCCCAGCCCGGCAGCTTCTCGAGCTTCTCGTAGAACGCCGTCGACGCGTAGACCGGGTCGCGCAGCTGCGCGACCGTGCCCCAGCCCTGGCTGGGCCGCTGCTGGAACAGCCCGACCGAGTCGCGGTCACCACCCTCGAGGTTCTGCAGCTTCGACTCCTGCAACGCCGTGGCCAGCGCGACCGTCGCCGCGTGGGCGGGCAGGCCCAGCTTCGTGCCGACGGCCGAGATCGTCGCGGCGCTGTTCATCTGCTCCGGGGTGAACGTGAAAGCCCCGCCGCCGTCCCCCGGTGGCGTCACCGTGCACCCGGGCGACCGGACCGGGCTGCGCACGAGCACCGCCACCACGACGATCCCCGCCGTCAGCACGACGACCGCCCCCAGGAAGATGGCCACCTTCAGGCCACATCCACGCACACTGCCTCCCCATCACCCGTTCGCACCAGTCTGCCCTCTCGGAGGACGCGGGGCGCGGGCCGGGGTTCAGTGGGCGGATTTCAGTGTTCGCCGCCGAGGAAGATCGGGTTCGACATCGCGACCATGGCGTTGGGTGACGTCGTCTTCGGCCCACCCGACGGGCGCCGCACTTCGACGCGCACCCAGCGGCTGTAGCGGGGGTAGGTGGTCCAGGTGACGGTCGCCACCCCGGCGTCGCCGACGGTCTCGACGTGCTCCGGGCCCAGCTGGTCGAGGAACGTCACCGTGGTGCCCGGCACACCGCCGACGGCCGCGCGCACGGTCACCGGCGTGCCGATCCCGGCCGGGAGCCGCTCGCCGATACCCGCCGCCTGACCGCCGCCGGCGACCGTGAAGTCCAGCTGGACCGCCGACGACTCGGCCAGCCACGACCGGCCGGCCTTCAGCCCGGCCAGGAGTTCCCTGCGGCGCAGGCGATCGGCGAGCACGACGGTGTGTGGCAGCGCGACCGTGTTGTCCGGGTTGTGCGCGTCCGAGTCGCCGATCGCCGGGATGAACCGGCCGCCGCGCAGCAGGCCGTCCCAGTGGATGACGCTCGCCTCGTCGTCCTGGGTCCACGGGCCGTTCCACACCTCGACCAGGTCGGCGATCTCGTAGGCGAACTCGTACGTGCAGCCGAAGCAGTTGGCGAACGGGTGCGCGGCGGTGACCAGGCCGCCCGCGCGGTGCACCTGGTCGGTGAACCGGCGGAAGTCCTGCGGATCGGCCGCGCGGTAGCGCCAGTCGATCCAGGTGCCGGCGGGCAGGCCGATCGCCGGCCAGTGCCCGGACCGCGTCGTCACCTCCTCGCCGTTGAGGATCAGCAGGTCGTCGACGGCGTGCTCGCCCCACTGCAGCTGCGCGCTGGACGTGTTGTGGTCGGTGGAGACGATGAAGTCGAGCCCGGCGGCGCGCGCGTCGGCGACCAGCTGCTCGGGCGTGCGGCGGCCGTCGGAGTGGACGGTGTGGAGGTGGCCGTCACCGCGGTACCAGGCGCGGCCCCTCTCACGGGCGGGCGCGGTCTCGGGCGCCGGGTTCGGCTTGAACGGCGCGCCGTCCGGCCCGAAGGTGAGCGTGATGTCCACGCGATAGTTCAGGCCCTGCGGCGCGACGGTGTACGGGCCGAGGATGACGTGCCACCGGCCGGGCTTGACCGGCCGGGCGAGGTAGCCGGGTGTCGCCTCGGACGCGCTGATCGAGAACCGGTCGCGGAAGCCGCCGGACCAGCCGCGGAAGCCGCGGGCGTTGCCCAGTTCGTGGCCCTCGGGGCCGAACATGCCGATGTCACAGGCGTTCCCGCGGGTACCGGCGGGCACCTGGGGCTTGTCGTAGGAGTACACGACGTCGATCTGCTTGACGCCGCGCGGGACGTCGACGGGCAGGTAGTACCAGTCCGGGATGTCGGGCGTGAAGGTGCCGGTGACGGTCCGGGTCTGGGTGCCGGTGCCGCCCGGCTGCTCCGCGAACGCGACGCCGGGGAGCAGCCCCGCGGCCGCGGCCAGTCCGCTCGCGCGCAGGAGCGTACGCCTGCTGAAATCCATGCCGACCTCCGCATCGGTGACGGCCCGACGCTAGGCCGCCAACGCGAACGCGGACAAGAACCGGCGGTGAACTCTTCACCTGCTCGCGCGATTGGCGAAGACTTTCGCCACTGCGACGACGGCGACGGCCGCGACGAGGCCGAGCCGCGTCACGTCGACGGCCGGCACCCACTTCGCGGAGCCGTCCCGCAGGACGAACGCCCCGGCGGGCCGCGCGAGCACCCCGAACCCGGCGCCTTCGCGCAGGGGCAGCGTCTCCGCGGCGCCGTCACCCCCGCCCCCGCCCCCGAACACCGTGGTCGCGGTGATCAAGACGACGCCGTCCCGTTCGACCGGTTCGCCGTAGACCAGCTTCGCGGAGAAGAGGTCCCGCGCCACCGAGGCCAGCTGTGCGAACTCCATCCGGACAGCCTGACCGCGGTAGCAGGGTCGCCGCGTCTCATACGCGGCGGAATCCGGCGTCCGGCCGGCGGTGCGCCCGCCCGCGCGCGAGGAATTCCGGCCGTCCGGGGTGTGAACCGGGTGTATCCGGGGCATTAAACCCCGACACCTGTGCTCGGAGAGAACGCCCGCACCGAGGGAGGACGCGATGACCTTCGACTTCGTCAGCCGCTGGCTGGGCCGGCAGCACGACCGGCCCGGGGTCACCGTGGACCTGTCGTGCGGAGGCCGCGTCACCCTGCGGGAGATCGACGGGAAGCCCGTTCTCGCGATCACCACCGCGCCCGGGCCGGACGGGCGGTGCAGCGTGGCCGCCGTGCCGTTGTCGGCGGCCGAACGGCGGGAACTGGGGCAGGTACTGGAGTCGGACGTGCTGCTGGCCTCCTGAACATAGGGGTCGCAACAAGATGTTTTCCTAGTCTCCCCCGGCGTAGGGTTCCCGTGTGCTTTGTGGCAGACCTCGCGAGAATCCGGTACCGCGCAGTGTGGCGCGGGTCGCCTTTTGTAGGGTTCCCACAAAGCATCGCCTCCGGCATGCGCCATGCCGGACATTGGCCCACCCGTCGGTGATCGACCAGGGTGTAAGCAAGTGCAGGCGACGCTCCGGGACCCGGACGTCGCCTTCTGTGCGTGGGTACTTGGGAGGCTCAGCCGGTGTTCAGTCGTGTCGCCATCGTCAACCGCGGAGAGGCCGCGATGCGGCTGATCCACGCCGTCCGGGATCTCTCCGCGGAAACCGGGGAGCGGATCGAGACGGTCGCCCTCTACACCGACGCGGACCGCACCGCGACCTTCGTCCGCGAAGCCGACATTGCCTACAACCTCGGCCCGGCTTCGGCCCGGCCCTACCTCGACCTCGGGGTGCTGGAGAAGGCGCTCGTCGACACGAAGGCCGACGCCGCGTGGGTCGGCTGGGGCTTCGTCGCTGAAGACCCCGCGTTCGCGGAGCTGTGCGAGAAGGTCGGCGTCACGTTCGTCGGCCCGAGCGCGGACGCGATGCGCAAGCTCGGGGACAAGATCGGCGCGAAGCTGATCGCCGAAGAGGTCGGTGTCCCGGTCGCGCCGTGGAGCCGCGGCGCGGTCGCCACCCTCGAAGACGCCCTGCGCGCCGGCGACGAGATCGGCTACCCGCTGATGCTCAAGGCCACCGCGGGCGGCGGCGGGCGCGGCATCCGCATGGTGGCCTCCGGCGAGGACCTCGCCGACGCCTACGAGCGCACCAGCCAGGAAGCGCTGCGCGCGTTCGGCTCCGGCGTCGTGTTCCTGGAGCGCCTGGTCACCGGCGCCCGCCACGTCGAGGTCCAGGTGATCTCCGACGGCGGGACGGCGTGGGCGCTCGGCGTGCGCGACTGCTCGGTGCAGCGCCGCAACCAGAAGATCATCGAAGAGTCCGCCTCCCCCGTGCTGGGCCCCGAGCAGACCGCCGAGCTGAAGGCCTCGGCCGAGCGGCTCGCCGTCGCCGTCGGCTACCGCGGCGCCTGCACCGTCGAGTTCCTCTACCACCCGGGCGACCGGCTGTTCGCCTTCCTCGAGGTCAACACCCGGCTGCAGGTCGAGCACCCGATCACCGAGATCACCACCGGCACCGACCTGGTCAAGCTGCAGCTGCACGTCGCCGACGGCGGCAAGCTCGAAGGCGACCAGCCGGCCGAGAGCGGCCACGCCGTCGAGGCGCGGCTCAACGCCGAAGACCCCGACCGCGACTTCGCCCCCTCCCCCGGCCGCATCGCCCGGCTGGCGCTGCCCGCCGGCCCCGGCATCCGCGTCGACACCGGCGTCAGCGAAGGCGACACCATCCCGGCGGACTTCGACTCGATGATCGCCAAGATCATCGCCTACGGCCGCAACCGCGACGAAGCCCTCGGGCGACTGCGCCGCGCGATGGCCGAGACCACTGTGATCATCGAGGGCGGCGCGACCAACAAGAGCTTCGTGCTCGACCTGCTCGACCAGCCCGAGGTGATCGACGCCAGCGCCGACACCGGCTGGATCGACCGCGTCCGCGCCGAAGGCCGCCTGGTCACCCACCGGCACTCCGCGATCGCACTGGCCACGGCCGCCATCGAGGCCTACCAGGACGAGGAAGAGCTCACCGTCCAGCAGCTGCTGAACACCGCACACGGCGGCCGCCCGCAGGTGCAGCACGAGTCCGGCCGCCCGCTGGACCTCAAGCTGCGCGGCGTCGGCTACCGCGTCGGCGTCGCCCGTATCGGGCAGCAGCGCTTCCGCGTCGGGATCTCGGCCGGCGGCTCGGACGTCCACCACGCCGACGTCGAGGTCAAGCGGTTCGACGCGCACAGCGGCCAGATCGTCGTCAACGGGCAGCGCTTCCGGATCACCGCCGCCACGCACGGCCCGACCCACCTCGTCGAGGTCGACGGCGTCACCCACCGGATCAGCCGCGACGAGGGCGGTGTCGTCCGCTCCCCCGCGCCCGCGCTGGTCGTCGCGACGCCGCTGTCGGTCGGCGACGAGGTCGAGGCGAACGCGCCGATCCTGGTGCTGGAGAGCATGAAGATGGAGACGGTGCTGCGCGCGCCGTTCCGCGCCCGCGTCCGCGAGTGCCCGGTGTCGGTGGGCAGCCAGGTCGAGACCGGCGCGCCCCTGATGCGGCTGGAGCCGCTGGCCGAAGGCGCCGAGGAAGAGGACACCACCGAGGCCGAGACGGTCGAGATCGAGCTGCCCGCCGAGCCGTCGGGGGTCTCCGCCGAGGCCCGCGTCGAGCGGGGCCTGCAGGACCTGCGCAGCCTGCTGCTGGGCTTCGACGTCGACCCGGCCGAGCGCAAGCGCGTCCTCGCGGGGTACCTGGCCGCCCGCGCCGAGCTGAGCGGCCGCCCGGTCGAGGGCGAGCTGGAACTGCTGACCGTGTTCGCCGACCTGTCCGAGCTGAGCCGCAACAAGCCGGGCGGCGAGCTGGACACCGAGCCGGACAGCCCGGTGCACAGCCCGCGCGAGTTCTTCCACAGCTACCTGCAGAGCCTCGACATCGAGCGGGCGGCCGTGTCGCCCGGCTTCCAGGCCAAGCTGACGAAGGTGCTCGGCCACTACGGCGTCACCGACCTCGACCGCACGCCGGAGCTGGAAGGCGCGGTCTTCCGGATCTTCCTGGCGCAGCAACGGATGCCGGGCGACTCAGGAGTCGTCGCCGAGCTGCTGCGGCAGTGGCTGGCCGGCGCACCGCCGCTGGAAGCCGACAGCGAGCGCGCCGGGCTCACCCTGGAGCACCTCATCGAGGCGACGCAGGTGCGCTTCCCCGTGGTGTCCGACCTGGCCCGTGGCGTGGTGTTCCGCTGGTTCGCCCAGCCGCTGCTGCGCCGCGGCCGCGCCCGCACCTACGCCTCGGTGCGCGACCAGCTGCGTCACCTCGACCACCACCCGGACGCCCCGGACCGCGCCGAGCGGATCCAGACGATGGTGGCCTGCGCCGAACCCCTCGTCCGGCTCATCGGCCAGCGGATCGGCCGCCCCGGCCGCGACCACGCGCCGCTGCTGGAGGTCCTGACCCGCCGCTACTACGGCAACCGCGGCCTGTCGGACGTCACCGCGCACGACGTCGCGGGCTGCCGGTTCGTCACGGCCGAGCACACCGGGCGCAACGGCGTCACGCGCGTGGTCACCACCGCCGTCGACATCGCCGCCCTGCCCGACGCGATCGGCGCGATCGGCACCTTCGCCGTCGACGTCCCGGACCACGGCCTGGTCGCCGACCTCTACGTGACGTGGGAGGACCAGCCCGACGCCGACGCGATGGCCGTGCGGCTCGGTGAGGTGCTCGCCGGGCTGTCGCTGCCCGCCGGCGTCCGCCGGATCACCACCACGGTGGCCGGCACCAGCGGCGCGGTGATGCACCACCACTTCACGTTCCGCCCCGACGGCGCGGGTTTCGCCGAGGACCGGCTGATCCGCGGCCTGCACCCGATGATCGCGCAGCGCCTGCAGCTGCAGCGGCTGCGCGAGTTCGACCTCACCCGGCTGCCGTCGTCGGACGAGGAGATCTACCTCTTCAAGGCCGTCGCCCAGAGCAACCCGGCCGACGAGCGGCTCATCGCGATGGGCCAGGTCCGCGACCTGACGCCGCTGCGCGAAGCCGACGGCCGGCTGGTGTCGCTGCCCGCGGTGGAGGACGCAATCACCGCGTGCCTCGACGCGATCCGCAACATCCAGGTGCAGCGGCCGCAGAACAAGCGGTTCGACACCAACCGGATCATGATGTACGTCTGGCCGTCGACCGAGATCACCGCCGAAGAGCTGAACACGCTGGTCCAGCGCATCCTGCCGACCACGGCGGGCGCCGGGCTGGAGGAGGTCCAGTTCCTGGCCCGCCAGCGCAACGACGCGGGTGAGCTGACCGAGATCGCCGTCCGGATCACCCTCGACCCGGGCAACGGCGCGCGCCTGCACGTCGGCGCGCCGACCGACGAGCCGGTGCAGCCGCTCGACGACTACCGCCAGAAGGTGCTGCGCGCGGCGCGGCGCGGCAACGTCTACCCGTACGAGCTGACCGGCCTGCTCGCCGGCCCGGACGGCACCTTCGTCGAGCATGACTTCGACGGCTCCGGCGCCCTGGTTCCGGTCGATCGCCCGAAGGGCAAGAACTCCGCGGCGATCATCGCGGGCGTCGTCACGACGCCGACCCAGCGCCACCCCGAAGGCGTCACCCGCGTCGTGCTGCTCGGCGACCCGACGAAGGCGCTCGGCGCGCTGTCGGAGCCGGAGTGCTCGCGCGTCATCGCGGCGCTGGACCTGGCCGAGCGGATGCAGGTGCCGCTGGAGTGGTTCGCGGTGTCCGCGGGCGCCCGGATCTCGATGACCTCGGGCACCGAGAACATGGACTGGGTCGCCGCGGCGCTCAAGCGGATCGTGACGTTCACCCAGGACGGCGGCGAGATCAACGTCGTGGTCGTCGGCATCAACGTCGGCGCGCAGCCGTACTGGAACGCCGAAGCGACGATGCTCATGCACACCAAGGGCGTCCTCATCATGACGCCGGACTCGGCGATGGTGCTGACCGGCAAGCAGGCGCTGGACTTCTCCGGTGGCGTGTCTGCCGAAGACAACTTCGGCATCGGCGGCTACGACCGCGTGATGGGCCCGAACGGCCAGGCGCAGTACTGGGCGCCGAACCTGCCGGCCGCCCGCGACGTGCTGATGTCGCACTACGACCACACCTACGTCGTGCCGGGCGAAACCGGGCCGCGGCGGGCGAGCACGAACGACCCGGTCACCCGCGACGTCTCGCCGTTCCCGCACGCGATCGTGGGCAGCGACTTCACGACCGTCGGCGAGATCTTCTCGGCCCAGCACAACCCGGACCGCAAGAAGGCGTTCGACATCCGCACGGTGATGCGCGCGCTGTCGGACCAGGACCACCCGGTGCTGGAACGCTGGGCGGGCATGGCCGACGCGGACACCTCGGCGGTGCAGGACGTGCACATCGGCGGCTGGCCGGTCTGCCTGGTCGGCATCGAGTCGCGTTCGGTGCCCCGCCGCGGCTTCCCGCCCACCGACGGCCCGGACGCCTACACCGCGGGCACGCTGTTCCCGCGGTCGTCGAAGAAGACCGCGCGGGCGATCAACGCGGCGTCGGGCAACCGGCCGCTGGTCGTGCTGGCCAACCTCTCCGGGTTCGACGGCTCGCCGGAGTCGCTGCGCAAGCTGCAGCTGGAGTACGGCGCGGAGATCGGCCGGGCGATCGTCAACTTCGCCGGCCCGATCGTGTTCTGCGTGATCTCCCGCTACCACGGCGGCGCGTTCGTGGTGTTCTCCAAGGCGCTCAACCCGAACATGACGGTGCTCGCGCTGGAGGGCTCGTTCGCCTCGGTGCTGGGCGGCGCCCCGGCGGCGGCGGTGGTGTTCTCCGGCGAGGTCAACAACCGCACGGCGACCGACCCGCGGGTGACCGAGCTGCAGGCCCGCGTCTCGGAGACGAGCGGCGCCGAGCGCGCGGCGTTGAACGCCCAGCTGGCCGAGGTCCAGTCCTCGGTCCGCGCGGAGAAGGTCGGCGAGGTGGCCGCGGAGTTCGACCGCGTGCACAACATCCAGCGAGCGGTCGAGGTCGGCTCGGTGGACGCGATCATCAGCGCGGCGGAACTGCGGCCGCGCATCATCGAGTCGATCGAGCACGGCCTGAAGAAGTAGCGACGGCTCGGCGAAGGGCGGCACTTTCACGCGAAAGTGCCGCCCTTCGCCGTTGGCCGGTTTCGCGACTTTCGGGGGTATGGCGGGTTTGTCCCGCACCGACACACTGTGCGTGCCGGTTCGGTGACCGTGGGCTGCCGAGCCCGGCGCCCATCCGTGCGGCCGTGAGGAGATCCCCCGATGGCGTCAAGGTCCCTGTCCCGGCTCGCCCTGGTGGCGGCCGGCACGCTGCTCGCTTCCCTGCTCGGGAGCAGCGCCACCGCGCAGCCCGCCGACACGCCCGTCTTCTGGCGCGTCCCGGCGACAGCCGCGCAGGCCGCCGCTCTGACGAACGCCGGATTCGACGTCGAAGAGGGTGACGCCGGTTCGGTGTACGTCGTCGGCGGCAAGGCCGTCGCCGCGCAGCTGCAGGGGCTCGGGTACCGGCCGAGCTTCTACGACACCGTCTACAAGGAACTGCCCGCGCAGGCGAATTCCCTGGCCGCGGACACCTTCTACGGCGGATACCGCACGGTCACCGCGCACGAGGCCCACCTCACGAGCGTCGCGGCCGCGCACCCCGACCTGGCCACGAAGTACACTATCGGCCAGTCGTGGAAGAAGCAGCAGGGCCAGGGCGGGCACGACATCCAGGCGATCTGCCTGACCAAGAAGCAGACCGGCGACTGCACGCTGTCGACGACGTCGAAGAAGCCGAAGTTCTTCCTGATGGCCCAGATCCACGCGCGCGAGCTGTCGACCGGCGAGCTGGCCTGGCGCTGGATCGACTACCTCGCCGACAGCTACGCCACCGACGCCACCGCGAAGTCCATTTTGGACACCACCGAGGTCTGGGTGGTGCCGATCTCGAACCCGGACGGCGTCGACATCGTCGCCTCCGGCGGCAACTCGCCGAAGCTGCAGCGCAAGAACGCGAACAACACCCGCGGCGGCTGCTCCGGCACGAACATCGGCATCGACCTCAACCGCAACTCGACGTTCAAGTGGGGCGGTGACTCCAACTCCCCGTGCGCCGAGACCTACCAGGGCGCGAGCGCCGGCTCCGAGCCCGAGGTGAAGGCCCTGGAAACCCTGGCCCGCTCGATCTTCCCGGACCAGCGCGGCACCGGCAACAACGACCCGGCGCCGACGTCGGCCAAGGGCACGATGATCACGTTGCACAGCTACGGCAACGACATCATCATCCCGTGGGGCTTCACGCAGGCCACCTCGCCGAACGACGCGCAGTACCGCAAGCTGGGCGCGAAGTACGCCGCGTCGAACGGCTACCTCGTCGGCACCAACGAGGAAACCGTCGGCTACGACACCAGCGGCACCACCGACGACTTCACCTACGGCGAGCTCGGCGTCGCCAGCGTGACGTTCGAGGTCGGCGGCTCCAGCGGCACCTGCGGCGGGTTCCTGCCGCGCTACACCTGCGTCGACAGCACGTTCTGGCCGAAGAACAAGGGCGCGCTGATCACCGCCGCGAAGGCCGCGGCGGCGCCGTACCAGCAGTGAGTCACGCGCGGCAGACGTAGATGCAGTTCTGCGGACGCGGGGACCCGAGCACGTCGACGTGCCGGAACCCCGCGTCCGCGAGCATGTCCCGGGCCGTTTCGGTGCCCCACATGGCACCCAGCGCGGCCCCGCCCTCCGCGAGCGACGTCGTGGTGCAGTACATCAGGCTGATCGAGTAGCAGAGCGCGGCGAGCGGGTTGCCGACGTTCTTCGCCACATCGCTGGAGAAGAACGTGTCCACCATGAAGAACAGCCCGTCCGGCGCGAGCGCGCCCCGGATCCGCCGCAGCACGACGTCCGGCCGGTCCTGGTCGTGGATCGCGTCGAAGGCGGTGATCACGTCGTACGGCGGATCGGCCGTCAGCTCGGCCGCGTCCCCCACAGCGAACTCGGCGTTGGGCAGGCCGGCGTTGGTCTCGTTCGCCTGCGCGACGACGCCGGGGTTGATGTCGAGGCCGGTGAACCGCGACGCGGGGAACGCCCGGGCGGCGACGGCGATCGCGTTCCCGGTGCCACAACCCAGGTCGAGCACCCGTGCGCCGTCGCGCAGCTTGTCCGTCAGCCCCGGGACCGCGCCGAAGAAGCCGTCGACCAGGTGCTCGCGGTAGATGTGCTTCCAGCTGTCGCCGGTCTTCGCACCGAGCGTCTCGAGGTAAGGCCCGTACGCCGAGCGCGGCACGCCCCCGCCCTCGGCGAAGCTGCGCTCGAGGTCGGGCAGGATGCCGGTGAACGCGGTGAGCGTCAGCAGCGACGGCATGAGGTTCGACGCCGTGTCGCCGAGCAGGAACTTCGCGTGCTCGGGCGGGAAGGCGTACTCGCCCGCGTCGAAGGTGAAGATCCTGCCGGTGACCATCGCACCCAGCCACTCGCGGACGTACCGCTCCTGCACCCCGGCCCGTTCGGCGAGCCCGGCGCTGGTCGCGGGCCCGCGAGCGGCGGCTTCGAACAGCCCGGTCCGGTGCCCGAGCCCGATGATCATGGTGAGCGCGCCGCCGGTCATGGTCGCGGTCAGGTGCGCAGCGAAGTCCTGTTCCTCCATACGGTCCGACCTTACCCGCCCGGCACATTGTCCGGTGTGGACGGTCGCCGTGAGGGGCACCCTCAGGGACCCCAGAGCCATGAGGGTGCCCTTCAGGACATTCGAGGGCCCCGGCTGCCGTGAGGGGCACCTTCAGGGCTCGTATGTCCCTGAAGGTGCCCCTCACGGCTTTCGGACGCGACCGCTCAGTCTTCCTCGTCCTCCAGGCCCGCGTCGGCGAGCACCGCGTAGACCCGGCGGCGTGCGTCGGCGAGGATCTTCTTCACCTCTGCCACCTGGGCTTCGTTACCGCTGTAACCGACCTGGGCGGCCGCGCCGGAGAGCTCTCCCAGCGCGTTCCACAGGGCGGCGAAGCGGTCGGCGCCCGGCTCGTCCTCCGGGGCGCCGTCGGCCCACAGCTCGGCGAACTCCTCCTCACGACCGGCGACGTGCTCCCGGCCCGCGTCGGTCAGCTCGGCGACGCGACGGCCGCCCGAGTCGGACGTGCGGACCAGGCCCTCGTCCTCCAGCTGCTGCAGGATCGGGTACACCGAGCCGGGGCTGGGCCGCCACCGGTCGTGCGTGCGGCGGCGGATCTCCTGCATCAGCTGGTAGCCGTGCCTCGGCTCCTCGGCCAGCAGCGCGAGCACGGCCGGACGCACCGGCCGGGCCGCCGGCCGCCCACCGCCGCGGAAGTCCCGCACCCGCTGGAAGGCGCCACCACCCCAGCCCCCCGGACCGCCGAACGACCCCGGGCCGCCCGGGAACCCCGGAAATCCGGGGAAGCCGCCGGGACCACCGGGCACTCCCGGCGGCTGCGGCGGGTGGGGTGGGTGCGGCGGAAAACCTCCCGGCGGCCCGCCGCGCGCCAGGTCGGGGCCGCCGTCCCACTCCTCGTGCCCCGGCACGCCGTGGCCGTCCCACTCCTCGTGATCCGGGTGCCCCGGCACCCCGCGACCGTGGTCCGGCAGCCCCGGTAGGCCGGGGTGCCCCGGGTGCCCGTGCCCCGGCATCCCGTGGCCGTGGTCCGGGTGGCCGCAGTGCCCGGCCGGTCCGTGACCGCCGAAGGGGTCACCTCCGAAGCCGCCGAACATCCGTCCCGCTCCCGCGTTCATCACCATGGTTGCCTCCTCAAGCTCACCGTATCGCCGACATTCACACGATATATCGCCGTTGGATCGGCGGCAACCCACGAGGTCAGCTCACTCGAAGTAGTGCCCGGCTTCCAGGTCCGCGACCAGGCCCTGGTGCTCCGGAACCCAGCCGAGCCGCTTCCGCGTCAGCACGCTCGACGCCGGCGAGTCCTCCCCGGCGAACTTCGCGAGCCAGCCGAAGTGCGACGCGGCCGCCGACGCCACCGGCAGGTCCAGCCCGCGCCCGATGCGCTCGGCGACGACTCGCAGCGGCACCCCCTCGTCGCCGACGGCGTGCAGCCGGACGCCCGACAGCGCCGTCTCGACGGCCAGCCGGTACGCCCGCGCCGCGTCGAGCCGGTGCACCGCGGCCCACCTCCCGGAACCGTCGCCCGGGTACGCCGAGACGCCCTTCTCCCGCGCCAGCCGGATCAGCGCCGGCACGAACCCGTGGCGGTCCCCTTCGGCGTGCACCGACTGGGGCAGCCGCAGCACCGACGCGCGCACCCCGCGCGTGGCGAACCCGAGCGTCGCGGCCTCGGACCCGGCACGCGGGAACGCCGGGTCGGCGACGTCGTCCTCCGTGGCGAGCCGGCCGGGTGCCACCGGGCCGGTCGCCGCGGTGACGACCAGCGGCTTCCCGGACCCTTCGAGGGCCGCGCCGAGGGCGGCGATGGCGGCCGCGTCCGTCGCGGCGGCGGCTGTGAGGTCGGCGAAGTTGTCGTGGACGTAGGCGGTGTGGATGACGGCGTCCGACGCGGCGGCCGCCTCGCGGAGACCGTCGAGGTCCTCCAGGACGCCGTGGCGAACCGAAGCACCGGCGGCCGCGAGGGCCGCGGCCTTCTCCGTCGAGCGGGCGAGACCCACGACCTCGTGCCCCGCGTCGAGCAGGTCGCGGACGACCGCGCTCCCGACGAACCCCGTCGCACCGGTGACGAACACACGCATTTCAAGCTCCTCGTGCTGGACCGACTGTGCTTCCATGGTTCGGCCGGGCGAGCGGGAACGTCCAACGCCTGTCCTTCATCGGGCGATACGCTTCAGGCATCACCACAGCTCAGCGGCCTACACTGAGGGCATGACCGACCTCGACCTGCGGCTGGTGCGGTACTTCACGGCCGTCGCCGAACACCGGCACTTCGGCCGGGCCGCGGCCGCGCTGCACACGACGCAGCCGTCACTGAGCCGGCAGATCCGCCGCCTCGAAGGGCAGCTCGGCGCGCGCCTGCTGGACCGCACGCCGCAAGGCAGCCGGCTCACCGAGGCCGGCGAGGTCTTCCTGCCCCGCGCCGAGGCGCTGCTGCGGTCGGCCGCGCAGGCGGCGGCGAGTACCCGCGCCGCGGCCACGCCCGGCCGGCTCACCATCGGCTACCTGACCAACCTGTTCGTCACCCCGGCCGTGCGGGACCTGCGCCGCCACCACCCGGACGCCGAGTTCGTGACGCGGCACCTCGGCTGGAACGAAACGGCCGCCGCGCTGCTGGAGCACCGCATCGACGTCGCGGTCACCCGGCTGCCGCTGCCGGCCGAAGGGCTGCACGTCACGCCGCTCTACGACGAGGAACGCGTGCTGGTGGTCGCCGCCGACCACCGCCTCGCCGGCCGCGCGTCGGTCACCCTCGACGACATCGCCGACGAACCGCTCCCCCGGCTGGCCGACCCGGCCTGGAACGCGTTCTGGCGCGTCGACCCGCGGCCCGACGGCCGTCCCGCGCCGGACGGGCCGCTCCTCGAGAGCTACGAGGAGAAGTACGAGCTCATCGCCGCCGGGCAGCTGGTGGCGATCGCCCCGGCGGTCGTCCGGCGCAGCCGGCTCCGGCCCGACGTCACCACCGTGCCGATGGCGGGGGTCGAGCCGTGCCACGTCGTGCTCGCGACCCGCGCAGGCGACCGCACCCGGCTGCTCGCCGACACCTGCGAAACCCTCGAAGCCCACCTCACGCCCGGGACTTGACGGCCAGCGCCAGCAGGTTCGCGGCCGGTCCGGCCAGCCGCCGGCCCGCCGGCCACACCGCTCGCAGCACCCGCCCGAGGTCGACGCCGTCGACCGCCACCGGCACCAGCCGTCGCCCGGCCACCTCGCGGACGACGTCGAGGTCGCTGATCACCGCGGGACCCGCGCCGGAGATCACGGCGTTGCGCACCGCCGACGCCGATCCCAGTTCCAGCAACGGTTTCACCGGCCCGGCGCCCGCGCGGCGCAGCGCCGCCTCGACGGTCTCGCGGGTGCCGGACCCGGGTTCGCGCACCACCAGCGGCGTCGCGGCGAGCTCCGCGGCGGTGAGCGGACGACGTCGTCGCGCCCAGCGGTGCCCGGGCGGGACGACGACCACGAGCCGGTCCGTCGCGACCCGGCGCGTGCTCAAGCCCGGCCACGGTCCCGGCGACTCGACGAACCCGAGGTCCACTCGCCCGTGCGTCACCAGGTCCGCGACGTGCTCGGAGTTGACCACCTCGAGCCCGACGTCGGTGTCCGGCTCGGTCCGTTTGACCTCGCCGATCCACGCGGGCACGAAGTGCTCGGCCAGCGTCATGCTCGCCGCGACGCGCAGTTTCGCGCCGCGCTGGGTGCGCAGCGCCGCCGCGCCGGTCCGCAGCCCGTCCACTTCGGCCAGCACGCGGTGGGCCCAGCCCGCGATGACCCGGCCGTCCGGGGTCAGCGCCGAACCACGCCGCGTCCGGTCCACGAGGGACAGTCCCAGCTGACGCTCCAAAGTGGACAACCGTTTGCTGGCCGAGGGTTGCGCGATGCCCAGCGCCGTGGCCGCCTGGCCGATGCTGCCGAGGTCGTCGACGAGCACCAGCAGGCGCAGCGAGTCCAGATCCGGTCCGGTCATAGCCCCAGTCTATGACCTACGCCGTCACGGACGGCTACCGCGACGACCGCGACCGGGCGACGCTGGGTACATGGCACTCACGACGGCGAAACCGCTCCTGCCCGGCCTCGTGATCACCGGGCTGGGCGTCGCGGCGGCGTACGCGCTGAGCTCGGCGTGGCCGGTGGCCGGCGCGCTCACCGTGGCCGTCGTGCTGGGCATCACCATCGGGAGCACGCCACTGCTGGCCGACGAGCACCGCCAGGCCGTCGCGCGCGTCACGAAGCGCCTGCTGCGCGCGGGCGTCGTCCTGCTCGGCCTGCAGCTCGCGCTGCCGACGGTGCTCAGCCTCGGCCCCGGCACCCTCGCCGCCGTGGTGGTGACGGTCGCGGTCACCTTCCTCGGCACCCTCGGCCTCGGCAAGCTGGTGCGGGTGCCGCGCGGGCTCGCCCTGCTGGTCGCGACGGGGTTCTCGATCTGCGGCGCGTCGGCGATCGCCGCCATGGAGGGCGTCGTCGACCGCGAGGACTCCGACGTCGCGACGGCGGTCGCGCTCGTGACCTGCTACGGCAGCATCGCCCTCGGCGTGCTCCCGCTGCTCGCCCACTGGATCGGCCTGGACGCGGTCCGCACCGGCAGCTGGGCCGGGATCTCGGTGCACGAGGTCGCCCAGGTCGTCGCCGCGGCCGCGCCGGCGGGCGCCGGCGCCGTGACGATCGCGATCGTGGTGAAGCTGAGCCGGGTCGTGCTGCTCGCCCCGATGGTCGCGATCGTCGGCGCCACCGAACGCACCCGCCGCGGCGGCCACGCGCCGCTCGTGCCGCTGTTCGTCCTCGGCTTCCTCGCGATGGTCGCCGTTCGCAGCACCGGCCTGGTCCCGGCGTTCGCGCTCGACGTCGCGAAGACCGCGTCGACGCTCCTGCTCGCGGGCGCGCTGTTCGGCCTCGGCTGCGCCGTCCGGCTCGGCCCGCTCCTGCGCGGCGGCGGCCGGGCGCTGCTGCTGGGTCTCCTGTCGACGCTGCTCGTGTTCGCGACCGGTTTCGGGACGCTGGCCGCGTTCACCTGACGTTTCCCCTCCCGTCACGTATAGGTCGTTATACGCCGGGTTGTACGGGTCTTGTACGGGCCGGGTCGACGCTACCGCCGAGACGTAGGACGTAGAACGAATCCGTAGGGAGTCCCCACCGTGAAGTTCACCCGTATCGCCCGTGGCCTGCTGGCCGGGCTGCTGGGGTGCGCCGCCGTTGTCGCCATCCCGGCCGCCATCGGCACCGCGCAGGCCGACGTGGCCAGCACCCTGGTCTTCGCCAAGAACACCGAAGGCCACGACTGCTACCGCATTCCCACCATCGTGAAGGCCAACGACGGCGCGCTGCTCGCGTTCGCCGAGGGCCGCAACGACGGCGCCGGCGTCTGCAACGACCTCGGCGCCATCGACCTCGTGATGAAGCGCTCGGCCGACGGCGGCAAGACGTGGAGCGCGCTGCAGACCGTCATCAAGGCCAACGGCGACACGAAGGGAAACCCGGCGCCGATCGTGATCCCGGGCAGCAACCGCGTCGTGCTGCTCTCGACGATGCAGTGCTACACCAACCCCGCCTGCGGCCGGATCCCGCGCGTCTCGATCAGCGAGGACAACGGGAGGACGTGGGGCGCGCCGAAGGTGCTGACCACGGAGCTGGGCTTCTCGACGGCGCCGAGCTGGCTCGCGACCGGGCCGTCACACGGGATCGTGCTGACCCGCGGCGCACACCAGGGCCGCCTCGTCGCCGGCATGAGCTATTCGAACATCGGCGCGCTGATCTACAGCGACGACAACGGTTCCACCTGGCACCTCGGCGCCACCGACAAGCCGGCCGCGAGCACGATGAACCCGCAGGAGATCAGCGTCACCGAGCTGGCCGACGGCCGGGTCTACGCCGCCGCGCGCAACCAGGCCAACGACGGCGACAAGTGCCTGCTGGACGGCACGCACAACCGGGCCTACGCGATCAGCTCGGACGGCGGCACGACGTTCAGCACGAAGTTCACCTTCGCGACCGACCTCGTCGCCCCGACCGTCGAGGGCTCGACGGCCCGGATGAGCGCCACGGACACCGGCGGCAAGTACGACCGGATCGTGTTCGCCGCACCGTCCACGTGCGACCGCCGCAAGCAGCTGCGCGTGCACTCGTCCTTCGACGAGGGCGGCAACTGGACGGGCACCGACTCGAGCCTGCTCGTCTGGGGTCAGGACGCGGCGTACTCCGACATGGTGCAGCTGTCGCAGTCGTCGGTCGGCGTACTGTTCGAGGCGGGCCCGGAGCTGCACGCGAACGACACGATCCGCTTCGCCACGGTGACCGACGACGCGCTGGGCGCCCCGGCCTGCGGTGGCGGTTACGGCGTCATCGACTCGCAGCCGCTCGGCACGGCGGGCACGGTGTACCTGTCGTACAACGCATCCAACGGCCAGAACTGCGTCAGCACGATGAAGAACGCGTCCGCCGGAACGGCCACGGCGACCTCGGCGTTCCTGGAGGTCCAGGGTTCGGCACGGGAGACGGACTCGGGAGCGTTCTCCTACTTCGCGGGCCCGGTAAAGGCAGCGGCGGCGAACAAGTGCGTCAAGTGGGGCGGCACAGCGGGCGGCGTGTCGTACACGAGCGAGTTCGAGCACTGCGGCTGAGCGGACGCGAACACGCCTGGGCCGGCGCCGGTCATGACCTGACCGGCGCCGGCGGCGCCGGTGGTCAGGCCGAGACGGGCACGATCCGCGGCAGCAGCCCGGTCAAGGCGACACCACGCTTGCGCAAGCTCGGCGGCAGCGGCGGCACGGTCAAGGCGAGATCCTGGTTCCAGCCCTGGACGTACAGCTGGAACTTCAGCAGAAAACCCGACTTCGGCTCGGTGATCGCCACGAGGTGCCGCGGCGCGCCGAAGATGTGCTTTCCCGGCGACCCGCTGTAGGACCGGAAGAGCAGGATCTGCCGGTCCGTCAGCACGACATACGCCTCAGCCTGAACCGGCAGCGCCATCATGGTGCCACCACTGAGCACCCCGACGGCCACCCCGAAGGCAACGGACTTCCCGACCGACTTCGCCACCGAGCCCACTTTGGCCATGGCGACCAGTTCCACCTGCTCGCCGGCCCGCATGAACGGAGCGGCGTTCTCGAGCAGACGTCTTTCTTGACGAGCACCCACGGAATTCCTCCAGAACGGAAACACGCCACGACCCCGGACGCATCGCACACGCTACTGGAGGCGGGGTCACCGCGTTCCCTTGCCCTGCACCAAATTTGGGGAAACCCGTCAAGACCGGCATATCAGGCGTCCGGGTCACTTTCCAACGCGGTGATCATGGTTCCGGCAAGAATTTTCCACCGAACGCACTTAGAGGTCAGTTCCGAATGAGTCGGCGTGTCGTCTTTGCGTGAGCTGCGGGGCTTTCGAGAATCTTGGTATGCGTGAGGAGGTTCTGACCGACCAGCTGTGGGAGCGGCTCGAGCCGCTCCCTTCCGGTGCACCCACGACGTTTCCGCCATCCCGGCCGCAAGCGTGCCGACGACCGCGCAGCATTCGAAGGCATCCTGTACGTGATCCGTACCGGTATCGGCTGGAACCGGCTGCCCACCTCGCTGGTCGACTCCACTCACCTGCGCGCCCTCAAAAGGGGGGACCATCGGCCCCAGCCCGGTCGACCGCCGCAAACCCGGCTCCAAACATCACCTGATCACCGACGCCCACGGCACCCCGCTGGCAGTCACGCTCACCGGCGGGCAGCGCAACGACGTTACTCAGCTGATCCCGTTGATCGACGCCATCCCGCCGGTCCGAGGCTTGGTCGGCAAGCCATTGCAGCGGCCACGCCGGCTCTACGCCGACCGCGGCTACGACCACGACAAATACCGCCGCCTGGTCCGCGCTCCCGGCATAACACCCGTCATCGCCCGCCGCGGCGTAGAACACGGCTCAGGCTTGGGCACAGTCCGCTGGCCGATCGAACGCACCTACGCCTGACTGAAAAGCTTCCGACGACTACGCATCCGAACCGAACGACGAGCCGACGTCCACCAAGCCATCCTCGGCCTCGCCTGCTCCGTGATCTGCCTCCGCAAACTCATTCTGAACTGACCCCTAATGGCACAAGGGGCCGTTCCACCGCCAAGCCACCCAGCGCAACGAACGACGCATGCGTGCCTGCAACTGACGAATGACCACGCGTTGCCGAACCAGCCGTGCCCCGCCGGGTCCGTGCCCGTCTTCGGATTTGTCGGGTTCGGCACCGGCTCACGAACTGCCCTACCGCCGGGTTGCACCAGTGCGCCGCATGCTCACGTTCCCCGTCGAGCAATCGATCCAGACGGGGCCGCTCTCGTCGATTGCTCCGCAGAGCAACCGAACTCATTCCGGCACCGGAACACCTTTGACTCGATTGTAGATGTTCCATATTGCTTCTCGACCCGATCCGCCGTAGCAGGCCAGGAACGAGTCATACCCACCGAACATCTTTCCAGACGATGAGAGCATCAGGTTCAGGTGCCGAGACGCCGCGGTGCCGACCGGGCACAGATTCTCGCCGACGCGTTTCTCATATGACCGAATGACAATCGGAAACGTCGACCGAACTGCCTCGACTGCATCCAAGGAGCAATCCTGGTCGCCGCCGATCGACTCATGCCTTGGATAGCGAAAGGTTGTTCTGTCGAACTCCGCCACGAACTCGATCGCCGCTTCGGACGGAACGTGCCCCGCCCGCAACCAAGCGACCTTGACACCTTCAACGTCGACAACTTTTGCCGGCGACCAGTTCGAATCCGAAAAAATCACGGCAAGCTGCTTGTCACTCACTTCAATGTTCATGAACCAGGGGTTACCTCTCTTGCTCCGCCCGGACCGCCCAAGATCAGCCGACACCAACCACAGGACGGCTTGTGCTCACCACTCGGCCTGTCGATGGTGGCATACTCCAGATCATCCAACCTTGAACCGGGAACATTGTTGAGAGCATTGTTGCACGCGTGGAATTCCGCACACGTTCCCGGCGCCCACTCTTCTGGCGCTCCCGGGGTGCCCACGAGTGCCTCTGCGGCTCGCAGCCTCGGCACGAGCGGAGGAGCCACATTGCCCGGGACCGCACCGCTCTCCCCATAAGCGGTCTCTCCGGTATAGGTGTCCCGTGACACCGCAGCCGCTTGGTTCGAAGTCGCGCTGGCCCCGGAGTCGGCGCGGGTGTGTTCGAACAGATTCGACGAGTCACCGCCGCCGCAGTTGTGGACCAGGACCGGCGTGTCGCCGACGTACACGTAGTACGTGTGCAGCTCGTCGATCGTCAGGTCGTAGGTGACCTCCGTCGAGTAGTACGGCGTCACCTCCGCGACCGTCGCCTCGCCGCCGTCTGCGGTCTGCAGATGGTCGCCGACCTGCAGGTCCACCGCTTCGACGAACTCGCCACGGGTGACGTCGTAGAACGGGTGGTGATACGTCGTCGTCACGGTCGCCGATGCCGTGGCCGGACCTCCCGCGACAATGGCCCCAGCCACAGCGAGACCCGCCACCGCACGACCTACCGCGCGACGAACCCGGCTCGGATTCACCTTCAACGCCACGAAGTCGTGGTCCGTCGCCGTCTTGATCACCCGTTCGACCGCGTGTGACTCCACACCCGCCGTGCCCGGCTGAGAGTTCCGGACCCGATCACCGACCTTCAGCGACGAGATCGGCTTCGCAGAACCGTCCGCCAGCAGCACCTTGGTGGAAGCGAGGAAACTGTGCACCGCGCACGTCGACGGCTCCTCCGCCGAACTGCGACCACGAGCCCGCAAACCGCCCAGCGCCCCGAACGCCGCACCACCGACACCGCCGGCCAGCGCACCCGTCCCCGCCGCCGACAACGCGCCGCCCACCGAGCAGTCGCGGCCGCAGTTCATGCCGTAGCCCGCCAATGCCGTCACGCCGCCGCTGACCGCTCCGGCACCCGCGCCGATCAAGCCCTGCGTCGCCGCCTGCGGCAGCACGCCATCCAGGGCCTCCGCCACCAGCTTGCCGCCCAGCGGGCCCGCCAGACCCGCGCCCAGCGCTCCGCCCAGCGCGCCCAGGCCGACCGCCTCCACCGCGCCGCCGACCGAGCAGTTGTGCGCCTTCGGGCAGTCCATCCCGTAGGACACCGCGCCACCGACCGCGCCACCGATCGCCGCGCAGCCGACCGCACCGATGCCCAGCGTCGCTGCCGTGCAGGCCGCGCCGACCAGCACGCCCGCCGCGATGCCCGCGATCGTCGACGCGTGGTCCTTCACGAACGTCGCCACGTGCGAGGCCGCCGAGGCTGCCGCGTGGCCCACGGCCGTCGCCGCTGTCGACACCGCGTGACCCACCGTCTTCGCCGCCGACACCGCCGCGTGCACCACCGCCGTCGCCGCGTGGGCCACCGCGTGGGCCGCTGTCTTCACCGCCTTCGTGACCGCGTGGTACGCGGTTTTCACCACGTGCACCGCCGCGTGGTACACCTTCTTCGCGTACCGGACCACCGCGTGGTAGGCGTTGCGGACCACCCGCCCCGCCGCGTGGTAGGCGTCCCGCACGACGTGGTAGCTCGCCACCGCGACGTGCACGATCGGCTGCACGACGTACGTGTTGACGAAGTGCGCCGCCGGCTGGATCACCTGGTGGTAGACGAACGACGCCGCCGGCGCCACGACGTGGTTGCTCACGAACGACCACGCGTCGCTGAACCAGCCGTGTCCCGACGGGTCCGTGCCGGTCATCGGGTTGTCGTCGACGTAGGCGAACTTGTTCGCCTCCATCGGGTTCGGCACCGGGCTGTTCGCCATCGAGTCGCGGTTCATGAACTGCCCGACCGCCGGGTTGTACCAGCGCGCCGCCATGTTCACGTTGCCCGTCGACCGGTCCGTCCAGCCCGACTGGTACCCCAGCTGCCCCTTGGCGTTCGCCGACGCCAGCACGTTGCCGAACGGGTCGTAGGTGATCGACCCGCTCAGTGCGCTCCCGGTGGCGGTGAACGTCCCGACGACGTCGGTGTGCTGGTCCACGAAGGCGTACGCCCCCGCACCGCCGGTGGCGACGCCGACGAGGCCGCCACCCGGATCGCGGCTGTAGGTCGACGTGCCGTCCGAGGCGATCGTGTTGCCCTGGCCGGAGAAGGCGAACGTCGTCGCCGCGCCGGACGCGATCGTCGTGTCGGTCAGGTTCCGGCCCAGGCCGTCGTAGCCGAAGGCCTGCGTGCCCTGCACGGCCATCTGCCCGAAGGCGTCCGACGCGGACACCAGGGTGCCGGTCGAGGACGCCCGCTCCCGCAGCGTCCCGCGCGCGCTGTAGCTGTAGGTGTTCGCGCCGTCCGACGTCAGCTCGTCGCGCGCGTCGTAGGTGTAGGTCGACGAGCCCACCTGGGTCCGGTTGCCCGCCGCGTCGTAGCCGTAGGCCACCGTGCTGACGCCGTTGTTCCACGACCCGAGCCGTCCGGCCAGGTCGTAGGTGTAGGTGTTGGCCGCCGATCCGGCGAACCCGGTGGTCGTCTTCGACGTGAGGTCGTCGTTCGCGTCGTAGCCGTAGCCGACCGACGCGATCGCCGCTCCCCCGGCCGTCTTCAGCGCGTCGCCGGTCAGCCGGTGCAGGCCGTCGTAGGTGAACGTCCGTGCGTTGCCCGTGCCGTACTTCACCCCGCTGACCTGGTTGAGGGTGTTGTAGCTCAGCGTCTGCGTGCCACCGGTCGCCGCGTCGGTGACGGTCGAGAGCCGGTCGGCGCCGTCGTAGCCGTACGACGTCGTGCCCGCCGCGTCGCTGCGCGAGGTCATCAGGCCGTCGGTGTTGTAGGCGAACGACGACGACCCCGCCGAACCGCTCGCCGTGAGCAGCGCGCCGCGGTCGTTGTAGCCGAAGGTTTCGCTGCTCGCCGCCTGGTGGTCCGAGTGCCCGGCGACGCCGGCTTCGGTCGTGGCCACCGAAGTCAGCCGGCCGCCGGGGTCGTAGCCGAACGTCCGGGTGGCCGTCGCGGCTTCGGCGCCGCCGCCGCTCTGGCTGACCAGGTTCCCGTCGTCGTCGTAGCCCGCCGTGACGGTCACCCCGCCCGGCTGGGTCTGCGTGACCGGCCGGGCCGCCGCGTCGTAGACCGAGGTGAAGGTCCGGTCCGCGGCCGAGGTGTAGGCCGTGGTGGCCGGCTCGACGACCGCTTCGGGCTGGTTCCACGCGTTGTAGCGGGTGATCGTCGCGTTGCCCCGGCCGTCGGTGGACCGCGTCCGGTTGCCCGCCGCGTCGTAACCGAACGACGTCGTGACGGACGCCGTCGCCGACACCGGCTGGATCTCCCCGGTGAGGCGGTTCCCGCTGTCGTAGGTGAAGGTCCGCGCGGTCCCCCGGCCGTCCACAGAGGACGTGAGGCGGCCGCCCGCGTCGTAGGCCGCCGACGTCTGCCGCAGCACGGCGCCGGTCGCGTCCTTGCCGGTGACGCGCACCGGCCGGCTCGACTGGTCGTAGTCGGTCAGCGTCGCGGTGTTGTCGGCGGCGGTGACCGACGTCTTCTCCCCGAGGTAGCTGTACCCGTACCGGGTGGTGTTCCCGGCCGCGTCGGTGACCGCCGTGGTCTGCCCGAGGCCGTCGTACCCGTAGGAGGTGACGGCGCCGGCGGGCGTCGTGGTCGAGGCCAGCCGCGCGCCGCCGGGGTTGCCGGCCGACGCGGCGTAGGAGTTCGTCGTGGTCGCGGTGAGCGTGCTCGGGTACCGCTCGAACACCGTCGAGGTCAGCGGCCGCGACAGGAAGTCGTAGGTCGCCTCGGTGCGGACGCCGTTCGCGTCGGTCACCGAAAGCCGGTCGCCGTTGGTGTCGTAGGTCGACGTCGTCTTGGCGCCGGAGGGCCGGGTCACCTGGGCGACGTCGCCGAGCTGGTCGTAGCTCATGGTGGTGACGTGGCTCAGCGGATCCTTCTCGGTGAGGACCTGCCCGATCTTGTCGTAGGTGCGCACGGTGGTCGCGGTGATCGGGGCGCCGCCGCCGGGCGGGGTGTACGCCGGGTTCGTGACCGACACCGGCTGCCCGGCCGCGTCGTAGACGGTGGTCAGCTGGTTGCCGTCGGGGTCGACGGCCTCGACCGGCTCGCCGAAGGTGTTGTACCCGGTCGTGGTGACCGGGTGCACGGCGGTGGCCGGGCCGCCGTTGGTCTCCGTGGTTACGGTCGGCGCGGTGGTCACCGCCGGGTTCCCGGCCTCGTCGCCGGCGTAGGTCGTGACGTTGCCGTTCGCGTCGGTCATCGACGTCGGCAGACCGCGTTGATCGACGGTCCAGCTCGTCGTCTCGGCCGCCGAAGACGCCGTCGTGCCGCCGTTGCGGCCACCGCCGAAGATCGTCGTGACCTCCGCCGCGGACAGCGCGCGGGTGTAGGCCTGGACGCCGGCCACCTGTCCGGTGGCGTAGTTGCCGTTGGCGCCGAGGTACCAGCCGTGCCCGAGCACCAGCGGGCCGGTGCTCGCCATCGGCGTCGGGTCGGTGGTGGTGCCGGCCTGCGCGCCGTTGACGTACAGCGCCATCGCGCCGGTGCCCGGGTTGTACACACCCGCCAGGTGCGTCCACGTCCCGGCCTGCGCGTCGGCCGCGGACTCCGCGCGGTAGCCGGTGGCGTTGGTGGCGTCGGTGCCGAACCGGGAGAAGGACCACTTGTGGCTGCTGCCGTCGTACTCGAGGTAGAGACCGCTCATCACGGTCCCCTTCTGCACGACGAAGGTCTGGAACGCCGAGCCGAGCGTCGCCGGTTTGACCCAGGCCGACACCGTGTAGGCCGCCGTGGTGTCGAGCACCGGGCCATTGGTGGCGATCTGCGAGCTGGTGCCGTTGAGGTTCGCGGCGCCGTCGGACCAGGTGACGGCCGAGGCGGCCGCGGTGTTCCCGGTGCCGGAGGAGTCGGTGACCGTGGTGCCCGACGGCTGGTTCAGCTTCCACCAGCCCACCGGGTGCCCGGCGCCGTCCGCGGCGACCGAGCGGGAGGTGAGCACGCCCATCGGGTCATACGTCGTGCTGACCGTGCGGCTGCGTCCCGACGGGTCGGCCTGCGTGGTGGTCGCGACCTGGTCGTCCGGGGTGTAGGACACCGACGTCGTGCGGGCCGCGCCCGCCGGGTCGTCGACGGTCCGCGAGACCCGCCCGGCGGCGTCCACTGTGGACGCCGAGGTGTTCGCGCCGTTGCCGGTGACCGTGCCGATCTGGTTGCCGGCCGCGTCGTAGGTGTTCGACTCGGTGACGAACGCCTGCTGCCCGGCAGGGTCCTTGCGGGTGACGGTCGCGGTCAGCCCGTTGTCGGTGTAGGTGTAGTACGTGGTGTCGCCCATCGAGTCCGTTTCGGACGCGAGGCGCCCGGCCGGGTCGTAGGCGTTCGACTTCTGGACGAGGAACGTCGCGGGCCGCGGGTCGGCGGGATTGCCGGTGTACCAGACGCCCTGGGTGAGCAGCCGGCCTTCGCCGTCGTAGGTCCAGTCGGTCTCGGTGCCGTTGGCGTCGGTCTCGCTCTTCTTGTTGCCGTAGACGTCGTAGGTGTAGGTGGTGACGTTGCCGTTCGCGTCCGTGCTGGAGGCGACCTGGTCCTTGTCGTTGTAGGTCGAGCCCGACGTCCGGGCGGCGTCGCCGCCGGTGCCGTCGGCGACGGTCTGCGAGGTGAGGCTGCCGTCGGCGTTGTAGACGCTGGTGGTGACGGCGTTGTGGACGGCGCCGGTCACCCGGTCGGTGACCGCCGGGTCGGTCTGCGAGACGACCTGGTCGCTGCCGTCGTAGGCGTAGGTGGTGACCAGGCCCGCCGGGTAGCTGTCGGAGACCGCCGTCTTCGACAGGAGGCGGCCGAGCGGGTCGTAGGTGAAGCGGGTGACCAGGCCGTCGGCGTTGGTCGTGCTCGCGACGTCGCCGTTGTGCAGGTAGGACACCTGGTTGACGGCGCCGCCCGGCGAGGTCGTCTTCACCGGCAGCCCGGCGGGCACGGTCCCGGAGTCCGTCGCGGGGAAGGCCGCCGTGCCGTCGCTGTAGGTGATCGCGGTGGTCCGGCCGCCCGCGAAGCCCGGCACCGGCGGGGTCGTCACGGAGGTGCGGTTGCCGGCGGTGTCGTAGCCGAACGACGTCAGGTACGCGGGGTCGGTCGCGCCCGAGGAGCGCGGGTCCCGCGAGGTGAGCATCAGGTCGTTGCGCGCGTCGGCCGTCGTCAGCTGCGCCGTGGTGTCGTCCGGGAAGTACGTCGAGTACGACGTCGAGCACTTCTCGGCGGCCTGGTCCTGGCAGGTGGTCTGGGAGACGGTGTTGCCGCGCACGTCGTGGCCGACGGTGACCACGTTGCCGTTGGGGTCGGTGCTGGTGTGCAGGAAGCCGGCCGTGTCGTAGCCGTAGGTGGTGCGGTGCCCGGCCGTGTCCGTCTCGGCGATCTTGTGGTTCCCGGCGGCCGGGTCGTACTGCTGCGTCGACGTCTTGCCGGTGGGGTCGGTGATCGTCGCGGTCGTCAGCGGGGCAAGCCCCTGCGAATTGCCCGCGGCGAGGAAGTGCTGGGCGACCTCACCGGCGCCGAGCGACGAGCGGTAGAAGGCGACTTCGCCGATCGAGCCGGTGAAGTAGTTCCAGGTGGTCCCGGCCGGCGCGGCCGGCCAGCTGCTGGTGTTGAAGACACCCGCGCCGGCGAAGGCGTAGGGGTCGACGTTGAAGATCTGCGCGGACAACGTGCCGATCTGCTGGCCGTCGAGGTAGAGCACCTGGCCGGTGTTCGCGCCGCTGAGCACGACGTGGTGCCACTTGCCGTCGTTGACCTTCCCGGCCGACGCCATGCCGGCGACCGAGTTGTCCCAGAAGTGCCCGTGCAGCTTGCCGTCGGTGCCGACGTAGAGCACCGGCATGGCACCGCCCGACGGGTTCGCGGCGCCGAGCGGCGAGTTGCCGGTCGAGAACAGCGTGCCGGCCGTGGTGGACGTCGTCGAGAACCACAGCTCGACCGACGCGGTGTTCGACGCGCTCACCAGGTGATCGGGCAGCGTGACCCCGGCGACGGTGCCCGGGAACTTCGCCGCGGTCGAGTCGGTGAACGGGCCGGGCCCGCCGAGCGTCGCGTTCGTGTAGGCCGACGGCCGGTAGTTCACCTCGCCCGCCGGGACGGCCGTGCCCGGCGCGTCTCCGAACCGCTGGTACAGCTCGGGGTGCGAGCCGAGGACGGCGCCGCGGTAGACCTGGCTGGAGCCGGCCGCGGTCAGCGGCGCGTACTTCCAGGTGCCGCCGTTCTCGTCGCCGATCTGCGTCACGGCGTCGGAAACCGGGTCGTAGGACACCGTCGTGTGCACCGCGCCGGAGGGCCGGGTGATCGACGTGAGCAGGCTCGACTGCTGCTTGCCGCTCTGGTAGAGCGCCAGCTCGCGCTGGCCGGGCACGGGCTTGTCCCACACGGCGACGTCGGCGATCTGGCCGTTGAAGAAGGTCGCGGTGCCGGGCTTGCCGGCGTTGGCCTGGTCGGGCCACTGGTTGCCGAGGAACCCCGCGCCGATGTAGCGGTTCTGCGGGCCCATCGGCACGATCGCGCCGATCGTGGACCCGACGAACTGGCCGTCGAGGTACATGCCCTGGCTGGTCGAGGAGTGCGTGAACACCACGTGGTGCCAGGTGTTGTCGTTGACCGGGGCCGGGGTCGTGACGGTCTTGTCCGTGGCGCCGGTCCAGTACTCGCCGATCAGCTTCCCGTCGTTGCCGACGTAGAGCGCGGGCGTGTACTGCGACGCCGGGCTCGTCGCCTCGGTCAGCGGCATGGTGCTGTAGGAGAACAGGACTCCGTTGGTGGCCGCGGTCTTGAACCACATCGACACCGACATCGTGTTCGGCGCCGCGGCGCCGGCCCGCGGGAGCTGCACGTACGACGACGTGCCGTTGAACCCGGCCGACGTCGCCGCCGAGCCCGCCAGCGCGCCGGGCCGGCCGAGCGTGACGTCGTGGTAGGTCGCGCTGTCGGCGCCTTCGTTGGTCAGCACCGCGCTCGCGGCGGTCGTCCCGGACGCTTCGGCCAGCGGCCAGAGCGAGTGCGGCCCGAGGTCGAGCGCGCTGGTCCGGTAGGGCGACGCGGCCTGGTAGCCGTACCGCGTGCAGGCGGTCGTCGTGCCCGGCGGGCAGACACTGGTGAGCTGGTCGCCGGTGTAGCCGTAGGTCCAGGTCAGCGGCGCGCCCGGGGTGAGCTCGTCGGTCGAGACCGTGGCGACGTGCGGGCTGGTGGCCCCGGCCGGGGTGCTCCAGGCCAGGTGCAGGGCGCGGCCGGAGACCGCCGATGTCAAAGCGGTGGCGCGGCCGGCGGAGGTGGTCACGGTCGTCGCGCGGCCGTTGGCGTCCGTGATCGAGGAAAGCTGGTAGACGCCCGAACCGAGTGCCTGGGTGAAGGTGTAGACGGTGTCGTTCTTGTCGGTGAGGCTGTATCCGCCGGTGATCGTCTTGAAGGTGGCGAACCGCCCCGACGGCGGGGAGAACGTGCCGTCGGCGTTCTTCCCGTAGCCCACTTCGGAGCCGTCCGGGTAGGTCACCAGCACGCTGACGACCGTGCCGGTGCCGTCGAAGTCGTACTGCTCGGCGGCGCGCGCGTCGACCACGCTCGACCAGCCCGCGCCGAAGGCCCCGGTCGTGCGGGGATCACGGGAGTTGTAGTCGCGCACCACCGACAGGGCGGGCCCTACGCTGCGCACCTCCGCGTCGGTGGCCGACGTCGTGTAGTTGCCGATGCTCGGCTCGACGCCGTGCACGCCGGTGTTCTGCGACAGCGACGACGTCACCAGCGGCTGGTCCACGCCGACGGTGAGCGGGTTCCACGGCGGGTCGGCCGAGTAGGACGAGCCGTCGTAGGCCTGCACGGCCCAGTAGTAGGTCTGGTTGTACTTCAGCTTCCCGGCCGGGACCCGCCAGGTGCCCTCGGCGACCAGGCCGGAATCGGCGATGGTCGCGCCCGCCTGGTCGGCGACCTGGTAGCGGTACTTCAGCGCGCCCGGGCCGGCGTCGATGTCGTGGGCCGTGGCGAACAGGAACGGGACGAGGCTGGTCGTCACGCCGCCCGCGCCCGGGTAGGCGGAGTCGACGACCGGCGGCACGTTCCCGCTCGTGGTCAGCGACAGCACCGGCTGGAAGCCGGCGTTCATCTGCCACGAGTCGAACTGCTTCCAGTGCAGCGAATCGTTCGTGGCGGCGTAGACGGCGAGGCCGTTGTCCGCCACCGACCCGTTGGCCCAGCCGGTAAACGTCGCCGCCGACAACGGCACGCTGACCCAGTCGCCCACCGTCCGGTCGGCCGCGCGGTTGGCGCACGCGGTGGGCACCGACGGCGTGGCGTTGCCGATGCTCGCGCCGTAGGACGGCCCCGGGTAGGCGGACACGCCCGACGGCGTCCACGTCTGCGTCACCGGGGCGACGTCGAAGCGTTCGGCGACGCACGTCGAGGCCCAGGTGTCGAACAGCTTCAGCGTCGCGGAGCTCACCGTGACCTGGGAGCCGTCGAGGTCGGCGGGGAACTTGAGAAAGGTGTTCGCCGAGTCGGGGCCCGAGTTGAACGACCCGATCTTGACGACCTTCTCCATCGAGTGGTCGCCGGGCGCGCCGGCCTCGGCGTAGGTCGAGGACGGCGTGTCGGTGAAGGTCGGGTCGACGGTCACCGGGAACACCCGGGCCGGGTCGGCCAGCCACTTCGGGTCCAGGGTGACCTTCAGCGCCGGTGCCCCGGCGGACGTCGTCAGCGCGTAGCCGACCGCGTAGGTCGTGGCCGGGTCGCCGGAAACCGGGTCGACCCGGGAGTCGAAGGCGTAGCCGCGCGGGATCCGTTCGCGGACCGCCCCGGCGCCGTCGACCAGGCTCACCGACCCGTCGGCTTCGGCACGCGGCGTCAAACCCTTGAGGGTCAACGGGAACACCCAGGTGCTCGGGGCCGCCGCCGAGCGCAGCACGACGGATTCCTTGACGCCGGTCGCCGTCGGTTCGAGGGCGAGATCGGTGTCGCGGAGCACGCCGGGGTAGGTCGCGGACCGGCCGTCGACGCGGGGGGCGACCGGAGCGGCGCCCTGCAGGCCGTAGGTGAGCGAGTGCCCGCCGTCGACGGCGAGGGCGGCCAGCGCCGGGTCGGCCGCGTTGCCCGCGAAGTCGACGGCCCGGGAGTTGGCGGCCTCGTGCCAGCGACCGTCCTGTCCACTGTGGACCGTGGTGTCGATCGGCCGCCAGCCCCACGGGCCGTCGGCGAAGTTGACCGGCTCCCGGGTGTAGTCGCGGGTGATCGAGCCGTCGGCGTTGGTGAAGAAGTTCATCGTCGCCGTGGACTTCGTCGCGTCGCGGCGGCTCGTCACGGCGTCGAAGCCGCGCGTCGCCGGGCCGCTCGGCCCGGGGGTCACCTTACGGTCGTGCGCGGCTTCCGGGGCCAGCTCACCGGGCGCGCGGTCCGGGGCGCGCCCGGCGCCGCCGTCCGCGCTGGTCTCCGCGGTGGTCGCGTCGTGGCGTTTGCCGTCGGCCGAGCCGCCGGCCTGCCGGGGTGTCGCGCCCCAGTGCGGTGAACCGGAGAACAGCGAACCGAGCCACGACGTGAACTCCGGTACCGGCAGGTGGCCCGGCGCGAGCTGAGCGGCGTCCGCCTGCCCGGAACCGAGCGAAAACGCCAGCGCCAGCAGCATCCAGGCAGCACAGAACCTGACAGCACGACGACCCACGAGTCTCCCCCTCGATGACCATCCCCGACGAACGGCGAGAAAGTTCACCACGGCGGAAGGGGTTCTCACCAGCCCGCAAAGCGACCAATCACGGAGATCAAGAGCACAGGACAAACCGGACTTGTGCTACGTAAATTGCCCTAACCGCGCCAAATCTCTCAGTGGCCGGCGGCGTGCGCGGCCCCGCGGACCGCCTCGGCGACGTCCGCGCGGAGGTGCTCGGTCACCCCCACCGGGGAGACGTTGGCCGCCGCGCCGCCCGCCGCACCGACGGCCACGAAGCGGATAGCGGGGTGGGTACCCGCCTGGGCGAGCGCCACGGCGGTGCCCGGCTCGCCCACCGTCAGGACGACGTCGCACCGCCGCTGCGCCAGGGAGTTCAGGTACGGCAGGTAGTTCGCCTCGGTGGCCGGGCCCGCCGCGGCGAGGTAGGAGACCTTGGCGCCGGTGTCGCCCGACGCGTCCTGCAGGCCCGCCCACACCGGCGCGACCCCGGGCGCCGCGAGCCCGGCCGGACCGGTCAGCAGGCACGCCGAGTAGTCGGCGTAGACGCGCGCCCGCGCCGGCGGCAGTCCCTGGTCGTCATCCCCGGGCCACCACAGCAAAACCGCCGCACCCGCGACCACGATGACACCGGCCACCGCCACCCACCAGAACCGCCGCACGGCCTTCCCCTCACTCCCGCGTGCCCCCACGGTAGTGCACGGCCGGGGCCGTCCGGTGGCTCAGCGCCCGCCCCGCGGTCCTCGGCCGCCGGAACCCGGGCGCGGCAACCGCTACCATGCGCAGCCTAACCACACCGGACCGGAAAGGACCCGACGTGCCGCCCAGGGTGATCGTCCTCAACGGAGGGTCCAGCTCCGGCAAGTCCACCGTCGCCCGGTGCCTGCAGGCGATCCTGCCCGACCCGTGGCTCACCTTCGGCACCGACACCCTCGTCGACGCGATGCCCGGCGGCGGCACGGGCATCGACTTCGCCGTCGGCGGCGAAGTCATCGTCGGTGAGGGCTTCCGCACCCTCGAAGCGGCCTGGATCCAGGGCATCGCCGCGATGGCCCGGGCGGGTGCCGGGGTCATCGTCGACGAGGTTTTCCTCGGCGGGGCCGCCTCCCAGCGACGCTGGCGAGACGCCCTCGACGGGCTGCCCGTGCTCTGGGTCGCCGTCCGCTGCGACGGCGACGTCGCCGCGCGACGCGAGGCCGCCCGGGGTGACCGGATCGCCGGAATGGCCGTCCGCCAGGCGGATCTCGTCCACCGGGGCGTCCGCTACGACTTCGAGGTCGACACCACCTGCACCGGACCCGAGGCCTGCGCCCGGGCGATCGCCGGCGAGGTCATTTCGCGGACGCCGGGGCCGTCGCCACCGCCGAGTCGCCGAACTTGATGCCCTTGGCCTCCTTGCCGATCGCCGTCAGGACCGCGACCGCCACCAGGCCCGGTACCACCGTCCACAAGAGAGCCGACGAGTACCCGTGGGACTCCGCGATCGCCTGCTGGATCGGGAGGTTGAGCGCCGCCAGGAGGTTGCCCAGTTGGTAGGTCACGCCCGGGTAGAAGCCGCGGATCGCGTCCGGGGACATCTCCGTCAGGTGCGCCGGGATCACGCCCCACGCCCCCTGGACCATCACCTGCATCAGGAACGACCCCAGCGCCAGCATCCCCGCGCCGTGGTCGAACGCGAAGATCGGGATCACCGGCAAACCGAGCACCGCCGCCGTGACGATCGTGCGGCGGCGGCCCAGCCTCTCGGACAGCGTGCCGAACGTCAGGCCGCCGATGATCGCGCCGACGTTGTACAGCACGGCGATCCACGTGCTCGTCGTCGCGGTCAGGCCGGCGCCGCCGTTGTCGTGCGCCTTCAGGAAACTCGGGTAGACGTCCTGGGTGCCGTGGCTCATCCAGTTGAACGCCGTCATCAGCAGGATCAGGTACCCGAACCGGCGGATCACCTTCGGGTTGAGCAGCACGTCCTTGACCGAGGTCCGTGTCACGCGCAGCTTCTCCCGCGTCGCCTCCCAGACCTCGGACTCCCGCACCCGGGCGCGGATCAGCAGGCTGATCAGCGCCGGGAAGATGCTCAGCACGAAGATCCAGCGCCACTCGAGGTTCAGTGCCGAGTGGAACAGCAGGTACGCGAGCGCGGCCATCAGGTACCCGATCGAATAGCCCACCTGCAACAGTCCCGAGAAGAACCCGCGGCGCGCCACCGGGATCTTCTCCATCGCCAGAGCCGCGCCCAGGCCCCATTCCCCGCCCATGCCGACGCCGTAGACGAACCGCAGGATCAGCAGCACCGTGAAGTTCGGGGCGAACGCGCACAGCAGACCGGCCACCGAGTACACCAGCACGTCCACGATCAGCGGCACCCGGCGCCCGACGCGGTCGGCCCACAGGCCGAACAGGAGCGCGCCGACCGGCCGCATCACCAGGGTGGCCGTGGTGATGAACGCCAGCTGCGTCGCGGTCGCGCCGAACGACTTGTCCTTGGCGATGTCCGCCAGCACGAAGACCACGAGGAAGTAGTCGAACGAGTCCATGCTCCAGCCGAGCAGCGCCGCGAGGAACGAGTTGCGCTGGTCCGATGTAAGCGCTTTCTTGGCCTGGGCCGGTTCCGCCTGCCGATCCGTCACGTTTGCCCCGTCCCGTCGGTTCCCCACCGGAAGACTTCAGGGTTGGTCTAGCACCGCCGACCCCGTGCGGGCAAGAGCGGACGTCGTGATCAGTGCGGGACGCCGATGCGCACCCGGCGGCCGACGTCCCGGGCCCAGGCCTTGATCCGGTCCCAGTCACGGAAGTCGCCGGCGCGCTGGCCCGACGCCATCAGCCGCGGAATCAGGCCGCGCACGGTCGACGGGTCGAGGCGGCCGCCGAAGGTGGCCGTGCGCTCGGCGTCGATGCGCGCCGCGAGCAGCGCCACGTTCGCCGGCAGGCCCACCTGGTGGGTGGCCGCGCCCGGGCCGCACGGGCCGCTGTGGAACAGCCACACCGGACGCTCGGCCAGCGCCCGGGCGTGGTGCTCCAGCAGCCGGACGGCGTCCGGCCGCCAGCGGTGGTAGTACAGGGCGCTGCCGACGACCACCGCGGCGTACCCGTCGACGGTGGCGACGTCGGCGGCGTCGCGTACGTCCACGGACAGGCCGATTCCGCGGAGCTCCGCGGCGATGACCTCGGCGATCTGCCGGGTGCCGCCGTGTCGTCCGGAGTGGGCGACGAGGACTGCGGTCATGGGTCCATTGTCGGCCTTCGTCCTCGAATCGGCGCCGCGGGCCGGTCACGATCCGCCGAACGGGCGCTTCTCCTCAGCCGGGCGGCAGGAACGCCGGGCGCGTCGCGGGGTCGGGTTCGTCGTAGTAACGCCGGAACACGGCGGTCTGACCACCGGAAACGGGCGGCACGATCCAGCTCCAGTCGGCCGGGCACCGGCGTCCGGCGCGTTCCTCCTTCTCCAGGTGCGTCAGGAACCGCCGCGACTCGGTGTGGTGGTCGGCCATCGTCACGCCCGCCGCGTCGAACGAGTGCTGCACGGCCAGCGTCAGCTCGACGAGCGCCCGGTCGCGCCACAGCGTGCGCTCGGAGCCGGTGTCCAGGCCCATCAGCTCCGCGATGGCGGGCAGCAGGTCGTAGCGGTCCTCGTCGGCCAGGTTGCGGGCGCCGACCTCGGTGCCGAGGTACCAGCCGTTGAACGGCGCGGCCGGGTATGTGACGCCCCCGATCTCCAGCGGCATGTTGCTGATCGCCGGGACGGCGTGCCAGCGCAGCCCCAGCCCGGCGAACCAGCGGTGGTCGGGGTGGCTCAGCGGCACCTCCAGCACGGCGTCCGCGGGCAGCGTGTACAGCCGCGGATCGCCGGGGTCCGACTCGACCAGCAGCGGGAGGAGGTCGAAGGAGCCTCTGCGCTCCGGTGGCCGCCAGCCGAGCCGCCGTACCTGCTCGGTGAACCCGGCGCACCGCGGGTCGCCGAGCACCGAGCCGTCCTCCAGCCGGTAGCCCGCGTAGCGGATGAGCTGCTCGTTGTGGATGCGCGGCCCCGGCCTCTCGGGCGTGTCCGGGGCGAAGACGGTGACGGTCGGGCGGATCCGGCCGGACCGGGTGGCCTGGCGCAGGTGGGCGACGCACTCGCCGGCGATGTCGGCGGGGTCGGTGACCCGGCGCCGGTCCCGGACGCGGAGGCTGTTCCAGTAGAGCCGGCCGATGCAGCGGGCCGAGTTGCGCCAGGCGACACGGGCGCCGAACGCCAGCTCGGCGGGCGTGTGCCGGTAGGTGCCGGTTTCGGCGATTTCGGCGCGCACCTCGGCGAGCCGCGTTTCGAGCCACGTGCCCTGTTCGGCGGCCCCTTCTTCGAACATGAGGTTGAGGAATTCCTCGGCCTTCGCGGAATTGACGCTCTGTTCCCCCGACACCCGTTGGTGGTAAAGTACCGGCGCGGTCGTCACCCGCTCGGACGTAGTGGTCACCGTGCTACCCCACTCTCCGAAATCGTGATCTGCATCCCGACGGGAAGGTTCACCGTTCCTCCGATGGTCGCCGACGACACTGTCGGCCGGAAACGCCTGCAGCACGGGCGCTTCCGACCAGGCGGGGGAGGATACCTCACGTTTCGCGGGACACGGTCCCCGAATGCCCAGTACGTTCCGCGTCTCCCGAAATATCGCCACAACCTGGGAAAACGTCGGAAAAATAGCCGTCACCACGTGTTATCCGGACATGTCGCAGCGCATTTCCCGTCAATCGATCACATTTACCGTCGAAGGCCGCGTGATTCTTTCCCGTGCGCCGATCTTCGGCTTTTCGTGGGTAATCGCCGAACGGCCTTTCCCGGCGCCGGTCCCCCGTGTACGCACGCGTGCGGGCACGTCGTTTAGAGTCGCCTGATCGGCAGAGGAGGACGTTTCGTGAACCGGATCCCCGTGGTCCTCGTCGCCGGGTTCCTCGGCGCGGGCAAGACGACGCTGCTCAACCACCTGCTCGCCAACCGCGAGGGCGCCCGGGTCGGCGTCGTGGTCAACGACTTCGGCAGCGTGAACGTCGACGCGCTGGCCGTGGCCGGGCAGGTCGACACGATGGTCTCGCTGGGCAACGGCTGCCTGTGCTGCGCGGTCGACGCCAGCGGGCTGGACGCGATGCTGGGCCGGCTGTCGTCGGCCGAGGCGGGGATGGACGTCATCGTCGTCGAGGCCAGCGGCATCGCCGAGCCGCGCGACCTGATCCGGCTGATGATCGCCAGCGAGAACCCGGACATCCGCTACGGCGGGCTGGCCGAGGTGGTGGACGCCGCCGAGTTCGAGGCCGCCCGCGAACGCCACCCCGAGCTGGCCGATCACCTGCGGCTGGCCGACCTGGTGGTGCTGAACAAGGCCGACCGCGTCGACGCCGAGGCGCTGGCGAAGGTCACGGCGACCGTCGAGGAGCTGGCGCCGGGCCGCCCGGTGCTGGTCACCGCCCACGGCCGGGTCGACCCGCGGCTGTTCTTCGACCCGGAACCCCGCGGCGAGCGGGTCGGCCAGCTGTCCTTCGACGACCTGCGCGAGGACGACCACGACCATTCCCGGCACCTGCACGCCGAGTACGAGACGGTCACCTTCACCGCCGAGACACCACTGGCGCCGCGAGCGTTCGTCGAGTTCCTCGAGCGCCGCCCGGCGGGCCTCTACCGCATGAAGGGCCAGGCCGACTTCGGCGCGGGGACGCGCTTCCGGCTGCACACGGTCGGCGGGTTCGTGCAGGTCGATCGCTCGGCCTGGCCACCTGGAGCGCCACACCGCACCGAGCTGGTGCTGATCGGCGCCGGCCTCGACGCCGAAGCGGTGTCGGCCGACCTGAGCGGCTGCGTCGCGGCCGACCCGGAGGTGGTCGACGAGCGCGGCCTGCTGCACATCCTCCGGTATCTGCCCGACGAAGCCTGAGCCCGCGCCACGCCGAAGATCGGCAAAACCGCGGGTTCCCGCCGGCCGCGGCAGAGACTGTCGGCCATGACGACCACCGAGGTGAGCGCACCACGCTGGTACCTGGTCGGCGTGCTGCCCGAAGAAGTCCCGCAAGCGCACCTGATGACCCGCTCGGGCGACCTCCGCTACCGGCGGTCGGCCTGCGGGGAGCGCGAGTCACGCAGCTGGAAGCCTGTCGACTTGACGACATCCGAAGTCGCACCGTGCCCGGAGTGCGTGGCGACACTGCCCGCTCCCCCGGCGGGCTTGCGGCTCGCCCCGGGAACCGAGAACCGCGGCCAGCTCAGCCTCGAGCTGGAGATCTAGCCGCTTTCCGGCAAACCGTGCCCCGATCCACGGCTACACCAGCGGCTTCTCGTAACAGACCGACTCCGGGTCGGCCTCGTGCGGCGGGAAGTTCGGCACCCGCCGGAAGCCCGCGCGCTCGTACAGGCGCATCGCCGCGGGCTGACGGACGCCTGTCTCCAGGCGGATGCGGGCCCCACCCGCCTCCCGGGCCAGGCGTTCGGACGCGGTCACCAACGCACCCGACACGCCCGAACCCCGTGCGTCCGGGGCCACGAACATCCGCTTCAGCTCGTACACGCCCGGCTCCACCGGCTCGATCGCGCAGCAGCCGATCGCCCGCTCGCCGTCCCACGCCAGGAGGTGGCGGGTTCCCGGCCGCAGGGGTGACGGCTGGGCGTCGACCGGCAGGTTGTAGACCACCACCAGCTCCGCCGTCATCGCCGTGACCAGCGCGACCAGCAGTCCGTCGTCGGCCGCGCACTCCGCGACGGTCGTCAAGGTCAGGCCTTCTTCGCCCGGCTCGGCGCGACGCGCGGCGGCTCGTTCGGCATCTTCGGGTAGACCGGCGGCCACGGCGCGTCCATCAGCCCGCCGGCCATGTCGGCCTCCGACAGCGCCAGCAGCGGCTCGATCGACTGCGGCCGCTCCCCCGCGCCCGCCCACGGGTCACCCAGCTCGGCCAGCCGGGCCGGCACCGTGCTCAGCGTGAACGTGTCGGGCTCGACGCCGGCCAGCTCGTCCCACGCGATCGGCGTGGACACCTGGCCGCCGACGCGCGGGCGCACGCACCACGTGCCGAAGACGGTCTTGTGCGGCGCGTTCTGGTTGAAGTCCACGAACACGCGCGAGCCGCGCTCCTCCTTCCACCACTGCGCCGTGATCTTCGCGGGGTGCCGCCGTTCGAGCGCCCGCGCCAGCGCGACCGCCGCGGCCCGCACCTGGAAGCTGTCCCAGCGCGGCTCCAGCAGCACGTACAAGTGCAGCCCCCGCGAGCCGGACGTCTTGAGGTGGCCTTCGATGCCGAGCTCACCCAGGAACTCCCTGGTCAGCAGCGCGGCCTCGCACAGGTCGCCGAACCCGATGCCCGGTGACGGGTCGAGGTCGACGCGCAGCTCGTCGGCGACCTCGGGCGTGTCGGCGCGGTACGGCCACACGTGGAAGCCGAGGCACCCGAGGTTCACCGCCCAGAGGATGTGCGCCAGGTCCTTCGCGACCAGCGCGTCACTCGTGGTGCCGTTCGGCGTCGACACCACCGTGGTGGACAGCCACGGCGGCGCACCCTGGGGCACGCGTTTCTGGAACCAGTTCTTGCCGCCCGCGCCGTCCGGGTAGCGCTCCAGCAGCAGCGGGCGCCCGCCGAGCCGGGCCAGCAGCGGCCCGGCGACCGCGCGGTAGTACTCGACGAGGTCGAGCTTCGACTCACCCCGCTCGGGGAAGTAGACCTTGTCCGGACTGCTGATCCTGACCTCGACGCCGTCGACGTCCAGCAGCACCGCGCCGCTCATCGCGCCTCCCCGAACAGCTTGGCCAGCTCGGCGGGCGGTGCTTCGTCGAGCTGGGCGTACGTGCAGGACTCCGGGATGCGGTCGGGCCGGAAGCGGACCAGCCGCCCGCCGTGGCGGAAGCGGCCGCCCTGCAGGTGCTCGTAGCGGACCTCGGCCACCCACTCGGTGCGCAGCGGCTCCCAAGCGAGATCCTTGCCGGGCGCCCAGCGGCTGTTCGCGCCCGGTTGCCGGCCCGGCTGGGGCTCGTACTCGGCCCAGGAACGCCAGGGGTGGCCCTCCAGCGCGTTCTCCCGCAGCGGCGCCAGTTCCTCGACCAGCTCGGCCCGCCGCGCCTTCGTGAAGCTGCTGGCCACGCCGACGTGGTGCAGCACGCCTTCGCCGTCGAACAGGCCGAGCAGCAGCGAGCCGACGCCGGCGCCGTCCTTGTGCCAGCGGAAGCCGGTCACGACGCAGTCCGCGGTGCGCTCGTGCTTGACCTTCCACATGACGCGCTTGTCCTGCTCGTACGGCTCGTCGGCGGGCTTGGCCATGACGCCGTCGAAGCCCGCGCCCTCGAACCGGGTGAACCAGTCCGCGGCCTGGTCGGGGTCCTCGCTCAGCGGGGTCAGGTGGACGCGCTGCAGCCCTTCGGCGTCGGTCCGCAGGACGCTTTCGAGCTGCCGGCGCCGCTCCCGGAACGGCTCGCCGGTGAGGTCCGTGTCCCCGAGGGCGAGCAGGTCGAAGGCGACGAAGCTGGCCGGAGTCTCCTCCGCGAGCTTCCGCACGCGCGAGGCCGCCGGGTGCAGCCGCAGCTGCAGCACCTCGAAGTCCAGGCCGGCCGGGGTGACGAGGACGATCTCGCCGTCGACCACGCACCTCGGCGGCAGCGCGGCGGCCAGCAGCTCCACCAGCTCCGGGAAGTACCGGGTGAGCGGGCGGTCGTTGCGGGAGCCGAGCTCGATCTCGTCACCGTCGCGGAACACGATGCAACGGAAACCGTCCCACTTGGGCTCGTAGAGCAGGCCCGGCGTGCGCGGCACGTCGTGCACGGCTTTCGCGAGCATCGGCCGCACGGGCGGCATCACGGGCAAGTCCACCGCGCGAGCTTAAATCACGGGTACGACACTTCTTTTGAAAAACGACACAGCCGGACGTGATACACACGTCCTCGTGACCACCGAACGCCCGGAACCGCCGTCGATCGGGGGCGAGCGCGAAATGCTGCGCACGTTCCTCGACTTCCACCGCGCCACCCTCGCCATGAAGTGCGACGGACTGTCCGACGAGGACCTTCGCCGCGCCTCGAGCCCGCCCTCGACGCTGTCCCTGCTCGGTCTCGTCCAGCACATGGCCGAGGTCGAGCGCACCTGGTTCCGGCGGGTGATCAACGCCGAGGACGTCCCGCTGCGGTACTCGGCCGACGGCGACTTCCAGGCCGCCTACGACGCGAGCTCCTCGACGCGCGCGGAGGCGTTCGAAGCCTGGCAGGCCGAAGTCGAGCAGTCGCGCAAGATCGAAGAGGCCGCCGAGTCCCTCGACGTCACCGGGTACCAGGTGCGCTGGGGCGAAGACGTCTCGCTGCGCCTGGTGATGCTCCACATGATGCACGAGTACGCCCGGCACAACGGCCACGCGGACTTCCTCCGGGAGGCCATCGACGGCGTCACGGGCGTCTGATGGACGTGCTCGCCTGGCTGCGCGACGCCGACCCGGCCCTGCGCTGGCAGGTCGAGCGCGACCTGCTGGGCGAGCCGCCGCCGGTCTGGGAGGCCACCCGCGCCCGCGTGACGACCGACGGTTTCGGCGCACGGCTGCTGGCGAGGCAGGACTCGGACGGCCAGTGGGCCGGCGGCGCGTTCTTCCCGGCGGACTTCGACTTCGCGAGCATGAAGACGGACGGCCAGCCCTGGACGGCGACGACGTGGGTCCTCAACGACCTGCGGGAGTGGGGCGTCGACGCCGCTGCTCTGAGCGGGACGGCGCAGCTGCTCGCGGAGAACTCCCGGTGGGAGTACGAGAACCTGCCGTACTGGGGTGGCGAGGTCGACTGCTGCATCAACGCGTGGACGCTCATGAACGGCCTGTGGCTCGGCGCCGACGTCGCCGGGATCGCCGGCTGGTTCGTCGAGCACCGGCTACCGGACGGCGGCTGGAACTGCGAGTGGGTCGAAGGTTCGACGCGCTCGTCCGTCCACTCGACCCTCAACTCGCTCAAGGGCCTGCTCGCCTGGGACACGGCGACGGGCGGCTCACCGGCGACCCACGCCGCCCGCCGCGGCGGCGAGGAGTACCTCCTGGAGCGCGGTCTCTTCCGCCGGCTGTCGACCGGCGAACCGGTGCTGCCGGAGGTGGGCAGCTTCTCGTACCCGTTCCTCTGGCAGTACACCGTGCTCAACGCGGCCGAGTACTTCCGCCTGGCGTCCCGGTTCGACGGCACGCGGCCGGACCCGCGCATGGCGGAGGCGATCGAGCTGATCCGCGCGGCCCGGCAGCCGGACGGCACGTGGCTGCAGGGCCGCCGGCTCAAGGGCCGGACGTGGTTCGAGACCGACGTCCCGGAGGGCGAGCCGTCGAAGTGGCTGACCCTGTCGGCGACGCGCGTCCTGGCCTGGTGGGACGGGTCGTGAGTGGTCAGGGCGGTTAGAACCGCCCCAACCACTCACGACCCCCAGCGTCAGAGCGCCGCCAGGACCAGGCCGCTGCGGGGCTTCGGTGTGAAGTACGTGGCCTTGCGGGGCATCCGGCGGCCCGCCGCGTGCACCGCCAGGACGTCGGCGTAGGCCACCGGGGCCAGCAGGACCACGGCGTCCGCGTCGTGCGGTGCCGGGCGTCCGGCCGGGAGCGGGTGGACGTGCGGGCCGTCCGGGTCGACGCCGAGCGCGTCGGCGAACAGGACGCGTTCGACGATCTCGTGGTCGATCACCGGGCCCGGCCAGGCCTGCTTCGGCAGCGGGACCCGTAGCACCGCCGAACCCGCGTGGACCACGACCTCGCCCGGCACCGGGACGGCGTGGTCGTCGAAGCGGACGTCGAGGCCGGCCGCGCACCAGCGCGACACCAGCTCCTCCGGGCCGAACCCGGTGCCTGTCAGCACCCGGTTGATCGCGCCGATCCGCAGCTGCGGGCCCGCCGTGACCAGGGCGAGGAGCGCGCCGTGGCCGGCCGCCGCGGCCGCGGCCACGCGGTGGTTGCCGTCGGCGACCAGCAGGTCGGCGCCCGCGACCGCGGCCAGCAGCCGGTCCTGCAGCGGCCCGGCGGGCACCGCCCACAGCTCGTGCCGGCGGCCCGCGGCGTCCGAAGTGGACAGATCGGGCAGGCCGAGGCCGGCGCAGGCGCGTTCGACCTGCTCGGTCAGCAGGTCGCCGTCCGTGGCCGGGACGAGCAGCGCGGCGCTGGTCGCGCAGCCCAGCCCGGCCAGCACGGCCGCCCGCTCGGCGACGACGTCCGGGTAGACGTCCTCGGTGTGCCGCACCCGCGCGGTGCCGTCGTCGGTCACCGCGGCCGGGTCGACCAGGCAGAGCAGGCCGGACGCGACGCCGTCCGGGCCCTCGATCCGGTACGGCGCGACGAACCGCCGCATCGGCCGGTAGTAGCGCTTGCGGAGCCGTTCGAGCATGGCCCGGGCGATCGGGACGGCCGCGGTCTGGTCGAGCCCGTGGGCCAGCGCCGCCGGCGTGCGGGCCGGGTGCTGCACGGCCAGCAAGGTGTCCGCGGCGCCGGGAGCGGCCAGCGCGGCGATCACTTGGTCGGGCTCGGCGAACTCGTCGACGTCGGGGCCGGGGACCGCGTCGCGGACCACCCATCCCTGCTCGATCGGCCGGATCCAGTCGCTCATCCTCCCATCTTCCGCGCCGGGGACTGTGACGGAAATTCGCTGGGGTGCGGACCACCGCGATGGAATGCTTAGGACTGCAAAGCAGTTGACTCCGGTCATGGCCACCCCGAGGAGCACGCCACCCATGACGACCCCGGCCCCCACCAGCGTGAAAGGGGTCGGCTTCCGGTCCGAACGCGGCCCGGTGCTGATCGCCGTCATGCTCAGCACGGCGCTGGTCGCGCTGGACAGCACGATCATCGCGACCGCGGTGCCCTCGGTGGTGCGCGACCTCGGCGGGTTCTCGCAGTTCCCGTGGCTGTTCTCGGTCTACCTGCTGACCCAGGCGGTCACCGTCCCGCTCTACGGCAAGTTCGCCGACGTGCTCGGCCGCCGTCCGGTGATGTTCTTCGGGATAGCGGCGTTCCTCGTCGGCTCGGTGCTGTGCGGGGCCGCGTGGAGCATGCCGGTGCTGATCGCCGCCCGCGCGGTGCAGGGCATCGGCGCCGGGGCGATCCAGCCGATGTCGATGACGGTCATCGGCGACCTCTACACGGTGGAGGAGCGAGCGCGTGTGCAGGGCTACGTCGCCAGCGTGTGGGGCGTCGCCTCGGTCGTCGGGCCGACGCTCGGCGGCGTCTTCGCGGAGTACCTGGACTGGCGCTGGATCTTCTTCATCAACCTGCCGCTCGGCGCGATCGCCGCGCTGATGCTGCACCGGAACTTCACCGAGCGGGTCGAGCGCAAGGCGCACAAGGTCGACTACACGGGCGCGGCGCTGCTCACGGTCGGCTGTTCGCTGGTGATCCTCGGCCTGCTGGAAGGCGGCGTCGCGTGGGGCTGGGGCTCGCTGCCGAGCGTGGCGATCTTCGTGGTCGGCGCGCTGCTGCTGGTGGCGTTCGTGCTGGTGGAGAAGCGCGTCGCCGAGCCGGTGCTGCCGCTGTGGGTGTTCACCCGGCGGGTCCTGGTGGGCGGCAACCTGGTCGCGGTGGTCGTCGGCGCGGTCCTGATGGGCCTGACGTCGTACCTGCCGACGTACGCCCAGGGCGTCCTGGGGGCGGGCGCGCTGGTGGCGGGCTTCGCGGTCGCGGCGCTGACGGTCGGCTGGCCCCTGTCGGCGTCCTTGGCGGGCAAGATCTACCTGAAGATCGGCTTCCGCGACACGGCGTTGATCGGCAGCGTGTTCGTCATCGCGGGCGGCGTCCTGGTGGCGATGCTGAGCGCGACGTCGTCGATCTGGGCGGCGGCGTTCGCGGCGTTCGTCCTGGGCATCGGCCTGGGGTTGTCGTCGAGCCCCACGCTGGTGGCGGTCCAGTCGGTGGTCGGCTGGGACCGGCGCGGTGTGGTGACGGGCACGAACCTGTTCAGCCGCTCGCTGGGCAGCGCGGTGGGCGCGGCGGTGTTCGGCGCGATCGCGAACGCGACGCTGGCTTCGCGGTTCGCGAACCCGCCGGCGGACGTGGCGGGCAAGCTTCCGCCGTCGGTGGACGCCACGAGCCTGGTGCTGGGGAGCCACGAGGACACGCCGGTGACGCGGTTCGTCCGCGGCGCGCTGGCGGACGCCACGCACTACGTGTTCATCGGCCTGCTGGTGGTGGCGGCGCTTTCGGTGGTGGCCCTGCTGCTCATGCCGCGGAAGACGGAGCAGCTGGAGTTCTAGTCCGATTCTTCTAAGCAGGGAACGCAATTTAACGCACGTACGTCTGCACACTGCTCGTGCACGTGCGCCCGACTGCCTTGCTGCTCGGAACACGTGACACGGCAAGCAAACCTCGCCACGATGCATGTCCATGAAATGTCACTGATTTGACAGGTAAACGCCGTACGACTACGCAACCGGACGCGCGTTATCCTTCTCTCGGCGGTGTTGATCCATCACATTCCACGGTTAACCTACATGGACGCCTAAGCGACGTTCCGGCCTCGATGCCGCCCGGCCGGCCGGCGCGCGCCCGTCGAGAAACCGGGGGACACACGTGGCTGAGCAGGTCAAGCAGTCTTCAAGCGAGACAAACGAACCCACCTTGACCTGGATGAAGAGTTCGGCCAGCGGCAGTGGGGGTGGCGGCGACGGCAACTGTGTGGAAGTTGCCAGAACGCCGAGCCACGTTCACTTACGGGATTCGAAGAACCCCGACCCTCGGCTGACATTCACCCGCGAGACCTGGCGGGCATTCCTTCACAGTCACCTCTAGCTGCAGTCCAGTTCCACCACACCCTGGTCAGCCCAAACGGCCCTGACCAGGGTTTCTTGTGCCCTGGCGTGGCAAGACTGCAGTCGGATGGCAAGTTGGCTTCCATCCAGCGAGCACTGACGCTGGTTGCGTAATGACGTACGGCACTCGTAGTGCTATCGTTCTGCCATGTGGCACATCGACTACTTGCCACCAGAATGATGGGAGTGAAACGATCATGACAAGGGCACACTCGCCAGTAGTCAGCCAGCGGCGGGTGCTGGCGGAGATAAGGGAGGCGAGAGAGGCCCTACAACTCACGCAGAAGGACGTCGCCGAAGCACTGGACTGGTCGGTCTCGAAACTCATCCGCATCGAGAACGGCAGCGTCGGGTTGTCGATCACCGACCTGAAGGCTCTCCTGCTGCACTACGGCATCACCGACCGGGATCGTGTCGAGAACTATGTCGCGATGGCCAAAGCCGGCCGGGAACCTGGCTGGTGGGACCGGTACAAGCGAACCAACAGCCCGGAGTTCGTGAAGTTCCTGGGCCTAGAAGCAGCTACGGTCATCCTTCGCCAGTATCAGCTACACCTGGTACCCGGGCTGCTCCAGGTTCCCGAATACACTCGCTCCTTGGTCTCGCAGGACACTGGAGACCTTGACGTCCAGGCGCGACGGATCAAGCTCCGGGCCGATCGGCAAGGGCGGCTTGACGACATCGAACTCGAACACTTCTTCATCCTCGACGAATCCGTGCTGCGCCGGCGAGTCACCGACGGTGAGAGCTGGCGGACCCAGCTACGTCACCTCCGCGAGGTCTCTGAGCGGCCCAATGTGACCTTGCAGATCCTGCCGTTCAAGACCGGCTGGGTCGAAGGGATGCAGAGCTCTTTCGAGCTCTTGCAGCTGTCCGACGAGTCCAACGACCTGTTCCTCAACCTCGAACAACCCGATGGCGACCAGTTCTTCGACGACGTGATCGGAGCCGAGAAGGCCGCCCAGTTCATGCAAATCTTCTACCGCCTGGAAGACGCGGCACTCACACCCGAAGAAACACCCGAGTTCATCGACAAGACACTACGAGAGCTGGACGACTGATGAGACGCGCATAGAGAAGCGGCCCCCGGCTGGTACCCAGGGACCGCTTCGAAAGGCAATACCTCCGACCCACCTTGACGCGAGCGCGGACCTACTGCCGAGGCGCCAGCATACGACCCCGCATCCCGGGGACGGTGCCGCCGTCCGGCTTATGACCCAAGATCATCTCTCCGGGGACGCAACGTCACCCTTATCGGTGACTCAGGGCCACTCAGGCTGAGCGCGTGGGCCACAAGCCCATAAGCCAGCCCTCCAGGTGTCTCTCCCATGGACAGGGTTGTCCGCGACGCACCGCCGGCTTTGCCGGTAGTGCTTCCGGTCGTGTCCGAGCACGACCACCAACCCATGTCCGGCGAGCCGCCGATGCAGGCCGGCACGTTCGAGGAGAACACCGTGAAAGTCGAAGTCCGTGCCGACCACAGACCATTCCCCCGCCTGGTCCGGGTGCTCACCGGCCGAGCCGGCGCCCTGCGCTACGAGTCACGGCGATCGGGGAGGCCACGATGAGCGACGAACCCTGGGTACAAAGCCCGATCGGCGACCGCGACAAGGCCTGGTCACTCCGGATAAGCAAATCCGTCGCCGTCCTCGCACCGCACATTGTCGCCTTGATGAGGCTGGACGACCACATCCCGCTCATCGAGACCGACCACCGGGCTCAGCGGGTGTACGTGGTGCCGGAAAAGGACACCTGGCCGGACGTCGCCCGGGAACTTCGCGATCGCGGAGAAATCGTCCTCCCGATGTCTCAAGCCCGCGAACACGAGCACGGCCTCGTCCTGGCCGGCAGCATCCGCGGCATCGACGACATACGCGGGCCGGTGCTCCTGGTCCCCCACGGCGGCGGGTTCGGGCAATACCGGTCCTGGCGGGCGCCGACGGCTCAGCCCGGTGACGGCCCCACCACCGGGCTACATCCCGACCAGATACTGCGAGACGGCCAGGTCCGCGAAGACATGAAGATCGTGTTGACCCACGAGCGCGAGCTGGACCTCCTCACGCGGTTCTGCCCGCAGGCCGTTTCCCACGCCCTCATCGCCGGAGACATCGCGTTCGACCGGCTCGTCGCCAGCCGTGCCTACCGCAACCACTACCGGCGCGCTCTCGGCGTCGCGGACGACCGGGAAATCGTCGTGATCACCTCGACGTGGTCACGCCAGTCCGGCTTCGGCCGCAACCCGGGCCTCTTCCGGCAGGTCCTCGATGCGCTCCCGCAGGATCGCTTCCGGGTGATCGCCACTCTTCACCCACAGATCTGGTCGCACCACGGCGAGGGCCAGGTGCGCGGCTGGCTCAGGGACAGCATCGAGGCTGGGCTCGGTGTGCTGGCGCCCCGGACCGACTGGCGCGGTGCGGTCGCCGCCGCCGACTACCTGATGGGCGACTTCACCTCGGTCACCGGTTTCGCCGCGGGCTTCGGCACCCCGGTCCTGCGGATTCCCCACGATCCTCGGCCCCTGCTGCCGGGCTCCCCGACCGCTGTCCTCGCCGATCACAGCCCATTGTGGGACCCGACCCGGCCTCTGGTTCCACAACTGCACTACTCGGCGGACATACAGGACCGGGGGTTGGGGGCACGGATCGCCGGATTGCTGACTTCACGACCTGGGGAAGCCGGTGCGATCCTGCACTCAGCCATGTACCGCATGCTGGGCCTGCGCGAACCCGCACGAGGATTGCCGCAGTCACCAGTACCACTGCCACGCCTCGTGTCCCGGCCGGACCGGTGGACGACTCCTTGACGACGGAACCACGCCTGTGGCACTACACGCTGACCTCCGGCTTGGTCACCGCCGACGCCGGGCGCTGTACGCGCCCGGCGCTGGCGGATGTCCTCATCCATCCCGGGACCGCATTATTCGCCGACGCGCGAGCACTCATCGCCGGTTCATTCGCCCGCCTGCCCGGGCTCTCCATCAGTGCCGTCGGCTTCGGAGATGGGACGTGCGTGATCGGTGACCGCTCTGGCGGTGTCACCACTGTCAGAGCCGGCGACCTCGAACTCACCGCGGTAGCCACCCACACGTGGCTACTCGGTGGCCGGCGCCTCACTGCTCTCGGCTCCGTGTGCCCTCAGCCCATCAAGCCGGGCTCGAACCCGCTCCACCTGCGGCCCACCGACCTGCTCGTACAACTGCAGTGCCTCGACCAGATACTCCCGAACCGCGGGCACGTCGTCGTCGCAGTAGGCCACATCGGCGAAACCGACCAGGACGTCCGCCTCGTAGACCACCGACCCTGATGCGGCCAGCACCGCACGTGCCCGGTCCAAGCGCCGAAACGCCGAACCGATATCGCCGCCACGTGCTTCCAACCGGGCGAGGCCCACCATCACCTTGGCTTCGTCTTTCTCATCGCCCATGCCGCCGAACATCTCCCGTGCGAGTTCGAGGTGCTGCGTCGCTTCGTCGTCACGGCCCGCGGTCACCAGTGCCTCGCCGATCCTGCGATGCCGTTGGGCAACTCCCCGCTCGATCCCCAACTCCCTTTCCATGGCCAGGCTTTCAGAGAAGAACGCCACTGCCGCATCGACATCTCCGCGCCCTTGCGCGGCTGTCCCCAACTGGTCCAGCGCCACGGACTCGTTGAGCCGGCTTCCCGCGGCGCGCGCCATCTCCAGTGCCCGCGTACATTCCCGCTCCGCGACCTCGAACCGCCCCAGATCCAAATAGGCGCGCCCCAGCTGGCATCGCAACCGCGACTCCGCGACCGGGTTGCCGCAGCGTTGGGCCGCGATGATCCCGATCTCGTGCGAACGCAGCCATCGCGGGAAGTGCTTGCGGTGCAGAAACAGCTCCCACAGCGCCTCGCAGAGCTGCCACGCCAGGTCGTCGTGCCGTCGTGCGGCCGCTTCCTCGAGTACGGCGAGTGCGTTGGGCAACTGCTCGTCGAGCCATTCGAGCGCTTCACGCCCGGAACCGAACGCGGCCGGGGCGTCCCGATACTGCTCGGAGACCGAGCTGACCCGCCAGCGAATCGGAATGACGACCATGTTCGCCCGCGTCATCGCATGCAGGAGCCAAGTCGCCACCCGAGGCACCACTTCGAATCGATCGTCGTCCCGCTGCGCGCGACCGTGCAGTCGTACAAGGTCGTGAAAGCGGAAGCAGTCGTCATCGATCTCTTCCAGCAAACTTGCGTCCACCAGGACTTGCAGTCCGTCGGTCGCCGTCTGCTCGTTCAGCCTGGCCGCTGCGACAGCCACGTCGACGCCGAACGAGGCCCCCGGGAACTCGCTCAGCAGCCGGTAGAGAGATGCGGCAGTCTGCGGCAACGCTTGGTACGACCAGTCGAACGTCGTAGCCACCGGAGTGCCACCGTCAGCCGACAACCGGCTCAGCCGCGCCCGTTCGTCACTCAGTTCGGCCACCACCCGCGCGACCTGCCACCGCGGCCGGGAAGCCAGTCGCGCGGCGGCCACGCGCAACGCGATCGGCAACCGTCCGCACAGCGTGGCCAGCTCGGCGACTTCGGCAAGCTCACCGGCGACCCTGGACCTGCCTACCGTTCGCACCACCAACTCCACGGCATGCGGCTGGGAAAGCGGTGCCACATCGACGAACCGCGCGCCGTCGGAACCCAGTCCATCCAGCCTCAGCCTGCTGGTCACCACCACCATGCAACCGCCGGAGGCAGGGATCAAGGGACGGACCTGCGCCACGGACAGCGCGTTGTCCACCACCACCAGCAGGCGCTTGCCCGCTGTCATGGTCCGGAACAAAACTGTCTGTTCGACCAGTTCGACGGGCACTCGTTCGGGCGCCACCCCCAGACTACGCAGAAAGGCTCCGAGCACCTCGTCCGGGACCACTGCGGCTTCCGGCGAGAAACCCCGCAGATCGGCATACAGCTGACCGTCGGGATAGCGGTCGGAATGCCTGCCGCTCCAAGTCACGGCGAGCCCGGTCTTGCCCACCCCACCAGGCCCGATCAGCACGACAATCGCCGGCCGTCCGTCAGTGTCCTCGTCCTGCTCGGAGATGTCGTCCAAGGCCGCGAGCTCGCCGGTCCGGCTCGTGAAGTGCGACGGCATCGGTGGCAGCTGGCGAGGCACCGACGACGGTGTCAGTGGCAACGGACCGGTGATCCACACGTCACCCGTGATCGTCCCGGCTTGCAGCACGACACCGGTCGCGCCGTCGCCGACGGTGTTGTGCACTTCGGATGGCGATGAGGGCCCGCTTTGAGACGTCATCCGAGAACTCCCGCCCAGACCTCGAAGTTCTCTGTCTACCGGTCGTCTCCGCGCAAGCGCAGGAAACACCGGAAGGATTACCCGAACGTACGAAATTCCTGGGTCCACGGCCCGGCTGGTCCGTCAGAATCAAATACAGCCGAGGCGATGCCCGACAGCCGCCGCTCTCGCTACGACCAGGAGGCCATGATCGTGTCCGCCGATGACGTGCTCGCCGAGCTTCCGCCCTACCGCGCCCTGCTGGTGGTGGACACCAAAGGATTCGGGAGCAATACGGACACCACCCAGGCGGTGGTGTCCGCCGCGATTCCGGATGTGCTCTCCCAGGCGTTCGAACGCGCCGGGCTGCGGGAGGTCTGGGACGAAGCACTGTTCCCGCACGGAACGGGTGACGGCTTCGGCATCGGTTTCGACCCGCGCTTCCTCCCTGCCGTCGTGACCCGACTCTTCGACGAGCTCCAGAAGGTCCTCTCCGAGCGGGACGCGCGACTCCGGGTAGCCGGCCGCGCCGTGCGCATGCGGATGCGGGCCAGCCTGAACGTCGGCCCGATCCTCGAGCCGGCTGCCGGGACGACTTCCGCGGTCGCGATCGGCAGTGCCGTGATCACCACCCATCGGCTGCTCGACGCCACCCCGGTGCGTGACCTGCTCGACCGATCGGACCCCGATGAAACGTTCCTCGCGGTGGCCCTGTCGCAGCGCGTCTTCGAGGACGTATTGGCGAGCCAGTACGCAAGACTACCGACGACACGAGTTGTTCCGGCCGACGTCCACGTCAAGGAGTATCGCGGCACCGTCTACCTGTACGTGCCGAATCCCAGCGGTGATCTGTTGCGGCGCGGAACCGGCGGCGACTACGAAAAAGAGCTGACGGCCGCCAAGGACACGATCGAAAGATCACTGCCGGGCACGACCATGAACGTCATTTCCGGGATGCAGAACGGAACCGCGATCCAGATCGGTCAGATGCACGGCGATCTGCGCCACCGCTGATCGCCGGCGCACTCAGTTCTGCAGCGGCACCAGTTCGGACTGGAACTTCTCCAGGAACCCGTCGAAATCCCCGTGCCCCGGCCGGATCACGAACTTGCTCAGGCCCGACTCGATGTGCTGCTCCACCAGCCGTCGCGCCTCCGGCCAGCTGGTCGCGATCAGGTCCGTCACCGGTACTCCCGGACGACGGCGGGCGGCCACGGACGTCAGCGCGTCGGGGAGGCCCTTGTCCGCCACCGCCAGGCTCAACCCGAAGTGGTCCTCTTCGATCTCCCGCCCGGCTTCGGAGGCCGCCCGCTGGATGGCCAGCCGGGCCGCGAGGGACTCCGCCGGCGTGTGGAAGCTGCCCAGCCAGCCGTCGGCGAGACGGCCCGCCCGGGCCAGGGCCGCCGGGGCGGTTCCGCCCAGCCAGACGTCCAGGGGCTTCGCCGGGCGGGGACCGAGGGTGACGCCCGAGACCTGGAAGAACTCGCCCTCGAACGAGACGTCGTCTTCGTCGAGCAGCCGTCGCAACAACGTCAGGGACTCGTCGAACACCGCCGCCCGGCGGCCCTCCTGGACCGGGAACAGGTCGTGCTCGGCCTTGCGCGCCGGGCGCAGGCCGAACACCGGGAGCACGCGTTTCGGCGCCAGGCCGGCCAGCGTGAGCAGCTGCTTGGCGACCAGGACCGGGTGGCGACCGGGCAAGATCGCGACGCCCGTGCCGACCTTCAGCTTCGACGTCCGCGCCAGCGCGTGCGCCATGCCGATCATCGGGTCGACTTCCGGTGAGTAGACCAGCTCCGACAGCCACAGCGAGTCGACGCCCGCCGCCTCCAGCCGCTCCGCCAGCCCGGCGAACTCCGCGGGCCCGGACCCCTGCGCCGGTGCGACGCCCAGCCTGATCTTCAGCACAACTGCCCCCTAGTTCGACTGAAGACCACAACGCTCCGGGGCGGCGGGGGCATTCCGCCGGAGCTCAGGCCGTGGCGGCGATGACCCGGCCCAGCGCGGCGTGCAGCGCCTCCAGCTCACCGAGGTCCATCCCCAGCTTTTCGACGACGCGGTACGGGATCTTCTCCGCTTCGGCCCGCAGCGCGCGCCCCTGGTCCGTCAGCTCGACCGTCAGCCGGCGCTCGTCGGACCGGCTCCGGGCGCGCGTGACGTAGCCGAGCGCCTCCAGGCGCTTGAGCAGCGGCGATAGCGTCGCCGGCTCGTGGCGGAGCGACGCGCCGAGGTCCTTCACCGACCGCGGCGACCGCTCCCACAGCGCGAGCAGCACCAGGTACTGCGGGTGGGTCAGGCCGTGCGGCTCCAGCAGCGGGCGGTAGATCGCGATCACGCTGCGCGAAGCCACCGACAGCGCGAAACACACCTGCCGGTCGAGCTTCAGCGGGTCCTCGCCCAGGTCGATCATGTCCCGATCCTACCGTGTCGCTGGTCGCACTAATGATTAGTGCACTAACGATTAGTGTACTCTGAGCTTCATGGAACGACCTGGTGTACTCCGCTGGTTCGGCTACGCGGTCGGCGTCCGGCTACCGGACCGCTACGGCGCATGGGTCCTGCACGACGCGACGTCGAAGCACTGGCGGGCCCGGTTCGTGCTCCAGCGGTCGATCGGCATCGTGCCGCTGTGCCTCGTCTGGCTGCTGCTGCCCGGCCCGATCGGGCTCCGGCTCTCGCTGGTCCTGATGGCCGCGCTGGTCGCGTACTTCTACTCCTGCGCGTACATGGAGGAGAGCATCGAGCACCGGCTCGGCCGGCACGGCTTCCCGCACGACACCGGCCGCCGCACCCGCGCCGAGGCGGCCGCGGCCGCCAACGCCGAGGCCACCGCCCGCTACATCGCGCGCTACCGGACCCCGACGGAGGGTTAGCTACAGTCGGGGCACGATGAGACGCAAGCTCCGGCCGCCGATCCCGCCCCGCCACGGGCTCGACCCCGCCCGGCTGAAACTGCCCGCCGAGGGCGACTGGCCGACGCTGCTGGCCCACCTCGTCGACCGGCTGCCGCGGGAGACGCCGGACCGCATCGAGCAGATGCTGCGCGAAGAACGCATCCACGGCCTCGACGGCCCGCTGGGCGTGGACACGCCGTTCGAGCCCGGCTCGTTCATCTGGTTCCACCGCGACCTGCCGGACGAGGTGCCGGTGCCGTTCACCATCGACGTCGTGCACCGCGACGAGCACCTGCTGGTCGTCGACAAGCCGCACTTCCTCGCCACCATCCCGCGCGGGAAGCACGTCCTCGAGACGACGCTCGTGCGCCTCCGCCGCGACCTCGACCTGCCGCAGCTGTCCCCCGCGCACCGGCTGGACCGCGTCACCGCCGGGCTCGTGATGTTCGTGATCACCCCGGAAACGCGCGGCAAGTACCAGACGCTGTTCCGGGATCGCAAGGTGCACAAGGAGTACGAGGCGATCGCGCCGCATGACCCCGCGCTCGAGCTGCCGCGGACCGTGCGGAGCCGGATCCTCAAGGAACGCGGGGTGCTCGCCGCGCGGGAGGTGCCGGGCGAGCCGAACGCCGAGACGTACGTCGAGCTGCTCGAGTACCGCGACGGCCTGGGCCGCTACCGCCTCGCGCCGTCGACCGGCCGGACGCACCAGCTGCGGGTGCACCTCAGCGGCCTGGGCATCCCGATCCTCGGCGACGACTTCTACCCCGACCTGGTCGAAACCCCGCTCGACGACTTCACCAAGCCGTTGCAGCTGCTGGCGAAGGTGCTCGACTTCGACGACCCGCTGACCGGCGCGCACCGCCGGTTCACCAGCAGGCGGCGGCTGACCGCCTGGGACGACCTCGACGCGTGGGCGGCGCCCCCGGCGTGCACCGGGGGCGCCGGACCCGCTACTTGTGCCAGAACTTGACGCCGCTCCACGTCACCGTGATCGGACCCGCGCCGCTCGAAGTCCGGTAGCTGCCGAACTTGTCGTAGTAGCTGCCGCTCGGGCTCGAGATCGCCTGCTTCAGCGAGCCGTTCAGGTACACCTTGTGCGAGCTGCCGACCTGGTTGATCGTGTTGACCTTCACCGACGTGCCGACGGTCGCGCCGCTGCCCAGCGTCGCCCCGCCTTCCACGGCGTACATCCGGCCGCCCTTCTCGACCGCCAGCAAGAAGTACGGCCCGGAGTCCGAGCCGTCCCGGAAGGTCTGCTTGAGACTGATCCGGGTGCCGGTCATGCTGGTGATCTTGAAGGAGCCCTCGAACTGGTGGGTGCCGCCCGTGTAGGTGTCGTAACGGCGTTCCGCCCGCTGCTCACCGCTGCTGCTGGAGCAGGTGAGCTTGAAGGTGAGCCCGGACGTCGAGCCGCAGCCGACGTTCTGCGTCTTGTAGCCCGGCGAGTCCGAGGTCCACGTACCGCCTCCGACCTGGGCTTCCGCCGCCGGGGCGAGCACCGCCAGCCCCGCCGCGACCGTCACGAGCACTCCCGCACCGCGAAGTCTGCGCACCGTCCAACCTCCTGTGTGACCAGAGGCGGCGGTGACCGGTCACAGGTTCAGACCTTTGTCCGGCTGGGGAAGACTGTACGAGCCGGGGCGGCCCGCGGACAAGACCCACTTCCGCACGGACGGGTACGTCGGAAGTTTTCGGGCGCGGCTTGTCGAATCCGGCGTCCGCCGTTCGACACACTCGCAGAAGCACGATCGGAACCCCGAGGAGCACCGCATGCGCACCCTGATCTCCACCTCGTTCGTCTCGCTCGACGGCGTCGTCGAAGGACCCGGCGGCGAGCCGGGCTACCGCAACTCGGGCTGGACCTTCAAGGACGTCGAGTTCGAGCCCGCCGCCTACGAGATCAAGGGCAGCGAGCAGGAGGAAGCCACCGCCCTGCTGCTGGGCCGGGTCAGCTACCAGACGTTCGCGCCGGTGTGGCCGGGGATGACCGTCGAGTTCGCCGGCTACAACGCGATGCCGAAGTACGTCGTGTCGACCACGCTGCAGGAGTCCGACCTGGTGACGAACTGGGGCGAGACCACCATCCTCCGCTCGCTGGCCGACGTCGCCGCGCTCAAGGAGACCGAGGGCGGGCCGATCATCGTCAACGGCAGCGCCGCCCTGAACCAGGCGCTGTCCGACGCCGGCCTGATCGACCGCTACCACCTGCTGGTCTTCCCGGTCCTGCTCGGCGCGGGCAAGCGGCTGTTCAGCGGCACCGACAAGGACAAGCAGAACCTGAAGCTGGTCAGCAGCGAGGCCTACGGCAGCGGCGTCCAGAAGCTGGTCTACGACGTCGTGCACTGACATTCACTAGAACAGGTGTTCGATCTTGGTGTAAGGTGAGGTCATGAACCCGGGTCTCCAGTCTTCGCTGTTCGGCACCCAGGGCTCGATTTCGCTGCGCCCGCTCGCCCCGGAGCGGACCGACCTCGGGGCGGGCGCGTGGGTGGACATCCAGCCCGGCTGGCTCGAGGGTGCCGACGAGCTCTTCGCCGCGCTCGTCGAAGGCGTGCCGTGGCAGGCCGAGAAGCGCAAGATGTACGACCGGGTCGTCGCCGTGCCGCGGCTGCTGAGCTACTACCGCGAGAACGTGCCGCTCCCCCACCCCGCGCTCACCGCGGCGCGGGATGCGCTGAGCAAGCACTACCTGCGGGAGCTGCGGGAGCCGTTCCGCACGGCAGGCCTGTGCTACTACCGCGACGGCCGGGACAGCGTGGCCTGGCACGGCGACCGCATCGGCCGCGGCGCCCGCGAGGACACGATGATCGCGATCCTCTCGGTCGGCGCGGCCCGCACCCTGGCGCTACGCCCGCGCGGAGGCGGCGGCAAGACCCTGGCCCGCCCGCTGGGCCACGGCGACCTCCTCGTGATGGGCGGCAGCTGCCAGCGCACGTGGGAGCACTCGATCCCGAAGACGGCCAAGCCGGTCGGGCCGCGGATCAGCGTGCAGTTCCGGCCGCGCGGGGTGAACTGACGATCCTGTCGGAGCCTGGCCTTCACCTTCGCCGGCTTGGCCGCCATCCCGTTCGAGTACGACCCGGACGTACCCGGCACCCGCCCCACCGAGGGCAACCGGACCTGACGTCGGTGACCATCCGGGCCCCGGCGGCCGGCGCGATCCACAAAGGACTCGCTCCATCTCGGTACGCCGGGAAGCGGGTACGCCCTCGCCGGACCGCCGCCCCGGAGGCCGTGCCGCGTCGGGGCTCAGTCGACCAGGACCGGGAGCTCGTCCAGACCGTACACAATGGACACCTTGCGGAACGCCAGCTCCTCGGCCGGCACGGCCAGGCGCAGGTTCGGGAACCGGCGCACCAGTGCGGGATACGCCGTGCGCAGCTCCATCCGGGCCAGCTCGGCGCCGATGCAGCGGTGGATGCCGTAGCTGAACGCCAGGTGCGACGTCGGCTCGCGGGTGGCGTCGAACTTCTCCATGTCCGGGCCCAGTTTCGGGTCGCGGTCCGCGACCGACAGCGACACCAGCACGATGTCGCCCTCGGCGATGTGGACGCCGCCGATCTCCATGTCCTGCTTGGCGAACCGCGGGAACGCCATCTGGACGACCGTCAGGTAACGCAGCAGTTCCTCGACGAACCGGTGCACGGACTCGTCGTCGCCGCGGACGGCGTCGAACGCTTTCTCGTCGCGCAGCAGCACCAGCGCGCCGAGGGCGAGCATGCTCGCCGTGGTCTCCAGGCCGCCGGTGAGCACGCCGTCGGCGAGCCCGGCCAGCTCGCGGTCGGAGATCTCGTCGCCGTGTTCCTTGATCAGCATGCCGAGCAGGCCGTCGCCGGGCTCTTCGCGCTGCTTCTTCACGATGTCGAGCAGGTAGGTCAGCGACTCCGTCATCGCGCCGAGCGACGCGCTGGCGCCGCCGAAGAGGTCGAACCGCGCGGTGCTCAGCCGCTGGAAGTCCTCGCGGTCCTCGTAGGACACGCCGAGCAGCTCGCAGATGGTGAGCGACGGGATCGGCAGCGCGAACGCCTGCCACAGGTCGACCGGGCCGTCGGTGGCGGCCATCGCGTCGAGCTGCTCGGCGACGATCTCGTCGATGCGCGGGGTCAGCCTGCCCAGCCGGCGCATCGTGAACTCGGGTGTGAGCAGCTTGCGCAGCCGGGTGTGCACCGGCGGATCCGCGAACCCGAGGCCGCCCGGGTTCTGGTCCTCGGTCACCCCGGCGCTGCCCACCAGGTTGGTGAAGTCGCTGGAGAACCCGGTCACCTTGCCGAGGACGGCCTTCGCCTCGTCGTACCCCGTGACCAGCCAGGCGTTCATCCCGAACGGCAGGTCGAGCTTGCTGATCGGGGCCTCGGCCCGGGTGACGCCGAGCTCGGCGACCGGATCGAGGCCGTCACGCTTGAGCGGCAGCAGCGCCGAATCCGGCAGGAAGGACGACATCTTCTCGAGGTCGAAGCCCTTTTTCGACTGCCGCGCGAGGTAGCGTCGGCCGACCCAGCCCAGGACCCGTGAGCGGAGACTCCCCATGTCTCCGACAGTACCCCACTAGCCCGATCGGGTGAGCGGCAGCGAGACGGGGTTCACCTTCGCGGCGGTAGCTCCCGGTTTTCGGTGATCTGTCCGTGTTGGCCGGCGATGTAGTGCAGATACGGCCGGCCCGCGTCGTCGGCTCCCGTGTAGAGCGTCTTGGACTGCCCGTCGGCTTCGGTGTTGACGCCGTTGGTCCGCGCCAGCACGCCGGACGCGGACAGCCACTCGCGCGACGCCCGCACCGGGCGCCACGACCGGCCGTCGCCGGTCAGGTCGCCGAGGATCTTGGTCATCTCGGCGGCGCCGGAGATCCGCAGGTTCTGGTCGTCGGTGATGTTCGCGGTGGCGTCGGTGGTCAGCGGGTAGGACCAGGTGTGCCGGTCGCCGGACCGGACCCGGCCGTCCACAGTGGACGTCGAGGTCTGCTGGCCCGAGTCGGCCTGGACGACGTGCTGGGTGAAGCCGCCGCCGGTGACGTCGTCGCTGTTGCGGTAGTCGCGGGTGCGCTCGACGCGGGTGTAGACGCGCCCCGCCGACGTGTCGACGTAGCCCGCGGTGACGTCGTGGCGCTTCGCCGTGACCGTCGCGTTGACGCCGCCGGCGATGTCCTTCACCGTCGTCTGCCGGACCGGCGCCGCCGCGACGTCGTCCTGGGTCAGCGCGCCGGACGTCCGCGCGGCGTGGTCGTCGGTGTAGAGCAGCAGGGTGGGCACGACCGTCCACTCGCCGCCGATGTCCGGCACGGTGAACGACAGGTCGTGCGCGCCGCCGTCGACCAGCTTGCCCACGAACGGCGTGACGTCGTACGTCTCGGAATGGAGACTGAACGTGTCGATCGCCACGATCGGGCGCCACAGCTGCGGCACGATCCCGCCGGAGTAGATGTGCGGGAAGGTGAACGCCGACCCGGCGGCCGTCCCGTCGATCGCGAAGTTCGCCTCGCGGTAGGGCCCGTGGCCGCACATCCCCGCCGCCGGGTACTTCGCCGAGACCTCGTCCGGGACGTCGTCGAACCACTGCTCGTCGCAGGCGTGGCCTTCGAGCGTCACCTCGAGCTGCGCGCGGGTGATGTTGCGCGGCAGGTCCTTCGCGGTGAAGTGGACGGTCGGCGCCGCGGGGGTCGCGTCGGCGTGGCCCATCCCGGCGACGTGGTCGGCGACGTCGGGCGCCGGGTGTTTCCGGTCGGCGCGGTAGTAGGTGAGCGTCACGGTCTGGGCGTAGACGCCGGTGTAGACGTCGGAGGTGAAGTTCTCGATGCCGCCGCGGAAGGGCTGCGGGGTGCGCAGCAGCGCGGCGTACGGCGTGAGGTCCTTGTCGAAGTGGTAGGTGATCGGGCGGTTGCCCTCGCCGCTGGGCTCCTCGGTGGTCCCCCACCAGACCTCGGCGTCGCCGATCTTCAGGTCGCCGATCCGGTCGTACTGCCGCCCGCTGACGGTGACGGTCTGGTCCATGACGACCTTCGCCCACGGCCCGGCGCAGGCCTTCGGCGGCGTGAGGGTGCCTTGGTAGAACTGCGAGGTGCCGTCGGCGGCGTTGGAGCGGAAGGCGTCGGCGAGCGTGACGGTGCAGTGCTGCGTGTCCGGCCGCGTCACCGCGGGCGCCGCGAGCACGGGATCGTCGGTGTCGTGTTCGAGGACGGGATCGGCCGAGGCGATGCCCCCGGACACCGCCGTCATCAGCACCAGCGACAGGACGATCGTGAAGATCCGCACCCGGACTCCTCCCAGTGGCAGGAACGCGAGACGAATCCTAGTACCGCGATCATGCGACGAACGGTGGGAAATGACCAGGGTGAGACATTCGCTGAAACGTTTCATCCGCATGATAGGATCGGCTTTTCTCCAGAGGGGGTGCGGTGGTCGGCATCAAGGACGTCGCCAAGCAGGCCGGCGTCTCGATCGGCACGGTGTCCAATGTGGTCAACCGGCCGCACGTGGTCGCGACCGCCACCCGCAACCGGGTGCTCTCGGTCATCGAAGAGCTCGGCTACGTCCGCGACGAGTCCGCGCGGCAGCTGCGTGCCGGCAGCAGCCGGATCATGGGGCTGCTGGTGCTGGACCTCGGGAACCCGTTCTTCGTCGACGTCGCCCGCGGGGCCGAGCAGGCCGCGCACGCCGAAGGCCTCAACATCATCACCTGCAACAGCGGGCAGCGCTCCGACCTCGAAGCGTCCTACCTGGCGATGTTCGCCGAACAGCGGGTCCGCGGGGTGCTACTGAGCCCGGTCGGGGCGACGAGTGAGGCGCTGCACGCGTTCCGGCGCAGTGGCACGCCGTACGTCTTCGTCGACCGCAAGGCCCCGACGTCCGAAGCGAGTTCGGTGGCGGTGGACGACATCGCCGGCGGCGCGCTCGGCGCCCGGCACCTGCTGGAGACCGGCCACGAGCGGATCGCGTTCGTCAACGGCCCGGCCATCCTCGCCCAGTGCCGCGACCGCGAGCAGGGCGTCCGCTCGGTGCTGGGGAGTTCGGCGGCGGAGCTGACGGTGCTGGAGGGGCTCGGCCTGGACGTCGCGTCGGGGCGCGACGCGGGTTCCCGGCTGCTCGGCATGAGTCCCCGGCCGACGGCGGTGTTCTGCGCCAACGACCTGCTCGCGCTGGGCGTGCTGCAGGCGATGGTGGGCGCGGGCGTGCGCGTCCCGGAGGAGATGGCGATCGTCGGCTACGACGACATCGAGTTCGCGGGCGCGGCGGCGGTCCCCCTGACGTCGGTCCGGCAGCCGGCGCAACGGCTCGGGCGCACCGCGGCGGAGCTGCTGCTGGCCGAGACGGCGGACACGACGACGGAACGCCAGGCCGTGGTGTTCACCCCGGAGCTGGTCGTCCGCGAGTCGACCCGGGTGCGCCGCTGACCTACCCGGCGACGACGGCCACGATCGTCGCCCCGGGAGGGAAGCCGCCACGGCGGATCCGCTGCAAGAGGCCGTACATCATCTTCGCCTCGTAGACCCAGTTGAGCCGGAGGTCGTGCCGGGCCTCGAAACCGTCGATGAACGCGTCGAGGTCCGGGGTGCGGCGGGCGAAGCCGCCGAAGGCGAAGTCCGCGTCGATCGACCAGTCTCCGCGACGGCCGCCGTAGGTCTCGGTCTGCAGCCGCGTGACGTCGGCGTCGAGGAAGCCGCCGTTCAGCGCGGAGAAGCCGAGGGCGCGCTGCCCGGGCGCGAGGGCGGCGGCGATCCCGGCCAGCGTCGTGCCGGTGCCGCACGAGCAGGCGACGACGTCGAACGGGACGTCGATCTCGGCGACCAGTTCCGCGCAGCCGCGGACGCCCGCGGGGTTCGCACCGCCTTCCGGGATCAGGAAGAACTCGCCCCACCGGCGGCGCAGGGCGGGCAGCGCCTCGGTCTTCGCCCGGTACGCCGTGCGGTCGAGGTAGGTCAGTTTCATGCCGTAGGCGACGGCCGCGCGCAGGACGTCGTTGAGCGGCCGGTGCTCCTCACCACGCACGACGCCGACCGTCTCGAAGCCGAAGTAGTGCCCGGCGGCGGCCGTGGCGAGCAGGTGGTTGGAGTAGGCGCCCCCGAAAGTCAGCAGCCTCTTCGCGCCCGCCGCGTCCCGGAGGTTGTGCTTGAGCTTGCGCCACTTGTTGCCGAGCAGCTCGGGGTGGATCAGGTCGTCGCGCTTGAGGAGGACGCGCACGCCGAGGCCGGGTTCCCGCAGCTCGACCAGCGGCGATGGCACCCGGAGCTGATCCACGGTGATCAGCCTAGAGCGTAAATCGCTTGGGTCGGGCGCGATCGTTAGGCAAGGTAACGATCATGACCAGCAGATGGGTACGGCTGCAGGCCGTCGCGGTGTCCGGTTCGGCCTGTGAGGGACTGTTGCTGGCGGCGCTGCCCCTGCTGGCCGTGTCGATCACCACCGATCCGCGCGAGGTGTCGCTGGTCAACGTCTTCGGGCAGGCGCCGTGGCTGCTGTTGTCGCTGTTCGCCGGAGTGCTCATCGACCGCGTGCGGCGGACCACCGTGCTCGCCTGGGCGTACGCCGTGCAGGTCGGGACCGCGCTGGTGCTGGCCACGATCACCACGGCCGGGGCGCTGACGCTGCCCGCGCTGCTCGTCATCGCGTTCGTCATCACCTCCGCGCAGGTGCTCGGGGACGGCGCGAGCGGCGCGCTCGTGCCCGAACTGGTCGCGCCCGACCGGCTGGCCCACGCCAACGCGCGGCTGACGGTGATCGACCGGGGCGTGGTGCAGTTCATCGTGCCGCCGGCGACCGGGTTCCTGATCGCCGTCGGCACCGGGGCCCCCGCGTGGCTCGCCGCCGCGTTCGCGCTGGTCGCGCTGGTGCTGGCGCGGCGAATCCCGTCCGAGTCGATCGTCGCCGCGCGGACGCACCCGCTGCGTGACCTCTCGGCCGGGCTCCGGCACCTGGTCCGGACGCCGCTGCTGCGGTCGATCACGATCAACGTCGCGCTGGGCTCGTTCGCCGCGAGTGCCGGCAACTCGATGTTCGTGCTGTACGCGACGCAGATCCTGCACGTCGGCTCGGTCGGGTACGGCCTGCTGCTGGCGTGTCTCGCGATCGGCTGGGTGCTGTCGTCGTTCGTGGTGCAGCGGATCGTCGACCGGCTCGGCTACTCGTGGTCGATGCGGCTCGCGCAGGGCCTGGGCGCGGTGTCGCCGCTGCTGCTGGCCGTGCTGCCGCCGTGGCCGCCGCTGATCGGGGCGGTGCTGGTGTTCATGACCTCGACGGTGCTGGTCTGGAACGTGTGTTCGCAGTCCAGCCGCCAGCGTTTCACGCCGGCCCCGCTGCTGGGCCGCGTGCTGACGAGCCACCGCGCGCTGGCCTGGGGCCTGACGCCACTGGGAGCGTTGACCGGCGGCCTGGTCGCGGCCCACTGGAGCCTGCGCGGGGTGTGGGTGATGGTCGCGGCGATCCAGGCGGTGAGCGCGGTCCTCGTGTGGTTCCAGCTGTCGCCGGAGGCCTTCCGCCGCACCGAACTGGCCGCCGCCGAAGCCTGACGCCGCCGTGTTGGCCGCTCCCGCCGCCGTGTTGGCCGCTCCCGCCGCCGTGTTGGCCGCTCCGGTCAGCGAGTTGGCCATTCCGGGGAACGCAACAAGCCTGGGGAGCGATCGAAACGGCCAACACGATCGCCGGAACGGCCAACACGGCGACCGGAATGGCCAACACGGCCCAGGTTGATACCGGGTGGCGTGCCGGGTCGGGGCACCGGCACGCCACCCGGTCGTTACTGGTCCCCCAGGGCCAGGGCGATCGCGCCCAGCAGCGCCGCGTCCTGGTCGAAACGCGCCGCCACCAGCTCCGGGGGGAACGGGACCGCGGACGCGAGCCGGGACGCCAGGGCCGGCAGCAGCACGTCGGCCGAGCGGACCAAACCCCCGCCCACCGCGATGCGCTGGGGGTCCAGGGCCAGCGCCAGGTTGGCCACGTGCATCGACAGCTCGTCGAGCGCCGCGGTCACCAGCTCCTTGGCCTCGGCGTTCTCCTTGGCCAGGGCGAACAGCTCGCCCGCGGCGACCGGGCGGCCGAGCAGACTGCTCGCCCGGCCGCCCAGCCCACGCCCACCGACGGCTTCCTCCAGCGGCGCCGCTCCGCTGGCGAAACCCTCGGTGTCCTGCGGCGAGAGCAGGTTGTACCCGATCTCACCCGCAGCTCCGTTGGCGCCGGTCAGCAACCGGCCGCCGACCAGTACCGCCGCGGCGATACCGGTGCCCAGCGAGAGGAACACGGCCGGATCGGTCCCGGCCAGCGCGCCCCAGCGCCATTCCGCGAGGGCCGCCGCCTTCGCGTCGGTCCCGACCGAGATCGGCACGCCCGGGAACTCCGCCGCCACCAGCTCCGCCAGGTGCAGCTGCTCCCAGCCCGGCACGTTCGGCGCGAGCAGGATCCGATCCGGCAGCACGATCCCCGGACTGACGACGCCGATCGCGGTGGGCACTGCGCCCGCCTCGGTCAGGAGCGAACGAGCCCCGGCGAGCGCCCGCACGACCACCTGGTCGGCTCCCGCCTGCGCGTCGGTGTCCAGCCGGCAGGTGGCCAGCAGGTTCCCGTCGTGGTCGGCGAGCCCCAGCGCCACTTTCGTGCCGCCGAAGTCGATCCCGAGAATCACTTCGTCAGTCACTCCCTGGTCCCCTCGATCTGCGGCGGCACCGCCGCGTCCCCGTGGTGGCCGTGCCCGCCGGCCGCCCCCACCACGATCCGGCCGGTGTTGAACCCGTCGACGCTGATCACCGGCGCGGCGCCACGCAGGTCCGACGCCTTGTAGGTGACGGTCAGCGTCTGCGACTGGCCCGGCCACAGCGTGATGTCGTTGTCGTCCCAGGTCGCGGCCGCGAGCTGGTTGTCACCGCCGGCCTCGTGCCCGTCCGGCGTGCCGCGGCGGACGTCGGCCCGCAGGAAGAAGCCGACCGCGGGGGTCTTCGACGTGTTGGTGACGGTGACCGTGGTGACGGTGTCGTCACCGTCCGGCCCGCGTCCCGGCTTCGTCGAGGCGACGGCGCTGACCTGCGACTTCGGCAGGTCCTGCAGCGCCTGCAGGTTGCTGTACTGCGACAGCGTGGCCTGCGGGTTGCCGAGTGTCTTGCCCCAGTCGACGACGTCCTTCTGCGTGGAGAGCCAGTAGACGTTCCGGTCGACGACCTTGCCGCCCTGCTTCACCTGCAGCTCGACGAAATACACCTTCGCGGGAGCCGGCGCCTTCGTCTCGGCCGGCACCTTCGGCTTGAGGACGCCGGTCTTGACGCCCTGCGAGCCCAGCGAGAGCCCGGACGCGGTCTGGTCGTCGAGGACCTTGCCCGCGGTGTCGAGCACGCGGGCCTGCACCGAAAGCCCGGACTGCGTGCCGGCCCCGAGGTTGTCCAGGGTGACGGACCCGTTGTCGTAGCCGTAGATCGCGTGCAGCGGCTTGTTGGCCTTCTTGGCGCCGAAGAACGCGCCGGCCTGGTCGCCGTCGTCGTTGTAGAGCGACCACAGCAGCGTCGGCCAGCCCTTGTTCAGCTGCCAGTAGACGACGCCCGTCGCGGGGTTGTCCTTGTCCGTCGAGTGGTGCAGGAAGGACTCGAACTGCGAGCGGGTGTTCTCGTAGTTCGCGATGTTCGCGAGGTCCACATAGGACTTGAGCGAGTTCCACTTGCCGTACCGCCGGCTGATCGACTGGTCGAGCGTGTACAGCGTGCCGAACGCGTAGCCGCCGTGGTCGGGCTCGAAGTTGGCGTGGTACTGGTTGTACGCCGGGTCCTGCCACAGCTTCGCCTGCTCGGTCGGCGAGAGGAACCGCTTGATCGAGTCGAGCGTCGGCACGGTGTGCCCGGCGCTCTGCTCGCTCGCGAAACCCCACGAGCCGCCCGCGTTGGTCCGCGACGAGTCGTCCGCGTCGAAGTGCGACGTGTCGTACCAGTACGACGGCGGGACCCAGTCGTACGGGCCTTCCTTCTCCCCCGAGTTGCCCAGCGTCGGCGTGCTCTTGTACTCCGCCGAAGCGATCACCGGCACCTGGAAGTCGGCTTCTTTGAACGCCTTGAGCGTCTCGCTCTCCTGGCGCGGCACCGGCTCGTTGTCGCTCCAGCCGTAGTTGAAGACGCTCGGGTGGCTCCGCTCCAGCTGCCCGATCGTGTAGGCCGAGTCGTGCATGATCCGGTAGTCGCGCTCGGTCAGCGTCGAAGCGTCCTCGGGCTGCCAGGCGTCACAGCAGATGAATCCGCCGATCACGAGCAGCCCGGCGCGGTCGGCCTGCTCGTAGAAGTCCTGCGGCATGTCGTGGCCCTCGAGCCGGACGCCGGACAGGCCCATGTTCTTGATCAGCGCGATCTGGTGCGCGGTGTCGGCCTTGTCGTAGCGCAGGAAGAGGTCCGGCGCGAAGCCGCCGCCGCGGAACACGAAGTCCTTGCCGTTGATGGCGAACTGCCGCGCGCCCTCGGGCAGCGGCACCGACTTCCCGACCAGCCGCGAGGTCACCGTGCGGATGCCGAAGGTGCTCTTCGACGACGTCGACAGCGTCCCGTTCTGCGAGACCGCGGTGGTCAGCGTGTACAGCGGCTGGTCGCCCATCGAGTAGGGCCACCAGACCTTCGGCTTGCTGATCTTCACCGGCGCGAACGTCACGGTCCGCTTGGTGTTCGCCGGGATCGTCGCGCGCTGCTTGACGACGATCGGCGCACCCGAGGGCGGCGTGATCGTCGCGGCGACGTCCCCGGTCTGGGCGGTGGCCGCGTTGTTGGTGACGTCGACCTTCACCGTCAGCGAAGAGCTGGACAGGTCGGCCGCGTTGTCCTGCACGACGTGCGCGTTGTCGCCGGTGAGCGCGTCGGACACCTGCAGGGTCGGCGGGAACTGGATGCCGGTGTTGTTGTCCGGCGGGATCTGGCCCCAGTCGACCTGGTCGAGGGTGTACATCTTCGACGGGTCGTTCGGGTAGACCTTGATCGCCAGGGTGTTCTTGCCCGGCTTCACCAGCTTCGAGACGTCGAAGGTGTGCCCGGCGTACGCGCCGCTCACGATGTCCTTCGACGCCACCAGCTTGCCGTTCACCCAGACGTCGCCCTCGCCGACGATGCCCGGGATGGTCAGCTTCGCGCTCTGGCCGGCGTGGAAGTCCGGGGCGAAGTCGGTGCGGTACCACCACGGGTCGGAGAACGGCTTGGTGACGACGGGGCCGACCGAGGTGACGTACCCGAAGCACTTGCGCATGTTGTCCGAGACGAAGACGTCCGGGCACTTGCCGTTCTGCACCAGCGCGTTGATCTCGGTGCCGGGCGCGCCGGCGTCGTCCGGCTTCACCGGCAGCCAGCCGTGGGTGGCGTACCCGGGCGTGGAGACCTTGTCCCCGCCGTCCTTGACGCTCGCGGTGGTCAGCACCTGCCAGCCCCGCGCGCCGAGGGTGCTCAAGCCGTGCGGCCTGGCCGTTTCCTGCTGAGCGGGTTCTCGAGCAGAGGCCGGCGCGGCCACGCTCAGCACCCCGGGCACCAGGAGCAGCGCCGTGACGGCGGCGATCCTGGCCTTGGGCGACTTCGTCATGCCTGAGCCCCTTCGGTTTCGGTGGAGGCGAACGCTTCCTTGATCTCCTTGGGCCCGAACGGCCAGGTCTTCTCGGTCTTCGCGTAGATCAGGTAGGCGATCCCGCCGAGGACGAGCCAGCCCACGGACAGCCCGATCGACAGCGGAGTCGCGGAGACGTAGATGTAGACCCAGCCGACGAGCGCGAGCAACGTCGGGAACGGGTAGAGCCACTGGCGGTAGGGCCGCTTCAGGTCCGGCTGCCGGCGGCGCAGCACGACGATCGCGGCGACCTGGGCCAGCGACTGGATGATCACCAGGGTCGCGACCGCCGCGTTGATCACGTCGGTCAGGGTGAACAGCGAGCCGACGATCGTGATGGCGCCCATCGTGAGCACCCCCGCGGTCGGCAGGTTGAGCTTCGGGTGCAGCTTGGCGAACACCGACAGGAACACCTTGTCGCGCGCGGCTTCGAACGGCACGCGCGAGCCGCCGAGCAGGCCGGCGAACACCGAGCCGATGGCCGCGACGACGATGAAGACGGTCACGATCTTCGCCGTGGTGGTGCCCCAGGCCTGTTCGAGCACGGTGGAGGCGACCGACGTCGCGTTCTTCAGCTCCTCCAGCGGGATCGAGCCGAGCACGCCGACCTGCAGCAGGAAGTAGAGGGCCATGATGCCCACGATCGAGAAGATGATCGACCGCGGGAGCGTCCGGCCCGGCGTGCGGACCTCGCCGCCGAGGTAGGCGCTGGTGTTGTAGCCGAGGTAGTCGTAGATCGCGATGATCAGGCCGGCGCCGAGGCCGCCCCAGAACGTGCCGTCACCGGCGGAGCTGAACGCACCCGGCGTGAACGCGAACGCCTGCGAAGCGCTGAAGTGCGTCGCGGCCGCGACGATCGTGGTGAGCACCGCGATCAGCATGACCACGAACAACACCGTGGTCAGCTTGCCGATCTGGCCGATCTTGCGGAACAGCGCCAGCACGATGAGCAGCGTGACGCCGATGCCGATGATCTTGCCCAGCGCGGTGACCCCGCCGTCGTCGGTGACGCCCGGGATCAGGTAGCCGAGGTACTGAACCAGCCCGATGATGCCGGTCGACATGATCAGCGGGATGAACAGCACCGCGCTCCAGACGAACAGGAACGGCATCAGCCGCCCGGTGCGGTACTGGAACGCTTCGCGCAGGTAGAGGTAGGTGCCGCCGGCGCCCGGCATGGAAGCGCCGAGTTCGGCCCAGATGAGCCCGTCGGCCAGTGCGACGATCGCCCCGATGACCCAGCCGAACATCGCCTGCGGGCCGCCCATCGTCGCGACCATGGCGGGGATCGTGACGAACGGGCCGATACCGCACATCTGGGTCATGTTGATCGCGGTGGCCTGCAGCGGGCCGATCTTGCGTTCAAGGGCGGGCTGCGGGGAAACCGTGGCCCCGGAGTCCCCTGAACGAGTGGGTGAACTCACGACGTGCCTCCGTCCAATAGTTAGTAAAGTTTCTTAACATAAAACGTGCGGGGTCGAAAGAGGTCCGTGGGTAAACTTGCGGCAACGCAGACAGGAGATGGGGACTTGGTGGGCCAAAACGGGCCGCAGGTGGGGACTCCGGCCAGCATGCGGGCGCTGAACCAGCGGCTCGTGCTGGAAAGGCTTCGCGCGCACGGGGAAGCGACGCGACCACAGATCGCGGCCGACACCGGGCTGTCGAAACCGACCGTGGGGCAGGCCCTGCTCGACCTCGAACACCACGGCCTGGTCCGGGCGACCGGGCGCAGCCTGGCCGGCCCCGGGCGGGCCGCCGTCGTCTACCGGGCCGCGCCGGACGCGGGCCACGTCGTCGGCGTCGACATCGGGCGGCGCGTCATCCGCGTCGCCGTCGCGGACCTCGACGGCAGCATCGTCGCGCGGCTCGACGAGCCCAACCGGTGCCGCTCGGCGAGCGCCCTGGTGCGCACGGTGAGCGAAGCCGTCGAACACGCCGTCGCGTCGGCCGGGCTGAACCCGCACGAGGTCGTCTCGACCGTCGTCGGCACCCCCGGCGTCCCGGACCCGGCCACCGGGACGGTGCACCGCGCGCCCAACCTGCCGGGCTGGGAGCGGCGCGGGCTGCTGCACGAGCTCGTCGCCGGGCTGGCCGGGGCGGGCTCGGACGTCGTCGTCGAGAACGACGCGAACCTGTGCGCGGTCGGCGAGCACGCGCTCGGCGCCGCGCTCGGCGTCGACGTGCTGGTGTGCCTGACCGTCGGCACCGGCATCGGGATGGGGCTGCTGGTGGACGGCAAGCTGTTCCGCGGCGCGAACGGCGCGGCGGGCGAGATCGCCGACCTGCCGTTCGGTCCGCTGCCCACCGGCGCCGATGCCGGCCGGCCCGGCCCGGTGGAGTCCGCGGCGGCGGGCCAGGCCGTCGTCGACGCGGCCCACGAGCACGGGCTCACGAAGGCGCGGTCGGCGAAGGACGTCTTCCGGCTGGCCCGCGCGGGCGACGAACGGGCCATGCGGGTGGTCGAGGACGAGGCGGAGAAGCTCGCGTACGTGGTCTCGGCGGTGACGGCGGTGCTGGACCCGCGCCTGATCGTGCTGGGCGGCGGCATCGGCGGCAACGCCGACCTGCTGGCCGAACCGATGCGGCGGTCACTGGCCGCGACGATCCCGGTGGTCCCGGAGATCGTGGCCGGGCAGCTGGGCGAGGACGCGGTGCTGGCGGGCGCGATCGCGACGGCGCTGGGCACGGCCCGGGACCTGGTGTTCGACCGGCGAGGCCTGCGGCGCGCGGCGGGCGAGGCTTAGTGTCGGGTGTCTGAGGTTCGTTGACGGGGTCCGGGCAATGCGCCCCAATGTGGCGTTGGGTGCGTTGGACGCACCGAACGCCACATTGGGTGCGTTGGACGCACCGAACGCCACATTGGGGCGTTTGGGGCCGGGCGCTCCCGGAAGCATCGCGGCCCGTCCGGGGACGTGAGCTTCGGGGGCGACCCTGGTCTGACCTCCTGGCCGTCAGGGGACTTGCGACGCGTGACACCAGGGGCCACACGGCCGGGCGTCCACTTCGGACCGGCGTCAGTCCGAGCGGCCGCGCAGGGTCAGCACCACGCGCAGCACGTGCTCGACCGCCGCCGGGAACGCGGCCCCGCGCAGTTCGCCGCGATCGGCCAGGTTCCGGGACGCGAACTCCAGCTCGCGCTCCGGGCCGCCTCGCCGCACCACGAGCGCGGCCAGCTCCTCGAGGTCGAGGTCCGGGTGGTCGAGCCGCGTCAAGGCGAACTCGACGATCAGTTCCTCCTGCGTCACGTCCGCCTCCTTCCGCTGACTCCAGCGTACCCGCGCCGCGCGGCGCGGTAGGGCCGTCCGGCCCGGAATGATCAGGCCGTCCGGCCGATAACGGCGGCCGCCGCCGCGACGCAGACTCGATCATGCGCACCATCCCACTTGACCAGGCGAAACGACTCGTCCGGCACACCGAAGAACTCGTCCACCGGTCCCTGGCGACCCTCGGCGCCAGGCAGTCGCAGCGCCGGATCGCGGGCGACGCCCAGGACTACTGGCACCAGCCCGCCGGCGACCGGTGGCGCGCGAACTCCCACTGGCGCGACGCCCCGGTCTTCCAGGAGAACGACCTCTGGTCGGCGATCGGCCGCGACCACCTGGCGCTGTTCGAACGCGGCGCCCGGATGACCGGCTTCACCCGGTCGTGGGACCGGATCGTCGACTGGGGCTGCGGTGGCGGCGCCAACGCCGTCGCGTTCGCCCCGCGCGCCGAGCACTACATCGGCGTCGACATCTCCGGCGAGACGCTGAAGGAGTGCGAGCGCGAGGTCGCCGACGCGTGCGCGACGCCGTTCACGCCGGTCTCGATCGACGTCGACGAGCCGGAGGCGGCGCTGCGGCACATCACCGAGCCGTGTGACGTCTTCCTGAGCTTCTACGTCTTCGAGCTGATCCCCACGCCCGAGTACGGCGAGCGCCTGCTGCGCATCGCGGCCCGGCTGCTCGCGCCCGGCGGCCTGGCGCTGATCCAGATCAAGTACGACCCGGGCAGCTGGCGGACCCGGCCGCGGCGGCGGAACTACCGCTCGGGGCTCGCGGAGATGACGACCTACCCGATCGCGGCGTTCTGGGAGCTCGCCGAGCGGTGCGGGCTCAAGCCCGAGACCGTCCAGCTGGTGCCGCACAACGCGCTCGACCGGCATTACGCGTACTTCTTCCTGTCCAAGCCCGGCGCGGTGTGACCGGTCTGACCTGGCCCACTGTACCGTCCAGCCGGTACAGTAACTGGCATGACCACGTACGCGCCCACCTCCGCACCGTTGAGCCACCGCCGCCGCTGGGCCGCGCTGAGCGTGCTGGTCGGCGCCGTGCTGCTGCTCGCCGTCGACGGCACGGTGCTCTACCTCGCCGTGCCGTCGCTGACCCGCGAGCTCTCCCCCAGCGCCACCGAGATCCTCTGGATCGGCGACGTCTACTCGCTCGCGCTGGCCGGCCTGCTCGTCACCGCGGGCAACCTCGCCGACCGGTTCGGCCGCAAGAAGGTGCTGCTCATCGGCACCGCGGCGTTCGGGGTGGCGTCCACGCTGGCCGCCTTCTCCCCGACCGCGGGCGTGCTCGTCGCGGCGCGGCTGCTGCTCGGGATCGCCGCGGCGACGATCATGCCGTCGACGCTGTCGATCATCCGCACCCTGTTCACCGACGCCCGCGAGCGCACCCGCGCCATCGCGATCTGGTCGGCGGGCTCCGGTGGTGGCATCGCGCTCGGCCCGCTCGTCGGCGGCGTGCTGCTGGAGCACTACTGGTGGGGTTCGGTGTTCCTGATCAACGTGCCGATCGTCGTCGTCTTCCTCATCGCCGGCGCGTGGCTGCTGCCCGAGTCGCGTGACCCGAACCCGGGCCGTTTCGACCTGCTCTCGGCCGCGCTCTCGATGACCGCGATCGTGCCGCTGGTCTACGCGGTCAAGCACGCCATCGGTTCCGGCGTCGACGCGCAGGTCGTGCTGACGGCCGCGATCGGGCTGGTCTCGGGTGTCCTGTTCGTGCGCCGTCAGCGCCGGGTGGCCGACCCGCTGATCGACGTGACGCTGTTCCGCAACGGCGCCTTCAGCGGCGCGGTGGTGGCGAACTTCGTCGCGGTCTTCGCGCTGATGGGCCTGCTGTTCTTCTTCTCGCAGTACCTGCAGCTGGTCCGCGGGTTCAGCCCGCTGCAGGCCGGGCTCGCGGAGATGCCCGCGACGCTGGCCTCGATCGTGGTCGTGGCCGCGGTCGGCGTGGTCGTCACGCGGCTCGGCCAGGGTCGCGCGGTCGCCGTCGGCCTGGCCATCACGGCTGTGGGGCTGCTGCTGGTCGCCGTCACCGAGCAGGCGCCGCAGTACATCTGGCTGGGCCTGACGCTGGTGCCGGTCGGGCTCGGGGTCGGGCTGGCGCTGACGCTCACCGTGGACTCGGTGCTGTCGGCCGTCCCGCGGGACAAGGCCGGCTCGGCGTCGGCGATCTCCGAAACCGCGTACGAACTGGGTGCCGCGCTGGGCATCGCGCTCCTCGGCTCGCTCGTGACGCTCGTCTACCGCGGGCTGCTGCCGCCGGCGGTGGCCCCCGAGGTCCGGGAGTCGCTGGCGGCCGCGGTGACCGTGCTCGACCCGGCGTCACCGGTGGCCGAGAGCGCCCGGCAGGCGTTCACCGGCGCCATGCAGGTGACGTCGGTCGCGGCGGCCGTCGTCACCGCCGTCGCCGCGCTGATCGCCTGGCGTACGATCCCGTCCGGAAAGGACTGACGATGCCTCGCAAAGCCGGGCGCAGCCCCGAAGAAACGCGCCGGGCCCTGCTCGACGCGGCCGGGAGAACCATCCGCGCCCGCGGCGTCTCCGCGTCGCTGGACGACATCGCCCGGCAGGCGGGGGTGTCGAAAGGCGGGCTGCTGTACCACTTCCCGGCCAAGGACGCCCTGGTGCGCGCGCTCGCCCAGGACCTCCTCGACTCGTTCCGGGCGGAAGTGTCCGCCGCGCTCGAGCCGGCGGACACCGCGCCGGGCCGGCTGACCCGCGCGTACGTCCGGGCGTCGCTGGACACGTCCCAGGACGAGGTCGCGATCCGGGAGAACATCGCGCTGATCGCCCAGCTGATCTCGATCCCCGAGGTCGCCGGGCTGGCCCGCGCGGACGCCGAGCGGTGGGACGACGAACTGCACGCGGACGGCCTGCCGCCCGACGTGGTGACCCTGGTCGTCGCGGCGGCGGACGGCGCGAGCACGGCGCCGCTGTGGGGCGTCGGCATCGACGTGGCCGCCGCCCGGCGGTTGGAACGGCAACTCTTGGACCTGACCCGCGAAGCGTGATTCTTCGTCCATACTGGACACGTGAGCGAACCCGAGCCGGTACCCGTCGCCTGGGTGCGACGGCGTCGTGGACCCGCCCCGGCCAGACTACGCCGGGCCGCCGCGTGGGTCCTCGTCCCCGGGCTCGTGCTCGCCGTCGCCGTCGCGCTCGGGGCCGTCGCCGTGCAGCGGACCGAGAGCCGGTTGCGGGCGTCGGGCCGGGAAGCGCCGGCCACGGTCACGGCGGTCGTGCCGGCCAAGTCCGGCTACAACGTCGACGTCCGGGACCCCCTGTCCTTCACCGGCGCCACGATCTTCCTGGCCGCCCTGTCCGCGACGCTGACGGCGGCTTCGATCCTGTTCTTCGTGCTCCTCCGACGGCGGCGCTAGCGAACCGCGAACACCATCCCGATGTCGGCGGCTTCCTGCACCGGGTCCTGCTCCGCGCTCACCGTGAAACCCTTCTCCACGAACACCTCCCGGATCGTGTCCCGGTTGCGCCGCCAGCCTTCGACCTCCACCACCGCTTGCCGCACCAGCGGCCAGTGGCGGTCCTCGATGCCGTGCAACACGTCCAGCTCGGCGCCCTCGACGTCCACCTTCAGCAGGTCGATGCGGTCGATGGCCTGCTCGTCCAGCACCGGCGACAGCGGCCGGACGCGAACGCGGTGCGTCTCCAGTTCCCGCATGACCCGGAGCTTGCGGCCGACGATTCCCCGCAGCACCGGCGCCGGGACGCGGCGGGCCGTGGCACCCAGGCCGCCCCGGCGGATCATCTCGACGATGCTGGCCGTGACGCGCTTGCGCTCGGCCTCGACGTTTCCCGCGTCCCGCAAGGAAGACGAGAAGATCGTCGCGGCCGGGAAGTAGCTGAAGTCCAGCTCGTCCTCCGCCGAGGACAATCCGAACGGCAGCGCGGTCAGCCGGCCGCCGAAGAACTCGCGGGCGTTGCGCTCCAGCGTGTCGTAGAGCGGCGGCAACGGCTCGAAGGCGAAGATCCGCACGTCGCCGTCCAGGCGTTCGTAGACGGCCGCCGAGAAGACGCCGACGTTGGCGCCGACGTCGAGGACCGTGGCGCCGGGTGCGAACTCGATGCCGTGGGCGAAGTAGCCGGCCACCTCTTCGCGCAGGAACGACACTTCCCACGGGTTGATGCTGTGCAGGGCGATCGCGTCCATCGTCATCCGCGAAGGATTACCAGTCCCGGGGGCCGGTGGTCCAGACCCGGACGTCGGGAACGGCCGGCCGCGGCTACGCCATCCGGGTGACGTGTCCGATTCCGCGTAACCAGGCCTTCGCTCCTGCGACCCGTTGGGGGAAGCTCCGGAGAGGGGTGCCATGAAGCGTCTCGTGATCTGCTGCGACGGCACGTGGAACACACCGGACCAGACTTCCGGCGGAACGCCGTCCCCCACGAACGTCACGAAGCTGGCCCTGGCTGTCGCCGGTGAGTTCGACGGCGTCCCTCAGCGCCTGTATTACCACCGCGGTGTCGGGTCCTACGGCCGGGCCCGGCTGCGCGGCGGCGCGTTCGGGGTCGGTGTAGCCCACGACGTGCTTCGCGCGTACCGGTTCGTCGTGGAGAACTACGAGCCGGACGACGAGATCTTCCTGTTCGGCTTCAGCCGCGGCGCCTTCACCGCCCGCAGCGTCGCCGGGCTGATCCGGAACGCCGGGGTCCTCAAGCCGGCCGCCGTCGAGCGGCTCGACGACGCGTACACGTTGTACCGCGCGCGGTCGATCAAGCCGCGGGACATCGAGTCGGAGCTGTTCCGGCGGTCCTACAGCCACGCGAACACCCGGATCCGGTTCATCGGCGTCTGGGACACGGTGGGCGCGCTCGGGATCCCCACGATCGGGCCGAAGTTCCTGATGGACCGGATCAACCGGCGGTTCGCCTTCCACGACACCGAGCTGAGCAGCCGGGTCGACGTCGCGATGCACGCCGTCGCGATCGATGAGCGGCGCAAGGCCTTCCGGCCGGCGCTGTGGACGCGGCACGACGCCGCCGGCGACCAGGTGGTCGAGCAGGTCTGGTTCTCCGGGGTGCACAGCGACGTCGGCGGCGGCTACCCGGATTCGTCCCTGGCGGACGTCGCCCTCCTCTGGCTGGCGGGCCGCGCGGCGAAGCACGGCCTGGGGTTCCGGGACGGCGCGTTCACGACCGACGCCGGGTGGGGCGTCGAGAACCTCCCCGCGGTGCACGCGAACCCCCTCGGCGAGATCCACGAGTCGCGCACGGGGATCTACCGCCTGCAGCGACCCCTGGCGCGGCTTCGCCTCGACCTCCGCGACGCCGTCGCCATGTCCGTCGCGTCGAGCGCGGTCCGGCGGCGGCGCGACGCCGGCGTCGCGTACTGCCCGCCCGGGTTCGACGAACTCGCCAAGGCAGTCCCCGAGACCGACGTCGGCTGATCAGCCGACTGCGACGCCGAGATCGGCCTCGAACCCCGCGGGCACCAGCACGTCCGACCGGGTGAGGTCCTGCACGCTCCGCTTGCCCAGCGCCAGCAGCGTCGAGTCGATGCCGCCCCGCAGCACGTCGAGGACGTTCTCCACGCCCGCCTGGCCGTCCGCGGCCAGGCCCCACAGGTACGCACGGCCGATCAGCACCGCGCGAGCGCCCAGGGCCAGGGCCTTCACGACGTCGCTGCCGCGGCGGATTCCGCCGTCCAGCAGGATTTCCACCCGGTCGCCGACCGCTTCGGCGATCGCCGGGAGCGCGCGGATCGTCGCCGGGGTGCCGTCGAGGTTGTTGCCGCCGTGGTTGGACACCGAGATCGCGCTGACGCCCGCGTCCACCGCGCGGCGGGCCTCGTCGACCCGGATGACGCCCTTGAGCAGGAACGGGCCGTCCCACTGCGAGCGCAGCCAGGCGACGTCCTCCCACGACGGCGGCGGCGTCTGCATCCATTGGCCGTACGCGCCGAAGAACGTCGGCGACGGCTCGCCCGGCTGGGCCATGTTCGGCACGCCGAGGTCCGGCAGCGCGCGGGTGCGCACGTAGTCGAGCAGCCAGCGCGGGTGCGTCAGGCCTTCCGGCGCGAACCGCAACAGTTCGCGGAAATTGAGCCGTTCCGGGATGTGCGGGCTGCCCCAGTCGCGGCTGTGCGAGAACGACCAGTCCAGGGTCAGGATGATGCCGACGGCCCCGGCCGCGCGGGCGCGCTCGAGACGGCGCTGAATGTCCTCGCGGGTGCCGGTCCAGTAGACCTGGAAGTAGGTGTTCGGGTTGGCCGCGACGACCTCTTCGATCGGCTTGCTGCCGAACGAGCTGAGCCCCATCGACGTCCCCCGCGCGGCGGCGGCGCGGGCCACGGCCACCTCGCCGTCCGGGTGCACCGCCTGCACCCCGGTCGGGGAGATCAGCACCGGCAGCGCGACGTCGCGGCCGAGCACGTGCGTGCTCAGGTCGCGCTCGCCGAAGTGCCCGGCGGTGCGCGGCGCGAACCGCAGTTCGTCGAACGCGCCGAGGTTGTCAGCCAGCGTCAGGCCCTTTTCGGAACCGGCGATCAGGGCGGAGTAGACGGAACCGGGGAGACGCTTCTTCGCGCGCCGCTGGGCTTCGGCGACGGACTCGAACCAGGTCATCGTGTTCCCTTCGGGTCGATCTCGAGCGGGCGCCGCACGACCGCCGGGCGGACCGGCACCGTGGTGCGCTGCGCCAGGCAGCCGGCCCAGACGCCGGCGCCGTACGCGATGTCGTCGGCGATCGCGGCCGCGGTGTAGCGGACGGGATCGAGCTCCGGCCGCCGCTGCGCCCACGCGGTCAGCGGGGGGCCCAGCAGCAGCGAAGCGACGGCGGCGCGGCGGCTCCAGCGCCGCCGCCCGCCGGGGACCAGCAGCGCGGCGAGGAGCGGGGCCGCGAACTGGGTGCCGTAGCGGCCGCACCCGAGCCAGGTCTGCCGGACGGCGGTGGCCATCGCGCGCACGACCCCGGCGTCCGGGACGTCGTGGGCGCGCAGGAGCCGGACCATGCTGCCCACCGAGCCGCCGAACGCGAGCGCGGCGAGCGCCGGCCGGCGGGCCAGCAACGCGCCGACGGTCAGCGCGGGCCAGGGGTGCAAAGCCAAGGGCGCCAGCGCTTTCGGGTGCCGCAGCGCGAGCGGTGCGGCGGACGTGCCGTAGCGGGCCCGGCGGCCCAGCAGGTCGCGCCAGGTCTGCGGCTCGTGGTGGTCGACGGCGACGTCCGGGGCGTAACGGACGCGGAAGCCGGCCTCGTGCAGGCGCCAGACGAGGTCGACGTCCTCGCCGACGCGCAGCGCCGGATCGAACACCGCGCCGTCGGCCGCGACCGACGTCAGCGCGCTGCGGCGGGCGACGAGCGCGGCGGTCGGCACGTACGACACCCGCGTGCCCGGCGCGACCCGCGCGGGCCGGTCGCCGAGGTCGAGGCTGCCCGCGGCGCGGGTGTAGCGGCCGGCCCACGTGTCGGGCGCCAGTGCGCGGACGCGGGGTGCGACGGCGGCGAGCAGCGGGTCGGCGAAGTGCGTCGCGAGGCGGTCGGCCCAGCGCTCGGCCGGGACGCAGTCGCTGTCCAGGAAGGCGATCAGCTCGGTGCCTACGTGGTCCAGCGCGGTGTTGCGCGCGGCGCCCGGGCCGCCGTTGACGTCCCGGCGCATGAGCTTCGCGCCGTGCGCGGCGGCCACGGCCGCGACGGCGGCGGGGTCGTCCGAACCGTCGTCGACGACGAGCACGGGGTGCTTTCGGTCGAGCCCCGCCAGACAGCGGCCGAGCAGTTCCGCCCGGTCACGGACCGGGACGACGACGGTGACGTCCGCGGGCGTCTCGGGCTCCGGCGGCACGGGGTGCGCGAGACCGGCGTCGGTGAGGCGCCGGGCGAGCGTGCCCGTGGCCGCGGAGGTGACCGGGCCGTCGCCGAGGTCCCGCCACGCTTTGCGGCCCGCCCCGGTCAGCCGCAGCACGCGGGCCGGGGAGCCGCCGAACCAGAGGCCGTCGGACAGTTCGCGGGTGTCCGGGTCCAGCACGATGCGAAAGCCGGGTGGCAAGGGCGTCACAAGGCCAGACCTCCGTCCACCGGCACGACCGCGCCGGTCATCGCACCGCTGTCCGGGCCGGCGAGGAACGCCAGCACGGCGGCGACTTCCGCCGGGTCGAGGAGCCGGCCGGCGGGCTGCTGATCGGCGAACGCGGCCGCCTCGGGCAGGTCGTAGAGCCGGGCGCTCTCGGCGAGGATCGGGGTGTCGGTCGAGCCGGGGCTGACGGCGTTGGCGGTGACGCCGGTGCGGCCCAGTTCGGCACCGAGCGCGCGGATCAGCCCGGCGACGCCGGCCTTCGCGGCGCAGTAGGCCGCGAGCATCGGCAGGCCGCGGGTCGCGGCGGCCGAGGCGACGGCGAGAAAGCGGCCGGCGCGCGGTTCGGGCCGGCGCAGCAACGCGGGCACGGCGGCCCGGGCCAGGTGGACGACGCCGTTCAGGTTGACCTCGAGGACGGCCTTTTCCCGCGCCTCCGGGACTTCCCAGAGCGGCACTCCCCCGGCGATCACGCCCGCCGCAGCGATCGCGACGTCGAGCCCGCCCCAGCGGCGTTCGGCCTCGGCCACCGCGGCGGCCAGGGCGCCGGGGTTGCGGACGTCGGCGACGAAGGCCGCGGCGTTGTCCCCCGCCTGCGCGACGACGGCGGCCAGCTCGTCAGCGGTGCCCATGGGGTACGGGAGGGCCGGGTCGTCGGCGGTGACGTCGACGGCGAGGACGGCGTAACCCTGTCCGGCCAGGCGAAGGACGGTCGCGGCGCCGATCCCGCGGGCCGCGCCGGTCACGAGGGCGGTGCGCCGGGTCATGCGACCACCACCGGGGGCCAAGCGTCCACATGGGACACCAACGCTCCGGTCAGGAGCGCCAGCAGCTCCCGGCCTTCCGCCGCCGTCGCCGACGTCGGATCGCCCAGCACCCCGGTCGCCGTCACCGCGCGGACGCCGCCTTCGCGCAGCAGCGGCAGCACCTCTCCCAGCGGCCGCGTGTCCCCCACGACCGCGCGGTCCATCCGCACCCCGCTCGGCCGCAACGCCAGCTGCAGCGCCGTTTCCGGACGACCGGCGTGCGGATCGCCCGGCCAGCGCGGCTGGAACACCTCGACGTCACGCGACTCCGCCCGCAGGCGGGCAACGGCCCGGGCGACCGGATCCGCGTTGCCGCCGTGGGCGGAGACGAACAGCAGCCGGCCGAACGTCTCGGCCGCCGAGCGGCCCAGCTCGACCAGCAGCAGCTCGGTCGCCTCCTGGCCGATCGACAGCGTCCCGGCGAAGCCCGCGTGCTCGCCGCTGGAGCCGTACGCGACCACCGGGGCCACCAGGACGTCCGGGCGAGCGGCCGCGAGCCCGTCGCACAGGGCCTGGGCGATGTCGGTGTCGGTGGTCAGCGGCAGGTGCGGGCCGTGCTGCTCGGTCGCGCCGACCGGCACCGCGAGGATCGCCCCGGCCGCCGCGCGCTCGGCGACGTCCGGCGAGGACAGTTCCGCGAGCCGCATGATCGACCTCTTTTCGGCACCCTGTGACGAATATCAGGCAGAGTAATGTCACCCAGTGTCAGAAACAAGCCTCACGAAGGAACGGCACACGGATGACCGAACCGCCCCCCGCCGCCCGCCGCGGCCGCCCACCGGGCACCAGCGCCCGTGACCTGGAGGTCATCGCCCTGCGGCTGTTCACCGAACGGGGCTTCCACGAGACGACGGTCGACGAGATCGCCGCGACCGCCGGGGTCAGCCGCCGCACGTTCTTCCGGTACTACGACGCCAAGTCCGACGTGCTGTGGAACGAGTTCGACACCGAGGTCGAGACGATCCGGAAGCTGCTCGCCGACGCGCCCGCCGGCCTGCCCGTGATGGACGCCGTCCGCGCGGCCGTGCTGGCCGCGAACCACTACCGCGCCGAGGACGTCCCCGAGCTGCGCAAGCGGATGAGCCTGCTCAGCTCGGTCCCCGAGCTGGCCGCGAGCGCGGCGCTCCACTACGACGCCTGGGAACGCGCGGTCAGCGCGTACGTCGGCACGCGGACCGGCCAGCCCGCGGACTCGCTCTACCCGCTGGCGGTGGGCCGGGCGGTGCTGGCGGCGTGCCGCGCGGCCTACGAACGCTGGTCGGCCCGGGCCGACGCGGACCTGACGGTCTACCTGGACGCGGCGCTCCGGGCGTTGACCGCGGGCTTCGCGGACGCGGCGCTCACGGCCGAGCCGTCACCGGCCGGCTGAGCGCCGCTTGCCGGTGAGGATGTCGAACGCGTGCCGGCGGTGGGTGGCGAACAGCTTCAGCGCGGCCTCGCGGTCACCGACGCGCAGCGCGGCGGCCAGCTGCCGGTGCTCCTCCGGGATCGCCGCGAGGTAGCCGTCGGCCTCGACGCCGACGCGCGTCAGCAGGAACAGGTGCACCTGCGAGCGGATGGCCTCCCACGCTTCGAGCAGGCGCCGGTGGCCCGCGGCGGCGTACACGGCGTCGTGGAAGCCGATGTCGCAGCGGACCATCTCGTGCTCGTCCGCGGCGCGCGCCATGCGCCCGACGGCCGCGTCGACCGCCGCCAGCCCCGCGGCCGGGGCGCGCTCGATCACCAGCGCGACGGCGAGCTGTTCGAGGGCCGCGCGCAGCGTGTCGAGCTCGGCGACGTCCGGCTCGGTCAGGGCCGTCACGGTCGCGCCGCGGTGCCACTCGCTGCGCGCCAGGCCTTCCCGTTCGAGCCGCAGGAGGGCTTCCCGCACCGGCCCCCGGCTGACGCCCAGCGCTGCGGACAGCTCCACCTCCCGCAACTGGCTGCCCGGCGGGTAGGCGCCGTCGAAGATGGCGTCCCGGATCCGGTCGGCGACCTCGTCGGCCAGCCCCCGCCGCCGCGCGGGCACCACCCGGCCGGGTTCGCTCATCGCTGTCCTTCCTCCAGGCTTGTCCCAAAGTTAACATCGCCGGCCCAGGACGGCCCTCACAGATCCGACGCGCGCCGGAAAGCTTGGCCCAGCAGCAGGACGACGCCGAACCCGAGCAGCCAGCCCAGCAGGAACCCGGCGGTCAGCGGCCACGGCACCGACGTCCGCCACCACCGGTACCCCGCGGACAGCAGCGCGGCGGCGAGGCTCAGGAAGCCGACCCCTTCGAACGCCAGCCTGGTCGGGTGCGCGAAGTTCCAGCCGGTGACGCTGAACCAGCCGCGCGTGGCGGGAGCGGCCAGCGCCGAGGTCCGCCACGACTCCCACCGGACTTGCCCGCCCAGCCGCTCCGCCAGCGACTCGCGCACGTACCGGCGGATCAGCTTGATGTGGAAGTCGTGCAGGATGTAGCGGCAGCCGAGCAGGTACGCCGCGAACGGGACGAGCAGCAGCAGGGCGAAGTCCGACGACGAGATCGCCACGCTGGAGATCGCGCCCGCGGAGGCCAGCTGGAGGGCGAACACGCTCCACTGGACGGTCGCGCGACGCTCGGTCTCGGCCCGCAGCGCGCTGTACTCGGCGAGCAGGATCTGGGTGCGGATCGCCGGATCGACCTCGTCGTCCGATCGGGGATCGCCGGGCTGCGCCATGCGACCAGGATCGCACGGCGGGCGCCCCGGCATCGCCGCCTCGGACGTCCCCGCCGGGTTTCCCGCACGCGGCCGCCGTCCCCGGTCACGGGACGTGCCCGCAGCCCTCCCCCAGCCGGCTGCGGGCACGTCCCGTCGAGAAGAAACCTCCCAGGTGCGCGCGAGCGGCGTCAACGGACTCGAAAACGTTTCGCACCTGGCCGAAACGAGGCCCGGCGAAGATCACGGCTGCCGCGGCGGAAATCGCGCCCGACCAGCGCTATCCTCGCCGGGAAGGGGGTGCGCCCGGCATGTTGGAAATTCACTTCACGGACGCGGACCTGGCGAAGCTGACCATCGCCGAGGACGCCGACCCGATGTGGGAGCTGCTGATGAGCAGCTACCGGATCCGGCGACCCGAGGGTGAGCCCTTCTTCGGCCGGTGGCGCCGGGGGTCACGCTCCGCCGTCCCCGAGTCCGGGCGGCTGCTCATGGCCGCCGTGCCGCCGTACGGCTACTGCCCGGACTTCCTCACCCCACCCGGGGCCCGCACGGTCGGTGACGGCATCGCGGCCCTCCTCGAAACCCCGCCGCGGGTCCTGGCCGCCGACGTCGCCGAGCTCGCCGCGCAGGGCACCCGCGTCCCGCCGTGGCTGCGCGGCCTCGGCGACGGCGAACCGCGCGAGCTGCGCCGGCTGGGCACGGCGCTGCACGACTACTACCGCCAGTGCCTCGCCCCGGACTGGCCGGCGGTCCGCCGCACCGTCGCGCGCGACCGCCGCCGGCTGCAGTCCGGCCTCGAGCGCGGCGGGCCCCAGCTGCTGCTCTCGACGCTGCACCCGGACATCACGTGGAACCCGCCGGTGCTCCACGTCCGCTTCCCGGTCGACCAGACGCTCCACCTGGCCGGCCGCGGCCTCCGGCTGCTCCCGACGTTCTTCGCCCACGGCATGCCGACGACGTACAAGGACCCGGCGCTGCCGCCGGTGCTCGTCTACTCGATCGGCCACACGACCCTGGACAGCGACGCCGAACCCGGCCCGTCGCTGGCCGCGCTGCTCGGCCGGACCCGCGCCCGCGTCCTCATGACGGTGGCGATCACCCGCTGCAACACGAGCGAGCTGGCGGAGCTGACGGACATCTCCCTGGCCACGGCCAGCCAGCACGCGTCGGTCCTGCGGGCGAGCGGGCTGATCACCAGCACCCGGGCGGGCAAGTCGCAGATCCACGAAATCACGCCGCTGGGCCTGGGCGTGATCCGGGCCGGCTGACTCTTCCGGCCCCTTGCCCTCGACGTTTCCCCGCGTTCAAGATGCGGTGGTGCAGAACGAAGCCAAGACGCCCGAGCAGGCATCGGCCGCCGCCCTGGAGGACGCATGACCGAATAACCCTGGCGGTGGGACGAATCGACGTGGCGCGGGCACGTCGAGCACGTCCGGGCGGGCCGCTCGCTGCGGCCCGCGTCGTGGCCCGGCGGCGCGAAGGTGGCCGTGGCGCTGTCGTTCGACTCCGACCACGAGACGCCCGCGCTGCGCGACGGGGACGTGCTGCCCGGCAAGCTGGCGCAGGGCGAGTACGGCGCGCGCGTCGGCGTGCCGCGGTTGCTGCGCCTGCTCGACCGGTACTCCGCGCCGTCGTCCTTCTTCGTGCCCGCGGTCTCGGCGTTGCTGCACGACGGCGAAGTACAGTCCTATGTGGACAACGGGCACGAGGTCGCGCTGCACGGCTGGATCCACGAACGCAACACCGGCCTCACCGAGACCGAGGAGCGTGACCTCGCCTTCCGCGCCGCCGACGTCCTGGAACGGCTCGCGGGTACCCGTCCGGTCGGCATCCGGACGCCGTCGTGGGACTTCTCCGCCCACACCCTGGCCATCACCCGCGAGCTGGGCCTGCGGTACGACTCGTCGCTGATGGCCGACGACGACTGCTACGAGCTCCTCGAACACGGCGAGCCCACCGGCGTCGTCGAACTGCCGGTGGAGTGGATCCGCGACGACGCGCCGTACTTCATGATGGACCGCTTCGCCGCCCTGCGGCCCTACACGCCACCGCGCGGGGTGCTCTCGATCTGGCGCGACGAGTTCGACGCGGCCTACGCCGACGGTGGCCTGTTCCAGCTCACCATGCACCCGCACATCATCGGGCACCGCTCGCGGATCGCGATCCTCACCGAGCTGCTCGACCACATCACCGGCCACGACGGCGTCTGGTTCGCCACCCACGCCCAGGTCGTCGACCACGTCCTCGGGGAGCGGCCGTGGTGATCCCGCACGAGTGGGTGCGCGCCCACCGCGACGAGCTGCTGGCCGACGTCGCCGCTTACGTCGGCATCGAGACTCCCAGTGACGACAAGGAATGCCTCGCCCGAGGACTGTCCTGGGTGGACGGCTGGCTGCGCGACCGGCTGGGCCCGCCCGCGTCGGTGCGCGACGTCGACGGCGGCGTCCACGGCGACGTCAAGGTCTACGACTACCCGGGCGCCGGTCAGCCGGTTCTGGTGCTGGCCCATTACGACACGGTGTGGCCGCTCGGGACGCTCGCGGACTGGCCGTTCACGGTGGACGGCGACCGCGCGACCGGGCCGGGGATCTTCGACATGAAGTCGGGCCTCGTCCACGCGGTGTGGGCGCTGCGCGCGCTCGACGCCGCCGAGCTGCCCCGCCCGGCCGTCCGGCTGGTCCTCAACGGCGACGAGGAGATCGGCAGCCCGGTGTCCCGGCCGGTGATCGAGGCGGCCGCGGCGGGCACCCGCGCGACGCTGGTGTTCGAGGCGAGCGCGGACGGCGCGGTGAAGACCGCGCGCAAGGGCGTCGGCCTGTTCCGCGTGCGCGTCACCGGCGTCGAGTCCCACGCCGGGCTGGACCCGGCGAAGGGCGCGAGCGCGATCGACGAGCTGGCCCGGGCGGTCCTGGCCCTGCACGCCCTGGCCGACCCGGCCGCCGGGACGACGGTCAACGTCGGCGTGATCGCCGGCGGGACCAGGCAGAACGTGATCGCGGGCGCGGCGTCCGGCCAGGTCGACGTGCGCGTGTCGAGCGCGGCGGAGGCGTCGCGCATCGACGCGGGCCTGGCGGCGCTGACGGCCCACGACCCCCGCGCGAGGGTCACGGTGGAGGGCGGCTGGAACCGCCCGGTGATGGAGCGTTCCCCGGCGACCGCGGAGCTGTACCACCTGGCCCGCGCGACGGCGGCGGAGCTGGGCGTCACGTTGGAAGAATGCTCGGTGGGCGGAGCCAGCGACGGCAACTTCGTGGCGGCGCTGGGCCACCCGGTCCTGGACGGCTTCGGCGCGGTCGGCGACGGCGCGCACGCACGGCACGAGCACATCAGCGTCGAGGGGATGCTGGAGCGAACAGCCCTGGCGGCCGCCGTCCTGCACCGCCTCGGCGCAAAGCCGGAGGCCCCAGGCGGTCCCGCGCACTAGTGTCCTGCGCCGGAAATTCGTGAGATATATCGGGCGAGCGAGTCGAGGATCTCTTCGGCAGTCTTCTTCCACACGAACGGCTTGGGGTCCTCGTTCCAGTCCTTGATCCACTCGCGGACGTC